>NZ_CP180547.1:1278136-1917204 GCF_047778065.1 Neptuniibacter sp. QD72_48 | reverse complement strand
ACTGATCAAGTGAAGCATAACGGCTATTAGGACGGCGTTCATGACGAATCGCAGAAAGCTGGAATGGATCAATTGTCAGACCGTAAAGCTTATGTTTATGTTCCTCTAGTACTTCAGGAAGGCGATTAAACTCCATATCTTCTTCGGTCAGAGGGTAGTTTGCTGCACGGATACCAAATTGCATCGCCATATAAAGGCACGTTGGTGTCTTTCCGCAGCGGGATACACCTACAAGGATGATATCCGCATTGGCGTATTGGCGTGTACGCGCACCGTCATCATTATCGATTGCAAAGTTTACTGAATCTATGCGGTCTTTGTAGCGAGTACGCTCAACGATACCGTGGGATTTACCTACGGAATAATTGGAGTGAGCATCAAGCTCGTTTTCTAGAGGTTTTAGGAAGCTTGAAAAGACATCGATCTTAAAGGCATTCGATTCGGCAATGATATTACGAATATCTTCATTTACGACCGTATCAAAGATCAAAGGGCGAGTGCCATGTTGCTCGGCAACTTGGTTGATCTTCTGGACGGCCTCGCGAGCCTTTTCAACGTCATCTATGTAGGGAAGAGTAATCTGTTCAAATTCAATGCTATCAAACTGAGCAAGCAAACTATGCCCCAATGCTTCTGAGGTTAGACCTGTTCCGTCTGAAATAAAAAAAGCTGTTCGTTTCATTGTTTACTTACAATCTGCAACAAAAATATATGGCTGACTATACCAGATGTAGAGCAGGGTTGCGGCTATCATCGGCAGCCATATTTCAGCGATTGGTCATGATTTCATCAATAGTCTGATTATCATCAAAGTAATCCACCATATATGCGCTTTTTTCAGGGGATTTTTGCTGCTGAGTGCAGTAAGATCTCACCATTATTAGAAGTAATAACTATACACCAGAGTAGGAGATATACAGTTGCAGAACTATGTACTGCGCCTAGATCAGGTAGGAATGAATGACGTAGAAAGAGTAGGCGGTAAAAACGCTTCTCTTGGCGAAATGTTACAAGAACTTACTGGCGCGAATGTTAAAGTGCCAAATGGTTTTGCAACTACGGCTGATGCCTATCGTGACTTCCTAACTCATGGCGGTCTAGAAGATAAGATTAATGCCAAGCTTAAAGAGCTTGATACTAATGATATCCAAGCACTAAAAGAGACCGGTAAGACGGTACGTGATTGGATCATGGAAGCAGAGTTTCAACCAGAACTTGATCAAGCGATCGAAGCGTACTGGGCTGATATGTCTGCTGAAAATCAAGATATCGCTGTGGCAGTTCGTTCTTCTGCAACGGCTGAAGACCTACCGGATGCTTCTTTTGCCGGGCAGCAGGAAACATTCTTAAACGTTCGAGGTCTAGCCAATGTTAAACACGCGATCAAAGAGGTATTTGCATCTCTCTATAACGATCGTGCTATCTCTTACCGTGTTCACCATGGTTTTGAGCACAGTGAAGTAGCGCTTTCTGCCGGTATACAGCGCATGGTTCGCAGTGAAACTGGCTCTTCCGGTGTAATGTTTACGTTGGATACAGAGTCTGGTTTTAACCACGTAGTTTTTATTACTTCTGCATACGGCTTAGGTGAAACCGTTGTACAAGGCGCGGTTAACCCAGATGAGTTTTACGTATATAAGCCAACCCTAAAAATGGGTGCACCAGCAATTATTCGTAAAACGATCGGTTCTAAAGCGATCAAGATGGTCTACTCTGAGCCGGGTTCAGACAATCCTGTATCCACTGTTCAAGTTGATCAGGCTGAGCGCCAGCAGTTCTCCATCGATGATAAAGATGTTCAGCAATTAGCGAAGATTGCCATTGAGATCGAAAACCACTATGGCCGCCCAATGGATATTGAGTGGGCTAAAGATGGCGATACGGGCGAACTATTTGTCGTTCAGGCGCGTCCTGAAACTGTTAAGAGCCGCAGTAATCAAGCGGTAATTGAGCGCTACCTACTAAAAGAAACCAGCCAAGTACTTGTTGAAGGCCGCTCTATAGGTCATCGAATTGGCTCTGGTAATGTACGTATCGTCCATGACATTAATGAAATGGAGAAAGTACAGCCGGGTGAAGTGCTTGTTACAGATATGACAGACCCTGATTGGGAGCCTGTTATGAAGCGCGCTGCAGCTATTGTTACAAACCGCGGTGGTCGTACTTGTCATGCTGCAATTATTGCCCGTGAATTGGGTATTCCTGCGATTGTTGGATGTGGGGATGCAACGGAACAGTTTGTTAATGGTCAAGTTGTGACTGTTTCATGTGCTGAGGGTGATACCGGTCGAGTTTATGCTGGAAAACTGGATTATGAGCACCAGTCTAACAGTGTAGAATCTATGCCTGATCTACCTTTCGAAATCATGATGAACGTGGGCAACCCTGATCGTGCATTTGATTTTCAGGCACTGCCAAATGCAGGTGTGGGGCTAGCGCGCCTAGAATTCATTATTAACCGCATGATTGGTGTGCACCCTAAAGCATTGATTAATTTCGATCAGCAGCCACCCGCACTGCAGCAGACTATATCTCGCCGTATTTCAGGTTACGACAGCCCAGTCGATTTCTATGTTGATCGTCTGGTAGAAGGTATTTCTACATTGGCCGCTGCTTTCTACCCTAAGAAAGTGATCGTACGTATGTCTGACTTTAAGTCGAACGAATACGGTCATCTAATCGGTGGCGATGCGTTTGAACCAAGTGAAGAGAACCCAATGCTTGGTTTCCGTGGTGCAGCACGATACATCTCTGAAAACTTCCGTGATTGCTTCGAACTTGAATGTCGTGCTCTTAAGCGTGTACGCGATGAGATGCAGCTTACTAACGTTGAAGTAATGATCCCGTTTGTACGTACCCCGGGTGAAGCGAAACAGGTTGTTGATCTGCTTGCTGCTAATGGACTTAAGCGTGGTCAGAACGGTTTACGTGTAATCATGATGTGTGAGATTCCATCTAATGCATTACTTGCTGATGAGTTCCTAGAACACTTTGATGGCTTCTCTATTGGCTCTAACGATCTAACGCAGTTAACACTGGGCTTGGATCGTGATTCCGGTGTTATTGCGCACCTATTCGATGAGCGAGATGAAGCGGTTAAAAAGCTGCTTTCCATGGCTATTTCAGCATGTAAGAAGCAGGGCAAGTACATCGGTATTTGCGGCCAAGGCCCATCCGATCACCCTGATCTAGCTCGTTGGTTGATGGAGCAGGGAATTAGCACAGTATCTTTGAACCCTGATTCTGTTCTCGATACTTGGTTCTTCTTGGCAAATAATCAAGAAAGCTAAAAGCTACTATAAATCAAAGCGCTATTAAGGTTTCTTAATGGCGCTTTTTGCTTTTGAAAGAGATGAAAATAATTTCAAATCAGCACTTCTTACAGCCTGATAAAAGCCTACAAACAATGCAGTACCAGCCCCAACGAGATGTGCTTCACTAAATACCGCCCATCCTTCAGTTACAAAGACTGTATCCTGCATAAATATCTCAGTAACCGTTTTAACAGCGATCGCTATCAACGGTAGCCATGCGATAAAGCCTTTTTCCTCTCTTAACCATTGCCATGCTGCTAAACAGATTACAGTGTATAGGATCCCAGATAAGCCACTGTATCGCGCTATATCTGTTAGTGGTGAAAGTAGAAAGATGGATAGGGTCACTAGGCTTGCAAGCAATCCATATATGAATAGCTTTTGGTTACGTTTCTCTAAATACGCTCCTGCGGCGGTAAAGGTTAACAGGTCCCAAAAAAGGTGCTCTGTAGAGCTATGAACAAAATGGGCTGTAATTAAACGCCAGAATTGTTGTTGCTCAGCAATTAGGGCGTAATCAAAGCAGAGCCATGAAAGCACAGGATAGAAATAACCTAGTAATCCGATGCTCAAAACACTGACGATGATAGATAAGGTGATCAGCGGTACTTTTGTTGACTGCTCGTTATCGTTAAGAGCATGACGAGAGTCACAACCGCCCCGAAGGGCAGTTGCGATTGAGGTGAACAAATTCATGGCCATTTCAGCTCTGTTTAGCGCTTAAAGCGACGAATTTGTACTAGTGCAATGGCTACAGCGATAAAGATCACTAACCATGGTGATACAGCACCGCCACCTGAACCTGTGCGTGTTGATGAAACACTCGGTCTAGTTTGGTTCTGGTTAGCCTGATCTTTCGATTGATCGACAAACATTGGCTGTTGAGCATCTACGCGATTCTGCTGAGCGGTAATCTGTTGTTGTGCTCGGTTTTGACGAGCGGTCTGTTCTTTTTCAACGCGTTTTAGATTAGAGCGCTCAATATTCATCGCTTTGAAGACTTCGTCTCTTACAACGATCATAGATGTGTAGTCAGTTACCAAGCCATATTCCACAGCGGTATCAACAATCGCTTGCTCAGCATCTTTGTCAGAGCCTAGGTAGTCCATCTCAGCTTGTAGCTCTTCTATTGCAGCATAAGCCCATAGGCGTTCCAATTCAGGGCTGTCAGTTGCAACGTCAGGTAGATTAAAGCTGGTCTTGTAGGTTTTCTTTTCACCGTTGATTGTGCCGGTCAGCTTCACTTCTGCCTTGCCTGGTTTGTAATAGTGTCCAAATAGAGTCAGTTGTTGACCGTGGTAAAGGGTATTAGCAAGGCGCGGTTTCACCAGCTCTTTGCTTCTTACACCATCAATCTCGATCTGAATGTCCCGCATAGAAGCATGAGCCATCTTGCCTTTGGCTATCTGGAGCTGACCACTAATATCGTCAGAGTTTGAAATCTGTAGAGCAAAGCCATTGGATACGCGTGTCATCTCTTCTAAAAGAGGACGGTTAGCGCTGTTACCCATAATAAAAGTAAATAGGCGGGCATCACGCTGCTCTAGTAGATCTAGAAATTTACTCTTTTCGGTCGTGCCTACATTGGCAACGCCATCTGTAACAAGAACGACTGCAGTAGTTCTATCCGAATCCAGTTGATTAATGCCGGTCTTAAGTCCCGCATAAAGATTTGTACCGCTACTTGGTTGTACCTGATCTAGACGTTGCAATGTGTCTTTAATTGTTTGCTGATCAGCAGGTAGGTAGCCCTGTGTGAAACTCTGAGCTCGATTGTTAAATAATACGATCTTGAAGCGATCATTTGGGTTTAACTGTGTTAATCCGCTTCTAATACCTTCAATCAGGGATGAGAATTTGCCGTGCATAGAACCGGAAATATCTAGTACAAACACCCAGTCTCGACCTTGATTCATTACTGGGAGGTCGCTACCCGGTGTTAACGTCAGCTTATAAGTACCTTTGCTTGAGCCTTCTTCTTTGTACGCGAGCATATCCACGCTTGCAGGTAGGTTTTCAGCATGACGCCAGTACAGCAATATATCTTTATCTAGGGTCGTCACACTGCTATTGATAGGAGTTTCTGAGTTTTGAGTTTCATACTGTTCGGACAATTCTGCTTGCTCCAGATCTAGCTGCTGTTGCGTCAGGTGGTTAGCTGAATTGATCAAGCTTGCTTGCCATTCATAGGCATTAAGTTGTTGGAAGGATGCATTCGGGTGTTTAGGCATTCTTAAGCCATCAACTGGATAGCTGGTCCTTAGCTTCACATCAAAAGAGAACTTCTCATTTACCGTTTCGTTGCGATCCCAAAAGCTCAGTTTTTGCTCGTCAACACCACCATCTTCAAGAGGGTATACGTATCGACCAATTCCAGTATCGGTCTGGGTATTCTGTAGATATACCAACTTGATTTTAACTTCCTGATTAGCCTTTACAGGAAAGACAGAGATATCGAACGTTTTGTATTGGTCTTTCTCTACGATCGCAGTTTCATTTCCCTTTTGTTTTTCCTGCTCGTAGATCTGTCGGGCACGCTGTTTCTCTACGACTTCACCTGTAACAGGTTGGCCATCAATCCAATAGCTAAATTCACCTACAGCCGCTTTATCTGGAACCGGGAAGGAGTAAATAGCTTCTAGATCAGTCGCGTTAGGGTTATGAAAAACTTGCTCAACTGTTGTGGTTGCGTACATATCTTCAATCACAACATCGACATGGTGTTCTTTGATTTTTAGCTCTTCATACCCTGCATTGCTCGGTTTTAATAGTCCTGCAGCATTACTGTATGGGCTCATCAAAAGAGCGCTGCCTAATGCTATCGCTGTGAATAGGCTGCTGCGTTTTAGGTTAGGAGTTGAGTGTTTCATCGCTTGTTCCTCATCTATTGATGGGAGCAAGATTGTGATGTTTAGGCGATTGTTAAAATGAAATTAAAATAGGTTTTAAATTAAACAGCTATGAGTATCAAAATATAATACCAACCTATTTATGAACTGGCCCGAAGATTGCTGACTATCCAATCAGAACATAGATTCCTTGTTTTAATGGATTAACATAGGCGCAGTTATATATGTATATCTCCAGTAATTATCAGACTTCTAGCTTAATTGGCACAAATCAGAATCACACAGGACAAAGTGCAGCACTGGCAAACTCTGGCCGATCAGCCTCTGTCAGCGGCAATACAGTGTTCTTAACGGAAGAAGCAAAACAGCTAAACGAATCTGAGTCTGTTTATACTCTCAGCACTGCAAAAGGTGATAAAGAGTACGATTTAGACACTTACTTCCAAGCAAAGCCTGCCCATGAAGGGGATATTTTCGATATTGAGGGCTTATTGCTGCCAAATGAGCAGAACGTGAGGGCTTTGCAGAATCACCTTTCAAAAGTGTTCCCCGATTTTTTGTCCCGTCACAACATTCCAGAAGCACCTGAATCGATAAACTATGACGGTAAAGGGCAGATAGTTTTGCCAGCTGATTACCCTTATGCAGATGAGCTTAAACAAGCCCTGAAAGAAGAACCAGCTATCGCTAAAGAGCTAAGCACTGTTAATGCTTTAGCATCACACCTTGCGGCTTTCAAAGAGCTGGAGCCATTCAGGCAAGAGATGGATAATGCTAATTCACAAGCAGAGATAGAAGCCATTATCGACAAATACAGTTATCTGCTGGGTGATAATCGACAGTACCCGTCAGTTGAACTCTCTTTCACAGAAGAAGGGAAGCTAACGGTAACCAGTGAAGGCAGTGCTTTGGTTTAACTCCGTAAGGAAATGCCCTGCAATACTATTTAGAGATCTTTTTAAACAACGAGTATTGCCATTGGCGGATGGCTAGCACCATGGTCGTACCATTTTTTTTCTGTTGTGGCGCCGAATGATCTTCTTGCATTAATTCGTTAAATTCTGCTGCGAGACGCTCCATTTTCTTTTGCAGACGTGCGTTGGAGCTATCGGTCAGGATGGCATTAGTCACGATCAGCTTTTCATTGGCTTTATCAAAACGTGAGCTAAAGAAGTCTTGTTCGACCTTTTCTTGGAAAAACTGCTGAATTGGGCCATTAGGTAGCCAATGGAAATTAGGGGCAACTAAAAGCTTTACGCGGTTCCCGGGCAGTAGATCGATAATCTTAAGGCGATCTAGCTTAGCTAGTTTTTGAATACATTCTGTTTCTGGAATGTCATAAGCATTAAGGATGTCAGAGAACGTCATTCCACTGATCACGCTGACTGTTATCAATAACAAAATCAGATCATTCGCGATCTCTTTTTCTTGGTCTCTGGTCAATTGAGTCAGTTGGCACTGATCTTTACTCATCTTCTGTACAAGCTCAGATAGCTCGATATTAAGCATGTCGCATATAGCTTCTAGCCGAGTGAGGGTAAAGTTTTTTTCAGCAAAAAGCCGCTTTACTGACGCTTCACTTAAATCAAGAATTTCGGCGACATCTAGGTAGGTTTTACCTTGAGCTTTAAGTTCTCGTTTGAGTGTATCTATCAGTGGTCCAACTTGCGCCATAATCTATTCCTTAATTTATGCTCACAGCGATATTAACCGAAGCGCTTTATATATTCACGATAATCAATTGGTTATTACCGCTCTTAACCACTAACTCTTGTCTAAACTATTTAGTGAATCACATACTAAAATTTTAGTTTGGAGTAATTGGATGAGATTAGGCTGCTTTATATGCTATTTGTTAATTATCTGTAGCTCTACCTATGCAGAATCTCAAGTCTCGTCTCATACTACTCAGTTTCTTACCCATAACCTTAAAAAGTCAGTTTTTAGAGATTTCTCTGGGGAGTTGAGAGGGATAGAACATGCGGGTCGAAGGGCTTTTAATCTTGAATTGGTTAGAGCTATGTCGGATTTACGCAAAAAGCCTTTTAATCCAGTAGAAGTACCGTTTTTGAGAGGGGTGGATCTTGTAAAGCAAGGACCTAACTATGCAATCTTCAATATTAGTCGGAATGAAGATCGAGAAAACAAATTTAAATGGGTTGGCCCATTACAATCAGACAGCGTTCAGTTCTTTAAAAATACCCGCTATACAAAGCAACTTACTTCTTATCTTGAATTTACCGAAGAGGTCAGAGTCTGTGTGCTACGGGGGAGTAGGCACGAGAGAATCCTAAAAGCTGAGACTCCTGTGTTGATCTTAGTGGCTAATAGCTACAACAGTTGTTTTAGGCTTCTTGCTGAAGGGCGAGTCGATTACACACCTGTTTCACTGCACGAAGTATCTAATGTTTTCAAAACCAGCGGCGTTTCAGAAAAAATCATCAAAAAGACGCCAATCGTTTTATATCAAAGTGAAGGCTATATCGCGTTTTCAAGACAGACTCCTGATGAGGAGATCGCGGCATGGCAGAGTGTATTAGACCGACTAAAAAAAGATGGAGAATACGATAGATTGGCAAATCAGTATTTATACCCCAGAGAATAACGTATACATCCTTCATTATTCTGTTGTAGTTTACTTGCCTCAGTTAATTACATGATTCTTACGTCGTGTAGTACAAGATCTATTCTTAGGGGTCTTTTTATGTCAAAAACAGTCGTTATTACAGGTGCTAGCCGCGGTATAGGTTTGTCTTTTGCCGCGTTATACAAATCTAAGGGGTATAAGGTTTTTGCCACTTGCCGTACCTGTTCTCCTGAGCTGAAACAGTTGGGTGTTGAAGTCATTGATGCTGTAGATGTTGCAAAGAATGATGGTTTAGAGAAGTTAAAAACGGCTTTAAAGGGCATCAAAATTGATCTGCTGATTAACAATGCAGGTATTTTGCGTAATGAGATTCTTGGTAATTTGAATGTCGAAACCATTCGCGATCAATTTGAAACAAATGCATTAGCGCCTTTATTGGTAACGGAGACGTTGCTAGATAATTTATCAAATTCAGCAAAAGTAGCGCTAATTACAAGTCGTATGGGATCTATCACTGATAATACTAGCGGTGGGCGATACGGTTATCGCATGTCGAAAGCAGCACTGAATATCGCAGGTATGTCCTTAGCACGAGATCTCCAGCCTCGGGGTGTTGCTGTTGCGATCTTACACCCTGGACTAGTTGGAACAGAAATGATTGGTGGAGTAGGTGATATAACACCGGATCAGGCAGCGGAAAGACTGTCTCAGCGTATTGATGAGCTTAATATCGACAACACAGGCACATTCTGGCATTCAAACGGTGAAGTCTTACCCTGGTAAGTAAAACCTAGTTATTTAATATCTGGTGCTTTTCGAGTAACCGATATAAAGATGAACGTGAAGTCTCTAATATAGATGCAGCAACGGTCACGTTATTGTTAGCGTGCCTTAATGCATTAAGAATTGCAGCTTTTTCAGCTCTACTTTTAGCTTCTTCTAATGGCATGAGACGGCGTTCATCTTCTCTTCTATCTAGCCCCATATCTTTGGCCGTAATAATCATGCTGTCAGACATTATTGCAGCATTACATACCCGATTTATTAGTTCACGGATGTTACCTGACCAGTGGTTTTGGCCCATCAACTTCAGAGCAGCTGAACTAAATTTCTTTTTCTTTAAGTCATTTTCTTTGGTATATCGCTCTAAATAATAATTCGCTATTCGCTGTATATCTTCTGAACCTCTGGATTGAAGGTTAGGTACATCTAGAGGTAGTACATTTAGACGGTAATATAAATCTTCTCTAAATCGTCCTTCTTTAACAGCCTCTTCAAGATTGACATGCGTGGCTGCAATGACCCGAGCATTGGCATGAATTGTTTTGGTGCTTCCTAGACGTTCAATCGTTTTAGTCTCTAGAAAACGCAATAAAATAACTTGCATGTCTAAAGGCAAATCACCAATTTCATCTAAGAATATGGTGCTATCGTGCGCTTCTTCAAAACGGCCTATGCGCCTTGAATCAGCCCCTGTAAAAGCACCTTTCTCATGCCCGAAAAGTTCTGACTGTATAAGAGTGGCAGGCAGGGCAGCACAGTTGACGGCAATAAAGGGTTTGTCGTTTCGGTTTGAATGTTCGTGGATGTACTTAGCAAAAAGCTCTTTACCTGTACCGCTTTCACCTATTAGCAAAGCAGGTGCTTCAACCCTTGCAGCTTTAGAGCACTTAAGAAGAATTTCCTTAAAGACAGGGCTTTCACCAATAAGGAAATTGTTGTCTTTTTTGAAGGCCGATGTGAGTGTTTTGTTTCTTAGTTTAGTCATACCTAACGCATGACCTAGAATGATACCAAGCCTTTCAATTTCAACAGGATAGGTGTGATAGTCAAAACAATAATGACTAATTAAAGATGCGATTTGAGGGTTATCTATAAAGGGCTTAGGTAGAAGCAGAATCCAAAGAATATTTTCGTCGTAGGAGAATATATCTTTGAGTTCTTGTAGTACTTTATCGTCGAGAAAGTGACAAGCAGCAATGCCCAGTTGAAATCGCTTAGAAGCCATCAATTGCTTGGCGCTTTGTGAATCTGTTGCAGCGAGAACATGGTTATTTAGAACGCGAACATTTTCTAAATCTGGAAGGTCATGGTTTTCTTCAGTTCTAGGCCTGAAGTAAATAATATGGCTACCTTCATGAGAGTCATTTGGTTGACTGACTATAGCTGGATTTACCGCTGAAGCCACATAAGATTCACTTTCGAGTTGTTTTTCCATAAGAATCAGCCCTGTGTTCTCTTATCTTCCTTGTAGTTAAGCGAGCTTTAAACCTAAAACAACTTAAGACGAAATTGAAAAGCCCATAAAGCTTACACCATAGGCCAAAAGCCATGGCTTAAGACTGGTTTTATTATATTGCTCGATGATTTCCTTCCGTAAATAAGCATTGATGCCAAATGACTTACTGTCAATTAATCTTTAAAAGATTTAAACAATTGTTTGATTATCGTTTCTATTAAAGATTCTTAAATATGAGACAGTTATTGCTTTAATAAATAACCAATTAATACAGATAGTTAACTTGTAATGTCATTTAAAGTGTTCGTTTGTGGAACAAAAATCAACTTGATCCAATTGGTTCGCTAATGCAAATCAAACAAAAGGGACTGTTGTTCCCTTAACTCTCTGATTTATATGGGGTGGTATAGATCTTGCCATATAAAAAGAAAGTCCAATCATGGATCTTTCCTAACATTATGGAGAGTTGAAAATGGCTTTTCCGTTCACAGGTCAAAGTGCTAGATCAACGCAGGGGAACAGACGGAGCTGGAAAGATAGGTGCAGTACTTTCTGTGGTAGATTATTCCGCCATCAGTCTCCAATGCGGGACAAAACAAAACGGCCTCATTTTATCCAAAATCCTACCTCTAAAGTGGTAGGTAGAATTATGTGTGAGCCAGTAGAACCGCGATTATTATTATCGGCTGACCCACTTTCTTTTGTCGCAGATCCAGATTCAGCAAGTGATCTGACTCTTAAGTTATTTGAAGACTTAGCTACCCCTCCTATTTTACAACTTTATGATACCTCCGGTGATACGCCTGTTTTGCTCTCTGAACGTTTGCTCAGTGAGGTAGGCGATGTCGTCATTACGGGTTCAGATCTAGATGACCGCCTTAAAATTGATTTTGACCAATCTGATGCTCCTGGAATTGTTATTACCTTTGAAGGTGGAGCAGGTAATGATGTACTTGTTGGTCCAACTGCTGATAGTGATTGGCAGGTCACTGGATCTAATGCTGGTACGTTAAATAGCAATCTTCAGTTCAGTAATGTCGAAAATCTTACAGGTTCAGCTGATAACGAAGATACCTTCACCTTTTTGCCTGACGGTAGCTTAAGCGGCGTTATTGATGGCGGTGATGGAGGGTTCGATAGCTTAGTGATTGAAGGGGGGGACTACGAAAATGTCGTATTCACACCGACAGGGCCAGATTCAGGTACGGTAGCTCTAGATGATAACCTGATCACTTACGTAGGCTTAGAACCGATTACGGCTACTGGCACCTTATCAGATGTCATATTCGATCTGACTGCTGGGGATGATTACGATGCCCAGTTAAGTGATGGTTTAGCTCTAGGTGAATATACCTTATCAGGTACTACGTTTGAGGATACAACGTTCCTTGCACCGCTCAATTCATTAACCATCAATGGTGGCGATGGTAACGATACTATTACGTTAACTAATCTCGATCTTGGCAGTGTAGATTTAACCGTAGATGCCGAAGAGATTATTGTTACAGGTTCGCTTACTGCAGGGGATATTACGCTTACAGCAACCGCATCTGATGAAGGTACGATCGAAACGGTAGGGGATCTGTACGATGAATTTACAGGTCCATTGGATGCAGTTGAAGATATTGAGCTTCCTATCGACCTTAGCGGTTTATATTTTTCAGACCCTAACGCAAAAATAGACCTTTCATCAGCCGTAGTTAGTGGCTCTGCTGTTGTTCTTCGTGCCCAAGCTTCTTCGCCTGTAAATGCTGTACCTGCAGATCTTTTAAGTGCAGGTATTGATGGTGTTGGTGTTTATGCCCGAGCACGTGCTGAAGTTAATATTCTTGATACAGCAATCACAGCCAATAGTTTGATGGTTGAGGCGACCACCGCGGTAAGCAGCGACCAAACCGATGCTGCGACTGCAGGGGATAACGATAGCGAAGCAGATGCAGCAATATCCCTTGTTGTTGTAGATTCAAGTGCTAAAGCACATATTTCCGGCGCAAGCACTCTTAATATCAGTGGTGATGTCGATATTCTTGCCAGCACGGAGATCGATGTAAACAGTGAAACTGATGGTTCCCTCGGTGATTCCGGTGCCACTTTAGCTATGGGTTTAGTTTTCACTGAAACTAAGGCTTACATAGACGGCAGCTCTTCAATACTCGGAAGCACAGCAGAAAAAGTTAACGTTAGCGCGACAACCACCAATCAAGTGCACACCAAAGCAACTTCAACTCAAGGTGGTTCAGAGGAAAATACCAGCGGCGGCAACCAGACAGAAAGGGCGCTTCAAGACCCTAACAACGACGGTGATAATTCAGATAGAGCTAGTACAGCAGAGGGTGATGTCGATTTTGCTGGCGCCTTAGCTTTAACACTGGTTGATAATCTAACCGCAGCTTACATAGAAACTAGCGGCAGTATCACCACAGATATCAGCCTTACTGATGCCAATATCGATGTTCATGCAACCTCAAATGACACTGTAACAGCAACAGCTGATGGCTCAAATACTGGAGCAGCAGCACCAGGTGTAGGTATAGCGGTTGCTTTAAATATCGCAACCGTTGATAGCCTTGCTTATCTAGATGGTGCCGGTAGCTATTCTGCCGATGCAATTGAAGTGAATGCCACCCTAGATGCTGATAACAGTTTTGAAGCTGCAGCCGAATCAGGCTCAGGTGGCGGAGATCTTGGTGTTGCAGGATCATTAGCCGTTAATGCTGTTACAGCGCGAGTCGAAGCAACGATTGAGTCAGGTGCAACACTTGACCTGGGATCAACCGATCTATCGTTGAATGCACTAACGGCCGTTAAATCTAACGCTCTTGCTAAAGCTGATGTGGAAGGCGACGGCGATAGTAATGACACCGATGATGGTGATAGCAACAGTGGTGAAGGCACTGGCCTTGGTGCATCTGTCGCAGTAAACATCACTGATATTGTTACCAGAGCAGCGGTAGAAGATGCGCTGTTGAGCAATGTAGCAGCGATTGACGCTAATGCTACTGGCTCCTACTTTATGGATACAAAAGCGGTTGGCGGTGCAGCAGGCGGTACAGCACTAACTCCAGTGGTTGCGATCTCAATTGCTCGTAACTCGACCATCGCTGAGATTTCAGCAGGTAGTAATACACTAAATCTAGCAGGCGATCTATCTTTAACCGCTGATCATACCAGCGTGACAAGTACCCATGCAGCAGGTGATACAAAAGGTGATTCTGTTGGTCTTGGCGCATCTTTAGCGCTGACCATTGCTGAAGAAGACGTTCAAGCACAAATCTTGCGTGATGTTATCTCATCTGGCGGGCAGGTGATGTTGCTAGCTCAGGGCGCAACAGCTTCCAGAACTCATGCTGAAGCCAGTGCTGCTGGAGCTGAAGAGGACGATGGCTCAAATCCTGATGGTGTGGATGATCAAAACGCTCAGCAACTCGGCTTTGCAAATTCCCAAGCTGACAGTAGAACCGACTCTGGTTCGACCAACAGTTCAGAAACACCTGATGCTTCAACATCAGATGGTAGTGTCAGTGTTGCGGCTGCAATTTCAATCAATTTAGGTGAAGCCAATTACTCCGCTTTGATAGCCGATGGTGCAGTCGTTTCATCAACTGGCGCCTTAACGGTAACTTCACGTGCTAACAGTGACTCTGCCGCTATAGCTGATGCAAGTGCGACATCTACAGATGGTGGTGTAAGTGTTGGTGCTGCCGTTGCAATCAATAAATCAGACACCCTAAATTTATCATCGGTTGGTGATGGTTCTATCGTTGACACCGGAGCCACTGTAAGTGCTGATGGACTCACTGTAAATGCTCTAATGGCTGAACGCAGCAGTGATATCAGCTCTAGCACTGTGGTCGATCTGGCAGCAGACACAATATTGCTCGAAGGCGTAGAAGGTTTAGAAACCGCTGATGAAGTTACTTATCAGCAGGATGATGACGGTAGCGCAATTGGTGGGCTAACTGATGGCACGACTTATTATCTGATCGATGCCGGTGATGGTAAATACAAGCTAGCGCTCAATGAAGCCGATGCCAATAATGGCACTGCAATAGACTTAACCTCATTAGGCGGTGGCACCGAGCACACATTCGAACGCGCGGGTGAAGAAGATATCACCTTCAACCCTCAATACGAGCTTAAATTTGAAGTACCACAGGGCTATGTTACCGGTGATGAAGTGACTTATCACAATGGCGGTGGCAGTGATATTACCGGGCTATCAGACGGTAAAACCTATTACCTGATTATTGGTGATGAGATTCAGCTGGCTGAATCTCGAGAAGATGCTTTTGCAGGTAATGCGATTGAGGTGACTGGATCTGGCAGCGGTGATAATCACACGTTAACCGAATCGATTCATCGTACAACAGCACGTTCTACATCTGGCGCGAGTGGTGGTGATGTAGGTGTTGCAGGCTCGTTAGCAATTAACCTTGTAGATGTAACGACTTCCGCCCTAATCGCTGCGGATAGCAGCGTTACTATGCTGAATAACAGTGCTGTCAGTCTTAATAGTGAATCAGTCACTGAGCATTCCGCTATGGCGCTGCCATTAGAAAATACAGGTGGTGAAAGCGTAGGTATTGGTGCATCAGTCGCCTTGAATGTCAGTGATAACGATACCTTATCTGAACTTGCTCTAGATGGCAGTATTACAGGCGCATCTGATCTAACACTCGATGCTGATGGTACTTATGAACAATGGGTTATTGCTCGTGCAGGTGCGGCAGGTGGTGTAGCGATTACTCCCGTTGTAGCGCTTAACATAGCTTTCAATGATACCGATGCAAATATCCAAGCAGGCTCATTACTCGATATAAGTGGGAATCTAACTCTTAACGCCGAACAAACCAGCAGAACCACAGCTGACGCTGAAGGTGATGTTGAAGGTTCTGATGCAGCAATCGGCGCTTCTTTAGCCTTAGTATCAGCCAATGATAGTACTGCCGTTATGATCGCTAGGGATTTGACAGCAGGCGCAGCCATGATGTTGATGGCACGAGGCAACAATGCCTCAAGAACGACAGCCAAAGCCAGCTCAAGCGGTGCAGAACAAGATGATGGCGTAGAAAATAGCGGGGATGATAACGGCGTTAATGATCAGGTTGCCTCACAACGCAGCTTTGCGGACAGCAATAGTGATGAAGGCACCGGGGATAACGATAGCCCAGATGCATCTACCTCTGAAGGTACCATTAGCGTTGCAGCAGCTATCTCGGTCAATATTAGTGATTCACAAACTTCCGCTTATGTTGGTGGCACTTCTTTAGATCCAATCACAATAAACGTAGCTGGCGATATCAATGTAAACAGTTCCGCTAATGCTGATTCACTATCGGAAGCCGATGGTAGCGCTACAACAAATGAAGGCGGTACTAGCGTAGGTGTCGCTGTTGCACTCAGCACTTCCGATATCAGTAATAGCTCTCTAATTGAGTATGCCGATATTACTGCATCTAGTGTGAATGTCACTGCAGAAATGGCTGATCGAGATGTCGATATCACCCCTAAAGAACCGATCAGTGTTGATGTTGATGCAAACACTATCTATGTAGGGGATATCGATGATTTAGAGACTGGGGATGAAGTTACCTATAGCAACGGCGGTGATACCAGCATAGGTGGCCTAACCGATGATGGTGGCACAACTAAGTATTACGTAATCGATGTAGGTGATGGCAAAGTTAAACTGGCTGCTTCTGAAGCTGATGCAAATGCCGGTACAGCAATCGATCTAACATCCTTGGGTAGCGGGGATAATCATAGTTTAGAGCGAGATGGTAAAGATAACCTCGACTTTGACCCAGACGAAAAACGTTTCGAAATTCACTTACAAGACACGTTGGGCCTTAATACAGGCGATGAGATTGTCTATAGCAATGGTGGCGGTACCGATATTGGTGGGTTAACTAACGGCAATACTTACTATGCCATTATCGAAGGCAATGGCCGACTCAAACTTGCCGATACCAAAGAAAACGCTCTCAAAGGTGAGGCCGTAGAATTAACTAGTATAGGTACGGGCAGCTCTCACCAAATTACAGAATCAACTCACTCCTCATCAGCACGAGCTAACTCTGGTGCGAGTGGTGGAGATATTGGTGTTGCCGGTTCCGTAGCGATAAATGAGGCCAGCGGCTCAACTTCAGCAACCCTAGGTGATGGTTCAGACATTACTGCAACTGGCGATGTCACCGTTAAAGCTGAATCTAGTACTAGCAATGAAGCGCGTGCACTACCTGGAGACCCTACCTCAGGTGGCAGCGGTGGCGGCTTATCCGTTGCTGTGAATGTCAGCGCACATGATACCGATGCCGGTATATTAGGCGGCGACATTAGCCAGTCAGACAATTTATCTGTTTCTGCTGAGGGTGATCACACCATGGTGACTCTCGCTAAAGCAGGTTCTAAAGCAACCGGTTCCGATGGAATAGCTTTTGGTGGCGCTGTAGCTATAGGTGTAGCAAACAACGATACATCGGCTCAGATTGATTCCAATGGCGACGCTCTTAATGTCGCAGGTGATCTCAGTATCTCCGCATCCACCTTAGAGGCTCAAAAAACAGAAGCTGACGCAGAAACTGATGGCGGTGAAACCGGCGTGGGCATCTCCTTTGCGATGGGCTGGGTAGAAGACAATACCGATGCTTTACTTGCAAGAAGCGTCAACACCGGTGTTGGTAATGTTTCAGTGGTAGCGCTATCAGAAATTGATGCGACAACCGTGGCTAAAGCCAGCTCAGAAGGATCGAAGTCTGAAGAAGACGGCGGTAATACCTCAGATGAGGAAACAAGTAATCAAACCGATTATGCCAATAGTCGGGCCGGCACTTCGGTTTCTGCACCTACAGCAGGTGACCAGGTTGAAGGAGCAACTACCACCGCTGAATCACAAACCGCTAATCCGGGTGGTCAAGGTGGTACGGGTGAAGATGCATCACAACAAACACGAGGCGGTACTGTACGTGTAGCTGCAGCGATTGGCGCTACTGTCATTGCCCCTGAAGTTAATGCCTCTATTAGCGATGGCGTGGTTATCGATGCCAGTGGTGATCTCACCGTCAAAGCAACCAGCGATGCTGATGCAGATACACAAGCCATCGCCACAGCTTTTGCTGATGATGCTAAAACCACAGTAGGCGCTGCCGTAACTGTAAATGTCGGATTGTTAGATACTCATGCTTCTATCGGCAATAGTGATATCACCGCAGCATCTGTCAGCATTGAGGCGGGCACTCCAAACGGTGAAAGTAACGACTTTAAACTGCTCTCACTGGCCGGTAGCGGTTCTACTCAGAAAGGCGAGAATGATAATACTGCCGTGGCAGGTTCTGTAGGCGTTAATGTCATTATCAGCAACACTAGCGCTACGCTCGCTGATGGTGCGAGCCTTACAACGACTGGTACCGATCTAAGCGTTGAAGCAAGACAAGATATCGGTTTACAGAATATAGCAGGTGGTGGCGCACTAACCTTATCCGATGAGGGTACCAGTGTTGGTGCTGCGATCGGGGTTAATGTTGTTGAAAATGCCACTCTTGCAACCGTTGGCGATGGTACTTCTATAGATTCTGCTGGAGATCTGTCAGTCATCGCAGATGCGTCTGTCAGCCCTCTAGAAATCATTGTCCCAGTGCTTAACGAAACCGGCATTGATGTCACCACATTAGTTGCCGGTGCTGCAATCGGTTCTGGTGGCGATGCAGGTGCCGGATCTGCTGCCATCGATGTCTTTGTATTAAATACTAAAGCGAGCATTGGTGCCGGAGCGGTAGTGAGCTCCGGCAACGACCTGATTGTAAGAGCAACAGACGATACAACACTTTCAACATTTGCTGGTGCTCTGGCAGGCAGTAAAGATGCTACCGGTGTGGGTATAGGCCTAGGCGTAGCGGTTATCACCAAATCTACTGAAGCGATAATAGAAGCGTCCGATAATGCTCTAGTACCTACATCCATAACCACTGGCGGCGATTTAATCGTTGAAGCTGATGGTACTGAGGATATATTCCAATTAACGGCTAACTTAGGCGCAGGTGATAGTACTTCAGGCGCTGGCGGCCTAAATGTTTTGGTCAATCTGACTGATACTCGTGCGGTTTTAGGTAAAGATCCGGATGCTGAAACACCTGAAGCAGGCAATGTAGTTGTTAACACGACAGGTTCAGCAATGATTGCGGCCAACAGCCACACTGCCATTGAAAGCTACGCAGGAACCCTTGGGGTATCTATGAGTGGCTCTTCAGTAGGTATCTCGGTTGGGGTCTTGGTCGATATTGATCGCACCCATGCCGTCATCGGTGAGGGGGCCGAAGTCACATCTTTAGGCCAAGGTGCTGGGCTTTCTGTAAGAGACGGCATCTTTGATAGTAATGGCGATCAAGGTACAGAAACAGCCTATGGGTTATCTGTGACCGCAACCAGTTATGAGGATGTAACCCTCTTAGCTATTGCGGCCTCTGGATCATTAGGGCAGGACAATGGCGGCAATGAGAACGGTGACAATGACGGCGGAACCAATGTTGGTATCGCAGCGTCTGTCGGCGTTGCAGTACTCGACGGTGAAACCCATGCCACATTAGGCACTGGAGCCACTATCAATGGTGATAATACCGGTGCTGCCGCTAATCAAGGCATATTACTTCGTGGTGCTAATGAAACCAACGTCACCAACATCATTGGTGGTTTAGCGATTACCAATGGTGCCGATGCCAGTGTCACAGGCTCAGTATCGGTCAATGTAATCGATAATAGCGTTTGGGCACGGGCGTTAGGCAGTAATGATCTCACGTCGAAATCCGGTGGCGTAACCCTTTCAGCAACGGGTGCTACCAACCTTGATACGGTCACCATTGCAGTCGCAGGTGCAATCAAAACAGGTAACAGCGATAACAACAATTCCAGTGATATAACGTTCGCTGGTGCAGGCAGTGTCACAGTTAATGTCGTTGATACCGAATTCTTGGCTCAGATTGATAGTGGCACGGTAGATACCGATGGCAATTTAACTCTGCATGCTGAAGACAGTTCAGATATTAGAGCAGATTCAGGTGGTGCCACTTTTGCTTATGACAACAGCGGAAGTACAGCTGGTGCAGTGGGCGCCTCTGTAGCGGTCAATGATGTTACACAAACCATTAGAGCGACTGTTACAGATACTCCAGTTAGCGCTACCGGTGGTGTAGATATCAGCGCCACTAACTCATCCAGCATTCAGGCATTAACCATTGCAGGTTCCGCAGCAGTTGCTAATGACTCGGATGCCTTAGCCGGAGCAGGCTCCGGTTCAGGGAATTTCATTTTAGCTTCAACCGAAGCAAGTATTACAAACACTGGTGCAGCACAATCATTGTTGAGTGCAGGTGATCTAAGTATTACCGCTACTGATAACAGTTACATCAATGCCGATGCCGGTGCAGGTGCCTTAGCGTTATCACTAGGCGGCGGTGATTTAGGTGCAGCGGCAGCGGGTGCCGCAGGTGCGCAAAACGTTATCACTAAAGATACAACAGCAGCACTTCTTAATGTTAATGCAACAGGTGACAACGTTAATGTTACTGCAACCTCCACATCAACAGTCAACGCTTTCACCTTAGGTATTGCAGGAGCACTGGCTAATGACGGTAGTGCATTAGCGTTGGCAGGTTCCGGATCCGGTAACTTTATTACTGGTGATATCAGCGCTGTTATCAACCCTAGCAGTATCGTGGCAACGGGTGATGTCAGCCTGTATGCGTCTGATACAAGTATTGTTACTGCTACAGCAGGTTCAGCAGCCGTATCGATCAGCGTCGGTAGTGGTAGCGGTTCTCAGGCTGGGGTCGGCTTAGGTGTTTCGGTCGCGGTGAATGAGATCGATGTCTCTACAGAGGCAATTCTGTCTTCGACTTCAGTAAATGCAGGTGGTGCGCTTTCTGTTGAAGCTTTAACGGCTTCTGAAATAGATACTCTGGCCTTTGGTGTTGCGTTATCGGTCACACAGTCTAGTGATAATAATGCTATCAGTGCTGCTGCAACCGGTGCTTTAACCTTTAATACCATCAGCAATAGTGCCATTGCAGAAATTGAAGATGTAGCTGACTCAGGCGCGACAATTACGGTGGCTGGCCCTGTATCAGTTATAGCAACGGATCAATCGTTAATCGTTGCTGATGCAGCGGCAGCTTCATTCAGTTTGGCGATAAGTTCTGATAATACCTCTGTATCTGGCAGTATCGGTGTAGCTGTGGCTGATAATGATATAAGCAATACAGCCAGAGCTGCGATCAATGATATAAGCCTAACCAGCAGTTCTGCAGGCGCTACGGTTTCAGCGCTTTCAGAAGCGAGTATTGAAGCCATAGCGGTATCTGCATCGGTAGGAATTAGTTCTTCGTCGAATGGTACATCCGCAAGTTTCTCTGCAGACGTTTCCTTAGCTTTCAATGATATAGACAGTACAGTTGAAGCGATGATCGAGGGAGGTTCAGTTGTAGATCTAGCTGGATCACTCGTTTTATCAGCTATCGATAACTCATCTATTACAGCCGACATAGTGGCAGCTAGCATCAATGCCGCTGTCAGTGGATCTGGCAGTTCGGGTGGCTTAAATATCACAGCCACTAATGCCAACAATGAAATTAATAATACAACTAGAGCCCTAATTTCTAACTCAATACTCACTGCTTCAGCATTGGATATAGATGCTGAATCCAATACATCAATAGACGCTGTCGCAGTATCAGCAGCCATCAGCGTGACCATTAGTGGTTCCTATTCACTCAGTGGAACGGGTAGTGGCGCAGGCAGCCAGAACACCATCAGCAATATTATCGAGGCAGGATTAGTAAATGGTGCTGATGCAACGATTGGTGGCAATACTGATATTGATGCCTCTAATGCAGCAGAGATCTATGCCGATGTCGCTGCGGCAAGCGCTTCGGTCACAGGCAGTAGTGATGGTGCCATCACTTTAAATGTCACCGTAGCTACAGCAGATAATGTCATTTCTACACAAACCAGAGCGTTAATCGATAACAGCAGTCTATCAACTGGCGGGGATCTGATACTCAATGCCGATTCAGCAGGAACAATTGAAACCTTAGGGTTAGCAGCAAGTTTAAGTGTAAATGCCAGTAGCGGTAATATCGCTGTTGGAGCATCTGTCACTGTTGCGGTTGTTACTAATACAGTCAATGGCGCTGTCGAAGCAGTAATTCAAAACAGTGCGGTTGTTGATGCCAGTAATGTCACTATTAGCGCTACTAACAGTAGTTTGATTGATGCAATTAGCACATCGATTGGTGTAGGTGTTACCGCAACCAGTGGTTCAATCGCCTTTGGCTTAGATGCATCAGCAGCTGTCGCCCTCAACAATGTGGGTACAGCAGTGACCGCAGGAGTGCTTAATTCTGATGTCACTAGTAGCGGCATTCTTGATATAGATCTCACCTCATCGTTACAGATGAATGTCACCACAGTTGCAGTTACTGTCACTGTTGGTGCTTCGGGTGATGTGGCAGGTACAGTCGCTGGCGCGGGTGCAGCGGCAGACAATATTCATAGCGGTGTTTCAAGAGCGGTCATTGAAAATAGCACTGTAAATGCAACAGGTGCGGTTAGTGTGGATGCGGTAGATACATCATCTCTAGATTCAGAGGTGGTTTCTGCATCAGCTTCAGTCGCAGTCGGTAGCACAGCAGCCTTTGCTCTAGGTGTGTCAGTTGTATTAGCTACCAATAGTCTCAGTGGCGTAACAGAATCAGGCATTATCAACTCAACAGTGAATGGCGGCAGCATAACAGTTGGTACTGATACGCAGCTGTCGATTCTCTCTACGGGTGTGGCAGCTAGTTTATCTTTAGCTGCAGGTGATATTGCGATCACGGGTGCAGGTGCGGGCGCATCATCTTTGAATACTCTGAACAATACTGTGGCAGCTCGAATCAGTAGCAGTATTGTTACCAGCACCAACGGCTTAAGCGTTCATGCTGAAGATAGCTCCTCTGTTACCTCTACGGTAGTTGCTGCCTCAATCGGTTTAGCCATTAGCAGTGGCGGTAGTGCTGCAATATCAGCGGCAATTGCGGTATCTATTGCGGATAACGACATCAATACAAACTTAAGAGCGGCAATTGATGATGGATCGCTTATTACTGCCAACGGCACAGTTGATGTATCAGCGCTTGCAGATGGCTCAGTAGATGCCAATGCGGTAGCTGCCTCTGTTTCGGTTGGCGGTGGTGGTACCGTTAGCGTCGGGGCGTCCGGTTCTGGTAGTGCAGTTACCAATACGCTAGCCAATACTGTCGAAGCCACTATTGATACTGCAACCATTAATAATGCGACTGATGTAGTAGTGATGGCCACCAATGAACTCACCATCGACACCTTAGCGGTAGCAGCATCGATCGGAGCGTCTGCTAGTGGTACAGCTGCAGTCACTGTATCTGGCTCGGTTACGTTAGCGACGCTAAATTCGAACACGGTAACCTCTGCGAGCATTAGAAGTTCAGCGATCACAGATCCTAATACAGTTTCAGTACTGGCATTTAACGATACTGATATAGAAACCAAAGCTGTTGCTGCAACACTTTCGTTAGCCGCAGGTTCTTCTGCAGCGGTAGGTGTTAGTTTCGCAGTCGTAGAATCCGTTGCCAACGTTGGTGGCACCACAGAAGCAGTAATAAACCCATCCACCATAACCTCTGCTGATGATGTCTTAGTTGAAGCAATAGATATTAGTGAAGTGGATACGCTGGTTGTATCTGCCACCATTGGGGTTGCGGCATCATCAACTGCAGCGATCGACGTATCGATCTCTGTGAGCTTAGCAACCGTCAATGTAACCAATGATTTATTAGCCACAATTCAAGGCTCTACAATAGATGCGGATAATGTCACCGTTAATGCCCAATCTTTCTTAGGAGGAGATAGGGCAACTGTCACAACAAAAGGTATTTCAGCGGCTTTATCCGTTACTGCAAGCGGCAACTTCTCTCTATCAGGAGCAGGTAGCGGTGCTTCAGTGACCAGCAACATGAGTAATACGATTGCTGCTAGCGTCATCGATAGTGATATTGATGCGAGCACGCTCTCCGTGACTGCAGAAGATCGAGTACTCTTAGATACCTTGACCGTCGCTGTAGCAGCGAGCGTAGCTGCAAGTGCAAATATTTCCGTATCATTGTCTGGTGCCGTTGCAGTATCTACTGTCGATTTCGATACATCTGTTCAATCCATTATCTCAGGCTCTGACATCGACTTAACGTCTGCTGCTCCAACTATTTTGTCGGCCCGTTCTGATAGCGATGTAACTACATTCTCAGTCGGTGCAGCCCTTAGTGTTTCAGCAAGCAGTGCGTTTGCGTTTTCTGCATCGGTAGGTGTGGCAGTTGCGACAGTGAATGCCGCAAACCTTACGGAATCGCTGATCACCAATAACAGTACTTTTAATGCGCCAGGGGACCTAACGGTTCGCGCGAAAGATGTCACTAATATTGATACAGATGTTGTTTCAGCTAGCGTTGCAGTGGGTGCATCGGGTGGTGTGGCTATATCAGTTGGCTTGTCTACCTCTGTTGCAAGTAATACCTATAGCGGCACTGTTCGGGCAGGCATCGAAAACTCTTCGGTTGATATCGGAGGCAGCTTAACTGTCGAGGCGGAATCTGAAGCAAACGTCGATGTTTTAGGTGTTGCTGCCTCTGTTACTGTAGCCGTATCAGGTAGCTTCTCACTAGCGGCCGGTATTAGTGCGGCTGTAACCGAAAATACCGTCGACGGCTTGGTCGAATCCTATATTGAGGATGCAAGCGGATCTCATTTCATTGAGGCAGGTGGCGATGTGATTGTTACCGCTGTCGATGATCTGTTTGTGACTTCAGATGCAGCAGCGGTAACACTCTCGGTTAGCGGTTCCTATGTAGGTGTGGCTGTAGGGGTATCTGCAGCAACTTCTGAAAATACCAATAACAGCATTACCCGAGCAGAAATAGATAACTCAGATGTAACCTCTGAAGCTGGAACCGTCACCTTACTAGCTCAATCTGAATCTGATCTGGATGCATTTGTTGCCTCTGTTGCGGTCTCTGTTTCAATCTCAATCGGCTTTGCAGGCGCAGGCGCTGGAGGCTTTGCACGGAACACCTCGAATGCAATGGTTAGTTCACGAGTCAGCAATGGATCGAATATAACTTCCGCAGGTAATGTCGTTATCTCAGCTAACGATATCTCCGACGCTCAGGCCGATGTTATTGCGTTCGCCGTATCGGTGGGGGCATTAGGTACCTCCGTTGGTGTTTCACTGGCTGAGAACTACATTACGAATACCGTGATAGCGGCAGTAGAAGATAGCTCTGTTACCGCATTGGGTGCTGGTACTATCCTGATCGATTCAGATGCGACTCAAGAAATTGATGCCAACAGTTCAGTTGTTTCAGTTTCCGTCGCCCTCGGAGGCCTCGCGGGCGCAGGTGCTTCGGCCATCACGGATATCGACAGTGATGTTGAAGCATATGCTCGGAATTCAACTTTAACTGCCGCAGGCAATTTGGTTCAGATAGATGCAGACAGTAGTCATATCGCTAATGCCACTTCTTTTGGCCTTGCAGCTTCAACAACAGCCGGAGTTTCCGTTGTTAACGGTAATGCCAGTGTTGGTGGTGCAACTCGGGCTTATGCAGATGGTGCAATGACCGTCACCGCCAGTGCAATGGATATAACAGCTGATTCTATTGCCAGTGCTTTACCTGATGTCACTTCTGTAGCTTTATCTCTTGGTGGAGCAGGTTCTGGAGCAATAGTATCAGCCACAGTGGATCGGACGACTGAAGCTTATATCGGCGGACGAGCAGGAACGGTTCCATTAGGTAGCACCAATGTTGTGTTGACCGGCGGGCCACTAAATATTGATGCCAATTCAACATTTATGGCCACTGCAGCGCCTCTTAATTTTGGTTTAGGTACTGGCATAACTGTCGCTGTTACCATCACCGAAGCGATCATCCAAGGTAATACTCTTGCTTACATTGGTGAGAGCAGTTTAGTTACCGCTTCAGACATCTCTATTACAGCTGCCAGTACAGAGGTTGCTACTTCTGAAACGATAACCATTGCTTTAGATGCCGCGGGTGCCGCAGTGGGTGTTACCAGCGCCACCTCACAAGTGCTTAGTAATACTGAAGCGTTCATCGGCACTCGAGTGGGCGAACTATCATTAGGTAATCCAACAACAGTTACAGTGACCGGTAGTGGCGATCTAGTCGTTGATGCGACAGCCAGTCGAACCGCCATATCAGATACCTTAGGTTCAGCACTGACTCTCGGTGTGTTAGCGGTTGATGTATCACTACCAACTGCAGAAGTCGGTGGCAGGACCTTAGCGGGCATGGACGGTCAGGTTATTGTAATTGCAGGTGATATTGATGTTGTTGCGACCGCATCTAATAAGGCGGAAGCTGAAGCCTTGGTATTATCACTATCTGTTGTAGGTATAGGCGGTTCCGGCGCTGATGTACTCGCGATTATCAATGAAACCGCCGATGTTGAAGCCGTGATCGGAGCCGATGTAACTCTTACCGCCGATGAAATTCTGTTGGATGCTCATCATATTGGTAACAACAATCTCGCAACCGCCAAAGCATTAGGCGGAGCAGGCGGACAGTTGGGTGGTTTAGCTGTCATGCTAGCTGAAGCCTATGTCGAAGGAGGTGTTAAAGCCGAACTTAATGGTGACGTTTTGGCTTCTGATTCTGTCACCGTAACCGCTTCAGGCAGAAACCTAGCTCAAGCAGATACATTGGCAGTTGCTATCGGTGCAGGCTTTGGTGCATCCGGTACAGGTACAGTTTCTGAAATTAGCGATACAGCAGATGTTGTCTCCAGAATAGGTTCTACATCCTCCATTACAACCACCGGAGCAGTTTCAGTGACTGCGACAGGTGATGATGACGCACTCAGTAACTCCGATGCAGGCTCTGGCGGTACAGTTGCCGTTTCTGGCTCTGCATTAGGAGCAACCGTTGCAGGCGCTGTTATTGCTGAACTGAATGGCGATCTCTTCAATGCGACTGCAGTCGATGTTATCGCCACCGGTGATAACTATGCAAAAGCTGATGCTTTGGCGATCTCTGTGGGTATCGCAAGCGGTTCTGGTGCGGATGCATTCGCTGAAATCACATCAGATGCAGATGTCCAAGCTAAAGTAGGCTCAACTTCGCAGATTACCGTTCCCGGTGCAGCGATCAACGTCTTAGCTACTGGTAGCAATGAGGCACAAGCCAGCGCGGTAGGCGGTGGTATTGGCGGTCTATCGATCAACGTAATGCTCCCAGAGGCGATCGTCGGTGGCGGTGTTTTAGCTGAGTTTAGTGGTGACATTATTGGCGGGGCAGCGTCTTTACTTAATGTTAAAGCCCTAGGTGATAATTGGGCTAATGCTCACACCACCGTAGGTAATATTTCATTACTCGGGGGTGCTGGTGCTAAAGCTATCGCTGAAATCAGCTCCGATGCTGATGTAGAAGCTCGTATTGGTTCGGCAGCCGCAGTGGCAACGACTGGTGCAGTCGTCGTAGATGCACGTTTGCAAGGCAATATGAATCTTGCAACGGCGACGGCTCTTGGTGCTGTCGGTGGTGCATTAGCAGGTGTTTCTGTAATGTTGGCTACCGCTGAGGTCGGTGGCGCAGTTATTGCGGATGTAGATGGTGATGTAACAAGTTCATCTTCAATCACTATTGAAGCGGTTGGTCGTAATCTAGCCGAAGCCCATACCTTGGCCGGAGGTTTTGGTGCTTTTGCGGGTGCCGGTAGTGGTGTAGTTGCAGAGGTTACAGAGTTTGCCGATGTCATAGCATCGGTTGGCTCAACAGCATCGTTAACAACCACTAGTACCTTAACCGTCAGAGCAACTGGAGATAACGATGCTATATCCAGTTCTGATCTAGCATCTGGCGGTGCAGTTTCAATTGCCGGTGGTGAATTAGTTGCCCGAGTAGGTGGTGCAGTCATCGCAGAGATGAATGGCGATGTGAATGATGCTAACACTGTTCTGGTTAAAGCCGACGGTAGCAATGTTGCTTTGGCAGATGCTTTAGCCATCTCCCTCGGTCTATTCAGTGGAGCTGGTGCAAGCGCCAAAGCAGAAATCACTTCCGACGCAGACGTACAAGCCAAAGTAGGCTCATCTGCTCAGTTCAATACACCGAACGCTAATATTGATGTGCTCGCAACAGGCTACAATCATGCAGTAGGTACTGCGGTTGGTGGCAGTGGTGGCGTAATTTCCATCTCTGTCATGCTTCCAGAAGCCATTGTTGGCGGCGGCGTGTTAGCTCAATTTGATGGTCAGACTACCGGTGGCTCGATATCTACCTTAGATATTAAAGCCCTTGGCCAAAATATCGCAGATGCATCAACTACGGTAGCCAGTGTATCGCTGGGTGGCGGTGCAGGTGCGCAAGCGATTGCTAGTATCACGGCAGATGCTGATGTAGAAACGAGCATGGGTTCAGCCGCATCTATCGCAGCAACAGGCACGGTTGTCGTTGATGCCCGCTTGCAAGGCGCAATGAACCGAGCAACTGCAACCGCTGCAGGTGGAGCTGCAGGTGCTCTAGGCGCAGCTTCAATCATGCTAGCAACTGCTGAGGTCGGCGGTGCTGTTATCGCTGATGTTGATGGCGATATCACGAATTCATCTTCAATTACGATCGAAGCTGTAGGACGCAATCTTGCAGAGGCACATACCTTGGCAGGTGGTTTTGGTGGCTTCGGCGGTGCAGGTAGTGGTGTAGTTGCAGAGGTTACAGAGTTTGCCGATGTGATTGCATCTGTCGGCTCAACAGCATCGTTAACAACCACTAACACCTTAACCGTCAGAGCAACTGGCGATAACGATGCAATATCAAGCTCTGATTTAGCTTCGGGTGGTGCTGTTTCTATTGCGGGCGGCGAATTGGCTGCTCGGGTTGGTGGTGCAGTCATCGCTGAGATGAATGGTGATGTTAACGACGCCAATACGGTGCTTGTACAAGCTACGGGTAATAATGTTGCACTCTCTGATGCTCTGGCCATATCCATTGGTCTCTTTAGCGGAGCTGGAGCTAGCGCTATAGCGGAAATCAGTTCTGACGCAGACGTACAAGCCAAAGTTGGTTCTTCCGCTCAGTTCAATACACCTAATGCCAATATTGATGTGCTAGCCACAGGATATAATCATGCAGTTGGTACGGCAGTTGGCGGCAGTGGTGGTGTGATTTCTATCTCTGTCATGCTTCCAGAAGCCCATGTTGGCGGCGGCGTGTTAGCTCAATTTGATGGTCAAACTACCGGTGGCTCGTTAGCTACCTTAGACGTTAAAGCTCTCGGTCAAAACATCGCAGATGCTTCAACTACGGTTGCCAGTGTATCACTTGGTGGTGGTGCGGGTGCTCAAGCGATTTCTAGTATCACGGCAGATGCAGACGTAGAAGCGAGAATGGGTTCAGCCGCTTCTATCGCAGCAACAGGCGCGGTTGTCGTTGATGCACGTTTGCAAGGCGCAATGAACCGAGCAACTGCAACCGCTGCAGGTGGAGCTGCTGGTGTATTGGCAGGTGTTTCAGTCATGCTGGCCACTGCGCATGTCGGTGGAGCAGTTATCGCTGATGTCGATGGTGATATTACTGGTTCTTCTTCAATCACAATCGAAGCGGTGGGTCGTAACCTTGCCGAAGCACATACATTAGCAGGCGGATTCGGTGCCTTTGGTGGTGCCGGTAGTGGTGTTGTAGCTGAGATTACGTCTGATGCTGATGTCATAGCATCTGTAGGCTCTACCGCATCACTTACAACAACTAATGCTTTAAATGTAAAAGCTACCGGAGATAACGATGCGATCTCCAGTTCAGATCTTGCTTCTGGTGGTTTGGTTTCTATAGCCGGTGGTGAATTAGCAGCCCGTATTGGCGGCGCGGTCATTGCCGAAATGGATGGTGATGTTTTCGATGCTAATACGCTAAATGTCCTCGCTACCGGTAATAACTATGCGGATGCAGATGCGCTCACCATCTCTTTAGGTTTGTTTAGCGGAGCAGGTGCGAGTTCAGTTGCAGAGATCACCTCTGATGCTGATGTTGAAGCAACTGTCGGTTCTACCGCTCAATTGACCGTACCAGCAGCCAATATCGACGTTATTGCCACTGGTTATAACAAAGCAGAAGGTGTCGCTAATAGCGCTACAGTCGGTGTGATTTCAATTTCTGTGATGTTGCCATCTGCAACCGTAGGCGGAGGCGTCTTAGCACAGTTTGATGGTGATATTGTCGGTAGTGCAGCATCTACTCTTGATGTTAAAGCATTAGGTGAAAATATTGCTCTTGCAACTGTTACGGTGGGCTCCTTGAGCCTCGCTGGAGGCAATGGTGCTCAAGCTACTGCGATAATCACTAGTGATGCAGATGTAGAAGCGAAAGTAGGTTCTACAGCAACTATATGGACTACTGGAGCAGTAAAAGTAGAAGCGCTTCTTCAAGGACAACAAAACAAGGCAATTGCTAACACCGTTTCTTTAGCCGGCGGATTGTTTACTGCATCTGTTATTGGCGCGACAGCAAAAGTAGGCGGTGCAGTCATAGCTGATATGGATGGTTCGGTAACTTCTAATTCGCTATTGGTTAAGGCTGATGGTGATAATACGGCAGATGTCGATGTGGTTACTGCAGGGCTTGGTGGATTTACTGTTACAACAGCTTCTGCTTATGCTGAAGTAACGAGTGCAGCCGATGTCAATGCGACAGGCGGTACTGGTAGTAATGTTCTGGATGTTAACGGCTCAATTACATTTGTAGCGACCTCTAACAATAATGCTTTCGCTAATTCTGATTCAGCGGGCGGTGGTTTAATTGCAGTTGGCTTGTCAGTGCCAACCGCAAAAGTAGGCGGTGGTACCAAAGCAGAGATGAACGCAGATGTTATTGATGCAAGTTCACTTTCTGTAACGGCTACCTCTGATAATGATGCGTTCGCAACTGCAGATGTATTGACCGTCGGACTTGGTGCAGGCAACAAAACCGATGCAATAGCAGAAATTACAAATGCAGCGGATACTGAAGCCATCATTGGTTCTGGTTCTTTAATAACAATTCCTGGCTCATCTGTTAACGTAAACGCGACCTCAACAAATAACGCCATAGCAAATGCGGGTGTTTTCAGTGGGGGTGTGGTTTCAGTTTCAAGCTCTAGTCCAACTGCCAATATTTATGGCGATACTTCTGCCAAACTTCTTGGCAGTGTAGGTACTACCGTTGCTGGATTAGATATTGACGGACTACCAACAACCTATGGTGTAGCAGGGGCATCCACAGTAACTGTTCAGTCATCATCATCTGATAACGCGAACGCGGTTGTATCATCCGCTAATTTCGGTGCGATCACCGCTGGTTCATCTGTAGCAACAACAAGAGTTAATCCAACAGTTATTGCTGAATTTGGCTCGGGCAATATTACTGCTTCAGGTAACGTTACATTAACAGCTCAGTCCAATGCCGTATCTTTAGCAGAAGCTGATTCAGCCAGTGGGGCGGGCATCACAATAGATGGACTAGATACATATGCTATTGCTAACCCAACTATTCAGGTAATTACTGGTAACGGTTATGTTGAATCAGGTAATAACCTCACGCTAAGAGCAACGCATAGTGGTAACAATATTAAAGCTGACTCTACAGGTACTGGCATTGGGCTCGTTTCTGTGGGTAACACTGATGCTACTGCCCAATCTAATCCAACAGTTCAAGCATTAATCGAGTCCAGTATTCTCCGTGGACATGATGTTGTAATAGAGGCCAGTGGAAATACTAATGCAAATGCTACAGCTACAAATAACGCTGCAGGAGGCATTGTCATTGGTAACACCGATGCAACCGTTACATCTGATAGTCATGTCCTTACTGATATAGGTTCTGGTTCTATCATCGCGCAGCGTGATGTTCAAATACTCGCAACCAGCATGCAAACATTAACAGCACTTGCTGAAACCGATGGTTCATTTGGTTTGGTAACTGATTCAGATGCTGATGCTGACATTGTCGTTAATCACGATGTAATCCTAACTTCTGACGCGACCATCAAGGCAAACCGAACTGTACTAGTTGAATCTCGTACTGGTTTAAATGCAGATGTTACCGCAAACGCGGATGCTACGGCTGTAGCAGGCTTTGCTGATGCAGATGGATCAATCACCATAGGCTCTGCAATTGATCCAGTACTCAATCAAGTAATATTGACGGGTAATTCAGACATTGAAGCAAATAATGTCGCCGTGGCTGCACGCGCTGGCAGTCAAACCCAAATCGATAACATTACAGGGGATGTAGTTATCGATAACGGCGGATTAGTCAAAGAATGGTCCGCAAACGTTTATACAGAGTCAGATACCAAAGCTTATCCTGTTGCCGATTCAACCGCCGATGCGCATATCCAATCTTGGGATCTTGTCGAAACAATCCTACATAACGGCTCTTCAATTATCAGCAATAGCAATATCGTTGTTGAAGCACGTCATGACAATACCCAAATGCATGCCGATGCTACCGCTAGATACAATGACTATAACAATGGATTGGCTAACTTTATCAGTGCTATAGCCTCTGTCTTCAACCCGATTCCTGTTGATGTTCACGCTAACTCAAGTTCTACCTACAATAGCTTAACCCGCGTTAGTGGTCGTGATGGTTCATTCTTAAAAGCTAAAGATATTAATGTTAACTCAGAAAATATTGCTACGATAACAGCTGATGCGACAACTGATACCGGTTTACTACCTGACCTTGAGGTTTGTATCGGTGTCGATGATTTAGAAGTTTGCTTCAATGTATTAAGCGTAGATATTGAAGCAAATGATACGGTTAATAGTACGCCTGATCGCCATATATTCTGGGAGTCTCATGTAGTATTGCTCGGAGAACCTAATCCAGAGCTGGTTATCGATGAAAACGGTGTCATTGTTAGCTTGACCAATATTGAGTTCTTGGGTAGCAATACCGGCAAGGTCGTTGGCAACACACTTAGCGCTGCAAATAACCAAGTTATCCTCGACGACATTATCTACAACGAAGCCGGTAAATTAACCTTCTTTGCCAACCACGTGAACGGAACTGATGGCATTATCTGGGGTAATAGTGGATTAGTAGAAAGTCAGCGTACTTGGGACAGTGTCAGAATCATCAATGATTCTGAATATGACCTCGTTATAAACCATATAGATACCCATGATGGATCGGCTGCCGTAGATATTAAAGTGGACGATATCCGCTTTAATCCAGCTTCTGTAAACAACGTATCCTTAGACCCAGTAACACCAGGCGATACCTTCGAATTCGATCTAGATATCACTTACCCTAGAACCTTAGTTGAAATCAGAAACCGCATAGCTGGAAATAATAATGATAGCGATATCATGCTCTTAGGAGGCATTGATAATGTTATCGGTGATACTGTAATTGAGAACCAACGCGGGGATATCAGGGTTGATGAACGTGATTTGGTAGTTCAACAAGGCGTACTTCCAACGGCTATTTTCGATGAAGGCTTAATCAGAACCAATACGCTTGATGTCGATGCTAGTGGCGATATAGGTAATCAGAATGCCAGTGATGGCCGCACGCCATTAATGGTGGAATTGGTCAGAATTATCCATGCCACCAGTAACGATGTAACTCCAGCACTTGAAGAGATTCATCTCGAAGCAGATGCCGGTAGTGACACCGTATTGGATATTACCTTGCATGATCGTTCTCAAGACCCAGCCGAAACCGACAGTCTCGATATAACCATCCACCGGATTACCGCAGGCGATGACGTCGATGTGATTATCAATGACTCCAGAGCCGGTGATGATTGGGCGCCTATCGATGGTGTAAATGTCAGCACTTACGATCCTCCAGGTCTGTTCGATCCTGACGGCCGTAGTGGTATTTACTGGGATCACTTCAGTCCAGATGTTGAGGGAGAATCCCTATATAACTGGGTTCGCCAGACCTATGGCACAGGCCACTCTGAAGTGGATTCAGTCTATACCTTCACGGAAGTACGCGCTGGTGATGATATAGATATTGGCCATGTTGATAGTAATGACGGCTATACCGGAGCAGAAAACCGAACTTATCGAACCACTTCGATCACCGGCGCACCATACGGCTCCAATGTCACTGTTGATGTCACTCCTGATACAACAATCGACTTCATAATCAATACTGATGTTGATTGGAGTGGTGGTACACCGCCAGATGGTACACCTCAGATATTCTTAACCACTAATGGTGAAATCATTGCGGATGAGCTGATCGGTGATATGTTGGTTGGCCACATCCATTCGACCGAAGATGATGTCACGCTAAATTCCGGTGCAAGAATCATCGATGCCGATACCGATTCAGGTGCGGCTACAACAGTCGATGTTTCTGGCGTAAATATTACACTCAACTCCGGTGTAATCACTGATGAAACCCCAGCACCACTATTTGGTGGAATAGGCACAGAAGATGATTTCTTAGAGATCAATGTTGATCGCAATAACGGTAACGGCGTGCTTAATGCCTTCGATATAAATGCGCCGTTCAATGGCGGCATCTATATCGATGAACTAACGGGTCCACTAGAGTTAGATACAGTTCACAGTGACGAAAATGTATCACTCAGAACAACTGATGGCTCAATCAGAGATGCAAGAAACGGCGGAGCAGGTGATACGGCAGCCAATATCCTAGGTCAAACAATTGATCTGGACGCTAATGGCACCGATTCTGATATCGGTAGTAGCTCCAATGATGTGGAAATCAATTCCCGAATTGACTCAGCTGCAAACGTAGACGATGTTGGTCTAGAAGCAACCGATAATATCTACCTCACTGAAACAGACGGCGATTTGAGTCTTGTTCTAGCCCATACCTATACAGGTGATATTCGTCTAACGGTGAGAGAATCTGCCGATTTAGATGAGCATCTGATCCTACTAGAATCAGGTACTGCACGTTTTGCTGAAAGTGTCAGCCGTTTACCGGGTTTAGATCCAGATGCACCACGTAGCATTCTAAATGGCCAGATCTTTGCAGAAGGAGGCTCAGTACTTCTATTAGTCGGTGACAATGTCGATCTTCATCAAAATAGTGAGATTCTAGCCAAAGAAACTATCGACATCTTCGGTGATCATAACAATGCTGATGCCACTTATGGTACCAACATGACCCTAAGGGGCCGAATCATTGCCGGAGCGGATGTTACTTCCGGTGATCCTGTTGGTACAGCAATTCCAACCTTTACTGCACCCGTTTATCTCACCAATATCTGGGGCAACGTTGACTCGGATTACATTCAATTCGGAGATCTCTCAGGTGCTAGCGGTGATACTGAGCAGGGCGATAATGGCTATATTTTCCTTGGTTCTAAGACTCGTGTTCACGGTAGTGCGGATCTAGATTCACTATTCGCAGATGGCGAAGACCGGATGGTGGTCTACTTCTTACAAGACACTTCAACCACCACTGGACCAAATACTGTATCTGATGCAGAGCACACGTTAACGCTCGACGGTCAGGCAGGTACTGATTACTACGAAGTTCACTCTCTGGGCAGTAACGGTGAAGATGAACGTAATTACGTCATCAATGTATTGGATACAGGCGCTGAGAATGATGGCGTAGACGAGCTAAGTATCTTTGGCTTCGATAGCCCTAATAGCGGTTCTGACACAAATGGAGATGCTTACGCGACTGACGATATCTTCTTGATGCGTGCAGCAGCCTTCCTTCCAAACGAAACAACAGATCGTCCGGGATATGTTGCCATCTTGCACGGAAATCTAGCCGAATACGGCGATGTTATTCAAAACAACGAAGATAGTGATGAAGTTCAACGTATCAACTATGACACCGGTTTGAATGGTCGCTTACTGGTTGAAGGCAGAGGCGGTAATGATGCCTTCTTCGTTGATGATACTACAGTGATTACCTCTATCGACGGCGGTGCTGGCGATGATCAATTCCAAATCGGCCAGATCTTCGGTGCGCAACGTGATACTGCTGACGGTAACTTGCTCGAGCAAGATGTATTCCCAGATTTAGTCGCAACTACAAGAGGCTGGTTATCTGCTGGCGCAACAGCACCACTGGTAGCACAAGGTGGTAGCGGCAACGATGAGTTCCGCGTCTACTCTAACCAAGCTGAACTCCGTTTAGAGGGCGATGATGATAATGATCTATTTATCGTTCGTGCCTTTGCATTAGCTGCTACAGTCGACTTTGACTTCGATAATAGCGGTGTCATAGATAAAGCTGACCTTGAAGCCGGTGCTCAGATTCTTCAAGATCTTCAAGATGGCGTGATCACCTTTGCTCAATTGGACAATGGCGTCGCACTTGAAGCTGCTTTACCAACGGATGGCGGCGGCAATCCAGTCTTTGATGTTAACGGGGATGGTGGCATTAACTTCCTTGATCTTCTACTGACTGAAGATCCAACCGATGATGTTATCGTTCTGGATGAAGAGGGCGTTGCCACACCTCAGATCGGATTAGGCTTCTCTGTGGCTCAAGCGCCTGATATCAGAGCAGGTGGCGGTCAGGATGAGGTGCGATACAACATTAACGCACCAGTTTCTGTAGAAGGCGGTGCAGGCTTCGATAAACTGGTCATCCTCGGTACTGAATTCCCAGATGACATAGCCATCACCAAAGATGGTATCTACGGTGCAGGCCTAAATGTTCGTTACTCCACTATTGAGGTAGTTGAAGTTGACGGTCTTGAAGGCGATGACGAGTTCTTCGTTCAATCCACTGCATTTGGTGTCGCTTACCGGGTAATCGGTGGCTTAGGCTCTGACACCATCAATGTTGGCGGCGATGTTGTCGAAGATATTGTAACCCGCGAACTTGAAGGTGTTTCCGGTGCGGTTGATCATCTAGTATCTTCCGACGATCCTCTCTACAACGGTCTTGTGGTTGATGGCTTCGACTACAACGTATCTACCGCACTTGAAGGTCTAGTCGTCATTAATGAAGAGGCTGCAGGTGATACAAGCTCCGGTCAAAGCATCGTTCGAGAAGAACTTCTAGAAGCGGATCAATTCAGTGACTTCTACACCGTAAGACTCTCAGAAGAGCTAGCAGCCGGTGAGGTCGTTTATGTAACAGTATCCGCAGCTCGCTCTACTCAAGAAGAGAGAACAATCGATCCTTCAACTGGACAGCCTTACGATCTTAACCCAGATCCATTAGTAGATGCCCTTGGCGATAGCATCTGGCTATCTACTACCGATCCAGGCGCACTAGTCACTGACGCTGATTTCCAACGCTCTGTGATGATCAATGGTGTACTTACTCAGGTTGATAACAGAGCGGTCGTACTAACCTTCGATCACACAAACTGGAACCTTGAACAGTCCGTTTATATGTTTGCACCAGATGACCAACGCTCTGAAGGTGATCGCGTTGTTGTCATCCAGCACTCTGTGATCTCTAACGTTGATATCTACGATGCGGCCGATGTCCGCAATGTCGAAGTGACTGTGCTTGATAACGATACTCCGGGAGTACTGATTACAGAGATCGATGAAAACGGCTTGGTAGACGGTCAAACAATCGTGGTTGAAGGCGATGCAACGACTCAACTTAACGATCAAATTCGACTACAACTAGCGATGCAACCAGCACCTGGCAGTGAAGTGGTGGTTGATATTGTACTGAATGATTTCGCCGATAAAGCAATCAAATTCACCAATCCTGATGCTGATAGCCGCCTCGAGCTATTTACCGACCCTGTCTATGACGCAGTCAATGACCGCGTAATTATTGGTCAAGCAACCTTCACATTTGTTGATGGTGTAGTAGACCCTGATTGGAATGATGCTATTAATATTGGCATTGAGGCACGCGATGATTACGTCAGAGAAGATCTCCAGCTTGCTGTCGTAGAGTTTGAACGTAACGATGACACAACCGATGCTGATTACATCTTCCCGAACTTACGTTCTGGACTGCAGCTTCTTGATGTTGAAGTTTACGATAACGAAACCTCAGGGGCTGTAGTGATCGAAAGCGGCGGTTCAACTCAATTAATCCGCGATATTCCAGCAGGTAGCGGTGAAACCGATACTTATGAACTCCGCCTAACCCGTGCACCTACAGGCGAAGTCCAAGTTGCTGTACTCACTGATGGTTTAGCCGATGTAATCGAAATCGACGGAGTAGCTATTACACCGGAAGATTACGCAGCCATTGGTGGATTGCAGGCTAATCAGATCTTTAATGGTCATATCATCTTTGGTAATGATGGTACCAATCTCACACTGACAAGAGGCACAGGCTCAGACTTTGGTAACTTTGCTGATGAAGGCTTCTACGGTGCCAGCTTCGATGCTGAGGAGCTGTTTAACGATATTGTTACCTTTAGCGATGATGGAACAAACCTAACCTTATCAAGAGCTGCAGGCGACTTTGCTGCCGATGGTTTTGCCGCAGGACAAACCATTGCTATTGATGCCACAGGTGCAGGGGGCTTCTCAAACAACAACGGTAATTATGAAATTCTCTCTGTTAGTGCAACAACCATTACTCTTACAGCGATGGGCGCATGGACAGAAGATGGTACTTCCGTCGACGCCACTGCTATTAGTCACTTAATCCCTGTAGCCGGCCAGTCCATCAGAATTGGTGGCAGCGCTAACGATGGCGATTATGAAGTACTCTCAGTCTCTGAAGATGGTCAAACGCTTACATTAACTACAACAGGAACCTGGGGTACTCCAGGTGAATCAGCCGACCCAATTGTGCTTTCTGATCTCGCTGAAGCCTTTATCTACTCTGGCGAGGTAAGCTTTGGCGAAGAGACCAATCTTGACTTCTTCCCAGGCCAGTTCTTAGATAGAGGCTTGGAAGGCGAGCAAGCAGGCTGGTTATCCGAAGGCTTCTTAGAAGGCATGTGGGTGCGTATCAGTGACACCAATGGTGTCGAGGCTGATGTAGAAGCCAAAGTTCAGCTGATTCGTGGCGACAACGACGGTCAGGATAGCAAGCTGCAACTGATCCACGTGACCATAGATGACGTTGAATCAGACCTAGACGCAACTTGGTTAGGCGATGGTGTAACTGATAATGTGACCGTTGTAAGAATTGCACCGTTAGCAACATTCACTGATGCAGATTACTACAATATGCAAACTGTAGAGCTGCAAACGGATGATGATTACACCGTACCACCAACACGCGAAGGCGTGAAAATCTTCCCAGTTTCAAACCATCTTCTATCTAAACTCAGAGGCCCATTGGCGGTTGAAGGTGGACCAACAGGTGCTGATCGCTCGCTCACAAACGGTATCAAACTACCGGGTGAAACAGACGACTTCTTGATTGCGATTGGTGCTCAGCCTCCAGAAAGTCAGCAGATCGATGTATTGAACATCTTTAATGATTCCAGCCAAGCCGATACAATCGGAATTCTGACAGAAACCACTCTACAAGGTTTCGGTATGGCAGAGGATCTTGATTTCGGTCCAGTCAGTGGCCCAACCTTCGGTGAAGGTTCAGGCGGTGGAAATATCGTTGTTCCAGGTGGTATTAGCTTCGGTAAGATCAATCTCGGATCCGAAGGCTTCGGTACCAACGATTCCGAAAGCAGCATCGAAGTATTCAATCTAATGCTCGGCGAAGGTAATGACCGTTTAGAAGTTACCGGTACGCTTAACCCAACAGCCTTTGTTTCTGCTGAAAACGCCTTTACCTCAGAGCCTGATCTAATCAACGGCGGCGGCACGATTACCCTTGCGGGTTATGACTGGAAAGCACAAGGTTTCTTACCTGGGCAAGAAGTCACTATTGATGGTTATGTCGGTAGCTGGACCGTAGTTGAAGTGCTAGATGCGTCTCAAACAGTTACAGCACCTGGTGGCGTTGGCACGGTTGAAATTACAGATCCAAATGATAATTCGATCCTTGTCCTTTCAGGTGCCACACCAGTACCGCTATTCGATGGCACAAGTGACATTCGTCTAACTGCAGTTGATGCTTTGGTGATCGAATCGCTCGTGCTTGATGTTGCAGGCAATAATGAAGGTGGCGTTCTTACCCGACAGGACGGCCAAAACTGGGAAGATAATGGTTTCTTAGAAGGTCACCTGATCTCACTAGGAGGCTTTGATTCGGCAGTTCAATACCGAGTATTGGATATAGATGGTTCCAACATGACACTTCTCGGTGAAGAGCTTGCAACAGAGCAAAGCCGTGAAGAGCTGATTTGGGTGCAAGGCCCGCACGGAAGCCTCACAACCCTTCATGGTGGCGGTAACCTATTCGTCGAAACTATAGGTGACTACGACGCAACAACCGTTGATGGCGATAACATCTTAACTCGCCTCGATGGCCGTAGCTGGCAGGATGATGGCTATACAATAGGTCAGTTAATTCAGGTAGGAAGTGAAGGTGAAACCCGCGAAGTCTTAGGTTTTGCTGACGCAGATGAAAGCCTCAACCCAGGCGAGCAATTCGCAACTTGGGGTACGGGCTCAGCAATGATCCTATCGGGAGCATCATTTGCTGGCGGTACCATTAGTGATATCAATCTACATCTATCGGTCGCTGAAACAACTGTAACCGGAGTCGAACAGGTCGAATTAATCGTAGATCGCCTAGTACGCTCAGATGGTGGCAGTTGGATTGATGATGGATTTGAAGCAGGTCAGGTTATTTACTTAGAGGGCATAGCAGGGGGCTTCACCGTAGCAAGTGTCACTACTCATCAAATGTACCTCCAGGGCGCTGCGATTCATGAATGCGCGCTTGAATCCACTACCGTCACAATCACTCGAACAGACATAACAACCGATGTTGGTTCAGAGATCGGCGGCGATCACTTTATTGTTTCCGGTGGAGCAGGTCCAGATAGTCCTCTCGTAATCTACGGTGATACCAGCCAAGACGGTGTTTGGTATTCCGGACACTCGTTCGATCGACTAGGCCAAGAGTTTGGTGATAAACCATTTGATATGTTCCCACACTTACCAGATGGTCAGAACGAGGATAACGAATGGGTATTCCCACTCGCTAACCCTTACAACTTTGCAGGTCACGATATCATCGATGCTTCGCAGCTATTTGCCGGTGTTTCTGATCAGGATATGCCAACCGTTGGCTTTACTGCCTACGGTGGTGCAGGTAACGATCTAATAATCGGTAGCCAAGCAGGTGATCATCTAGCAGGCGGTTCGGGCAACGATACTATCTTGGGCCAGCGCGGTGTCGATCATATTTACGGCGACAGTGGTATTAACGTCAACATCTTTACCAGAGCCCTAGATATAACAACGAGCGATAACAATCCTGCACCTTCTATCAATCCAAACCTTGGTTCTAGTGATCAAACCTTTGCCCCTGTAAAAATCCCATATCCTGTCAGTGACAACTTGATCGCAGGTCAGGACACATTGCAAGGTGATGGCCGTGTCGATGGCATAGATGCAGGAATTATTGATAGCCAGAATATTATATTTGGTGACCATGGTGAGGTTGTACAGTTTGTCCATGACCCAAATGAACCTGATCTGGACGCACTGGTACCAATACCAGCAGGTGTTTTACCGCTATTGCAGAAAATTCAGACCACTGAACTAAATACAGTGCTAGAAATTAACGCACTGTCACCGCAAAACGGCGCAGATGACATTATCTACGGTACATCCATTGCCGATGTACTAATTGGTGGCTCTGGTCACGACATGATTGATGGTCGCGAGGGCGATGATCTGATCTTTGGTGATATGGTAAGCCTCACCCGTATGGCCGGTGATGATGGCGTAGTGATCGACGGAGATCTACTGGACGATATTCTTAATGCACGCTTCCAGACTCTTGCGGGCACTTTGATTTACGCTCGTACTGACCGTGACCTTCCTGATGGAGTCGATCCTCTCTATGCTTACGGCGATGGTGCGGGTCAAACACCATTGAGTGGTGAATCCTCTGGCCGCTTATTAACGGATGGCTTACTTCGAGATTACCGTGATCCTAATGGTCCACAATGGTGGGCTGAATATGAGATCGATTACGCTGAATATCATAACTTTGCCATCGATTCAGGATTAGAAGGCGTCGGTAGCTTCGGTAATGATTATATTGCCGGTGGTGCAGGGCATGACACCATCTTCGGTCAACTCGGCCACGATATTATCCAAGGTGATGGTTCTATCGATAGTGCTGTTGCTGCAGATGCCCATATTGGCGCTGCAAGAGAAAGAATGGGAGCGGAAGACCCAGTAGGCCCACTCACCGTTATCGCTAGCACAGAGCTTGCTAGTGACGGAGAAGATTATATCGAAGGTGGTGGCGGTAAAGACGTTATCTTCGGTGGCTTAGGTCAAGATGACCTTGTTGGTGGTTCTTCAACTCACTTCAGCCTAGTTACTCCAGATCACCGTCCAGATAAAGGCGATATGATCTTCGGCGGAGCCGGCACACAAATCGATAGAAACAACGGCTTTAATATCGATGAGAATGGAGACTTTACTGAACTGACTGATGGTACCACTAATGAAAGTCGCCATAGCCGTGATTCAGATACTATTGTGGGTGATAACGGCGACATCATCAGGCTCGTAGGTGTCGATGGAATTGATGTAAACACCCAAGGAAAAGATTATCTAGAATACGCTTACGATCAGAACTTTGAAGGCAGCGAAGACCGTGGTGATGAACGCATTATTGTTCGCGGTGTGCGCCTACTTGATTACACACCTGGCGGTGCTGACTTCAAACCTGAACTATTCGAGTTAGAAGACCTAGGCGATCCTGCATACCGTGAAATGTTTGGCGATTCAGTTCATGCCAGTATCTACGCAAAAGTGGATATTGGTGGAAATGATGAGATCCATGGTGGCACTGGCGATGACTTTATCTACCTCGGTGGCGGTAACGATATCGCCTTCGGTGATGCCGATGACGACGACATCATTGGTGGCTGGGGATTTGATTGGATCTCCGGTGGCACAGGTATCGATGGTATTCTCGGTGATGATGGTCGCATCTTTACCAGCCGTAATACCGCTACAGAAGGCAGAGAAGAAACCCTTTACGGTGTAGAACTGCTGCTAGACCGAGATCCTGATACGCGTACTAGTCAGGGCGACGTACTTAATGAATTCATCTACACACCAGGACAAGTACAGACAGAAACTATCAACATTGAGTTCGAATTGAAAAAATCAGTCGATCTAACCCCTTTTGATCTAGCTCCAGGTATTGATGATCCATTCTTCAATCCAATCTTTGCGGATGACATCATCTTCGGTGGTCTAGGAAAAGACTTTATCCATGGTGGTGCAGGTGATGATGCGATGAGTGGTGCTGAGGCGCTACCTGAGTCCTACGCGCCTGTGATCGATGATAACCTTGAAATCGATTATCTAATCCGAACTGATTTCAGTCGACCTTATAATCCTAATGACATCTTGTTGTTCGGTGATGACACAGACCCATGGAATGCACCTAAACCTGTACAAAGCAGATTGGGTGAATTCTATCTATACGATGAATACGATCCACGTCGTCTAATCTTGTTCAATCATGATGACAGCGTTTGGAAAGATGATGCTGTAAGCCCTGATGGTTTAAGACATTACTTCCTAAATGCAATGGATAACGAAGGTGCAACAGAAGCCGGTTACATTGAGTTCGCTCCAAATGGCACACCAATCGGTGATCTAGTAGATCATGAAAGCGACGGTGATGATGTTCTATTTGGTGATCTAGGTAATGACTGGATTGTCGGCGGTACAGGTCGTGACCATATCTACGGTGGTTGGGGTAATGACCTTATGAACGCCGATGATGTAACCGGCGGTTCAGGTACAAGCTATGATCAAACCAATGGTCTGAATGATGCACCTGATACCCATATCGTTTATGAAGATCGAGTCTTTGGTGGTGCAGGTCTCGATATTCTTATCGGTAATACCGGTGGTGATCGCTTAATCGATTGGGTAGGCGAATATAACTCCTATATTGTACCGTTCGCGCCATTTGGTATCGCTACGGTAAGTCGTCAAGTTCCGCCGCACTTGTATGACTTCCTGTGGGCGCAAGCAGCAAGTGATGGAGCGGATATCACCCGTACAGCCGATGTCGGCACTCAAAACTCCACCAGCAGATATAGTAACGTGGCGCACCTACAGGCTGAACCTTACGGAGAAATGGGTCTAATCACTCAGAAAGATCACGGCCTATGGCAAGATCAGACCGGCGGTCCAACTGATCCGCAACCAGGCAACATTCCAGGCGGCCGTCGTGATGTACTCCGAAGTGCCGACTTTAATGACGGTTTAAATAGCCAGTCACAAGGCTTCTTCACTGATAGTGGTAGTTTTGAGGTGCAATCAGGTAGTTTGAGTGTTTCTGCCGAATCACTCGGTGGTGATGCAGTCAGTGTCTTCTATATCGATGATGCACTACCAAGTTACTTTGAAATAGCAGCCACTGTAAGTACCGAGAAGCCAACAGGGGGCTGGAAAGCGAATGCTTATCTAATCTTTGATTATCAAGGCCCAGAAGACTTCAAATTTGCTGGTATCAACGTCTCTAACGACAAATTCGAAATGGGGCACCGTACCGCGGATGGCTGGATTGTAGATGTTCAATCTCCGGTACAAGTAAAACCTGATCGTAACTACAACTTACTCCTCGCAATCAACGGCACAACCGCAACCTTGGTTGTTAATGGCAGCGAGTACTTTACTCATACCTTTGATCCAAGAGTTGATCCTGATGGTTTTGTATACGGATTAAACAATGGTTTGGTTGGTGTAGGTTCTGATAATGCGAAGGGCACATTCGATAATGTGGCGGTTCAGGTGTTACCACCAGAGATTACATTCGAAGTCACTGAAGAATTTAATGCTGGTACCAATAACTTAACATTCGAACCAGTCGATCCAGCCAACTGGACCGTCGTTAACGGCACCTATACAGGAACTGCAGATACTAATGAGCATGTCATCAGCTTGGTTGATCTCGGACTCAGCAACGGTTTTGATGTTTCTTCTGTTCTAGAACTAGCAGCAACACTAAATACCGAAACTAATGGTGGTATCATCTTCGATTACTACGGCGAGAATGATTTCAAATTTGTCGCTCTGGATGTAGATGGTAATGCTCTGGTTGTAGGTCACCACACAGAAGCGAATGGTTGGGTCGTTGATGATAGCTATGAAGTTTCTGGCGATCTTCAAGCTGGCGATGATTATGATATCGATCTCTCATTCAAAGGCCTGACAGTCACCGCAACGCTTAGCGAAGCTGGATCTGAATACGATATTGCCAGGGTAGACTTTGCATTCAACGCCCAAGTATTGGATGGTCGCTTTGGTCTGTACAGTAAAAATGGCGAAACTACATTCGATGATGTGGTTGTACGCACCGATGACCCTGAGCTTGAACAGCCAGTTCAACCAGAACTCACTATCAGTGACGTCGAGCTAATAGAAGGGAACAGTGGCGCAACTGCTGCGATCCTAAAGGTCAGCCTTTCTGAAGCGCTAACCGAAACTGTTACCGTCAATTACAGTACCGTAGATGGAACCGCGACATTAGGCGATGGAGACTATCAAGCGACCTCTGGAACGCTAACCTTCTTGGCCGGTGAAACCAGTGCTGATATTACGGTTCAAGTTTATGGTGATACTAACGAAGAGAGTGATGAATACTTCACTGTAGAGCTATCCGACGCTTCTGGCGTTGTAATTGGTGATAGTTCAGGGGTGATTACCATTACAAACGACGATCAACCAGCAACCAGCACGCCTGAATTAACAGTCAGTGACGTATCAGTAATTGAAGGCAGTAAAAAACATCAGAATGTAAGTCTAACAGTTAACCTTACTTCAGCGCCTACTGAATCTGTTAGTGTCAACTGGAGCACTGCAGACGGTACCGCAACACTTGCTGACAATGACTATCAAGCAGCTTCTGGCACACTAACATTCGCTGCAGGGCAAACCAGTGCCACCATCAGCTTACGAATTAACAGTGATAAAACTAGGGAAAGTGATGAGACGTTCACTGTTAACTTCAGTAATCCAAACGGAATAGAACTCCCTGATAATCAGGCTGTGATCACCATTTTGGATGATGACAATAGAATGGAAGCTAAGCACAGTGCGCCAAAATCCATTGACGACGCAGACATTGTTACCGAAGAGCAGTTAACGCCAATCGTAGATGAAGCGATTAGTCGTTGGATAGACACTGGAAGTCTCACTAATGCACAGCTTGAAACACTACAAACTATTGATGTCCGTATCGAAGACCTAGAAGGCAATACACTCGGTGAAGCTCAAGGGGCTAATACCATTGTGATCGACATCAATGCGGCAGGCTTTGGCTGGTTCATCGATAGTACTCCCGATGATGATAGTGAATTCATCATTAAAACATCTGATAGCTCATTACGCGCCATTGGTAATGAAGAAGCAGCCCAATCAATGGATCTACTCAGTGTTGTCTCTCACGAAATCGGCCATCTACTTGGCTTCGATCATGATACAACTGAACATTCAGAATTGATGGCCGAGCATTTGAGTACCGGTATTCGTCTACTCCCTGATAATCATGATGAATCCGAAGACTTCCGTACAACCATTCTGGCTGCAGATGAACTGCATGGAACTGAGGTTGCACACCTTGCCTTAAGTGGCCATCAATTACTTAATAACATGATGGCCGCTGAGAATGTTCCAGGTATCGAGCAGATCAAATCAGAAGGCACTGTCGCCGCTAGGGATATTGCTTTCACTAAAGGTAATGCTCCAAGCGCGGGTGATCTAATTGGGCAATCATTCACCCAGACCGATAATCACGATGATGAACTAGAACTGCCATATATTGATTTCAGTGACTCTAATAATGAAGGCGCAGATCATGTTTCTGAAGCGGATAATGCAGATTCAGGTTTTATATCAGAATGGTTATTCGATGATAGAGAATTACCAGAAGAGGTAGAGCGCAACCAGGGTAAACCTATGATTGGTTGGGGAAACACACCTATCGCACCTAAATCCAGTAAGAAATAGTCAATAACACCCAACATAAAAAAAGCCACTCATCTGATTGTTTTTAAACAGATAACAGATGGGTGGCTTTGTTTTTTTGAGAGCAGTAAGATCCACGTCTATACTTCCCTTACGGAATACTAAACAGATGGTAAAAAAACGGATTATAGATAATCACTCTGTTTAGTCTCAGGGGGGCTGATAATGTTTCATAAATCAGCTGTTGGCATTCAACTCCCTTAACCTCTACCAGTGTGCTTAGTCCATGTTAGGAAGGTTATATTGTGGGAACCGACGAATACCGAATAGAGCAACCAGAGGATGGTAGCCGAGAAAATTCAGAAACATCTGCTGTTTCTGACACCTTTCTAAACCCCAACTATTGGGCCAAGCTCACGCAAACAACTTCGCGAGAAGCCTACGTATCGACATGGCTTGCGCTGCAATGCCAGTTGATCGAAGAGGTACACGCTGGCGTTGTAGTTATGGGCGAGCCAGAAGAAGGGCCATATACGCCAATCGCTCATTGGCCAGAAGATAGCGAAGCTAGTTTTGATATGACAGTCGTGGCCGAGCTCGCTATGAGCGAAAGAAAGGGCTCAGTCAGATCAAGCAAATCATCCCATCATCACACATCTCTTGCTTACCCTTTACTGGTTGATGAACAACTCTGCGGAGTTGTTGCTCTCGAAGTCAGCGAACGAAACCAAAGGCAACTAAGTCTAGTTATGCGTCAGCTTCAATGGGGATGCGCGTGGCTAGAAACACTCGTTAGACAAACTACATTAACATCTAAAACTCGTTTGGCTTTAGCTCTCGAGTTAGTAGCAGTGAGTTTAGAATCAAAGCGCTTCCATGCCGCAGCCACCGCTTTTGTGACTGAACTAACCTCCTGTATGGATTGTGAATGGGTAGGGATAGGCTTTTTAAAAGGCCAACACATCCAATTAAGTGCGTTTTCGCACAGTGCGGAATTTGAAGAAAAAAACAATTTAATGCGCCTAATCGCAAGAGCGATGGATGAAGCACTCGATCAACAAGCATTGTTGGTCTATCCCGCGCCTTCCGATACCGCACCACGGGCACTCAGATCTCATGAAGACCTCGCAAGGCAAGATAGTGTCGGCCATATCTGTACGATTCCGATGGGGAATGCGGGTGACCCGATTGGCGGACTTACATTGGCCAGAGCAAAAGGCCAGAGTTTCACAGAAGATGAGATCGATTTCTGTCGGTATGTTGCGCTGCTCGTCGGCCCTGTATTAGATGCACGCAGAAGAGATGATCGCTGGATTGGCAGTAAGATGTGGGACTCGCTGACTGATACATTGCCGCTTTTTGTGCGTGAAGGACATACCGGTTTAAAACTCGCCCTTATTTCTACAATTTTCCTAGCTGTGTTCCTCAGCATAGCCGATGGGACGTACCGGGTATCTGCCAATGCCAGTCTAGAGGGTTCTATTCAACGCGCGATCACCGCTAAATTTACGGGTTACATTTCTAAATCCGATATCAGGGCAGGCGATATCGTGAATAAAGGGGATCTTCTGTTTGCCATGGAAGATAAAGATCTCAAATTAGAACGCGTTAAATGGAACAATCAAAAACAACAGAGACAGCGTGAATATGTAGAAGCCCTCGCCAATGGCGATCGTGCACAGATGCGCATCCTCCGCGCCCAAAAAGATCAAGCGGATAGTCAGATAGCACTGATTGATACCCAGCTAAATCGAACAGCGGTCACAGCTCCCTTTGATGGTGTAATCGTCAGTGGTGATCTGAGTCAGATGCTAGGTGCGCCTGTTGAGAGAGGACAAGTGTTATTCGAGTTGGCGCCATTGAATAGCTATCGGGTCATTTTAAAGGTTGATGAACGTGAATACTCTCAAGTAGAAGAGGGGCAGTTAGGCTCATTAAAACTAGCAAGTATGCCAAACCAGCTCTTGGATATGGTAATCGTTAAGAAAACCCCCGTAGCTATTGCAGAGGATGGGCGTAACTATTTCCGAGTGGAAGCCTATATAGATGGCGGAATAGAAAGATTAAGACCCGGCATGGAGGGCGTCGGCAAAGTAAATATAGAGCAGCGTAAACTAATCTGGATCTGGACCCACGAGTTTACAGAATGGGTAAGGTTTACAATTTGGTCTTGGTGGCCGTAGGAGGAGAAGACTATGGCTGACAATCTATACAGTTCAATGTGGTACCGCGTAGCAGAACTGAAACCACATATTCGTAGCCACACTCAAATCAATCGACATGAGTACCGAGGTCAGATTTGGTACATCGTCAAAGAGCCTTCGTCAGGACAGTACCATCGTTTTACTCCAGCAGCCTACCATTTTATTGGTTTAATGGATGGGGAGCGCACTGTAGACCAGATCTGGCACCTAGTAGCTAAACAACTCGGTGACGACGCACCTACACAAGATGAAACGATGCAGTTTCTCAGTCAGCTGCATACCGCCAATGTCCTCCAAACTGACGTAATACCAGACAGCGAAGAGTTATTTAATCGGCACCAACGTCACGAAAAGGTTAAATGGAAGCAAAGACTCATGTCGCCTTTAGCGCTTCGCTTTCCTTTATGGGACCCAGATAACTTTTTAGCCAGAACACTGCTCTTAGCCAAACCTTTGTTTGGTCTTGGCGGTTTATTCATCTGGCTAAGCGTAATTATCGCAGGTGCTGTCCAAGCAGGTATTCATTGGTCAGATCTAACTGAAAATGCTATCGACCAAGCCATTACTTATAACAATCTATTTTTACTTTGGCTGATCTACCCATTAGTTAAGGCCTTACACGAACTGGGGCATGCTTACGCAGTAAAGGTGTGGGGCGGCGAAGTCCATGAGATGGGTATAATGCTGCTGGTTTTAATGCCTATACCTTACGTTGAGGCATCCTCCGCGACTGCATTCCCAGAAAGGCATAAACGCGTCGTGGTCAGTGCCGCAGGTATAATGGTTGAGCTATTTTTAGCGTCTATCGCTATGTTTGTCTGGTTAAACGTTGAAGCTGGAATCGTTAGAGCCATTGCATTCAATGTTATGCTCATAGGCGGTGTTTCGACCCTGTTCTTTAACGGTAATCCATTACTGCGGTTTGATGGCTATTACATCATGTCAGACCTCATAGAAATTCCTAATCTGGCAACCCGTTCTAAAAAATATCTGGCTTACTTAACTCAACGTTACCTTTTTTCAGTTACTGATCAGCACTCACCAGCAGAACGCGGTGAAAAAGGGTGGTTAATCTTCTACGGGGTCGCTTCTTTCGTTTATCGCATGTTTATTATGTTCGTCATTATCCTATTTATAGCGGGCGAACTATTCTTCATCGGTGTGTTATTGGCTATCTGGGCGATAACTACCCAGCTGGTTCTGCCTTTATTCAAGATGCTAGATTTTCTGTTTACTCACTCTCGACTCAAGCATAAACGATCCAAAGCTATTACTTATTCAGCTGTCGGGCTAGCCAGTTTGTTTATCATGCTATTTGTTATTCCAGCACCTTCTAAAACCCTTGCAGAGGGTGTTATCTGGCTACCGGAAAAGTCCCATGTCCGAATGCAAGTGGATGGTTTTGTTGAAGAACTTTTGGTTCACCAAAATACGATAGTCCAAGAGGGACAGCCCTTAATTCAATCTCATGATCCTTTTCTTGAAGCTCAATCGGCGCTTCTTAAAGCACAAAGAAGGGAGTTAGAAGCACGTTTAGTACAGTTACAGTTTTCCTATCGCTCTCAAGCGCTAGTTATTAGGAAAGAGATTGAAAGCCTTGAGGCAGAGCAAACCAGAATTGCAGAACAACTTGAGTCCCTCACCGTATACAGTGGCGCGGCAGGTTTATTTATTGTTCCTTCTGCGATCGACTTGCCCGGACGATTTATGAACCGTGGCGATATTATTGGTTACGTACTCGAACCTACTACCACACGCATCCGCACTGTTGTCAGTCAGAATCAAATCGGACTAGTAAGGAATAGAACTGAAAAAGTAGATGCATGGATTGAGAGTGCAGACAAACTTCCGCAAGAAGCACAGATAGAGAGAGAGGTACCAGGAGGAATTTTCAAATTACCTTCTAAAGCGTTAGGTAGCACTGGTGGAGGTAAGTTTCCTGTCGATCTCAGTGACCCAGATGGTTTAACTACACTGGAACGGTTATTCCAATTTGATCTGCTTCTCCCAGATATTGAAGAGATAGGAAATATAGGAGGTCGTGTGAATGTGCGATTTGATCACGGTTACGAGCCATTGGCTTTTCAATGGTATAGACAACTCAAACAGTTGCTGTTGAGTCGTTTTGAAATCTAGTGCCTCTCTACGTCCTGGCGTGATTCTGGGACATTACCCACAAAAGGTTACCTGCCAAAACAGCAGGCTAGACCGTATTGCTTCGCAAATAGAAGGGAGCTTGCGCCAGCTTGTTCCTGAGTTAAAAGAGAAACGCTTCGATAGTTTTATCACGCAAGTAAACTGTCATTCAGATCCATTAACGGCAATGAGCGATGATCATCTAGCAAATGTATGTAGAGAGCTAAAGGAATCTCTAAGCGTAGGCGGGCTGACTGATGATTCAATAGCTCACTGCTTTGCCCTTATTCGTGAGGTTTCTGAACGAACCTTAGGACTTCGGCATTTCAATACCCAGCTCATGGGTGGCTGGGCCATGATCAAAGGCAAGATAGCCGAAATGCAGACCGGTGAAGGTAAAACATTAACAGCAACACTGCCTGCGTGCACAGCGGCCCTGAGTGGAATTCCAGTACATATCATTACGGTTAATGATTATTTAGCGCAAAGGGATTCTGAATGGATGAGACCCATTTATAACGCCCTAGGCCTAAGCGTTGGTTTGATTAGTGAAGGAATGACACCAGAGCAACGCCGTGCTGCTTATTTGTGTGATGTCACTTACTGCACGAATAAACAATTAGTATTCGATTATCTAAAGGATCGAATAGTGATGGGCCATAACAGCGGCCGCCTCAGGTATGAATTGGATGATCTCTGCAACGATGGTAAACAGCAGGGTAATGTTCTGCTAAGGGGGTTATGTTTCGCCATTGTAGATGAAGCCGATTCCGTCTTAATCGATGAAGCCAAAACCCCCCTAATTATTTCGAAACAAACCGATAATCACAAAGAGTCACAGATCTACGAGCAAGCATTGGAAATGGCAGCCGAACTGGAGCCTACGGAAGACTTTAAACTCATAGATCAAGAACGGGCCATTGAGCTTACCAAGAACGGAAAAGCCAAACTTGATAGCTTTGGCGATACCTTAGGTGGCTTATGGAGAGGTAAAAAAAGACGTGAAAATTTAGTTAGGCAAGCACTGAGCGCTTTAAATTACTTTATCAAAGACACTCATTATCTGGTGAAAGACGGCAAAGTTCTGATTATTGATGAATATACAGGTCGTGTAATGCCTGATCGTTCATGGGAACAAGGGCTTCATCAACTGATTGAAGCCAAAGAAGGCTGCCCCATAACATCACAACCAGAGACATTGGCACGCATAAGCTACCAACGCTTTTTTAGACGCTACCTGCACTTAGCGGGTATGACCGGCACTGCAAAAGAGATCACCGGTGAGTTATGGGCTGTGTACGGCTTGGGCACTATGGTCATTCCATCAAATAAGCCACAGATCAGAAAAAACATGGGCTGGCGAGTGTACGTAAATAATGACCTTAAAAATAACGCCATATTAACTCAAATTCATCAGATGAGAACTGAGGGTAGACCTGTTTTGGTAGGCACACGATCTGTAGCAGCATCTGAAAATCTTAGTGAGTTATTACAAGAGCTAGAGATACCGCACAAAGTCCTGAACGCACGGCAGGACCTGAATGAAGCAGAAATCATCGCCCAGGCAGGCTTGAAAGGTCGTGTAACCGTTGCAACCAATATGGCAGGTCGTGGTACAGATATCCATTTAGAAGAAGGCGTAATAGATTTAGGCGGCCTGCATGTCATTGCAACAGAACAACATGAGGCCAGTCGAATTGACCGACAGTTATTTGGGCGTGCTGCCAGACAAGGCGATCCAGGAAGCTACGAATATATCCTGTCGTTAGAAGATGAGATTGTGACTAAATTCAGCCCTAAATGGATCTGGAATCTACACTCACATACAGGATCCCCTAAAAGCTACTTTAGAAAAATAAGCGTCTTAATTTCACAAAAGATCGCTGAGTATAAACACGCGCAAGTTAGAAAAGAGCTTCTACGAATCGATGAACATTTAGGGAATATGTTGTCATATTCCGGCCAACAGGAATAAGGATAATTTATGAAAAGCCTCTTGCTCCACTTGGGAATACTCTTGGCTATAAGCCAAATACCGAGTTCATATGCAGATGATAAATTGGAAGGCTTCGATTGCCTCATTAAGCCTCATTCATTAGCCGATGTGAGTACTAGGGAGCAGGGTGTAGTTGAAGCGCTATTAGTTGATCGGGGTGATCTAATCACTATGGGTCAAGAGATCGCCAAACTAGACGCAGATATTGAAGAGGTAACAGTTAAACTAGCAAAAACCAGAGCAAGCATTACTGCCGAAGTATCTGAAAGGAGAGCAGATCTAAACTTCGCTAGTAGAGAACTCTCAAGAATCAAAGAGCTACATAAAAAGAGAGCAATTTCAGCTCAATTATTGGATGAAGCGCGAACTAATTATTCAAAAGCTAACTTACAACTTAAGCAAGCTATAAACAGACAGGCTATAGCAGAGATTGAACTTGAAAGGGCTCAAAAATTTTATGACAGAAGAATTATTAGAAGCCCATTGAATGGGATCGTCGTGGACAGAAAGATCTCTTTAGGGGAATCAGTAGATAACCGTCCTATTCTACAGGTTGCTGAAGTTGACCCTCTGAATGTTGAACTGATCGTCCCAGTCGACTTTTACGGGAAAATCACTGTAGGAATGGAAGCCACGGTTCTTCCAGAATATCCAGGCGCAAAAGCTCACCCTGCAGAAGTGGTCGTGGTAGATAAGATCGTAGATCCTGCCAGCGATACTTTTGGGGTGCGCTTAGAACTATCAAACCCAGAACTAACTATTCCGAGCGGAGTGAGATGCAACATCACATTCAATCCAAACGAAACCGAGGCTATCTCCGCTATTGATACATCGGAATAGAGCTGTTTTAGCTGAGTTTTAAGAATATTTGTAAGGGAACATAAGCACAAAGAATAACCAATAATTAAAAGGAAATAACCTGACTAAAGGCTATCTTTGGCTATAGTTATCGAGGGCCATAAAAAACGATAATGACCAGATGTTCCCTACGGCATAAAAATAGACGTTTCTAACGTTAAAACTCACTATTGCCGTTTGTGATGATTATTAATGGCCCGTTACCATTCACAAATGAATATCACGGAGGGAATGTCGTGAGTAAGCAATTGTTGTTCTATACAAATGCAGTGCCTGTATCCAGTACCAAACACCGCGATTGGTCTGTCAAAATTGGTAAAAATTACGAATACGCCAAACTAACTAACTCTGTTCCCCTAATGGCTGTGGAATTTCCAAATGCAGCTCAGGAATACCCTATCGTTTTCGCTCAAGCTGGCGCAGATGTACTTCCTGTAGCCATATTAGGTGTATCAGATGAACGAAATATGTTTGTTGATGATGAAGGGAACTGGAAAGCTAAGTATATCCCTGCCTTCGTACGTCGCTACCCATTTGTGTTTTCCACCACAGATGACGGCGGAACGTTGATGCTATGTATCGATGAAAGCTTTACTGGCTTTAATCAGGAAGGAATTGGCGAACGATTATTCGATGCTGAAGGGCAAAGAACACAATACCTAAACGGTGTTTTATCATTTGTCGAAGAATACCAAGCACACTTTAAGCGTACTCAAACCTTTGCTAATAAACTTAAAGAGTTAGATCTATTTGAACCGATGCAGGCCAAAGTCGCATTGGATACCGGCCAACAGATGTCTTTAACAGGCTTTTTAGGTATTAACCGTGCGAAATTAAACGCGCTACCTGGTGATACGCTATCTGAGTTGGCGCAAAGTGGCGAGCTGGAGATGATCTACATCCATCTCCAATCTATGAAAAACTTCTCACTTATGATTGATCTTGCCAAGAGCTCAGACAGCGACGAACTACAAACACCCGTGCCACCTTTAGATGCAAATGAACCCAATGAAGGGGAAGCGTTAAATTAGTACATTCCATTTTAAAACACTCTAGTCAATAGATACTCCTCAGAACTGAGGGCTGGAATTTAAAGGGCTTTAAAGCTTTCTTTCCACCCTCGGTTTTACCTTCATTTCATGTAAAAAGGACAGCTACCGATTAGAAACGCTGTTCGACTCCAAATTCCCTAAATACAGTTTTGCATCTCGAATATCCAGAGCATGGTTGTTATACCTGAACTATTGAATGCCTTTAAGGTCAAAGCGTTACCAACGGATAGGGATAAAAAGGGTGTACTTAACTGGAATCATTCTTTCCTTGAAACGGATGAAAGAGCGGAGATCTGAGTTTCTGATCTTTCTCGATTAAGGTGACCGTCGATTAGGCGGTCGCTGTGAAATTGCGCGGTAAGTAGAGGTAAAGATGGCAAAGAAAAGAAAGTCAGGAAAAACGTCAACGCAAAAGAAAATGAATCCAGTTAAGCGAAAACTAAATTGGAAGCGAGTTATACGCCGTGGTCTATTCGTATCGACAATATTTGGAATTTTAGCCATCGCGATTACTGTTTTTAGTCAGCAGAAGCAGCTGGAGTATGACCTGTCGGTTATCGGTAATGGTAAGCCAACGGTGGTGCAGATCCATGACCCTAACTGCTCGTTATGCCGCCAGTTAAAGAATAATGTCCATAGCGTTCTTCCTGATTTTGCCTCAACTGTGCAGTTTAAGACGGCAAATATCGCATCAAAGAAAGGCCGGGAATTTGCACTGCAGCATAATGTACCCCATGTCAGCCTGCTGTTCTTCAGCAGAAGCGGTAAAAGAGTACACTTTGAACAAGGGGTCGCATCGCCCGAACGTATACGAGATCTATTACAAGGTTTGGCTAAAGGAAAGAATATTTCCCGCATCAGGTAGCGCTTTGGGGCTACTGGATAACGACGATACTCATGAGCTTCCGAACTGGGGAATCTTTTGAAGTGATGCCGATAGGTTCTTCTCAATGCATAACCATCCATTGGTTCTGCTGATTGAGTACGACTTCCCTTATGATACGGTTATGAACATCGTGAAAGGGAATCAAAATTATCCAATCTCAGCCATTTCGAATGGCTTTATGTCGTCTCACTGATAGCAAATGATCAAAAGGCTAAAAAGGCAGTGGAGGGCGTAGATTTCGAATCAGGCGATTCTGCCCAGAAGCTATCAGACACCTCAAGAAATGCTTAATACTGCGTATGAGAGCATACGCCAGTCCATTTATGACCAAATCATAGATGCTGTGGGTGGTATAGACGGAATCATTAAAGAAGACGTCCTTGCCTTAGGGAAGATTCATATCCAGGTAAAACGCTATGCCAGAAGCAAACACCGTAGGACGTAAAGAGGTTCAGAAGTTTGTAGGTGCACTAGCAGCTGCCCAATCCAACAAGGAAGTCTTCATGACAACATCCTCATACAACTCAGGTGCAATTGCTAATGCTGATGGTTTAATGGGTCTACCAATTTGGTTTTGATCAATGGTGAGCAATTGGCCAAGTACATTTATGACTACAGCCTAGGAAAGCAAACAAAGCAGCATATCGAAATCAAAGAGATGGATTCTGACTTCTGAGACGGAATGCAGAACGATTCATAAGAATCCCTATGAAGGATGATATAGAACAGCGTGCGCTACGTTGATCTTTTCGACACTTTACCCACAAAACTAAAATTAGCAACGCTCTCCGCACGATAATTTTAACTCCGCATATAAGGTTATATGCTCAATATGTATCTACACAAAGTAGGCGATAGCCATAGTTACATATACAAACACTCTATTTAACATAATATATATTATGCGAAATAGGATATTCAAAGATAACAACACCTATAAGCCTTGCAAGCACTTGCTTATGAATTAATAAAAACAGCTTTTAATGCCTGAAACATAATAGAAATCTAACGACATATAGCCCTAATAGGAACACCTTAAGCCCAGCCATTTGCAGTGATTAGCACCCAGCCCCGGCTAGAGAAAAAACACCCTAAACAAACACTAAAGCAGAAATACAAAATGAAAATAAGAAAAGAAAATTACGAATGCGTAACAGGCGTTTCTGCTGATTGGTAGCTACACAATAGCGCTGGATGAAGATTTATGAACTCGCCAGTCACATCAGACTCGACGATTAATACAGATGGCTCTGGCGCCATACAGTGCATTTTAGCCAGAACTTCATAAGGCTGGTACTTATGGAGTTTACAGCTATTGGATTCGTATAGATCAGCATCAAGCATTACGCTATCGCCTACAGAAATTTCATTCCAAAGAAACTCGGTTTCTAAGTGTAACTCTGTAAAGTCCAGTACGCTCATATCGGCAACCTCTTTTAAGAGAGTTACCTTAAGCTTGGACGATGTTATGACGAATTGCGAGGTGAACTAACTCAGAATTGTTGCTAATTTTTAATTTTCTGAAGATGTTTGTGCGGTGAGCATGAATGGTTTTAGGGCTCAAAAACATCTCTTCAGCGACTATAGCTACCGTCCGACCCTCAGCCAGCAACGAAAATATCTGCAACTCGCGTTTCGTAAGACTGCCTAAAGATGATTCACCAGAAGAGTCTCCATTGATTCGTGAGCGTATCTCTTCGGTAATGTACTCCTCACCCTTATAAATCGCCTTAACAGCCTCTAAAAGCTCATCAGGAGCGCACCTTTTAGTCAAAAAGCCTTTAGCCCCTGCATTAACAACGTGAGCCGGAAAAGGATCCGTCTCCATTGCCGTCAATACAAGCACCTTGGCTTTTGGGTCTCGCGATATAATACGCCGAATAGCCTCGAGACCACCGTTGAGGTTATTAGCTGTAGCATCCTCAGGATTTGAATCTGCTGGCATATTGAGGTCCATAATGACCACATCAGGCTCGTGCTGCGTGTACATTTCGCACGCTGATTGTCCATTATCTGCCTCCCCAACAATTTCAATGCTTTCATCAGATATCAGTAGGCGCTGAAATCCAGCCCTAACTAGAGGGTGATCATCTACAAGCAAAATTTTAATTGGGGTCGACATGTTCGCTTCCTAATAATAAGGCTGCCAATAGATAATTCAGCTTAATTCTTCAGCCTAATCATCTGATTTGTATGAATTTATTATTCTATATATCGCTTGAAGGCGCTATTGCATCAGCACCTTTATATACATCAAAACTTTCAATATCCATAGCTCCAGCATTCGATATTTCTTCAACTGGAATATGGGCAGGCAGAGCAACTAGCTCATCACTATAACCTACAAGCTGTACGCCTTCTTTCTTGCAATGCCTAAGGACCTTTTCTAGCGCCTTAACAACTGCCACTTGCCGGCCATTAAGTTGTTCGCGTGCTATTCTTGGATCTTTGGGCTTACTTGTTACCTGCTTAATAGCATAGCCATCATCATCAAGAAGCTGGATTGTTACATTCTTTAGCTTTACTTTAAGAAGAAGAGCTTTAGCTTGCTTGAAGTCTTGCTCACTATTACAGCACACAGCATCATCAAGTCCACACTGATGCAAAGCATCAATAATTTCTTGATCTTGTGCCAATTCTGTTAAAACTATATCCATTTCAGATTGTTACCTATAAATAGATAGAAATTAGTTCGCCAGTAGTGAGCGTTATTTTATTAGAGATATAGCCGCCAAGCTATGAATCAATTTCGCACAAAGCTTAGTGAAGATTAACATCGTTAATAATATATAGCATCACTACTTTAGGATTTTAAGAACCCGATAGTAGTTGCTTTAATTTTATGACCTCTAGCTGCAACTCGGCCTTCTCGCTAGCAAGAGTATCAACAGCCCTATTCAGCCTTTTATTCTCTTCCTGAAGCGTACGATTCTCGACTTGGACCTCAATGTATTGATCAATATTAGAACTTCCCTCAGACATTATCTCTGCCTGCTTCAACTCCCTAGTTAGTCTAGATATCTCCGACTGACTCTCGATAAGCTGCGTTTCGCACTCCGCAATCTTCAGAAGACCCTCGCCCTTCTCATTAGAAAGCCTTTCATTATCTTGTAATAAGCGAAGACATTGCGCTCTTAGCTCCTTTAGCTCTCCATGATCAACAGAAGAAGCCTTAGATAACTGCCTCGATCTTTCAGCAAATTCGCTTTCTAAAGCACTTCTCTGCGCATCAAGCTCCTTATTCGCATAAGCAAGCGCCTGCAGCCAAAGCTTATGAGCACTATTAGCAACTGGTTCCGGAAGGTTCGGTGTTCGCCCGACCTCATCAAGCCGCAGCCCAAGCTCAGACCACCAAATGTTTAAGGCTTTGTTGATGGTTGTAATTGAACCTGTACCAATACGATCCCTGATATTTTGCTGCGTCGGCTTTACACCTTCACGCAAAAGCTTATCAGCAGCCTCTTTAACCAAATCTTGCGTATTGTGTTTCATATAATATTCAATATGTATTAAATAATACGTATTATTATAACCCTATATAACCTTCTTTCAATTTTTATATTGCCGTAAATGCCAGATGAGCTACGCTGAAAGTAACCCTAACTGCATGATAAGGAAGTACTATGAAGGCAAAAATAGCGATCAACGGTTATGGAAGAATAGGCAGAAACATCCTACGCGCCTTTTATGAATCTCACCTAGGTAAAAATTTGCAGATAATCGCCATCAACGATCTTTGCGACCCTCAGGTAAATGCACATCTAACTCAATATGACAGCATACACGGTCGTTTCAGATACGATGTTCTTGCCGAGAACGACTCCTTAATCGTCAATGGAGATACCATAAAGGTCTTCAGAGAAAAAGACATCAGCGCCCTACCCTGGGACCAACTTGATATAGATATTGTATTTGAATGCACAGGACTATTTACCGACAGAGCATCAGCATCTGAGCACATAAAGGCCGGCGCCAAAAAAGTCTTAATATCAGCACCATCCAAAAATGCAGATGCCTGCATCGTTTATGGCGTCAACCAAGACTCAATTCAGCCCAACCACACAATAATCTCTAATGCATCATGCACAACAAACTGCCTTGCACCGCTAGCAAAGATCATCAACCACCACTTCGGCATCGAATCAGGCTTAATGACAACCATACACGCCTACACCAACGACCAGCATTTAATGGATGCTTTTAGCGGCGACTTGTATAGAGCAAGATCAGCTGCCAGCTCCATGATTCCAACCAAGACTGGCGCTGCCACTGCTGTAGGACTCGTTTTACCCGAACTAGAAGGAAAGCTCTCAGGCATAGCTGTGCGAGTCCCAACTTCAAATGTATCTTTAGTAGACCTAAGCGCAACTCTAAAAAACCACTGCACAGCAAGCGAGCTAAACAACTTAATCCGAACAGAATCAAACCAAAGCTACAAAGGAATTGTTGCCTATAATGATAAGCCCCTCGTCTCTATTGATTTCAATCACCGTCCCGAATCTTGCATTTTCGACGCAACGCAAACCATGACCCATCAAAATACGATCAAAATTTTTGCCTGGTATGACAATGAATGGGGGTTTTCAAACAGAATGCTCGATACCGCCCAACTTATGCACAAAATCTCCAACTAAAAGCCCATAAACAACAAAGCCCCTCACACGGAGTGAAGGGCTTTATTTTTCCAGCTAATACAACTTAGTAGATTATTACTTGAGATAATTTATCTGAGAGAGATACAAATCCTGAGAGCTACAACCTTGAGGGTTGCTTATCTTAGCCTGCAACGCTGCTTTTATACTGTCAGGAACCTTACTCACCTCTGTAGCTGTAACAGCCTGATAATGCTCCTGAACTAGATAGGTTGGCGAATAACGCGATACCTGAATATAGGTTATCCCTCTCTCAGTAATTGATGCGTAACTAATTCTAGAAAAGCGGTTTTTATTGATATCACCAGCGATAAATCCACTATCACAAGCAACAGAAAGGCTCTTACCCGCCGCTGTTGATTCAAACACATCAGTAGGATCAGCCCCCGCCAACACAGCCTCTACTTTTTGGGCGTCACTCAGAGAGCTCTTCGAAGTATTGCTTGTTGCTACAGGTGAACTCGGTGATTGAGCAAGATAATCCATATCAAGCGCCTTGATTGCTTGATATCCAATCACCCCAGCTACAGCGAGTATAAATATGCCTTTTGGAAGATCTGTCATAATATCTCTGAACTCCCTTTCCTGCGCGTTGTTTATATCCCTCGACATCGTTTAATTATAGCAACGACTGCCTTATTGATTGCCCAATGCTCTTAAGCAAAAACAACAAACCTTATCTTTAACAAGGTTATTCACTTAACATCAGCAATAATAGACCCATATTTAAACAATTCAAGATAACTAAAGCCCATAATTGAGGAGACTATAACAATGATTTCAAACAGAACTAAAAAGACCATATAAATCACACAGATAGAATGCAGCCCTAGCAACATGAAAAATGAACAAGTTTAGGCAGCATGACGACATGACACTATGAAATAAGGTCAAAGTAAATGCCGACAGGTATGCAACAAGAGCGATAAAAACAGGAGAGACAGAACCTAGGGAATGTAAAAAGCAGAAAGAGGATCTAGAGATTTATTACCACAAGTGGTGCCCGGGACCGGACTCGAACCGGTACACTCTTGCGAGCGGGAGATTTTAAGTCTCCTGTGTCTACCAATTTCACCACCCGGGCAAGGATGGAGGCGCGGGTCGGAATCGAACCGGCGTACACGGAGTTGCAGTCCGCTGCATGACCACTCTGCCACCGCGCCTCAATATTGTTACTTTAGAATTTGGAGCGGGAAACGAGGTTCGAACTCGCGACCCCAACCTTGGCAAGGTTGTGCTCTACCACTGAGCTATTCCCGCTCTGCTGTAACAATGTGGTGCGTATTATAGAGAGCCCCGATTATAAGTCAACACATATTTTATAAAAAAATCTGCTTAATTATTAACCACTTACATCTGTTCAGATAAAGCAGGCCAAGAAGCTCTAAGGTACTGATACATAGACCATAAAGTTAAAGCTGCTGCTAGATACAGTGCAACAATCCCTGCTATCGATATTGTCGTGTAGGGCTCTGTAACAATCATGAGCATAATCGCCAACATCTGTAGTGCTGTTTTTACCTTCCCGATATAAGAGACAGCCACACTCGCTCTCTGTCCTACTTCAGCCATCCACTCACGTAGAGCTGATATCACAATCTCTCTACCGATAATTACGATCGCCGGAATTGTGATCCACCATGACGCATAGCTTTCAACTAATAGAGCCAGAGAAATAGCTACCATTAACTTATCCGCAACAGGATCCAAGAACGCGCCAAAGGGAGAGGTTTGATTCAACTTCCTCGCTAAATAACCATCTAACCAATCAGTAAAGCCAGCAACAGCAAATACCACACCTGTAGCAATAGGCGCCCAGCTATAAGGCAAATAGAAGATCAGCACAAAGACAGGAATTAAAACAATACGTAACGATGTAAGTATATTGGGTATATTCATCTGGCATTCAAATATCAGGATGGAGTGCCGCATAGATTTCTTCGGCAATTGTTTTGCTTATGGTAGAGACTTTTGCAATTTCTTCAACACTGGCGCGCTCTACTTCTTGGATTCCACCAAAATGTCTTAGCAATTCTCTTCTTCGTTTAGGCCCCACACCGGGAATATCCTCTAAAACTGAGCGTTTTCTAGCCTTACCTCTACGAGCACGGTGTCCTGTAATGGCAAATCGATGTGCTTCATCACGAATATGCTGAATTAGATGTAAAGCTGCAGAGCTACTCTCTAAAACAGTCTCTTCACCCGTATCTCCCGAAATAAGAACCTCAAATCCAGCCTTACGAGTTGGGCCCTTAGCCACACCAATAACTAAGACGCCGGATATACTTAGTTCGTCCAGCACTTCCATTGCTTGAGTGACCTGCCCCTTACCGCCATCTATTAACAGGATATCGGGTAATTTACCCTCTCCTTTCTTAAGACGCGTATAACGCCTGAGTAAAGCTTGATGCATTGCTGCATAGTCATCACCTGGAGTAATTCCTTCGATGTTAAAATGCCTGTAATCTGATTTAAGCGGCCCATTCCTATCGAACACTACACACGAGGCAACTGTTGCTTCACCTGAACTGTGACTAATATCAAAACACTCTAACCGTTGCGGAACCTCATCAAGATCCAAGAGACTTTGCAGCTCTAGATAACGGTTATTGATATTCTTTTTGTTGGCTAAATAACTACCTAACTGCTGCTCAGCATTGGTATTTGCTAGTTTCTGCCATGCTGCTCGCTCACCTCTAACCGTATGCGAAAGCACTACCTTTTTATTTGATAACTCTTCGATCGCTTGCTGCAAGCAATCTTTATCTTCAACCTCGCTTGGCAAAACAATATATGCCGGTATTTCGCGTTGCGAACCCAAATACCACTGCGCAACGAAAGCCGACACAATTTCACTAGAGGTTTCTTCTATAGATACCTTGGGATAGTGCGCCTTGCTTCCGATAATTCGTCCGCCACGGACAAACAGCATATGTATACAGACCCCGCCAGGCTGGACTGAACATCCAATAACATCAGCCTCTCCTTGCATTCCGATTACATACTGCTGCTCTTGCACTTTTTGCAGACTGATCAGCTGATCCCTATAAAGTGCAGCCTTTTCGAACTCAAGGTCAGCGGAGGCGCTTTCCATCTGACTAGCAATCTCATCCATAACCTTGTTGTTTTTACCATCTAAAAACATAGAGGCATGGCGAATATCATCTTGATAATCTTCTTTAGAGATAGCTTTTACGCAAGGCGCTGTGCATCTTTTGATTTGATACTGAAGGCAAGGGCGTGATCTATTTTTATAAAAACTATCATCGCACTGACGAATCTTAAATATCTTCTGAAGTAGATTAAGACTGTCGCGGACTGCCCCACCGCTTGGAAATGGGCCAAAGTATTTACCGCTTTTACGCTTTGCTCCTCGACTAAATCGTACTGCAGGATAATCGTCTTTATCTGAGATAAAGATATATGGGTACGACTTATCGTCACGGAGAAGGATATTATAGGGCGGCCGATGCTGCTTAATCAGGTTTTGCTCAAGCAATAACGCTTCAGTTTCACTATTAGTGATAGTAACCTGAACGTCAGCTATCTTCGCAACCAACGCACGAGTCTTTAAGCTGAGACCTGAAGAGCGGAAGTAACTAGAAACTCTGTTTTTAAGGTTTTTGGCTTTTCCAATGTACAGAAGTTCATTGTCTGCATCGTACATTTGATAGATTCCAGGCCTTTTTGTGAGTTGCTTCAAAAAGGCGCTAGCATCAAATGTTTCTGCTGGGGTATTTTCTGACACTGCTTACTGTTCTACCTTGGACAATAGCTTACGGTTATCCATGTATTCATGCGTAGCAATTCTATGAATTTCTTGCAGAGTCTCCATAGTCGACTCAGTAATACCGGCCCCACGAGAAAGCGATACCTCTAGGTAAACACCGATTTCTGCGTAGTAGCAAAGCTGAGCATCTGTACTTTGTGCTTTACGAAGTTTAGTTAATGAGATTTGTGCACCATTAACCAATATATTATTAATGTCTGATTCTGATAACAGAACATCACGGTTTTGTTCGCTTAAAGGGACGTTATTATCTGTTGATCTGGTCATCGTATACCCTTATTTATAATCCCATCGTGTTTGCAGCATACTTTAAGCATTTCAACAGTTGATGTAAAAAGGAAAGTCTTAGATTACGACGAATCGACTGCATATCAATTCACCCAAAGACAAGAGCGCTCAACATGGAGAATGATATTGACTGGGTTTTCAATAGCCCTTCTCTGATAAACACGCCGAAAAGCCTTACCTCTTTTCAAGACCTGCTAGAGAACGATAAACCAAAGTCAGTAGCGATTAATTACTCAACTTTCATAGCAAGAAATCTTGGCGGATATTATGAGAATATAGTTAACTTCATTCTTAAAAATGACAGATATCTAACTGATATTAAAAGAAATATAAAGATTTTTAAGGACAGGAGAACACTTGGCGAATTTGATTTTATTGGCCGCTCCCTGACCGGGGATTTCCATCTAGAATGCGCAATTAAATACTATTTAAGAGTAGGCTCAGGCACCAAACTTCACAATTTTATCGGTCCGGGAAAGAGGGACCGGTTAGATATTAAGTATGAGAGGATGATCGAACATCAACTCAAACTTTCTAAAACAACTCAGGGCATCCATGCATGCAAAAGTGAAGGCTTGTCCCCTTCCATATTTGTCATGTTGGTACAGGGGTATCTCTTTCATCCTTTTGCTGAGTTTGGCACTAGGACAGAATTTCATCCCGCAATCAATCCAAGTCACCTACAGGGCTGGTGGCTTAGACAGAACGCGCTTAGTCATATTAATGACTCAGACTTTTACACCATCATGATCAAGCCCCACTGGCTCATTGCGGATCAATCGAATCTTTTAGATTATGCAGATTTAAAGACGGAGCTATCAAAAGCTGACCGACCCATACTAGTGGCTAGACTTGATAAAACAGGAAAAGAATTAGATAGAGGGTTTGTTGTGCCGGACGATTGGTAGGAAAAATTAGCCGGGTTGCTCAATTGAGGTTCCCGGCAAAGCTACAACTTACTTGTCTGCAGCCGCTGCATCTTTAGCAATCATATTTTTGATTACTTTAACGCCAACAAATGTACCAATGATCATTGCTGCAACAATCGCAAGACTTGGAGCAACAGAGATTAGGTTATATTTATCCATAGAACTGTCCTAGATATTTTGTAGTAGTAATAAAGAAATATCGCGGGCAATTATATAGAGCCACCAGCCTGTGTCTATCCATCAATGGCCCATAAAAACCATTGATAAATTGCGGTTATTTCTTTCTGTCGCCCTCTAAACGTATGAGAAGGCTCGAGGTGTCGCAGCGCCCACCACCCATTTGTTGAACATCAGCATAAAATTGATCTACCAATGCAGTAACAGGCAGTCTTGCACCATTTTTTCGGGATTCATCTAGAACGATATTTAGATCTTTACGCATCCAATCAACAGCAAAACCAAAGTCAAATTCATTATCAATCATAGTTTGATGGCGATTAACCATCTGCCAAGATCCAGCAGCACCATGTTGAATTACATCGAAAACTTGTGCAGCATCCAAACCTGCAGCTTTGGCAAAGTGAACTCCTTCAGCTAAGCCTTGCACCAACCCAGCTATGCAAATCTGATTTACCATTTTCGCTAATTGCCCAGAGCCCGCCTCTCCAAGCAAACGCGTAGATTTTGCATAACAATCCATAACTGGCTCAACAATAGAAAAGTTAGCAGCATTACCGCCAACCATAATACTTAAAACGCCATTCTCCGCACCTGCCTGACCTCCTGATACAGGAGCATCGAAGAAGCCTACGCCTTGCTCTCCTGCCAGCTCCGACAGCTCTCGGGCAACTTCAGCAGATGCTGTAGTGTGATCCACCAAAATGGAACCCGCTTGCATTGTGCTTAACACACCCTGCTCGCCTGATGTCACAGCCCTTAAATCATCATCATTGCCAACACAGGTAAACACGATATCTGCCCCCTGAGCTGCCATTGCAGGCGTTAAAGCAAAACTGCCTTTATAGTCTTCAATCCATGCCTCTGATTTAGCAGTCGTGCGGTTATAAACCGTAACATCGTGACCTGCTTGCGCTAAATGCCCTGCCATCGGGTATCCCATGACACCCAAACCTATAAATGCAACTTTCATTCTTATTATCCCATCTAGATTGAACTGTTTTATTCTTTATAGGCTCAGAGTATAAAGGATGAAACAGCAAACACCATCTCGTACTTTTTAAATTGCTATTTTGCTATCATCCGCACTGTATCTATCGAGAGCAACGTATGTCCTTCTTAAAATCAGCACTTATTTCCATTTTCCTTTTTGCCACTTCTGCCACTGCTGTAGCACAAAGCGAACTCTATAAGTTGAGCTTTCAAAACACAGATCACGAAACGGTTTCTTTAGCGAATTACAAAGGAAAAGTCGTTCTACTTAATTTCTGGGCAACTTGGTGTCCGCCTTGCATCAAAGAGATGCCATCCATGCAGAGACTCCAGGAGCATTTTGCCGATCAAGACTTTGAGATTGTGGCGATCAATGCCGGTGAGGATTCTGTATCTGTTTCCAGTTTTTTAATGGAACTTGATACCGAATTAACGTTTACGATCTTACTTGATGAGAAAAATCGTTCTTTTAATGAATTTGGCATTAAAGGACTGCCGATGACATTATTGTTCGATAAAGAAGGAAAGCTGATTGATACAATTCTTGGCGGTAAAGAGTGGGACCACCCTGAATCAATTGCTTTAATTAGCCAGACATTAAAATAAGCCATGGACCGATGATCCATGGCTTAAATAACTTATTCAGCCAATACTGCAGCTGCTGCTTGAGCTGCAACACCAATTTTAATTGGTGCATCCATCTCAGCAAGTGTGTTTTCTAGAGCGTCTAGGCACAACATAATATTGCGCTGAGTACATGCAGTACCCATCAAACCGATACGCCATACTTTACCAGCCAAAGCACCAAGGCCCGCACCGATCTCTAGATTGTAATTTTTCAGTAGCGCTGTACGCACAGCAGCATCATCAACGCCATCAGGTATGATGACAGAGTTAAGCTGTGGCAGGCGACAATCTTCATCAACTAGGAAACCGATACCCATTGCTTCAAGACCCGCACGTAGTGCCAAATGCAGCTTCTGATGACGAGCCCAAGCATTTTCAAGGCCCTCTTCCTCAAGCATTACAAGAGATTCATGCAGCGCATATAGAGAGTTCACAGGCGCTGTATGGTGATAAGCACGCTTTCCGCCACCACCCCAGTATCCCATTACAAGGTTCGTATCTAAGAACCAGCTAGGAACAGAGCTTGTACGGTTTTGGATAGCCTCAACTGCTTTCTGGCTAAAACTCACTGGAGAGATACCAGGAGGACAAGAAAGGCACTTCTGTGTACCGGAGTAAATTGCATCAATACCCCAGCCATCAACGTCAACTTCTACACCGCCAAGGGACGTTACAGCATCAACAATAGTAAGAGCGCCGTTAGCCCGAGCTAATTCACAAAGTGCTTTTGCATCAGAACGGACACCCGTAGATGTTTCCGCATGGACAAAAGCCAAAGCTTTAACATTTTCATTGTCTGCAAACGCAGCTTTAACCTTTTCAAGATCCACAGGCTGACCCCATTCATCTTGAACAAGAATGCATTCGCCACCAAAACGCTCTACATTCTCTTTCATACGACCGCCAAAAACACCGTTTTGGCAAACGATCACCTTATCACCCGGCTCAACCAAGTTAACAAAGCACGCTTCCATTCCTGCTGACCCAGGCGCAGATACAGGCATTGTTAATTCGTTATCAGTTTTGAAAAGGTTTTTCAGCATCTCTTTGATTTCATCCATCATGCGGATAAATTCAGGATCAAGGTGACCGATTGTTGGGCGAGCCATCGCCGATAGAACTCGAGGGCTTACATCTGATGGTCCAGGGCCCATCAGGGTACGTACAGGTGGGTAAAAAGAGGTAGTCATTTAAGGCCCTTATAATTGCTACATGTTACAAAGGCCTTATTTGTATCAGTTGGAAGCCAACTCATCAATCATTGCGATGATCATTTCTGCAGAATGTTTAGCTGCAGTCACAAGAAATTGGTCGAATGACACGCCAGACTCTTTACCTGCGATGTCTGACAAAGCACGAATCACGATGAACGGCGTATTAAATTGATGACATGTTTGAGCAATTGCAGCAGCTTCCATTTCAACCGCTTTCATTTCAGGGAACAGCTTTCGTTTTCGTTCTACACGCTCAGGATCGTTCATAAACTGATCGCCTGTACAGATCAAACCACGTGTAGTAGTCATTCCGTCCATGCGCTCAATACAACGTTCAGCGACCTTTGCCAAAGTCGCGTCTGGAGTAAATGCTGCAGGCTGACGTGGCACTTGGCCATATTCGTAGCCAAATACCGTTAAATCCACATCGTGATGACGAACTTCAGAAGAAATAACGATATCACCAACATTGAGTTCTGGATCATAACCACCAGCAGAACCTGTATTGATAACACAATCAGGTTTAAATGCCTGAAGAAGAATAGTAGTTCCAATAGCCGCGTTGACTTTACCGATACCAGATTTAAGCAAAACAATATCGTGTCCATGTAACTTACCTGTAAAAAGTAAGTACCCAGCTATTTCATGGTCTTCTCTCTCTTCCAGTGCAGCTTTTAATAGCTCCACCTCTTCATCCATTGCACCGATAATACCGATACGAATGTTGCCGTTTTTCTGAGAAAGTAGCGCGGAAATGCTTTGTTCTTGGGTCATCAATGTTTACCGTCTAAAAAGGCCGTAATTACCATCTTAATAATGCGCGATTAGAGCATAGCTTTTATAAAAAACCTAGCCCCAATCCCCATGAATACTGGCTTATGGCCGATAAATTGTGCTCAAGCCTCAAAAAATAGATATTAATTGATTTAGTACAGGCTATTGCTAAGGCTCAGTTTTACCTATTGGGTACAATCCTGACCAACCAAAGCCGCTAAACAATTGATCACAATATTCATCGACTGGTGCAGTCAGTTTTAGAGCTTGTTCTGTTACAGGGTGAATAAACTCCAGCTCAGTCGCCATTAGCATCAAGCGCTGAAGATCGAATTCCTGCTTTAAAGCTTTGTTATGTTTATTGTCACCGTGTTTGGTATCACCCGCGATTGGATGAAAGATATGCTTCATATGACGACGGATTTGGTGCTTTCTTCCTGTTTCAGGCTTAACTTCCACCAGTGAATAGCGGGATTTTTCATACCGTCCTACTGGCATATCAATTTCAACAGTCGCTAAACGCTTATAATTTGAAACCGCTTCTTGGGGTTCTTTATCTTGATTTGCGTGCTTATCAGCTATTTTATCTAACTGCTCTTTCAGCGCGTAATCAATGACATCCTGTTCTAGAGTGTAGCCACGACACATACAGAGATAAGTTTTACTAATCTTTCTTTCTGCAAAGATTAGATTCATTTGTTGCGCTATCTCTTTGTTTTTACCAAATAAAATAACCCCAGAGGTTGGTCGATCTAAACGATGAATGGTGTAAGGACTACCACCATCGAAATAGCTTTTCAGCATGGATGCTAAATTAGGTGTACCACGAGGTGCGATCCAACTTGGGTGAACCAACAAACCAGAAGGCTTATTAACTGCAATTAAATGCTCGTCTTCAAAGAGAATATCAAGATCAGTCATAACAAAGGTCGTTTTAGTATGAGCGGGAGATTCTACCCCCCACTAAAACTATGTAAAGGGCTTGAAAAACCGACTAAAATACTTATATATAGAGAAACTTAATAGGGAAATCTTTTTCGAGGATATCATGCGTAACGTAAATACTTACGATGCTCGTTCCGAACAGTCCGTGCTGCAGACGAACAAAGTTATTCGTAACACATACATGCTACTAGCCATGACAATGGTTGTAAGCGCTATTTCTGCTGGCATCTCTATGATGCTTCAGATGCCGTTTTTTGTTTATATCGGCAGCTTCATTCTTAGTTTTGTAATGCTATTTATCTTAAACAAGAAACAAAATAGCGCTGCAGCTATTCCTTTGGTTTTCTTGTTCACTGGCATGATGGGCTTTGGCCTTGGGCCACTGATCAATAGCTATCTTGCAATGGCAAATGGCGGCCAGATCGTAACAACAGCACTAAGCATGACCGCCCTAACCTTTTTCGGCCTATCTGCTTACGTTCTAACAAGTAAGAAAGATTTTAGCTTCATGGGCGGCTTCTTGGCTGCTGGTATGATGGTTGCTCTGATTGCAATGGTTGCTTTGTTTGTACTGCCTTTATTTGGCGTACAGCTAGGCGCACTTCATTTAGCATTCTCTGCCCTTGTCGTGCTGCTAATGTGTGGCTTTATTCTTTACGACACTAGCAACATCGTTAACGGCACATACACTAACTACGTTATGGCGACTGTTAGCTTATACCTGAATATTTATAACCTATTTATCCACCTACTAAGCCTTGTTGGCTTCTTAAGCGACGACTAAGTAGTTCGTAAATATATAAAAAAGCCCCGCTTTCTTTGATAAGATTGCGGGGCTTTTTCGTTATAGGCTTTAGCAATCCAATGAAATTCTCAATAGTCATTCAGGCCTCACCCTCTAGCAGTCAATCGGCAGCGACAGCATTACGTTATGCTAAAACACTCTTGCAGCAAGGCCATGAGCTGTATCGAGTGTTCTTTTATGCCGATGGCGTTAATCTCGCTAATTCTCTAATCGCCCCACCACAGGACGAAACCCATTTACCTAGAGAGTGGCAAGCCTTGGCAACCAAATACGATCTAGACCTTGTTGTGTGTATTGCAGCAGCAATAAAGCGAGGCGTACTAGATGACAATGAAGCTAAACGCTATGAAAAACCGTGTGGAAACATTGCTAAAGGCTTTGAACTCTCAGGTCTTGGTCAGTTAGCAGAAGCTATTGCCGTTTCAGATCGCGTAGTTACATTTGGGGCTTGATGATGAGTGATAAAAAATCTGTATTAATCCTAAATCAACATGCACCTTACGGTACAAGTTTCGCACGCGAGGCATTAGATGTTGCTTTAACCTGTTCTATTTTCGAGATGCCCATCAGTTTGGCATTTTTAGGGGACGGTCTGTTCCAACTCCTTAAAAGCCACAACACTGAGCAAACAGGCCATAAAAATATTGAATCAATGCTTAGCGCACTGCCAATGTACGATATTGAACAGATATTTGTTTGTGCTGAAGATCTTGCAGCTAACACGCTCTCAGAAACTGATCTTGGTTTGCCTGTTCAAATAATCACTCAGAACGACTTAAGCAAACTACTTGAAAGCCACGATACTGTATTGACGTTCTAATATGATTTTACATCTATTAAATAAATCTCATAACAACACGCAACTTTTAAACAGAATGCTTGCGAGCGTTAAAGAAAAAGACACCGTTCTAGTAATTGAAGACGGCGTCTATGCCGCGCTATCTGCCAATGCATCTCTTTTCTCTGACTTACCTGAGAGCTGTAAACTCTTTGCATTAGAGCCTGATGTAAGCGCGCGAGGTATAACTGATAAGTTAAGCACACGCTTTACACTGGCAACAGATGAGCAGTTTGTAGAACTAAGCTGCAAAATGAACAAAGTTGTTAGCTGGTTTTAATATGACTATCGAGTTTGATGAAGAAGGTTATCTCAGAAACCTAGATGACTGGGATGAATCAGTTGCTAATTCTATAGCCGAAAATGAAGGGCTGAATTTAACCCAAGATCATTGGGAGATCATTCATATTATTCGTGACTTTTACGAACAATATCAGCTCTCTCCAGCTATGCGACCTCTAGTCAAAGCGGTTTCACTTAAGCTAGGTAAAGACAAAGGAAAAAGTATCTATCTGATGAAGCTTTTCCCTGGCAGCCCTGCGAAATTGATTGCAAAAATTTCCGGCTTACCTAAACCTGATAACTGTCTATAGCGGTTAAATAAATTTACTCCATCCAGCTGAAATAATTACTTTTTTTGATCTGTACGGTTTAAACCGTAGCATTGCTAGTCTATGCTGTAACAAAACACTATCTCCCTACTTTTATGCATTTTAAAGCTGTGGGATACTCGAAATATAAAAAAGCACTCTTTTTACCTTAAGAGTCCTTAGTTGTAGCAAACAGGATAGGTAGAACATTATGGGTCTAGAAGCAGCAGCTGAACACCTTAAATCGTTACAAGCTGAGCAAGCTTTGCACCAAGAAGCAAGTGATACTAAACGCAGCAATCAAGAAGAAGTCATCTATCACCAATGGGCAACCTTCAAGGTCGATAATGAGTTGTACGGCGTTGATGTAGTTCAGGTTAAAGAGGTACTTCGTTACAGCGAAATTACCCCAGTGCCTGGTTCAGACTATTTCATTCTGGGTATCATCAATCTGCGTGGTAATGTTGTAACTGTTATCGATACACGTCAGATGTTTGGCTTGAGCCCACACGAACCCGATGATGATACGCGCATTATCGTTGTTGAGTACAATGAGCAAGAAGTTGTTGGATTAGTGGTTGATAGCGTTGACGAAGTAATTAATCTTCCTCAGAACGATATCGATCGTGCGCCTAATGCTACTGGTGAAGAAACCACAAAACGTTTTGTTCAAGGCGTATGCTACTACAACAGCATTTTAATTATTCTGTTAGATCTCTTAAAGATGCTACAAAGCGTCACCCCAATGGAAACAACAGAAGAGTTCTAAGCCCGATAAAAATAAAAAAAGCTGCAAATGCAGCTTTTTTTGTGCCTTATATATTTAAAGCTTTTTAAGATAACCTAATCAATATGTACAGCAATTTGTCTGCAAGATGAGCAATGGCGATGCTCCCAACAATATACACCCTGCCAAGTACCCAAACATAACCGACCATTCAAGACCGGGATTGACAGAGAAGGACTCGTCAGAACACTCTTAATATGTGCCGGCATATCATCGGCCCCTTCTAACGTATGGGTATAAAGGGAATCTCGTTCGGGCACCAAACGGTTTAGCCAAGCCTCCAAGTCATGCTTAGCACTCGGATCTGCATTTTCCTGAATAATTAAACTAGCGCTAGTATGCTGTATGAGTAACGTACACAACCCTTCAGTTATACCGCTACCTTCAACCAATTGTTGCAACTCGCGCGTAAACTCAAATAGCCCTTGATGGCCTGTATTAACTGTAAGTAGCTTTACCATAAAAAAAATGCCCCTTCAGATGAAGAGGCACTTTAACAGATTAGTAATCGTTAAAACTACATTACCCTGTTTGTTGTCATGAACTTATCTTCAGCATCAGGACCTGCATTGTCAGCATACAGAGTTACGCCTGAGCGTAAGCAGATAGATAGATTCTGATGAGAAGCTTCAGTTTCTTTTGGTAGCAAGTGGTCAACGATCTGCTTTTCATCAAGCAATTCTTGCTCAGTCGCTGTTAAACGTTGACGGCTGAAATCGTTTACATCGATATCGTGAACGATTTGGTAACGACCGTAGTTACAGCGCACTGGGAATGAATAGAAGATACCTTTTGCGATACCGTAGCTTCCATCACTTAAGATACCCATACTGATGATTTCACCCGGCTCTGTACCAAGCACCCAATCACGCATCTGATCAACAATCGCTTGAGCTGCTGATGCTGCGCTCGACAGGCCACGCGCTTCGATAATCTCACCACCACGCTTTTGCACTTTAGGGATGAACTCATCTCGGTACCAAGAAGTGTCGATCTGGGACATAGCAGGCTTGCCTAGGATCGTTGCCTGGTGCAAATCTGGGTATTGAGTTGGAGAATGGTTACCCCAAATCATGATTCCGCCGATATCTCGTGTGGTAGCACCGCAATGGTTCGCTAAAATTCCTTTTGCACGGTTGTGATCCAAACGAGTTAAGCAGGTAAACTGAGACGGGCTTAAATCCGGCGCATTTCGGCTAGCGATAAGCGCATTAGTGTTTGCTGGGTTACCCGTAACAAGTACTTTTACATCACGGTTCGCAAAATCATTTAGCGCTTTACCCTGACGAGCAAAGATAGCGGCGTTTTCTTCAAGTAGATCGCTACGTTCCATGCCTGGACCACGTGGTTTAGCACCTACCAACAATGCATAGTGAGCATTTTTAAAACCATCTTCTACATTGTCATGCAGGGTGATGGTATGAAGAAGCGGGTATGCACAATCCATCAATTCCATTGCGACACCACGAAGTGCATCCATTGCTTGCGGTAGTTCAATCAGCTGTAGAATTACAGGCTGATCTTTACCCATCATTTCACCAGCAGCAATCTTAAACAGCAAACTGTAGCTAATAGCACCTGCGGCACCGGTTACGGCTACTCGAACTGGACGTCTCATTGCTTTTTACCCCTAAATATTGGCAATAAAATCATTTAATACCAAAGTATATAAGTTGTAAGCAATTATGTAAGTACTTCTCTAGTACTCAATATGAACTCTTTCAATAAACCGAAGAAGTATTTTTATAGACCACGACTAGATTCCGAGCGTAGGAATACACTACTTTCAGAATTTAATGCACCATCAATCATTGTAAGTAGCTTTTCCTTATCACGACCTAAAACTCCTTTGAGCACTAGATAATTAGAGGCATGATCACTTCTAAAAATGGTTTTATCCAAATCAAGATGACTGATAAAGGTTTGCATCTCTTCGATCAACTGGCGTTGGTTACAGAACTTAAAATCATCACCGAACGACTGTACAAACTCAGCCTCACCTTGATGAAAAAATAGCACCAAGGTCGCTAAGTAATCCGGCTGAACCTCATTGACCAATCGCGCTGAATCAATCGCATGCTGGTGAGAGTATTTTGCTCCACCCATACCATTAATTATCATCACAGACGATTTGATACCGGCCGCTTTAATCTTTAGCAGAGCCTCCTTAGTCGATTCAAAAGTTTCACCCTTCTCTATTTTCTCAAGAATCTCATCATTACCGCTCTCAGCACCTACATACAGAAGCGACAAACCTAATTCACGTAACTCAGATAACTCTTCGACGGAGATATTTAAAAGATTACGAGGCAAGCAATAAGCTGATACACGAGAAACGCTTGGAAGGTACTCTTTAATGACTAGCAAGATCTCTTTCAAGCGCTTAAATGACAAAGCCATTGCGTCGCCATCAGCGAGAAACACCTTTCGAACAGCGCCTAGCGCGGCACTACAACGAATGACTTCTTCAGTGATATCAGCAATAGATTTAGGACGGAATTTTTTTTGTGGTGCACGATACATTTCACAGTACGTGCACTTGTTCCAACTACAACCATTCGTTACCTGCAGGATCAGTGAATGAGCTTCACTTGGCGGCCTAAAAACAGGTTCGATGTAATTAATTGGAGGATATTGAAACATTCTGATCCGCCTTATTAAAAAGTCGGTAGAAATTATCAGTAGTTTGCTGAGCAACTACATCAATGGAAACACCCTTAAGATCCGCGATACACTGAGCCACTTCAACCACATACTTAGGTTCATTTTTCTTACCTCGATGCGGTACCGGTGCTAGATAAGGCGCATCAGTCTCGATAAGGATTCGCTCTAGAGGGATCTCTTTAACAACATCACGCAACTCACTGGCATTGCGGAAAGTGGTGATGCCAGAGAATGAAATATAGTAGTTCATATCTAAGGCAGCTTTTGCCATCTCCAAGCTTTCTGTAAAACAGTGCAGCACTCCACCAGATTCTTGATTGCCATGCGCCTTAATCATATCCAGTGTATCTTGGCGCGCATCACGCGTATGAACAATAACAGGAAGCTTTAATTCGCCTGCAGAGACAAGATGAGTCTCAAAACTTTTCTGCTGAGCCTCTTTAGTATCTGTTTGATAGTAATAGTCCAGACCCGTTTCACCAATAGCGATAACTCTCGGCTGAGAGGCATGCTCAATTAGCTTCTGAACACTCACTTGCTCTTCAGCAGCGGATAAGGGATGAATCCCAACCGAAGCGAATACCTTTTCATACGGCTTAATAAGCTCATACATTGAAGGAAATTGCGACATTGCGATAGATACACAAAGCATCGCATCAACCTTACGGTCAAAGGCGGCCTGAAGCATATCAGAAAAATTATTATCGTACGGAGACAGGTCTAACCTGTCCAAATGACAGTGAGAATCGATGAACATAAATATTTAGATAGGAAGGATTTACACTACAGAGCGTTTGTTTTTTTCTCTGAGTTTAAAGTTCCTGCCAGATAGGTCTCTATTTTGTTAACTAGGGTAGTATCATCAGCGGAGAGTTGAATACCAATACCTGGTGTTCGACCACCTTGTGCGCCTTTTGGGGTAACCCAAATTACCTTCCCTGTAACCGGTATTTTGTCGCCTTCATCCATTAATTCAAGCAACATAAACACCTCTTCGCCTAGATGATAAGAGCGTAGAGTAGGAATAAATAATCCGCTATTAGTGATGTACGGTAAGTAAGCCTCGTATAGCTCTTCCTTTGTCTGAATATTCAAAGACAAAATGCCATGACTTAAACGTGGTACAGCAACCATATTGAACCTTTATCCTTAATTGAGCAGCGCAGCCCATTCCAATAGTATATTTTCTAACAATAACTGCTTATTAGGGTTTTGCCTAAGCATTATTGCTCTGCGCTCTTCGTGTACTTTATCCGCCAATTTAAAGATTTTAACTGGGTTGGTTTTTTTAGCAACTGCATTCAGCATATTACGCGCATCATCCTGCCTTAATAACTCAGGACTTTGACATACCGAACCACGAGCAGCATCAGATAACAAACTGTAAAACCACCCTAGCAACATCTCTAAATCAAGCTTTTGCCAAGATTGAGCAACCTCAAGCGCTGTTCTTCTTTGTTTAAGTATATCCGCAAGTCCGCGAATTAGCTGTGCTCGATGCTCATTTAAGCCTTTTTCTATGTATGACAAGGCCTCTTTAGGTGCTCCACGATTGATATGCAGTATACTTTTAGCCTTCTCAGCATCAATCTCAGCAGCAGCCATCAACCAGTCAATTGCGTCTCCTTCAGAAGGATTATGGCACTCCACATGCTGACAACGGCTTTTAATGGTCGGCAACACCTGACCCATTTTAGAAGTAACCAGCAGAATAATTGTGTCAGCCCCTGGCTCCTCTAGCATTTTCAAAAGCGCGTTGGCAGAAGCGATATTCATAGCATCGGCAGGATCAACAACCACTGCACGATAACCACCTTGCTGTGCGGTACTGTAGATGAATTCCCCTAATCCACGAACTTGATCAACCTTTAACTGCTTACCCTCTTCTTCTGGCGAGAGAATAAAGAGATCTGGGTGACTACCAGCAGCATTAAGGTCACATGACTTGCAATGACCGCATGCTCGGCCCTGCACAGGACTTTGACATAGAAGAGATTGCGCAAACGCTGTTGCAAAAGCCGCTTTACCTATACCCGGCATGCCATGAATTAGCAATGCATGGGGCAAACGGTTTTGATCATGCAACTGACTTAGATGAGAAAATCGCTCATCAAACCATGGAAACGGCTTTAACAGTTCAGGCATTATCAGAACCCACAAACGTATTTACAGCATCTAAAATTTGCGCCTGTACTTCAGGAATACTCTTAGATGCATCAATTACACTAAAACGATTAGGCTCAGCTCCTGCTCTAGATAAGTACATGTTGCGAACTTTATGGAAGAAATCCAACTTTTCCTGTTCAAAGCGATCAGGCACACTTCTTTGCGAAGCACGTTGTAAGCCGATTTCTACATCTAAATCCAAAAGCAACGTCATATCAGGATGAAGACCATGCTGAACGATTCTCTCTAGCATCACGATATGCTCAAGATCTAGATCTCTTCCGCCACCTTGGTAAGCATAAGTCGCATCGGTAAATCGATCGCTTATAACCCAAGCTCCACGCTCAAGCGCAGGACGAATCACATTTTCGATATGCTGGGCACGCGCCGCAAACATCAGCAACAACTCGGTGTCTTCACTAACACGCTCATCACGAGGAGAAAGAAGTAGTTCACGTAACTCTTCTGCTAGCGGTGTCCCGCCTGGCTCACGGGTTAGAACAATTTCTATGCCGCGGTCACGTAGTAGCTGACACAAATATTCAATATTTGTTGATTTACCAACCCCTTCAGTGCCTTCAACAGTGATAAAGCGACCTTTAGCGCTTGTATTCATAATTTTGGGTCCTATGGCGAAGAGCGATAATCTTTACGACGCGTAAGCTGATAACGCCTAACTGCATTGTTATGCTCTTTCAAAGTCGCTGAAAAATAATGACTGCCATCGCCTTTAGCAACAAAATAAAGCGCTTTACCGTCTGCAGGATTAAGCGCTGCTTCAATGGCTTCCTTACCAACCATGGCGATAGGTGTAGGCGGTAGCGCCGGTATTACGTAGGTGTTGTAAGGCGTTGGCTTTCTTAAATCTTTACGACGAATATTGCCGTTGTACTCATCTCCCATGCCGTAAATAACGGTCGGGTCAGTTTGCAGGCGCATGCGTTTATTCAATCTACGAACAAACACACCAGAAATAATCGGACGCTCATCCGCTCGCGCTGTTTCCTTTTCAACAATGGAAGCCATGATTAAAGCCTCATAAGATGACTTGTATGGCAGTTTGCTGTCGCGTTTTTGCCATTCATCTTCCAAAATCTTTTGCATCATAGCGTTAGAGCGCTTTAATACCGCCAGTGCTGAACCGTTCTTCTCGATACTGAACGTCTCCGCTAGAAACAAACCTTCTGGGTGTTTTTCAGAAACGCCGAGCTGCTTAAGAAGTTCTTCTCTACTTAAATGGCTAACATCGTCTTTAAGGTATTTATGCTCACTAATCGCGTGAATCATCTCTTTGAAATTACTGCCTTCAATGATCGTAAAGCGATAATTTTTAGATACGCCCGATGTAATTACCTTTAGGAATTCAACCGGCGTCAAACCTGCTTTTAACTCATATTCACCGGCTTTAATCTTATTCGCCAGACCAGATTGTCGGCCGTAGATCTTGAAATAATGGTTATTAACCTCTCCATAACTTTCTTTAAGATCTGCAACTACTCTATTGAAACTACTACCTTTTTTTACTTCAAAAAGAGCCTTCTCTTTAACGGGAAGTGATGCATTAAGGAAAGCATTGTAATCATTCCATAACCAATAAGCCCCTGCCGCACCCGACACAATAAGGACAAACAAAACAGTTAATATTTTTTTCAACAACTCATTTCCTTAGATAGCAATAACTGCAGATCTCTGGTGATAGGGCCGATATTTAAAGGCTTGCCATCGATCGTTATAACCGGCCAAATACCGATCAGACTGTTACATATAAAAACTTCTTCTGCACTATCAAGTACTGATTCAGGGTATCCCCCTTCGATAACCTCAACTGATAGCTCGTTAGCTAATACGATCAGGCGATCACGCATAACCCCTTTCACACCACTTAAATCTATTTTCGGTGTGTAGAGCACGCCGTCTTGGACCCAAAAAAGGTTACTCATAGTGCCTTCAACAAGGTTACCATCTAGATCGGATACAAAACCTTCAGCGATATCTGGATCAGACCACTCAGATCTTGCGAGAACCTGCTCTAGCCTATTTAGATGTTTGACCCCTGCCAAAACAGGATTAAGACCTAATCGCTGCTGACAGAGCCTTACAGAAACACCTTGCTGTCTTTGCTGAGCGAAATCAGCTGAATCCGAAAGACTGATGATACGTGCAGGCACACAAGTGGCAGGAAGCTTATAGCCTCTTTCACCTAAACCCCGCGTCACTGTTAGCTTTAATGTTTGATTACCGGAGAAGCTTAAAGCTTGAATATCATTCTTTACGGCCTCTATTGTCCCTTCAGGGAATTTCAGGCGATCCAAGCCAATCTGTAAACGCTCCATATGCTGATCGAACAAGTGTGGCTTACCATCGATCACAGCAATAGTTTCAAATAAACCATCGCCGTAACTTAGACCGCGGTCATTTATAGATACCTGATCGGCTAAAACGCCATTAATCCAGTACTTAGTCATAAATCAGATCTGACGGAATACCAAGGTTCCGTTGGTTCCGCCAAAACCAAATGAGTTAGAAAGCGCCGCTTTAATCTCACAAGGCTGAGCGGTATGTGGAACGTAATTTAGATCACACCCTTCAGATGGGTTATCTAAATTAATAGTAGGCGGCGCAATTTGATCTCTGATCGCTAATGCACAGAAGATTGCTTCAACAGCACCTGCAGCTCCCAGCAAATGACCAATCATGGATTTAGTCGAGCTCATCCTGACATCAGCAGCTGCATTGCCCAACACCGATTTAGCCGCATTAGATTCAGCAATATCACCCGCTGGCGTAGAAGTACCATGAGCATTGATATAATGAATCTCGTCTGGTGCTACAGATGCATCGTTAATAGCGTTTTGCATAGCCAGGGCTGCACCCGCACCGTCCTCTGGAGGCGCAGTCATGTGATAAGCATCATCACTCATCCCGAAACCTGCTAATTCGCAATAAATTTGAGCACCACGCGCTTTAGCATGTTCGTATTCTTCAAGTACAAGCACGCCCGCACCATCTCCAAGCACAAAACCATCACGGTCTTGATCCCATGGGCGACTGGCTGTTTCAGGAGAATCATTACGCGTTGATAACGCTCGTGCAGATGAGAAGCCGGCAATACCTAATGGCGTAGTTGCCATTTCAGCGCCGCCAGCCAGCATTACATCAGCATCGCCATACTGGATCATTCGCATTGCCTGACCAATATTGTGCGTACCAGTAGTACAAGCGGTCGTAATAGCAATATTAGGGCCCTTAAGACCGTATTTGATCGCTAGGTTGCCACCGATCATATTGATAATACTGCCCGGCACAAAGAATGGTGAAACACGTCTAGGTCCCGTTGTATTTAGGATATCAACGTTTTTCTCGATCATCGGTAAACCACCAATGCCTGAGCCTATTGCACAACCGATACGCGGAGCATTAGATTCAGTCACTTCTAGTTTCGCATCATCAATAGCCTGCATACCCGCAGCCATACCGTATTGAATGAATAGATCCATCTTACGGGCCTCTTTCGCACTCATATACTGAGTAACATCAAAGTCTTGAACGGATGCCGAAAACTGAGTTGCAAAAGGAGAAGAATCAAAGTGAGTGATTGGTCGAGCACCGCTCTTACCCGCAAGTAAATTATCCCAAGTCTCTGAGACAGTATTGCCAATAGGGGTAAGCATACCGATACCGGTAATCACAACACGTCTACGTGCCATCTTTGATCTCCATATTCCACACAAGGAAGTTCTATATAAATCAGGAATTAAACTATGCGCCAATTCTAACCGAACTGACTTAAGCATTAAACGTTATGCATCTTGCAGGCAAAAGAAAAGCCGCTCTATCAAAGATAGGCGGCTTTTCGAAATTCTTGCTTGTAGCGAACGATTACTGGTGTGCGTTGATGTAATCGATTGCAAGCTGAACTGTAGTGATTTTTTCAGCTTCTTCGTCTGGAATTTCAGTTTCGAATTCTTCTTCCAGAGCCATTACCAACTCAACTGTGTCCAGAGAGTCTGCGCCAAGATCTTCAACGAAAGAAGCTTCTTGAGTAACTTCTTCTTCTTTAACACCTAGCTGCTCAGCGATGATCTTTTTTACGCGCTCTTCAATGTTGCTCATATCTATTCCTATCTTCTTATTAACACCGCATTCAAGTACGAAATGCGGTAAGAAATTTTATTAAAGCATCCCGGCTTTATCAAGCCAAGATTGTAAATTCATTCTCTACCTGACGGCACATTATCAACAATTGGCAGAAAAAAACAATTCCTTATACGGGTATTTAACCCATATACATGCCACCATTGACTTGAATCGACTCACCAGTCACATAACCGCCGCCTTGACTGGCCAGAAAACCAACAACAGCTGCAATTTCTTCCGGTTGACCCAAACGATTCATTGGGATCTGAGATTTAAGCGCATCTTTGTGCTCATCTGCCAATCCACTTGTCATATCTGTATCGATAAAACCAGGAGCAACACAGTTAACTGTGATGTTGCGAGAGCCTACTTCACGCGCTAGCGCACGAGTAAAACCTTCCATACCTGACTTAGCTGCAGCGTAGTTTGCCTGACCAGCGTTACCCATAGATGCCACTACAGAGCTTACACTGATGATCCGACCCCAACGAGCCTTGGTCATGCCACGTAGACAGCCCTTAACAAGACGGTAGATTGAGTTAAGGTTCGTATTCAATACAGAATCCCACTCATCTTCTTTCATGCGCATCAAAATATTGTCGCGCGTGATGCCTGCATTGTTAACCAGTACCTCAACAGTACCAAAATCATCCTGCACTGCTTTTAGTACAGTTTCAACCGATGCGCTATCAGCAACATCCAGCACTAGACCCGTACCTTTAACCCCTGCCTCAGCAAGGTAAGCAGAAATAGCCTCTGCACCCTTCTCGCTTGTAGCTGTACCAACAACCACTGCACCTTGACGACCAAGCTCTTCAGCAATCGCTTTACCGATACCGCGAGTAGCGCCAGTTACTAGCGCAATCTTACCTTCAATACTCATTTATAAATTCCTTGCGCTACAATTATTGACCTAACGCTTTTTCAAGGCCCGCAGCATCACTAATTGCTGCAACACTCAAAGGCTTATGAACTTTTTTGTTCAAACCAGATAGCACCTTACCTGGACCACACTCTACAGTGCTTTCCAAGCCTTGCTCAACCAAACCCTGGATTGTTTTAGTCCAAAGTACAGGACTATATAACTGAGCAAGTAGATTTTCTTTTAATTCTTCAACTGACGCAGGAACGGAAGCAGTTACATTTTGAACCACATCAATTTCTGGCATATTGATTTCAATCTTAGATAGCTCTTCAGCCATCTTATCAGCCGCTGGCTTCATTAGAGCACAGTGTGATGGAACACTTACTGGAAGAGGAATGGCACGCTTAGCGCCCGCTTCTTTACAGTTCTCAATCGCACGATCAACTGCAGCTTTTTCCCCTGCAATAACAATCTGACCTGGGCAGTTATAGTTTACCGGAGAAACCACTTCGCCCTGCTCTGCTTCCTGACAAGCTTTCTCGATAGCATCATCAGCCAATCCTAGAATAGCTGCCATAGCACCGCTACCCGCAGGCACGGCTTGCTGCATAAATTCACCACGCAGTTTTACTAGATTCACACCATCAGCAAAACTGATTGCACCAGCACAAACTAACGCTGTGTACTCACCCAAACTATGACCTGCAACTACAGCTGGTTTAGCACCATTCTGCTCCTGCCATAAACGCCATAGCGCAACACCTGATGTTAGAAGCGCAGGTTGAGTCTTATCAGTTTGATTAAGATCTTCTTCTGGACCATTCTGAACCAAGTCCCATAAGTCGTAACCTAGAACCTCAGAAGCTTCAGCGAAAGTGTTTTTAATAACTGGATGTGTTTCAGCAAGTTCCGAGAGCATCCCTACTTGTTGAGAGCCCTGCCCCGGAAATACAAAAGCAAGAGTTTGCGACATGATGTCCTCAAATCGTCAATTAATACACGCCCTATGAATCAGGCCAATCGCCGTAGTTTACAACATTCATAGGTAATTAAAACTGTGTGAAGGGTATTAGGTAAGCCTTGCTTCTATTTCACTGCAAATCTTACGCGGTATATCTTGTTCTATCTCTGCCACAGCTTGATCAAGCGCATACCCAAAGCACTGCTGATTAGCTGCTCCATGGCTTTTTATCACTATTCCTTGCAAGCCTAATAAACTTGCACCATTACGACGCGATGGATCCATCTGCCTTTTCAAATCAGCAAGCACTGGCTTAGCCAATAACGCAAGAAACTTTCGATAAAGCCCCTGCTTAAAGCTCGCTTGTACTTTTTGATTAATTAAGCGCGCCAGACCTTCGCTACTTTTAAGTGCAATATTACCTACAAAACCATCGCAAACAACCACATCAGCATTTCCGGCATACAGATCATCGCCTTCAATATAACCAACATAGTTCAAGCCACCCTGCTCCTGAATCAAGCGCGAGGCTAGCTTAACTTGCTCATTGCCCTTAACTTGCTCCTGACCGATATTCAAAAGCCCCACACGCGGACTATCAATCTCATCAACGGCGGCAGTCATAACCGAACCCATAATAGCAAATTGCAGTAGATGCTCTGCACTGCAATCAACATTTGCACCCAAATCTAAAAGATAACAATGACCTTTCGCTGTAGGCACAGATGAGATAATTGCAGGACGATCTACGCCGGGTAACATTCTAAGAATATACCGACCAAGCACCATTAAAGCACCTGTATTACCAGCACTCACACAAGCTTGAGCCGAACCCTCTTCTACAAGCTGAATAGCTTTGTACATTGAAGAATTCTGACCATTACGAAGTGTTTGAGATGGCTTAGCTGACATAGAAATAGTGTCAGGCGCATGAACTACATCGACACGACAAGAAACATCAGGATTCAAACCATTTAAATAAGGCTGAATAACATCACTGTGACCGATAAGTTTTGCTGATAAACGAGAATGACGCGCAAGGGCATCGAGTGTGGCGGGAATAGTAACGCGGGGACCGAAGTCCCCGCCCATCACATCAACTGCGATGGTGTAGTAATCTGACAAGCTTATTCGTCATCCTGCTTGTTGATTACCTGCTTACCACGGTAAAAACCGTCAGCAGATACGTGGTGACGACGGTGAGTTTCACCGGTAGTTTCTTCTACAGATAGAGTCGGGTTACCCAGAGCATCGTGAGAACGACGCATATCGCGACGGGAACGAGACTTCTTACTTTTCTGAACTGCCATGACTAAATAGCTCCTGGTTCTTTCTATTTGTTGTCGGCTTTCAACTGAGCCAACACACTAAATGGATTCGGTTTTTCGTTTTCTTCTGTCACTGCCTCGCCGAAGGAAGTGTTAATAGAGCAGTCATCATGATATGCATCATGCGGCAAACTCAGAATCAACTCTTCTTCTATAACAGGCAGTAACTCAATCTCTTCACCCTCAACAATGAGGGGGTCATAACTGCGAGGTAACTGCTGAGCAGCCTCCTCACTGGCCGCAACTCCAAGATTAAAATCTGCCTCTACGGCAACCTCTACTGACTCCAAGCAACGCTGACACGTCATTGTTACATGACCTGTGGCACTGCCTGTAAGAGTTCGAATTCGCTGCTCATCTACTGCAAACTGAAGATCAACTTGTATCTCCCCTTCTTTATCAACTAATGCCTGACAAAGATTGGGCATGTCCTTCAGTGCAGCTTGGCCTGCGATTCGTACTTCCCGCTCAGCAAGTTTTCGCGGGTCTACTCGTTTAGGTAATGGACCGTTTGACATAAGCGCGCAATTCTAGGGCCCGAAGCCCGTCCTGTCAAAGACTTTGGGGTTTAATTCTACAATAAAACCGCTAATATTTGTGCCTTCGCATATTCATGGTCAAAAAATCACATGAGAAATCTAATTTTAGCCTCTAGCTCACCCTTCCGTCGCCAAATTTTGGACAAATTAAATTTGGAGTATTCATGCATTTCACCAGACATTGATGAATCGACATTAGAGAATGAATCAGCAGAGGAATTAGTTGCACGTTTATCTGCTAGTAAAGCACAAAAAATTGCTGAAGAAGCACCTAACTCATTGATTATTGGATCGGATCAGGTCGCAGTTTTAGGTGACGAGATACTAGGCAAGCCTCATACCCATGAGAATGCTGTGAAACAACTACAAAAGCTATCGGGTAATGCGGTTACATTTTTAACCGGCCTTTCTTTACTCAACTCAGACACTGGCCAGTGCCAAACAGAAGTTGTTCCATTTAAGGTTTATTTTAGAGAGCTCACCACGTCTATGATCGAAAACTACCTTCGGGCTGAAGAACCATATAAATGCGCAGGCAGTTTTAAATCTGAAGCCTTAGGCATTGTACTGTTTGACAAGCTCGAAGGCGAAGATCCTAATACACTTATCGGCCTACCTTTGATCCGATTAGTAAGAATGTTAGAGAAAGAAGATCTAAACGTTTTATAAGAAAACAACCTTATAAACATCAAACACAAAAAAGGAGGGCCAAACCCTCCTTTTTTATTCTTCGTTCACACAAAGGGTTTAACGAAGCTCATGACTCTTTGTATTGACACCTAGTTCAGCCGTAATTGCTTTCGCAAAGCTAACGCCTAACTCATCAACAATTTGCTTCCAAGGCTCCTGCTTAGGAGAGTAATCAACCAGCTTCTCAACTTTAATTACTTCTCGTGCAACGTAGCTAGAACTACCTAGTGCATCAACCAAACCAAGTTCAATTGCCTGCTCGCCACTCCAAACCAGACCAGTGTATAGCTTTGGATCGTCTTTAAGGCGATCTCCGCGACCTTTACGAACCTGATCAACAAACTGATTATGGGTTGTATTTAGTACACTTTGCCAGAACTCTTCCTCACCACTATTTCTCGGAGAATAAGGGTCCAAGAATGCTTTATGCTCACCCGCTGTATACAAACGACGTTCCACACCGATCTTTTCCATCAGATCAACAAAGCCAAAACTGCCTGCTACGACACCAATAGATCCAACCAAACTCGCCTTATCGGCATAGATATAATCTGCAGCTGCTGCAATATAATAAGCACCAGAAGCTCCTATATCTGTAATAACAGCATACAGAGGCTTATCAGGGTAGATTGCACGTAGACGTTTAATTTCATCATAAATATAACCCGATTGAACTGGACTTCCGCCAGGACTATTAATGCGCAAAATTACTGCTTTAGCGTTTGGCTCTTTAAATGCTTCGCGCAGCGACCAGATAATATTATCTGCACTAGCTTCATCATCTGAACTAATGACACCTTTCACTTCAATGATCGCAGTATGAACCTGCGGCTTAACATCAGTTGCAATATCTTTACCTGCGAAGAAAATGCCCAAGAGCGCGAAAAGATATACAAATGTAAGTAACTTAAAGAAAATCCCCCAACGACGAGCACGACGCTGCTCCGTAAACAAACCATTTAGAGTTTTCTCAATTAATTTCCACTCTTTCTTGCTCGCACCGTCTTGCTTAGCATTTTCTACGGCGCGTTCCAGCTTACTTCCTGTTGCTGCTGAAGCCTCCTGCTGCTTTGGAGCTTCATTTTGTTCAGATTCATTCCATGGATTATCAGACACACACTTCTCCTGTATCAGGCAAAAACACCCTGATTTTCTAACCAATTTTCCAATTCTGGGAACTCATGTACTTCCAAAACTGGGTTATAACCCTTTAATCGATCCAAATGATGGGCACCATAGCTCACAGCAATAACATCCATACCTGCTTGCTTACCCATTTCTAGATCATATTCAGTATCGCCTATCATAACAGCCTCAGAGGCTAAGACACCGGTTTCTTGTAGAATTTCCTCTAGCATTAGAGGGTGAGGTTTCGAGATAGTTTCATCGGCACAGCGAGAGGTTTCAAATAAATAACCTAAGCCTGTTTCAGCAAAGACCCGGTTTAAGCCTTTCCTACTCTTACCGGTCGCCACAGCCATCCGCATGCCTTTACGATGCATCTGCTCTAAACTTTTCTGCGCACCCGGAAACAATGGCGAAGGCGTAGATTCATCACCCAAGAAATATCGGCCATAATTTTGTCGCATCAGTTCTATTCCATCTTTATCAACATCAGGAATTAGAATTTTGATCGCTTCCGGTAAACCCAATCCGATTATATTCTTAACTGCTTCATCGGCAGGGATACAAAAGCCGCTATCTTTTGCTGCTAGCTGCATGCAAGAGACGATTTTAGCTGCAGAATCGATGATTGTGCCGTCCCAATCAAAAATGAGTAGCTTGTACACTCAAACCTCTTAACTAATTCATAAGAAAGGAACTTATGTTTATATAGAAGTAACAATAAAGGTCAAGATCAATAAAACAGCTATCTTATTAGCCTTTTCTTAAGGTAGCGCTTGCCTTGTAGCAATTGCATAACGTATATTTTGCAGACATTTTAAAAAAGCCGACCTTTATGCAATTAAGTCGATTTACAGATTACACCCTTCGCGTTTTATTCTATGTTTCTACTAACGATGATCGTCTAGTGACGCTAGCTGAGATAGCAGGCTGCTATGACATTTCTGTAGAACATCTACGTAAAGTTGTACACGCCCTTTCCAAAGCGGGTCATTTAGATACCTATAGAGGAAAAAAAGGCGGTATAAAACTGGCGAAGCCACCAGCAGAAATAAATATTGGCGAAATTGTCGCAGATGCAGAAGGCAGACAGCCTCTGATTAATTGTGGACAGCAACACTGTCGTCTAACAGGTTTCTGCACACTCCAGCATGTACTAGGCGATGCTCAGAAAGCCTTTATGCAGGTCCTAGAGCAATACACACTGGCAGATATGCTAAATAATGACGCGATGCGTGATAGCTTAATAACAACCAAATCCGTTTAATTAGCCATCGCTATCGCTAATTCTTCTTTCTTATAATTGAGCTCCAACCAAGGGAACAGATTGCGCTCTTCAAATCGCACATGTTCCTTTAATAACTCGGCGAACCGATTTACTACGCTTGAATCATCTCCAGCCAACATGCTCAACAATTGCTTGTGATCTGCAACTAGACGATCAGCTAGTGACTCTCCTTGACCTACGAGTAGTGGTAGCAAAGAACGCTCTTCTTGATCGAAATGCGGCTTTAACTCTCTATACAAAACTTCTCTTTTAGCCTGCCAGTATTCATCAACCTCTCTATCAGCTTCTTTTCTTAACTCATTGATATGCTTAACAGTAACTAAAGCTTTATGATGATCATGACTTAGTGGAATTAGTGCCTCTACTCTTTTCATTCCTCTCTACCCTCACAATAATATGTGTAAATCGATTATCTCAGGATTATTCGAATCACACCAAATTTCATTAAATTTTGTAATTTCTTCGAGCAATCGCTTTAAGGTGTATTTAAAATACATTATAGTATTTATTAATTCATTACAAATACATTTTATGTGAGGACTTATGGTTATTTGGAGCAATACAGAGCTAGTTGTCTACTCCCTTGTGCTAGGTATGATCTTATTTAAGTTCTGGACCGTTTGGCATGTATCTAAAAAAGCGCAAGCCACTATAGAAGGTCGAATGATTTTTTTGTGGGGAATTGTAGGCATGAGCACATTTGTTTTACTCGCCAAAACTTACATTTCTTACCAAATGAGCACTATTTAAAAACAAAAAAGCCCGCTATAAGCGGGCTTTAAAAAAATCGCTAACAGAATTAGTCTTCAGAAAGCTCTAGTTTTTCAGCTGAAATAAGTACGCCGTTGTTGTCTGCATATACATACTGACCCGGCTTGAATGTCACGCCACCGAAGGTAACGTCTACGTTTAGCTCACCAAGACCTTTCTTTTCAGTCTTCATTGGGTGACAACCTAGCGCCTGCACACCAATGTCTAGATCACTGATTGCGTTAACATCACGGATGCAACCGTAGATGATGATGCCTTCCCAGCCGTTTTTAGTTGCTTTTTCTGCAAGCATATCGCCAAGCATTGCGCGACGCATTGAAGCACCACCGTCGACTACAAGTACTTTACCTTTACCAGGTAGAGCAACCTGCTCACGAACCAAAGAGTTATCTTCAAAAGCTTTTAGAGTAACAATTTCGCCACCGAAACGCTCTTTACCACCAAAGTTACCGAACATTGGCTCAACAACCTGTACCTGGTCTGGGAACTGATCACACAGTTCTGGCAAAAGATCTTCCACAATATGCTCCTTAAACTGGATAACTGCACCTAAGAACAGGTGCTCTCAAATTCTAAAGGAGTTATATTCGCCGATTCATTGTGCAATTGCACTACTCTTTTGGGCTAGGATTGAAAATGAGTTTAATTCTTAATAATAAGGCACTTCTACATGCCATGGTTGGCGTAAGCGCATTACTACTATTAACTGGTTGCTCGCAAAAACGACATAGCTTCTGCCATGAAGACACTAGTCATTGTGAACCGCCTAGCCCGCCGTCTCTTTCAACATCATCGAACGAGCCGACTGAAACCGATGGTAACGAGTTAGTAATCAAAGCTTCGTATAGTAATGATCAGCTCCAAAGGACAGCCTCCAAGAGGCCTGTTCAAGTTATAGAAACCCTACGCAATCAGCCTAATAAAGTAATAAATAATCCAGCTCAGGTTATTTTTACAAAAAGAGTATCTCAATCAAACACTACTATCGGCAGTTATACCATTCAACTAGGCGCCTACAAGCTTGAGTCGAGCCGTCAAACTGTCATTAAGCGCTTTAAAAATCCACAACCACTTAACCAATTCTCAATGCCTAATGGTTTGCTTGGCTTATCTTATGGCTTATATCTATCAAAAGCAGAAGCTTTAGAGATGGCTCAATCCCTTAAACATCAAGGCTTCAATGATCTACTCATTCGTAGAACACCATAAAAAACGCAGCTTTAAGCTGCGTTTTTTATTTAACTTATAATTACTTATCCTTCAACAAGCTAAGCAGCTTCTGAATCGGATGTGGTAATTGCTGATCATCAATACGCTTAACCTGACTACGGCAGGAATAACCTGTCACAAGTAAGCGATCTTTATTTTCTGGGTTATTTACCACTTCAGACCAGCTCAATTGGTAGATCTCACGGGATGTCTCAACGTTCTGAGTTTCATGTCCGTACGTACCCGACATACCGCAACAGCCTACTGCTTGAATATCCAGCTTTAAGCCCATCGCTGCGTAGACTTGCTGCCACATACGAATACTAGGTGCAGCATTAGTCTTCTCAGTACAATGAACCATCAACTTAAATTCAGTTGTAGAGCGGTTAGCTAGATCGAAAGCGCCCAGCTTATCTTTTTGATTGCTCAACCACTCTTGAATCAGCTGAACCTTTGGCAGATCTTTCTCTGGAATAACATAACCGTATTCCTGGCGATAAGTCAGCGTCATCGAAGGATCGATACCAATCATTGGTACGCCCGTGTTATCTAGCTCTTTTAACATAGCGCTGTTAGATTCAGCCGCTTTTTCAAAGGCTTTCATAAAGCCATGAACATGCAACGGCTTACCATTTGGCTTGAATGGCGCTAATAAAACATGAAAACCAAGCCCAGAAAGCAGATCAACAAGATCCAACACCAACTGTGTTTCAAAGTAACTGGTAAATGCATCCTGTACGATGATTACCGCGTTACTACGTTGCTCTTCACTCAAACTCTTAATTAGCTGTGGTGAAGCAAACTCCACCCCGCGTGCTTTCAAGCCAGATATCAAACTATTAGTACAGATGGTAGGACTATCAACCATACCTGCATGCTTACGGAAGATCGCTTTGAGCGCCTTATTCTGCATCGCCCAGTTATACGGCGCAGGGAACTTGGACAACCAAGGAATCATGTACTCCAAAGAGCCAACCATATAATCCTTCGCAGGACGTAGGTAACGACCGTAGTAGACCTCTAAGAAGCGCGCACGGAAATCTGGAACATTCACCTTAATAGGACACTGACCAACACAAGACTTACACGCTAAACATGCCATCATGGATTCGTGGACTTCATGTGAGAAGTCGTACTCTTCCTCTTTTTTCTTGGCTAGGGTGTTTTTGATGCGCTTTGGTAGAGAAGCGATAAAGGAGCTTGCTTTAACACGCTTAGCTTCTTCAACAAGATCAGTACCATTTTGCTCCATCAGGCGTAGCCATTCACGAATCAGTGAAGAACGACCTTTTGGCGAGTTAATACGCTGACGGGTACCTTTCCATGAAGGACACATCGCGTCATTTGGATCATAGTTAAAGCACGCGCCGTTACCGTTACAGAACATGGCTTCTTTATACTCTTCACGTGTTTCTGAACTGATCTGGCGATCAAATTGACCACGCGTTGGCACTGCATCGATCTTAAGTAGCTCAGCACCATCAATTGCTGGCGTAGCGATCTTACCCGGGTTCATCTGGTTACGTGGGTCAAATCCACCTTTGATTCGCTGTAGTTCAGGATACAATTCACCAAAGAACTCGGGTGCATACTCAGAACGAACACCTTTACCATGTTCGCCCCATAACAGACCTTTGTATTTAACAGTCAACGCTACCACTTCATCCGTGATATCACGAATTAAAGATTCCTGTAGCTGATCTTTCATATCGATAGCAGGTCGTACGTGCAACACACCCGCATCAACGTGACCAAACATACCGTACGCTAAGTCTCGATCATCCAGAACCTTACGGAATTCCATGATGAAATCAGCAAGGTTCTCAGGTGGTACTGCTGTATCTTCCACGAATGGAATTGGACGTTCTTGGCCTTTAGCGTTACCTAGAAGGCCAACAGCCTTTTTACGCATCGCCCAAACTTTGTTGATCTCACCGGCACCATATACAACAGAGAATCCAAAGCTCTTACCAGCCTGGCCCGCAACAGATTTAAGATGCTCTTCTAATCGCGCAACATCGGCTTTTAGAGATTCCTCATCATCGGATGTGTACTCAACTAGGTTGATACCACTGATCTCCGGCTCACCTTCCTCTTGCGGGAAATAGGCACTTACCGTGTCCCAGATAATATCGCCCATAGCAAGATTAAGTACTTTAGAATCAATAGTTTCTATGGATGTTGGATTCCATTCCATTAAGTCTGTAGCGTCACGCAAAGATGATTCAAAACTGTCATACTTAACGTTAACCAATGCAGCGAACTTAGGGATTGGTAGAACATTCAACTTAGCTTCAGCAATAAAAGCCAAAGAGCCTTCACCGCCACACAATACTGAATTTAGATTAAAACGCCCTTCCTCATCGCGAATGTGCGCGAGGTCATACCCGGTAAGGCAGCGGTTTAATTTAGGGAACTTGGCATCGATCAGATCTTTCTTCTCGGTGAATACTTCATCTACCAATCTGTGCACTTCACCGACACGATCATCTCGCTGCTTTATCTCAGCCAGCTCTTCATCAGAAATAGGTTTAGAGTTCCAAAGCTCACCGCCTAAGAACACTGAATTCAGTTCTAGCACATGATCACGTGTTTTACCGTACATTACCGAGCCCTGGCCACTGGCATCGGTATTGATCATCCCGCCAACTGTTGCACGGTTACTGGTAGAAAGCTCAGGCGCAAAGAAGAAACCATATTGTTTTAGTGCACGGTTAAGTTGATCTTTTACAACACCGCCTTGAACACGAACCCAGCGCTCTTCAGCATTAATCTCTAAAACTTGATTCATGTGCTTAGAGACATCAACAATCAAGCCATCGGTTAGCGACTGACCATTTGTACCTGTACCGCCACCACGAGCACTCAGCTTTACTTCGGCAAAGCGGGACTCATCTGCTAATTTGGCAATCAATACCAAATCATCTGTAGATTTCGGGTACAAAACACCCTGAGGCAGCATCTGATAGATACTGTTGTCTGTCGAAAGAACGATACGGTTTGCGTAATCCTGATTTAGATCACCAGCAAAACCCGCTTTCTGTAACGCTTCGATAAATTGAAGGTAAATAGCTTCGGTAGTTTCGACTTGGGAAAGACGAGGGATCATAATACTGCCTCTATAAATGACCGTACCTCAAGAGCAGTGCTCAATTGCTCTCATGCAGTCAAATGCTCAATTTGTGATATTGGGCGCAATAATGCAGAATTATCATTTATCAATCAAACGATAAAATTCGATAGATTAATTGATAATGACGAATAATATCTCCATTCGACATCTACGCGCCTTTGTTGAAATCGTAGCTTGCGGCAGTTTTACCCGTGCCGCAGATAACCTGCACCTGACCCAATCCACTCTTACAGCAACAGTAAAGCAGCTTGAAGATCAGGCCGGCTTAAAGCTTCTAGACCGCACTACACGCCGCGTTTTGCTTACTGGCGAAGGCGAAAGTTTTCTCCCTGTTGCAGAAAAATTGATCTCAGATTTTGATACTGCTTTTAATGACCTGCAAGCCACCGCGACACAACAACAAGGCCAAGTAGGTATAGCCGCTTCGCCATCAATGATTGGTCGTGTACTGCCTTCGATAATCAAAACTTACCACCAGCAATATGAAAAGATAGGCATCTATCTTCGAGATGACAACGCGGGCGGTATAGAACAGCGCGTACTAGATAATGAAGTGGACTTCGGCATTGGTGGTAACCACTCTCACCAGTCAGAACTTAAATACCAACCAGTATTGAGCGATCGTTATGGCGTAGTTTTACCACTCGACCACCCTTTAGCAACATTTAAAGAATTAGACTGGAGCCAAGTCAGTGAGCTTGATCAAGTTCACTTAACTGAAGATACCGGCACACGTACACAACTTTTAAAGCTGCAAAAAGAGAATAATCTAGATCTAAAACTACAAGGCGCTTTAATTGAGGTATCAACCCCAGCTGGTTTAGCAGAGATGGTTAAGACAGGTATTGGCATATCCCTTTTACCTGCCCTTGCAGCGAGTACCAACGCTTTTGATCAATTAGTCTTTGTTCCACTAACCAACCCAACATTAAAACGTGAGATCTGCATTCTCACAAGAAAAGGCCGTGCTTTAAGCCCCGCAGCAGACAGCCTACTTAAGCTGATCACCAGCCAATTTGAAACTACGAGCCTACCAAAATTTGTCGAGATTAATTAAGAAAAGGAATTATGGAGCAATTTATGAATCTTCATAATTTGAGAGCTCGATAAGATTACCGTCAGGGTCACGCAAATAAACCGAGATAATATTACCTACTGCTCCTGTGCGATTCACTGGTCCTTCTAGCAAAGTTACATTGTGATCTAGCAGATGCTGAATCACCTCTTCGATTGGCTGCTCAACGATAAAACAGAGATCTGCACTACCGGACTGAACGTAATCTGCTTTAGGCTCAAATTCATTCCCCAGCTCATGCAGGTTAATCTTTTGATTTCCAAAAGCGAGCGCTATCCGACCTCCCTTAAAGACAACCTTCTCCATACCTAACACCGCAGTATAAAACTCTACAGCGACATCTATGTCTTTCACGGTTAGGACAAGGTGATCAAGACGCTCAATCTTCATAACACTGACTTCTTTAAGTCTTATTAATCTTCATCCTGCATTGCGAATGAGAAGATCCCAGCTTCAAGCCCAGCTAAACGAGCAACAATACATGACTCTTCTTCATCGGTTAGAACCAATGAATCCTCATTGGGAGTGAAGAAATACTTATCCTTAAAAACATCAAACTGAATCTTACCGAGGATACGACCTGTCTGACTAATACAATCCAGCTCTTGCTCAATTGGAAAGAACAAAACCATCAAACACTACCTTTCATAAAACTTCTTTGCGCGGATGATAAGCCTTGATAAAGCTATACTCAATGCAGTCATGTTCTGTTGTATGAAATCGCTCATACCTTGTTCAAAGCATAAACAGGAAAAACAAAAGACGTATCCACTTAAGCGTTATAACGGCACCTTTTCTTATAATTTGCAGAAATATATTGAAACAGAACCCACTCAATGAATAGAATTGCTGCCTTATAATTCACTCATGTTTAATAAATACAAAGTATTTCTTTGTTAAACATAGAGTTAGCTCAACTTAGTAGATTCAGACCGTATGAATTCTTGTTTCTGACACACCGTTTATTGACCCCGGTCAATCGGTTTGTAAGAAATAGCATCTATATTGGCCTTCGACTAAATTGAACAATAATAATAAATAAATGCGTGGTTACCGGTGAAGAAGTCCGCTACATCTATTCGTAGTTTCCTACTCCAAAGAACATTTATCTTTTCTGTTCTTGGATTTCTAGTTCTTGTTTCTGTTACTCATTATGCGTTCACTAAGAGCATTGAAAAAAATGCCAGCGTCATGGCCGAGCGTATTGCAAAACAGACATTTAATTCTATGTATCTGGTCATGAGTCAGGGTTGGAATAGACACCAACTAGAGCAATTCATGAAACAGATGGAGAAAGACAATAAAGACAGCGATCTAAGCGTCTCAATCTTTCGTGGTGATCTTGTAACAGAACGATTCGGTGAGATGGAATCACCAGCCCTGTCTGATACGCATCGTCAAGTGCTTGAATCTGGTCAATCGCAACTGGTTTCCACTGACGATAGCATTAGCTACTACTATGCCCTTAACGCCAAAGAAGTTTGCACCCATTGCCATACCAATGTAACCGATGGCGATACATTAGGCATGATCGAAGTAACTCAAGAGTTAGATAAGTCACTTTTAAATGCCAATAAGGAACTTATCCTAACACTGATTTTAGTTTCCCCATTGCCGCTTTTACTCGCATTTTTAGCCACGCGACAAATCACATCTCGAATAGATAATTCCATAGAACAACTTGCCGATAGCATCGATAGCATTGAGTCAATTTCAGATCTATCTCGACTGGAAGAAGGTCGTGACAGGTTAGCATTCCGTGAGTTACAAGATATATTCTCCCAAGTAAAAAACCTCTCCTCCAAACTTAATGATATAGCGGTAGATAAAGAGCTACTTGAGTTTGAAATAAGACTATTAGAAAAATTTGTAATAACCTCAGAAGTAGTTCGAGACTGGCGCGAATATGTAAACTTCCTGATCGTTGATATCAATAAGGTCATGAACGTTTACACCATGTTCTCTATCTTTAAGGTCGATAATGAAGTTTTTGACTTAGAAGTTTTTTGGCTGCAACCTCCGAGCGAGCGCACCCGTAAGTCAATGGAAAACGCCATCATGAAGCGTCTTGCTCAAGATGGCTCGCCATTCGAACTTATTGACATCAATATTCGCCACAATATGGTGAATGAGCATGCTGAACCGATGGATCTAGATGATGATGCGATTGAACTTCAATGCAAATCTCTTCTGGTAGAAACGCCTAAGATTGGCGGTATAGTCGGAATCGGCGTTCACTCAGATACAATTCAAGATACAACGAAACTTCTTGTCCTTGAAAGCATTCTATCTACCCTGCTTAACGTAGTCGGCTCTGTCCGTGCAATCTATAAATACACCAAAGATCTCGAATACTATGCAACGCGTGATCCACTAACAAACCTCTATAACCAGCGTATGTTCTGGGAATTATTGGATTATGAGTTAGACCGTGCAGATCGCCATGATTATAAAGTAGCGCTATTGTTACTTGACCTAGATAACTTCAAGAGCATAAATGACGGCTATGGTCATAGCTGGGGCGATAAGCTCCTAGCAGATTTCTCCGAAGCATTACAAAATGCATTAGGCAAAGACGCTATCATTGCCCGCTACGGTGGGGACGAATTTGTGATCGTATTACCAGAAAGCGATGTTGCTCACGCAGCGCAGGTGGCTGAAACCATTTTGCTTACGAGCCGCAACCATTCTCTATATTACGATTCAAATACTTTCCTTAAGTTAACAGGCTCTTTAGGTATGGGCATCTACCCTGATCATGCCAAAAATAAAAAAGACCTGTTTATGTTCGTTGATAATCTGATGTATCGAGCGAAGAACTCGGGCAAAGATCAAATCGCACTGCCTAATGAGAACGAACTAGTCGATATCTTTAAAGAGATGTCAGACAAAACCGTATTAGTAACGCAAGCGATTGAGCGTAAAGAACTGATCCCAGCTTTCCAACCGATTGTCTGCTCTAATACTGGTGAAATACATGCTGTTGAAGTGCTAAGTCGCATCAAGCTTTCAGGCGACAGGCTCATGAGCGCTAGCGAATTTATTGAGATTGCAGAGTCTATTGGTAAGGTCCACCAGCTTGACTATATCGTGATGGATAAAGCTTTTGAGCAAGTCAAAATAACAGGCTACGAAGGTAAGATTTTCATCAATCTGTCTCCACGCTCGATCATTATTAGTGACTTTATCCCAACCATCAAACGGCTTGCTGAAAGTCACGCAATCAATCCAGAAAGTGTTGTATTTGAAATCACTGAGCGAGATACGGTCAAAAACATCTCTGTTCTAGAAAGCTTTGTAATGAGCCTTAAAGACAAAGGCTTCAAATTAGCAATTGATGATTTTGGATCAGGATTTTCTTCATTCCACTACCTAAAACATCTACCGATCGACTACGTAAAAATAGAAGGCGAGTTCATTGCCAACATGGCTAACGATGCTCGAGATATGGCCTTTGTAAATAGCATCTCGCATCTATCACAAGAACTAAATGTCGAGACTGTTGCTGAGTTTGTAGAGAGTGAAGAGGTATTAGAACTGGTAGAGAAAGCCGGCATCACCTATGCCCAAGGGTATCATTTAGGTAAACCAAATCCCGATCTAGAAGGCATTTTAAAAACGACTGAAGTTTTCGTACGCTAAAAACTCAAACGGCCTGCCAAAAGCTTTTGGTAGGCTGAATACTTTGTAATATTCCAGGTTTTCGTTAACTAAAAGTCTTGATATACAGCGCCTCAACTTTATCTCTTGCCCATTGAGTACGACGCAAAAATTTGAGAGAAGACTTGATTGAAGGATTATTGTAGAAACAGTTGAGTTTAATCTTTGCATCTAAACCTTCCCAACCATAATGATCCACCAAACGAGTCAGTATTTTCTCTAACGTCAGACCATGCAGAGGGTTATTGGGTTGCTCTTGGCTCACTGCTAATTCCTAGTACATAAAAATATACAGTCATCTTATCAGAATAACCCCAGAGCATGATGATTATTAAAAAGAAAAGGATCCTTAGGTTATTGCCCTATCTATTGATGTGGGGCAAGAAGCATCGGTTATAGAACAAGCAAGAAAGCTTGATCAACAAACCCAACCAACTTATGGTTGAGAATCTTGCTCTAATATCTCAAATTGATAATCAAAACATCAAAATAATGACCCTAAGAATAAGTATTAATAGACCAAGCGATAATGCCTATATATTAGCGCTTCCTCTATTCTGTATTGAATAAAAAAATTACAGCGCACTCAACGCCACAAACACAAATTCAATACCTACAAAGCTACATTGAAGTCATTCGATAGCAGTACGGAGTTTACGTTTGATTAGCAAAAAGATCCGCCAAGTTTTTTCTGATTTATCCCACTCTCCACTTGCGCAAAAAACTTTGCTACAGATGAGTATTCGTCTCTCTGTTGTCATCACCCTTGCCGCTATAATCAGCTATGCACATATTTTTGGCATTTTGCATGATCAAGTCGAAGACAGCCTCCGAGTTTACATCACCGAGCGAGGTGAGAAAGAAAGTCAGATTTTCCTCAATGCCCAGCTCAACCACCGATTATTTGAAGAACAATTTTTAAAGCAATGGCCGGAGCGCTCTAAACAAGCCGAGCCCCAAGATTTTGATCTTTTATTTGAAAAACGTTCTGATCAAACCCGTAGACTAAGCAAAGAAGCTTTTACTGGCATTCACCGCCCTGATGGCACCATTAGCCAGCATATCAGCGCATTTATAGGTACCAATGCGCCGAATACCAACGAGTTCGCCAATAAACTGCAGTTAAGTTACCAATTAATCGACCGCTACGCCGATGCCTTTACACAGCACTATGCCAATCTTTATGTCTCGATGCCGGAAAACGTTAATATCGTATACTGGCCAAATATTCCTTGGGGTGAACAAGCAGAATCGAACCTAGATGTAACCATTGAAGAGTGGGTATATATCTCTACCCCGCAGAACAACCCTCAGCGAGACCATGCCTGGACAGGATTGTATTTCGATCCTACCGCTAATGAATGGATGGTATCCCTAGTTACGCCTGTCGATTATAACCAGCAACACCTGATCAATGTCGGTCACGATATTCTACTTAATGACCTGTTCGACAGCGTATTCAATGATAAATTATCAGGCACCCATAATTTTGTTGTAAGACACGATGGACGCATCATCGCACATCCAGATTTAACGGATGCACTTAATCGCACTAAGGGCATCTTACATGCAAATGACAGTGGTAATGACTCCATTGCAAATCAAGTCCATGCTGTACTCACTCATGCTCAAACTCATAACCAGTCAACCTTTATACTAGAACCAAATTCTGCTGATGCCTTGCTCGCTGTCACCAAAATCGCCGGTCCAGATTGGTATTTTGTAACCGTTTATCCGAAATCTCTGCTCTCCTCAACCGCATTGCAAACCGCCTACATAGTTTCAATTGCAGGCATATTGTCACTGCTGGTGGAATTACTGATTCTTTTTTTCATCCTCAAAGGCCAGGTACTTTACCCTCTGGGCGTCTTCAGACGTTTTTCTCGTGCCATGCGAGACAGTAATTTTGATGCAATTAATGACGTTAAACACAGCGCAATTCCAAAACGAAAGGATGAAATGGGTGAATTAGCCACCACCATGATTACAATGGCTGAACATATCGAGCAGCACCAAATGCTGCTCACCGATGAAGTGAATACGAAGACACGAGAGTTAAGCCAAGCACACGAAGTCCTGAAACTAGAAGCACGCTCCAGAGAAGAAATTACGCGTTTGCTTCAAACCATTGCCAAAGATGTTTCTGGCCTCCAAGGCCTAACTTATTTTGAAACTCTAGGTGAATTTCTCTCAAACACACTCGATGCGGATATGGTTATCATTTCTAAGCTATCTGAAGATAAAGAAAGTATTAATGCCCTCGCCGCTTATATCGATAAACAAAAAATTGACAACCTTAGTTATCCTCTTGCAGGCACGCCCTGTGAAACTGTGATTGAAGAAGGATCGATGGTTTTTAATGGTAACGTCCAGGAATTGTATCCAGAAGACGAAGACCTATTTAAGTTAGATCTACATTCCTACATTGGCACCCCAATGTACGACGCACATGGGCAGGTTATCGGTCATTTAGCGGTTTTAAAACGTAAAGAATTTGAGCAAACAGGAAAGACACAGCTTATAATCGATTCGGTCACATCAAGAGCCGCCAGCGAACTCATTCGTAATGTTCATGAGCAAATCATCAATCATCAGGCACGAACAGACTCCCTTACTGGGCTTTACAACCGTGCAATGTTTATTGATCTGATGTCACAAGCAATTCACTCTGCTGCTCGTCATGAGCGCAAACTTGCAGTTATCTTCGTCGATTTCGACAATTTCAAATTGGTCAATGATCAGCTTGGTCACAGCGAAGGCGATAAGTTATTGATTGAGGCGACAAACCGACTCAAACAAGCTCTACGTAGTGAAGATATCCTAGCTCGCTTTGGGGGCGATGAGTTTATCGTCCTGCTGCCACAAATAGACAACAGCCAGTCAATAGAAACAGTAACTCGCCATATGCAGAAGCTACTGGCGAAAGACGTTCAATTAGACACAACCTCATTAACGATTTCATGCAGCATGGGTGTTGCCATCTACCCTGAAGACGGAACAACCACAGACACACTAATTAACCATGCCGATACAGCAATGTATCGCGCGAAAGACTTAGGCCGTAATAACGTTCAATTCTTTACGGAAGATATGAACGTGCGTATGGAATTACAACGAGAGCTTGAACACGACCTGCGCCTAGCAATCAGCAAACAAGAATTCCAGCTCTTTTATCAGCCAATTATCAACATCCGCAGCGGAGAAGTCGCTAAAATCGAAGCCCTAATCCGCTGGCAGCACCCTCAACGTGGATTGGTATCCCCTGACCAGTTCATTCCATTTGCAGAGCAAAGCGGGCAAATTATCTCAATCAGTGAATTTGTATTGAAACAAGCTTGTAGCGACCTACCCAAGCTAAAGCAGCACTTTAAATCACTCGAGCGCCTATCCATCAACTGCTCAGCCCGCTTATTTCAAAATAAATCATGGGTGCAGGATATCAGCGAGACGCTAGCAGCGCACTCGATAAACTGTCAGGACATCGAGCTAGAAGTTACCGAAAGTTTGTTTATGGACAGCCACGATCAATCTGTCATTCAGACATTAAACGATATTCATAATCTTGGGATTAGCATATCTCTGGACGACTTTGGCACCGGCTACTCCTCCCTCTCCTACTTAAAACGTATGCCAGTCGATTGTCTAAAGATCGACAAAAGCTTTATCAGAGACGTACTCACACAACCTGAAGAGAAGCGATTGGTTGCTGGCATTATCGACCTAGCGAAAAACTTTAATCTAGAAGTAGTTACTGAAGGGATAGAAACGCGCGAGCAATATCAACTGTTAGCCGAGATGGGTTGTGACCTTGTACAAGGCTATTATTTCTTCAAGCCTGCGCCATTAGCTCAGCTACTGACTGGAAATGTTGAAAAGAAATGAGGGAGAACAAGAGTAAACCTACAGGCCGTGGTGATACCACAATAAGAGAGCCTCAATATGTGTTTGCTGTAAGCGATTTGCTTATCAGCCAACCCAGACAAAGCGAAGTAGACGCACTTGCTAAGTTATTAATATTGGCTCAATGGCTAAGCGGCATGTTATTGCTCTTGACTAGAGAACGGCTCATATGTGTTAACTGTATTTCTGTACCAAATTGCCGTGATACCTATAACTACGAAGCAACCTAACGCAATTTTGATACTAACTAAAATTATTGGCGCTACTCCCAATGAAATTGCACCAAACGAAACCAACGGTAGCTCCCCTCTTTTAATTGAAAAGAACCCGATTCCAACCGAAACCAACCCTAACGAAATACCGATACCACCAATAATATAAATGGCCGCTGTTTCACTAAGTTCAAAGAGACTACTAGGTCTATATGAAGGTTCTGATTGCGTACTATCACTAATGATGCCCAGCAACTCTGCAATAGGGGGAGCCAGCTTAAGGTTAATGCCGTCATCAGACATATGAGCATTAAGGCATAGCAGGATCAATGCGATTCCGCATGATGAGAGAATAATTGCGATTGCCCCTAATCTCGTACTCATAGTTTCCTAGACAGTTAACGCCCGCAGCACGCGTGGCTTTGTAGTGAAGGCGAAGCCGCAACGGAAAAGCCATCGCCGTGACTGCGCTTGTTATAAGGCACTACTCGAAGCACCGTTTTATAAAATAACCACACACCCATGCCAGGCCAAAAAACACACAAGAAATGACCAGCATTCCGAAGCTCGCGCCTAAAAATTGCAACGTAATCTCTTTTTCTGCAGTTGCGATAGAAGTAATCAGTGCCCAAATTATGCCTATACCAAAAACACTAAACATTACGAGTGCAATTAGCATTGAAAAGAATACTAAGGGTTTTTGTAACCCCTTGAACTGAATACCTAGTAATAGTGCTTCAATCAATCCCATTATTGACTCTTCATTGCCTTATAACAGCTAAATATACGACAAGTGAAATGTAGAAAGGCGACACTTTGTCGTATATCTTCAATATTAATATTTTAGAAGTTAGGCATAACCTTTTGATATTAAATACATATATTTAAAATCTCAGAATGGCTAATTTGTAGAAAAGCGACAAAGTGTCATGTTTCCACATCAAAATTGAAAAATGACCATTGATACGAATCATTCTCATCAATCCATTAAGGTAGGTTAACCTACTTCCTTGGTTTCTCTATGTTTGCACAACTAAACGCCACATGAAATACTGACTAAAAAACCAGTACAAGGATGTACAATGGCCTCTCCATTCATTCAGTCGCTTCGCGAGCATATTCGCGCTAGAAACTACAGTAAAAGAACCGAAAAGACTTATATTCATTGGGTTTTAGATTTTATTAGATTCAATAATAGAACCCACCCAGAGCAATTAGGTGTTCCTGAAATCGTACGCTACCTTGAGTACCTCGCAGTAACTCGACAAGTATCCCCTTCCACACAACGAACAGCTTTAAATGCACTTATCTATCTATACAAACAATATTTCGGTAGGGACGAATCACTGCTACAACTTGGTTCATTTAAACGTGCATCTAAGCCAAAAAAATTACCTATCGTCTTAACACAAGAAGAGTTAAGGAGAATTTTCCACCATTTACATGGTGATTATCTTCTATGCGCAAAGCTGATGTATGGCTCAGGATTACGCTTGATGGAAGCTTGTCGGATTAGAATCAAAGATATTGATTTTAATAGACTATCAATTCACATATATGAAGGAAAAGGAAACAAACAGCGAATTACCACCTTATCAGAGCTCTGTGTTACAGAACTCCATAAACAGATTAAATACAGCAAATTATGCTGGGAAGAAGATAAGGTCTCTGAAGAATGGTCAGGTTGTTATCTAGCCCCTGCTCTCGCAAGGAAGTATCCAAATGCTCCTTTCGAATTCGCATGGCAATATTTATTTCCAACAAAGAAACGCTTAGTCGATGAACGTAATAACAATGCTATTCGCCGGCACCACATCCACGAACGTTCCATGCAACGCGAATTCAAACGTGCGGTCGTTAAGAGTGGGATAAACAAACCCGCAACCTGCCATAGCCTTCGCCATAGTTTTGCAACACACCTCTTAGAACGCGGCGCAGATATAAGAACCGTTCAAGAACAACTAGGTCACAGCGACGTAAGAACCACGGAGATCTATACCCATGTACTTAATCGCGGTGGTCGAGCTGTCATCAGTCCATTACAAGATCTATAGACGTAGGTATTTTAGGGCTAGATTGAATCTAGCTCTCTGTTTAACAGGCCATCGAATACTGCTCTTCCAACCTACTCGTACCTAACCCACTCATCTTCTTCACTTTGATCTGCACTGGGATGCGCTCTTTCATTGCTTCAATATGACTGATAACACCAATCATCTTGCCTGAGGCATTTAGGCTATCCAGCGCATCTAATGCTGTATCTAGGGTTTCGCTATCTAGGGTACCGAAACCTTCATCCAAGAACAGTGAATCGATACTGGTTTTCTGACTAACAAGATCTGACAGGGCCAATGCTAATGCCAAGCTGACTAGGAAGCTTTCACCGCCTGATAATGTTTTGGTATCGCGCACGGTATCTGCTTGCCAGGTATCCAGTACTTGAAGCTCTAGAGCACCCGATTGTTTTCTCTGCAGCATATAACGACCATGCAGACGTTCTAGCTGTTTGTTCGCTAGGTGAACCAAATGGTCGAGTGTTAGGCCTTGAGCAAAGCGGCGGAATTTATCTCCCTTTTGAGAGCCAATAAGGGAGTTCAAATAGGAAAGATCATCATATTCTTGTTTTGACTGCTCTACCTCAGCAAATAGCTGCTGTTGCGATTCACGGCGCTTTTCGTTGTCTTGTAGTAGTGCAGTGCCTTCGCCCTTTTGAAGTAAAAGCTGTTTAATCTGATTATCTAGCTGAGCCAACTCTATAGCGATTTGCTCACCATTGATCTTTTCATACTGCTTTTCTAATCCCAACTGCTGTAACTCTATTAGTTGCTGCTCAGCTTGTTTAAGTAAAGTTTCAGAATGCTGTTCAGCTTTGGCGATCTCTTCGCTTAGCGCTTTTAACTGCTGCCTCTCTTCGTCAGAAATTAGGGCATCGAGGAGTGCCAGCTCAGAATCAAATGGACTACCTTCTAGCGCTTGTTGCCATTTAATTTTCTGACTACTAAATTCAGTTTGGAGTAGACCCAGCTGTTGTTCTTGCTCAGTAATCATTGTTTGCAAACGGGTTAGCTCGGTTTCGTGCTGTTTATGTGTAGCTGATACCTGCTGGTGGTTCTGCTCAGTTTTGTCTATCTCTGCAAGCAAACATGAGCGTTCCTCTACAACTTCTTTATCACCAAATAGCGTCCTACGCGTCGCTTGCTTTTCTGCCAGATCCTGTGAGAGATCATTAAGACTGTTTTGCTGATCAGTACAGAGTGCAGTTTGCTTTTCTAGCGATTGATTAGCCTGAGTTAACTCAACCGCCGATGTTTCTTGGATGCGATTTAAGGTTTCAAGGCGCTGCTGTAACTGTTGTAAGTTAGCGATTTGGCTTTCTAGCGTATTTAACCAATCCGTTAGCCCTTGTTCGGGTAGCGACAGTCGTAATTCAGTCACTTCTTGAGATAGACCTTGCTTAACCATAGCGATCTGCTCGTTAAGCTCTTGCAGACGCTGTGTATCTTTAAGCTGCAACTGAGTTAGGCTTTCACACTCTTTATTAGCCAATTCTAAGTTGGCTTGAGCTTGCTGTAAGGTCTGTTCTGCCTTATGGATCCCTTGCTGTTGTTGATTGATCTGCTCACTAAACTGGCGCAGCTGTTCGATTTCAGCTTTCTGATTACTAAGCTGCTGCTCGAATTGTGTAATTGCATAATCTAGCTGTTCAGTCTGATTGGGCTCGAAACCAAAACCACACAGTTGCTGTAAAACTTGCCACTCTTGCAAGAGCTGCTGTAACTGCTCATTAGTCTGCTGCAGGCGGGTTTGAAGGCCAACTATCTGTACGGTCGTTAATTGGTTGTAGCGCTCTCTTAGTTGAGTACCTTGAGTCTTCAGCTGATCACGCGCTTGTTCAGCCATCACAAAGCGCTGCTCGGTTTCGCCCATATCTAGAGGTTGATAATCAGCCACTAGGGGATGCTCTTTTGAGCCGCACAGCGGACAAGGCTGATCCGGTTGAAGCTTAGCCCGCTCTGCTTCGAGATTTTGTATTTGGCGCTCTTGCTCTAACAGGCGCTTTAAATCTTTGAACTGCTGATCTTCCCTCTGATACTGCTCACGAAGATTAGTGAGATCGCCTTCAATTTTCTGAGCAGTAACTTCAAGCTGACTTAACTCATTACTGCCAACAGTTTGCTCACTTTGCAGCTGGATATACTGAGCAGATAGATTCTTCGCCTGCATAAAGCTTGCTTGCAGCGATTGTTGCTGGCTGTACTTTGCTTCGATATCGGCTAGTAGACGGCCATTTAATAGTGCTTGCAACTGCTCCTGAGTGTTCTTAAAGCCGTCGATCAACTTCTCTTTTTGCGCGGTGCTTTCAGATACATCTCGCTGTAAATACTCAGTTTTTTGTTTTTCCGTATCTATTTGCTTTTGTAAGCCTGAAAGGTGATCTGTCAGGTTTTTAACTTCAGCGGTATGTTGATGTGTTTGCTCTAGCTGACTACGCCATAAAGGGATACGCTCTGCAGCACCTTCAAGATGACAAAGTTCGGCTATTTGATTTTCAAGCTGCGAGGTTTCAGCCTTGGCTTGATTAATTTTGTCGTTAATCTGTTTTTGTGCTGTTTTCTGCTGTTCTAATTCAGACTGATGCTTTTTCAGTTCAGCAGTAGCGCTCTCTTTTAATTGAGTAAGCCGTTCACACTCAGCATCCAACGGCACTACTTGCTCGTTAATCAGCGTTTCTTGTTCTGATTGATGCTGTTTAGTCTGTTTTAGTTTTAGCTCTGCTTCATTAAGAGATTGCGCTGAACTTTTATGCTGATCGGTAGCCGACACTAATTGAGCTGCATTTTGCTCTTTAATCTGTGCAAGATCGTTAAGCCGTTGCTTTGCACTTTGATAAAGTTGGTACGGAGCTTTTAGTTTCTCAGCCGGTTCGCACACTGCTAACTTATCTAGAGAGCCTTTAGCCGTTTCTTTACGCTGCTTAACGCCTTCCTGTTCAGTCAAAGCGCTTTGTTTTTGTTGCTCAGCTTTTTGCAGATCAGTCCACCAGCGTTCCTTTGATTGCTGTTCGCTCTGCTCTTTCTCTAAGGTTTTAAGTTGTGCACTAATCGCTGATTGTTCGGATTTAAGCTCAGCAATCTTCTCATCCGATAACAACTCAACACCTTTAGCCTGTGCTTCGAGTTGTTTGAGGTGGTTATCTGCCTCTTTAAACTGCTCGTATACCTTCTCTGATATCAAGCTGTAGATAGCCGTACCGGTTAACTCTTCCAGCAATCCGGCTCTTTCATTTGCATCAGCATTGAGAAACGCTGCGAATTGGCCTTGAGACAGCATCATGGATTTAGTAAAGCGGTCAAAGTTTAAGCCGCTGATTGTCTCGATTAGCTCATTCTTCTGCTTAACCTGTGAAGCAATGATTTTACCTTCACCGCTTCCACCTACCTCTGCCAATTCAACTTTGGCTTCTTGTAGATTACCGTCGACCTGATCTCTGGAGCGACGTTGACTCCAAAACGCACGATAACATTTACCTTTTACTTCAAACTCCACTTCAGCCAGCGCGTCTGCTGTACCGCGGGTCATTAGCTCATTAGTGCTTTTAGAGATAGTCCCTAAACGTGGCGTACGGTGATACAGGGCCAAGCAGATCGCATCTAAAATAGTCGTCTTACCGGCACCTGTTTGGCCTGTGATGGCAAAAAGACCATTATCGATAAACGGAGATTGAGTAAAATCGATCTTCCACTCACCCTTCAGTGAGTTAATGTTTTTAAAACGCAGCGTTAATATTTTCACAGGCTATTCTCCTCTGCTGTATCTGGAGCTAAAGCAGAGAAAAGATCGTCTTGATCGATCTTAGTGTCATTTAGCTGTTTAGCCTGCTCAACTTTTTCCGTTTTGCCTTTTGCGTGCTTGTTTTTAACTGCAATGGATTTTGGCTCATCGGAAGAATCACTCTCTAAAGAAAACAGATTTAGAGTGTTATGGTCTTGGTCTTTTTCCTGTCCAAGCTCTTCTGATTCAGAAGCACTATTAGATTCTTCGACTGCAGCATGCTCACTAGGATATTCTAAATCCTCTGATTCCAAGTGTTCTTCTTGCTCTTTCTCTTGCTCTGGGCAGTCTTGAGCAAGAGAGAACTGTGTTGTAGATAAGAACTCATCCGCTGGCTTAGTTGCAGGAAGATCATTTTCAGACTCTACCGTCGTTACGATCTGGCAGAAGCGATCTTTAAGTCGTTGAATACGGTTTCGTTCGGCTTCGGATTCGAAAACCTCATCGTTAAGCCTACGCGTGAAAACCTCGTAAGCATTCAACTCAGAGAGCGTCTCTTTCTCCTTGCCGACTAAACCTCGCTGGATCTGTTTGCGCGCCCTTCGTAACTGCAGAACCTCAACGTTAAGATCTTGAGTTAGTTGCTCAACACGTTGTGTAAGATCGTTCAGGTAATCTTGGGTTTGAACCTCAATCGATAACCAAACAGGAAGTTCATGCTGTTGAGCTTCTAGTTCAACCAATTGCGCTTTAATCGAATCTAGATCCCCCTTGATACTTGCCATAGGTTGGAAGGTCGGAACTAAAAGCGGCGTTATCTCTTTTAGATGGCTTTGTTCAAATTCAACCATCAATACCTGCTTTTGCGTACCGATCTCATCAAAGCTTAAAGGGATTGGTGAGCCGCAATAGCGAATATGTTCAGACTTAGCGACTATTTGCGGGCGGTGAATATGGCCTAAAGCGATGTAATCTGCTGGTGGGAATGCACTGGCTGGAAATGCCTCTAGATTACCAACATAGATATCGCGAACAGACTCGGAGGTTTTAACACCCATTGCCGTTAAATGCCCCGTAGCAATGATCGGGATCGACAGTCCAAGGTCTTTTCGCTTTTGATCAGCCAGATCATAGATGGCTTGATAGTGTTCTGCGATTGCTGTGCCTAACGAATGCGCTTTATCTTTTGCCGATTGATCTGCGGCACTTTGCATCACATCACGAGGACGAATATAAGGAATTGCACACAGGATGGCAGCCGGTTCACCTGAGCGATGATTCAAGGTAATAATCTGCTGCTCAAGTTCTAATTCAACACTCGCTATGACTTCTGCATTGAGATGTTTGAGCAGGCCTTTGGATTCATTCAGCGTAGAAACAGAGTCATGATTACCGCCTAAAACCACTAACTGACAATCGAGTTTATTTACTTCGATAACCAATTGATTATATAGCTCGCGAGCATAACTTGGTGGCGAACCTGTATCGTAGATATCACCTGATATTATTAGCGCATCTATTTGATTTAATTGAATTTCACCTAATAGCCATTTAATAAACTCTTGGTGTTCGGCTAATCGACTTTTTCCAATAAAGTGCTGACCTAAGTGCCAGTCAGAGGTGTGTAAAATGCGCATTAAGTAAGGCTCGGCAATCCATAGATACAATGAAACTTCACCTCCATTGAGGTGAAGCTCATATTATCTTGTTACCGCTTTTAGCACCATCCATAGTCACTGTAATATGGTGGTGCTAGCTAGGTATTTATTCAGCGATTAAAAACTGTATTAATGCCTGTTCAGCATTAGCACAGTGATAGATATCTTCGTGCTGTTTGAGCGATTGGTAGGTAACTTCAAAGACACTGTCGCTAATCACTAGCACAAGGACATCGGTCTCATCCTCGTCATCAGCGCTAGCCTCCTCTGGCTCATCGGTATCGAATTGATAAAAGCCCGCCTGCGGTATATCCATCTCCTCTTCGAAACCATCGAGATAGTCCTCAATAGACATCTGATGAACTTCAAGCACTTCATCAGCACTGAATTCGACAATCGAATAAGTTTTGGGTACTGAAAGGAAGTCCCGTTTTAGCGCATAACACAGCAGCAAACTTTGCTTGCGCCCCTCTTGCCTCAGTAGGTAACGAACATCAGATTGAGGTTCTACTTCTGGCGCAGACAATTTATTGATAAGCGAAAATGTAATCACGGATTAATCTTCCAAAACGTAAGCTGGCAGATCGGCTTCTGCAGGAACAGGTGTTGGTACGCCATCATCATCGATCGCGACAAACTTAAAAATCGCCTGTGTTACTTTTTCACGTTTACCAATACGACTACGGCGCACCCAAGCTTCAACGTGAATCTGCATCGATGTACGGCCTACTTTTACAATTTCCGTATAGACACCCAGTACATCACCCACTTTTACTGGACGGATGAAAGACATGCTATCTACCGCCATAGTCACTACACGGGTTTGCGCGCGCTGGCCTGCACAGATACCCGCCGCAATATCCATCTGCGATAACACCCAACCACCAAAAATATCTCCTGAAGGGTTGGTATCACCTGGCATGGCCATAGTACGTGTAGTCAGGCGGCCCTTTGTAACTTCTTGTGTTTGGTCTTTCTCAGACATAATGCATTGTCCTACTTCTTAGATGGAGGTCTGTTATTCCAATATGTACTTATTACTATACCTTGGTATATAAGGTTTTGCGTAAGTTGTTTTGAATCCTCAGCCTAGAAAGCAACGCTTCAACCTTTTACCTACATGCAGTTATTGGCATAATACGCACAAAATTTATCTCCTTACTCGCTCCTTAAGAGCGCAGTCATCTATAGCGGATCTAATATCGTGTTAACCACAGCAAATATCACCATGCAGTTTGGTGCTAAACCTCTATTCGAAAACGTTTCAGTTAAATTTGGCGAAGGTAATCGCTACGGTTTAATTGGCGCAAATGGCTGTGGTAAATCCACATTTATGAAGATCTTAGGCGGAGACTTAGAACCAAGCGCAGGCAATGTTTCCAAAGGGCCAAACGAGCGTATTGGTAAGCTAAAACAGGATCAGTTCGCTTACGAAGAATTCAGCGTGATGGATACCGTTATTATGGGCCATGAAGAGTTGTGGGCTGTTAAATCAGAACGTGACGCTATCTACGCTAATCCAGAGATGACTGAAGAAGATGGCATTCGTGCAGCAGAGCTCGAAGGCGAATTCGCTGAGATGGACGGCTATAGTGCTGAATCACGTGCAGGCGAACTGCTTTTAGGTGTAGGCATTCCGACTGAGCAGCATTTCGGCCCGATGAGTGAAGTAGCACCTGGTTGGAAGCTTCGTGTCTTACTTGCACAGGTACTGTTCTCAGAACCAGACATCATGTTGCTAGACGAACCTACCAACAACTTGGATATCAATACGATCCGTTGGCTGGAAGGCGTTCTTAATGAGCGTAACTGCACTATGATAATCATCTCGCACGACCGTCATTTCCTAAACAGTGTGTGTACGCACATGGCTGATTTGGACTACGGTGAGTTACGTGTTTACCCTGGCTCGTACGATGAGTATATGACTGCATCGACACAGGCACGTGAACGCCTGCTTGCTGATAACGCTAAGAAGAAAGCACAGATCGCTGATCTTAAGAGCTTTGTGAGCCGCTTTTCTGCCAACGCATCTAAATCTAAGCAAGCAACGTCACGTGCACGTCGTATAGAGAAGATCGAGCTAGAGGAGGTGAAACCTTCAAGCCGTCAGAACCCATTTATCCGCTTCGAACAAGACACTAAGCTACACCGTCTAGCCGTTGAAGTAGAAGGTTTAGGTAAATCTTTTGATGAAGAGCTATTTAAAGACCTTAACCTAATGGTAGAGGTTGGCGAGCGCATCGCGATTATCGGGCCTAACGGTAGTGGTAAAACCACCCTATTACGCTGTTTGTACGGTGACCTACTGCCGACTGCGGGCGAAATTAAATGGTCTGAGAATTCAGAATTTGGGTACTACGCACAGGACCATGCTGCTGATTTTGAAGAAGATAAAACACTGCTTGATTGGATGGGGCAATGGGGCCAAGAAGGCGATGATGAGCAAGTTATCCGCGGTACGCTGGGCCGCTTGTTGTTCTCACAAAAAGAGATCAATAAGTCGGTTAAAGTGATCTCCGGTGGTGAGCAAGGCCGTATGCTATTTGGCAAGATTATCCTTCAACGTCCAAATATCATGCTGATGGATGAGCCGACCAACCACTTGGATATGGAATCGATTGAATCCTTAAACCTTGCCCTAGAGAACTACCCAGGTACGTTGATCTTTGTCAGCCATGACCGCGAGTTTGTATCCTCTCTAGCAACCCGCATTCTGGAGATCACGCCAGATGGCATTGTCGACTTCCGCGGTGGTTACGAAGACTACCTGAAGAGCCAAGGCGTAGAATAAACCTAAGCGCTAATGCCTAAAAAGCCTGATTGCAGTTAACCTCAATCAGGCTTTTAAATTTTTACCCTCGCATAAATTACTTTCAATTCTTTGGTGAGCTTTATGATTATTGTCTGCCCTAGCTGTAATACATCCAACCGTATTCCTGATGACAAATTACATGTCGATGGCAAATGTGGTAAGTGCAAAGGCCCGCTACACACCCATCAACCAGCTGAGCTAGATGATCAATCTTTTGAAAAGTATGTTGGTGGTAATGAGTTACCTGTCATCGTAGATTTCTGGGCTAGCTGGTGCGGCCCATGCCAGATGATGAAACCCATATTTGAGAAGACTGCAGCTGAATCTGAAATACTTCTCTTTGCAAAAGTAGATACTGAAAAGGCACCACGGACTAGTCAGAATATGAATATCCGTAGCATCCCTACCCTTGTGATGTTTCAAGCTGGCAAAGAGATCGATCGTGTTGCTGGCGCACTCTCAGAACCTCAGCTAAAGCAATGGATTTTGCAAACCCTACAGAAGGCGTAAGAGTACTCTATGGAGCTTTCAAATCAGATCGCAAAAGAGCTAGGCGTCAAAGCACAACAAGTTAATGCAGCAATAGAGTTATTAGATGCTGGCTCCACCGTCCCGTTTATTGCGCGTTATAGAAAGGAAGCTACCGGTGCGCTAGATGATGCACAATTAAGACAGTTAGCGGCTCGTTTAGATTATCTTCGTTCTCTATTGGCTCGTAAACAAACGATCACCGAGAAGCTCCAGCAAGATGGCGTATTAACACCAGCGCTCCACCAGCAGATTAACCTGATCAGTGGTAAGACTGAGCTAGAAGAACTCTATCAACCATTCAAAAGTAAGCGAAAAACCAAAGCTCAAATCGCTGTTGATGCTGGCTTAGATAAATTACTAGATCAAATCATTCAAAAGCCTGATCAACAACCTTACGTTTTAGCCAAAACTTTTATCTGTTCTGATAAAGGTTTCAGCTCCAAGGAAGATTGTTTAGAAGGTGCGCAAGCCATCTTAACTGATCGTCTGTTAACAGACCTGAAATTGCAGGCTGAACTTAAACTGCGTGTGTGGAATGAAGCCAAACTAAAGGTATCTGTTAGCAAAGGTAAAGAAAGCGAAGGTTCAAAATTCCGTGATTACTTCGCTCACAGTGAAGCGATTAAATCCATCCCTTCACATCGCATGCTAGCGATTTTGCGCGGCATCAATGAAGGCATACTGAAATCAGCTTTAGATTTTGATGAAGACCGCTTTAAGGTTTTCCTATCCAAGATGGCAGGTCTTCCTCACTACGGACCTTCAGGGAAATGGCTCACTCAAGCGGTACACACTGCTTGGCAAAGTCGTATCAAATCCAAAATCACTAAAGATCTGATAGCAAAACAAAAAGATTCCGCTGAAACTGAGGCAATTAAAGTATTTAGCCGGAATCTTCATGACCTTCTGCTTGCAGCACCTGCTGGTGCTAAAACCACCTTAGGGCTCGACCCAGGCCTTAGAACGGGTGTAAAAGTCGCCATAATTGATCCAACGGGTCGTTTGTTAGAACACACGACGATCTACCCTCACCCACCAAAAAATCAGTGGGACCAAGCCATTGATAAGCTTTTTAAGCTCAGCAAGAAGTACAATGTTGAGCTGATTAGTATTGGCAACGGTACTGGCTCACGAGAAACCGATAAACTCGTAACGGAGATGCTTAAGCAAAACGACTCGATTAATGCTCAAAAGCTTATTGTGAGTGAAGCTGGCGCTTCAGTTTACTCGGCATCTGAACTTGCTACTAAGGAGTTCCCTGACCTAGACGTATCTATTCGGGGTGCGGTGTCGATAGCGCGTCGCTTGCAAGATCCACTAGCTGAGCTGGTAAAAATTGAGCCCAAAGCGATTGGTGTTGGTCAATATCAACACGATGTAAACCAATCCGAGCTTAATCATGCACTTGAAGCAGTTATTGAAGATTGTGTGAATGCAGTTGGAGTCGATCTAAATAGTGCTTCATCTGCAATTTTAAGCCGCATCTCTGGTTTAAACTCAACACTAGCCAATAATATCGTTGCTTATCGTGATGATAACGGCACTTTTACGAGCCGAACTCAGCTTAAAAAAGTTCCTAGACTGGGCCCGAAAGCCTTTGAGCAAGCTGCTGCCTTTTTGCGTATTCAGAATGGCAAGCAGGTATTAGACAACTCCTGCGTTCACCCTGAAGCCTACAGTGCTGCGCAACGCATAGCTCAAGATAACCAACGCACTTTAGGATCAATTATCGGGGATAGTGACTTCTTAGGCTCACTTAATCCGCAAGACTACATAGATTCTAGCTTCGGTCTTTATACCATCAAAGACATCATCAAAGAGCTAGAAAAACCGGCCAGAGACCCGCGCCCAGACTTCAAAACCGCTGCTCTACAAGACGGCATCGAAACCGTTAGCGACCTTATTGAAGGTATGGTACTTGAAGGCACTATTACTAACGTGACTAATTTCGGTGCATTTGTTGACGTCGGCGTTCACCAAGATGGATTAGTGCATATTTCACAATTAGCTAACCAATTTGTGAAGGACCCTCATGATGTTGTCAAACCGGGCCAAATTGTCACAGTTAAGGTGCTTGAGGTAGATCTTAAAAGACAGCGTATTTCACTCTCGATGCGTGAAGATTAATAGAATAATTCTCATTATTATATTAATGAGAATTATTCATTCTCAGCGGCTTATTTTATTAAAATTCATTCACTAAAAACTATCTTTATTGTTCAAAATCAACAACTAAGAGGAGACATAAGCCATAACTAATACTAGACTGTAACCACATAGCTTGATTGAAGTAGATTCCATGGTTACAAAAACAACTAACTTACTATGGATGCAGGCTGGTGCATGCAGTGGCGATACAATGTCACTTCTTTGTGCTGACAAGCCTACATGGCCTGAATTCGTGCAGCAATATAAACTGGATGTCCTTTGGCAGCCTTCCCTTTCTACGCGGCCCATGCGCGAGCTTATTGCTGACATTGATCTGATTCTTGCAGATAAAAAACCGCTAAATATTTTATGTATTGAGGGTAGTTTAGCCCTTGGCCCAAACGGCAGCGGTATGTTTGATACCTTTAATGATCGCCCCAAAGCTTTTGTCATTAAGGAATTAGCAGAAAAAGCTGATTATGTTGTGGCTGTGGGAACCTGCGCCGCATACGGTGGAGTTCCAGCGGCACCGCCCAATCCCACTGAGTGCACTGGCATGCAATCTAGCCAAGGAAGTCCTGGCGGTTTATTGCCTGATTCGTTTAGAAGTAAAAGCGGCCTCCCTGTCGTCAATATATCAGGCTGCCCAACTCACCCTAACACAATCATTCAAACCTTAATTTCACTTATCAACGATTACCCTCTTCCTCTCAATGATTTTAACCAGCCTGATGCTTTCTACAGCACCATGGTTCATCAAGGCTGTACGCGCAATGAATATCATGAATACGATATTGAAGAGGAACAATTTGGGGAGGCAGGCTGCCTTTTCTATAACTTGGGTTGCCAAGGTCCCTATACAACGGCTACATGCAATACTGAGCTATGGAATAACCGCAGCAGCAAAACCCGTGAAGGTGTGCCTTGTTTAGGCTGTGTTTCTCCTGATTTTCCAAGAGATGCCCCTTTGTTCAAAACAGAAAAAGTGGGCGATATTCCAGTTGCACTGCCTTTAGGTGTTAGTCGACCTCGCTACATGGCATATAAGGGCCTCGCTAACGATGCCGCTCCAATCAGAATCATCGAACGTAAAATGAAACCTTAAGTAGTACGGTTATGAGCAAAAGAGTAAAAGTACAGCTAAACCGAGTTGAAGGCGATTTAGAATTAGAGCTCGAAGTTGAGCAAGGGGTGGTCACCAACGCCTGGTGTATCGGCACGATGTATCGTGGTTTTGAGCAGATACTTATCGGTCGAGCAGCGATGGACTCACTAGCGATCACTCCCCGAATTTGCGGTATTTGCAGCACTGCACATCTGTATGCGAGCGTGCTTGCATTGGAATCGATGTCTCACATCACACCACCACCCAATGCAATTCGCGTAAGAAATATTTGTTTACTAGCCGAAGAGATTCAATCTGATTGCCGGCAGACATTTCTAATGTTTACTCCTGATCTTTGCCACCCCGGTTACTCCAATCTCAAATTGTACAGTCAGATAAAAAATCAGTTTGAAGATATGTCAGGCAGCATTTATCAAGATGCCGTTCGATTTAGTCGCGATATCATTGAAATTGTCGCTATCTTTGGAGGGCAGTGGCCGCACTCTTCTTATATGGTCCCAGGTGGCGTTACTTCATTACCTGATACCAATAAAGTCATTAGTGCGCTAAGCGTAGTCGACAACTATATCAATTGGTTAGAAACGAAAGTCCTTGGTGTATCCATAGACCATTGGAATCAGATCGACAGCCTAGAAAAACTTAACGAACTCACCGAAACAGGCAAAGGCGCTGCGAGTCTTTTCTATCAATTCGGTAAAAATATCGCGTTAAATCAAATTGGCGGGGGCTGTAAATTATTTATGAGTTATGGCTCCCTTATCGATCCAGATAATCCAGAAGATACATTACGCAATCGTGGTATCTACGATGCTACAACCCAAAGTTTCGAGCCTTTAGATCAAGAACAGATTACTGAGGATATCAGTTACAGCTGGTACCATGATGACCAAGCTGCACCACGTCATCCTCACGACGGTCTAACTCAACCAAAATACGATCCTGACAGCAAGCGTTACAGCTGGGCTAAAGCCCCTCGCTACAAAGACCAAGTCGTGCAAACAGGACCATTAGCGCAACTGATTCTAGATCAAGATGCTCTTCTTCTTGATATGTTAAAGAAGCAAGGTGGGAACACCCTCTTAAGACAATTTGCGCGCATACAACGCCAAGTAAGATCTATAGCCCTATTGAAAGAACAGCTGAACGGGCTTCTACAAAATATCACTGAACCCACAATGACCCACCAACCTCTTCTTGATGGAGAAGGTATTGGTATGATTGAGGCCGCTCGAGGAAGTCTCGGTCATTGGGTAAAAGTAGAAAACGGCACCATCAGCGGCTACCAAGTAATAACACCCACCGCTTGGAACGCATCACCTAGAGATCAAAATCAACAACCTGGTCACATCGAAAGCAGCCTAATTGGTATAGATATTCCAGATATAGATGATCCTTTATCTGTCGGTCACGTGGTCCGCTCTCATGATCCTTGTTTAGTATGTACCGTACACCTACTAGGCAGTAACAAGAAACACCGTTATGGAGTGATTTGATGACGGTGATTTTATGCTTTGGAAATGAATGGCATGGGGATGATGGCTTTGGTTATGCAGTCTATAACACTCTCAACCAAACCGATTTGCCGTCAAAAGTAGATCTTTACTATTGCGCTACTAATAGTCTGACAGCTACTCGTTTGATCAAAGACACATCGCGATTAATATTGGTCGACGCCTACCAATCCGACAGCAACAATGCGGGTACACTACAGTGGTTATCTAAAGATGAGTTCCAGACAAGCTATGCCAGAAACCTTCACGATGGAGGCTTAGAAGAGCTTATTAAGCATTGCGACATTTTGTTTGACTCACAAGAACTTGTGATTGAGATTTTGACGGTAACAATCCACCAAGTCTCAAGCTTTTCTGAGAAACTTTCTCCTATTATTGAGAACTGCGTCTCAGAGGCCTGCAATCAGATTTTAACTCGCGTGAATCAGGAGCCACACTATGTTTGCTCCTGATAAAGCAATTACCCGATTAGTTATTGAGCGAGAAGTAAGTATTCAAGGCCATATGCGCTGGGTAGCTCACCCTGAAAACAGAAAAAATCGACTACTAATAGTTGAGCATAAAAAACAGCTATATGCCCTACCTCTCTATTGCCAACACGCTCATGTTTCGCTTCTTAGAGCCAAAGTGGATCACAATGGTAAGGTAATTTGCCCTAAACATGGTTTAGCCACTGATCTTAAATCCAACCCAAGTGTTTTTACTGTCGAACGGCAAGGTAATTTTTTTATTACAGCCAACAGCTCTCTAATTGAAACCCAAACAGTAGAAACATGCGAGCAAGATATAGATCAACAAACTGAATTAGAGGCATTAAAAACAGTCAACTCGGCATTGCAGAAGAAGGTACTATCAAACCTTGAATCTATGGACTCAATGCTGAGTGAAGTTGAGCATAAAAAGGTCGAGTTAGAGGAAAACAATCGTCACCTTCTTTCCGTAAATCAACTCATTGATAGCATTACTAATACAATGGAAGAGTTCTTGGTTGTCACCGACAATCAGGGACGAATTACCCGTGTAAATCCTTATGCAGAATCTATTTTAAATATAAAAGCAGAAGAACTGATTGGAAGCTCTCCGGATAATTTCCTTCGTGACGAAACCCTAACTGAAATCATTGAAAGATTTCCGGCAAGCAACTGGGACCAAAGGCCCTATTTATACCGAGCGGTTTATAGTAACGATGGATTTGAGCAAGAGATTCGCTTTAGAGATCCAACAGGACGTCATAAAGAAGTCAGCCAAAAATACTTTCTTCTAAAAGGCACTTTGATTTACGGACGAGCGGGTAAAGAGGAAGGACTCATTCTTTCCGCTACAGACATATCCGTAGTAAAAGCTAAAGAAAAACAGAAGCGCCAAGCAGACATTGAGAAACATCTACAGCTTCTTCAGAGTACTTTATCTACTATTAGCCAAGGCGTTGCTATGTTTAGCGGCATAGGTGATCTGCAAACTTTTAATGATTCATTTACTAACAATATTAATGTAGATCCCGACATACTAGCGCAAATACCAGCCTATGAAGTTCTATTTAGTAACAACAAAGAGATCTTAGACCTACAACAGATACCGCCTTGCCAAAAACTCATCTCTGACAAACACCAATGGATTCAAACTTTCACAGATGGAAGAGTTATCGAATGCGAATCAGCTCCAACGCCTACCGGAGGTTTTGTAGTTACAACTCGTGATATTACACAAAGCCAAAAAAATGAAGAACACATTCGCTTACTTTCAACCACTGTTGAGCAAAGCTCCAGTGAAGTTGTCATTACCGATACTCAAGGGATCATTGTTTATGTAAACCCTATGTTTACTGAAAACACAGGATATACAGCAGAAGAAGCTATTGGAAAGAAAAGCAGTATTGTCCAATCAGGAGAAATGTCAGCTGATTTTTATAAAGAGTTATGGTCAACCATTAAGGCCTCCAATAGATGGAAAGGCGAAATACTCAATAGAAAGAAATCAGGAGAAAAATTTTGGCAGTCAATGTCTGTAACGCCAATCTTTGATAATAACGGTGTGATTAGTCATTATTTATCATTAAAAGCCGACATCACTAAACAGAAAAGAGCTGAGAAACGCTTAAGATATCAAGCTGAACATGACCTCCTAACTAATCTACCCAACAGGTCTATATTGCTACATCAACTTGAGAGTTCCATCGTTGATGCAAGAGATAATCATAAAGCGTCTGCAGTTCTCTTTATGGATCTAGATAATTTTAAGGACGTGAATGACACATTGGGTCATTTGAGTGGCGATATCCTTCTGAAGCTTGTCGCTAGACGATTGCAGCAATGCTCAAAACCAACTGATTTGGTAGCAAGGCTTGGCGGTGACGAATTCGCTATTGTACAGAATGACATTGCTTGCCTCGATGACCCCAAAACTCTAGCCGAAGAGATAATCTCTTCAATCACCCGCCCATTTAAAGTTGATGATCATCTATTACATATTGGTATTAGTATTGGAATTACTGTCTTACCTACTGACGGTTTAGACACGGGTATTCTGTTACAAAATGCAGATATGGCAATGTATGAGGCCAAAGGAATATCAGGCAGCCACTACCATTTCTTCGATTTAGAACTACAAAAAAGTATCCAACAAAAACGGACTATTGAATCTCACCTCCACCATGCAATTGAGCATAATGAACTTAACCTCTTGTTTCAGCCAAAAATAGATCTTCAATCGAACAAGATTGTAGGAGCAGAAGCCTTGCTCAGATGGCATAGCAAGGAACTTGGTCATATATCTCCAGAGGTTTTCATCCCCATAGCAGAAAGAAGCGGCTTAATCATAAAGTTAGGCTCCTGGGTGCTGAATAAAACATTAGAACACATTACAGCTTGGGCCAATGCCAATATTGAAGTACCTAAAATAGCGGTAAACCTATCTACGATTCAACTTCTAGATGCCAATTTGATATCAGATATTAAAGAAGCACTAACGACTTACCATGTACCTCCAAATAAACTCGAACTTGAGATCACTGAAACAGCTGCGATGTCCGATCCAGAACTTTCACAAGCTCAGTTAGAGGCGATTAAAGATATAGGTGTAAGTATCGCTCTTGATGATTTTGGTACCGGTTATTCCTCACTTTCGTACCTTGCTTCACTACCTGTAGATCGAATTAAAATAGATAGAAGCTTTGTAAATGACATACAGTTCTCACCACAATCCAAGGCAATCATTGAATCGATCATCCATCTTGGCATCATCATGGGGAAAATAGTTATTGCCGAAGGTGTAGAAGTAAAGGAACAACTTGCTTTGCTGCAAAGTCTAGGTTGTCACGAAGTACAGGGGTATTATATTTCTAAACCCATCACAGCAGATGAATTTATTCATTTTTTGAATAACAAGGAATAGGGCTAGACGTTTATGTTTATTGCTATGAACCGCTTTAAAATCATTCCGGGTAAAGAGGATGACTTTATTGAAATTTGGAAAAATCGAGACACTTATCTAGATGAAGTACCTGGCTTCAAAAGCTTTGATCTATTGCAAGGCCCGAGCACTGATGAAGCCACAATTTTCATCTCTCACAGCACCTGGGAATCAGAAGAAGCATTCAAGCAGTGGACCAAATCTGAAGCGTTTAGAAAAGCACATGCCAATGCAAAACCTGCACAAGGCATCTATTTAGGCCCACCTCAATTCGAAGGCTATAACAAAGCCTTTTAAAATTAAAAAAGCGGCTATTTCAGCCGCTTTTTTTAATCTATCAGTGTGTCGATAAGATCTATCATAAACTCAGTCTGTTCTTCAGTCATGATTTCCCAGCCATCTAAGTCCATGCTTTCCAGCACACCTTGGCCTTTTGGATCATTCTGCATACTCAGGAGAAACTCTTGGAATTGAGGAATTAATGCCTCTAACTCTGGAGAAACCAATAAAGCATGATGAACATCACTGATTTCACTCGCAACCAACACCTTCATCTGCTTACGAATTAGCTCCGATAGATCTTCGTACGCATCCTTCAGAAAGAATCCGGCATCAGCCTTATTGTTAATTAAGTGCTTCGCAACAATAACGTAAGAATCAACGGTATTTAACTCAGTGTTAGAACCATCAAGATCTGCAGGCTCCAACATAATCATGCCAATACGGTTTACATCAGGATCACTGGTAGCAACCAAACGGCTATTGGTCTTTAGATCTTCTACGCAACTATATTGCGCATCTGCATGGGTTGCGATGACAGTCTCATCAGATTTTGAAATAGGCCGAACAACCGCCTTAAAACCCAATTCACGCACAAGCATTGAAGCATCAAAGGGATTCGCATAAACAAGATCATACTTCCCCTCTTGAATATCATTTCTTTGTGCTTCAAAACTATCATATAGTTCTAAATGAACCGGTCGGTCTAATTGACGTTGGAGCCAAGTATTAAATATAAACCAACCGGAGATATGATCTGGAGAAAAATCCGGACTGACTGTTAAATTAAGCTTCAAGGAATCACCCTACTTCATCGTTAAATACAAGGCTTCGCTTTCTGCTATTTTTCGAAGGGAAGGCTTTCGCCTTACAGAAGTATAACCGACGACAGAACCATTACGGACATTTGGAATAACGGTAGCTTTGACCCAATAATAACTACCGTCTTTACGTAAATTCTTTACGTATCCATGCCATTTTTTACCTGCCTTTAGCGTATCCCATAAGTCTGCAAACGCAGCAGCAGGCATGTCAGGATGCCTCAAAATATTATGATTTTGTCCAATCAACTCTTCCTGAGTATATCCAGACATTTCAACAAATGCCTGATTAGCATGAGTTATAAATCCTTTCGTATCCGTACGAGAGACAATGAGCTTACCTTCTGGGTAAGGCTCCTCTATGTCCAGTATTTGAGCGGTGCGTGTTTCACCGCCAAAATATTTGATGACAACTTCTTGAACGCTTTCTGCATGCGATACTGGCATCAACTTCCCTAAATTTATAAAATTTTCCCAATTGCTTCTGCTGCACGTTTAACATCAAGAAAAATTAAACCCAAGCGTGCATTTGGTTTTGCTACTACGGTAAGTACAGATTCATCATTCGCATGGGTCATTAAGATATAACCTAAATCACCTTTTACAAGAACCTGTTCTAATTCTCCACGAGCAAGTTCACTTGCAGTACGCTCACCTAGCGAAAGCATGGCAGCACTCATTGCACCTACTCTATCTTCATCCAGACCAGCTGGAAGAAGAGCTGCGATCATAAGACCATCTGTTGAAATGACAGCGGAAGCTTCAATCTCGGCTGAAGTTCCATTCAAGTCACTCAAAATCGAGGTCAACATTTCTGAGCGCATATACTTACTCCTTTAATGTAAGGCATTAAAATACAGATATCTGAGAATCGATCATTGATTGATATCAATAATCAAGGTAACGCCTTGCTAGAACGCTTAATAAATCTACATAATTTCCTTGGTTCAAACGTGGCATCTGATCAATTACCAGAACAAAACGCTGATGACCAAGGTGGATCACCCAAAACCCTACTTGGCTCAAACCAACAGGGTCCAACATTCCCCATGACTCCCCCATAAAGGAAAGGTCACGGTTCAGTAATAAACTATGACGCTCGTGCAACGAGCTCAAATCCGCCGCTAACGCGCACAACGCTTCTGCATGGTCAGCATCATAACCGGTAGAACCGAGGCAAAATCCATGATCGTCGGCCAACGCGACTTTCCCTGAGCTAGATAAACCAGACAACAATTCCGGCAATATCTTCTCAATTGAATCATTGATCATTCTCGATGGATTTTTACTTAGCTGAACAAAATTTTTATCAATCAGCTTATCAAACAACTCTTTTGCTTCACCTTCATCAAGGTCTGTCAACTCCATTACCAATTCATGACTAAATGGTAAAGAGACATCAGAGCTAAGAAGCTGAAGCAATAGCGCTCTAGCATCATCCGGTTCGGAGCCTACAGTAGCGTAGAAAGCTCCTGCAGGACAGATCTGAATAAATTGATTTTGGATAGTAGCATTTGTCACAAAATAACTCCGATACCTTTCCTAACCCACCACTTCATTCCTGAAACCATCCAAGTGAATATGCACCACACATAAACGCAAAAACAACACGTTGAGGCACATCCAATATTCTTACAATATCCAGCGCGGTCATTGGTTGACCACTCCATACCTCACTAATTTCATAACAATCAGGTATGGCCTGAAATGATTCAAAATCAGGCTGCACTGTTAATTGCATTAACTTCTCTGGGTCCATTCCATTTAATAGCCGCCCTCTAGAAGTCCAAAGAGCAACTTTCCAAATAAGTGATTCTATTCTCTCAGCAAGATGTTTTGTTTTATCTTCTAGCTGGAAGTCACCCTTTGGCTCAATCTCCAACTCACCATACCCAAAGCGGGTTAAAGCGAGTTGATTTAAAAATTCATCACTAAACGTCATGTAAAACAAACGCTGGTCAGGGAATACAAGCATCTGACCCGGCAATCCAGTAATCTCAACAGGTTGATCGAGTTTAAGTGCTAGGTCAACCGCTTCTGTCATTTTTACTAACAGCGACCCTTCGGGATTAAAAAAGATACTACGACGCTCATCAGGTCGAGTCAGGTCAGCATCAGCTGCATTACCACAACATTGTAGGATTTGCTCTTTTGTTAACTCTTGCGAAGCTTTAACAGACTTATCCTGAAGCGCTTTCTCTGCCTCTTGCTCTCTTTTGGCTAACAATTCTTTCTTTTTCTTATTATCGAGTAGCTTCTGCTTCAGCTTCTTAGCTTTTTCAGCGGCAAGCTTTTTCTTTTTAGCTTCTTGTAATCGTTTCTCTTCTTCGAGCTTTTTCTTTTTCAGAAGCATTAACTTTTTAGCTTTTTTCTTAGCTAAGAGAGCTTCATGCTTAGCCTTTTCTGCCTCAAGCTCACGTTTAAGTTGCTCTTCTTGCTCCCGAATATCTGCTTCGATCTGCTGCACCAAACGATCAGATGCACTAACAACAAGATTACCTTTTATAAGCTTTTGCTTAAGAGCCTCACCCTGCCTTTTACGTGCATAATCACGGCTTCGATAGAAATCGAGATCATCGGAATTAATTTCTTTTTTTACAGGTTGAGTATCTTGATTTTCAGAGTCAGAGAAAGTTACAGAGAAGCTTCTGACGACACTCAGGAGGTCTTGAGCAGTATGCGGTTTTTTAAGTAGAGCAAAGCCATCCCAACTAACATCTCTAATACTGATAACTAAACGAAATTCAGCCGGATACTTTTCAATGATGTTTCTGCTTAATTGCTCATCACCCTCACCTTGATCCCCATTCACTACAAGGATCTGAGCTGCACTAGCAGTTACGAGTTCACAGTCGACTTCTGAAGAGAAGCAATATTCGAGCATTGCCTGATTAGGGCCCGAAAACCCGATCAATGCTATTTTACGCACGTTTTTAAGTTGACTGCTTTTCTTCAAGCTCATTGACTTCTACTACCTACCCTATCTCATCCATGCAGACTGGCTGGCTGAAATCTTCCATTTATAAGAACGGAATGATCAGTTGAAAGTTCTGACAGTGCTGATAGATCGTCTTCTTCGATAGCTCGCTGTATGACATCACGAACTTTTGGCTTCATAACCTTTCTAGCCTGTTCAAATAGACGTTGGCGTAATTTAGGTCCTTTTTTGCCTAGAACCAATAAGAAATCTGCAAAAGCTCCCTCTAGAGCATCACTATCGTAGCATGCAATAGAAAGGTAGATACGCTTTGTATGCAGTCGCAGTTCATCCGGCTCTGCAGCTACCATTCGCGTGAAATGGTACAAAATTCTACGGCCTTGATGTCCACGGTAAATAAGGTACCTAGGATGTTGTGCATCGAAAGCTGCTTGAATGCGCCCGGTATTAGGACTATCAAAGTCGGCATTCAATTCCCAGTCAGCTAATGCATCCCAAATTAAAGAACTCACAAAATGCTCCTGCTTTTATTATTGATACATCCATAAAGAAGTCGTTACAAAATAAATAACTTATTCAGGATGGTTCTTTAGTTATTGGTAATATTCCAAACAGGTGTTTGTTTTATATCTCGACCGACGCAAGAATACAAATTTATCCATAAATTAATGCACTAATTAACAGTTTTCTTTGCCAAAAGTACAACCTTATCTAAGTTCACGGCAGATTAATTTTTTTCTTTAATATCAACCTAGTAAGAATAGCTCATTTTTCACCCAAGAATAAAAGTTTTATATAAAGTCTTAGTGATTTAGCTATCAGAGAGCAGAGTGAGTTGCATGCTCGATCAGACTGCATCATTTAATCAATAACACATTCCTCATCCCAAGATCAAAAAGCTCAGCATGTGCTGAGCTTCTTATGTTGCTGAAACATTCAAATCTATTTATCAAGCAACGCCTGCACCCACTCAATCTCCTTATGACCAAACCAGCTCTGAATAATCCTTAGATCCTTATCAAAATAGACCCACGTGGGCGTACCTTGAAAACCATTATTCAGAAACGTTCTCCCCATTTGACTCATAGGCAACAAACGCTGAGCTAAGTGAGCCTTAATGCTGTTCATAACCGTCTGTGACAACCGCTCTTTATCAAACACGTTAAAAATTGATTCTGCTAATTCAGATGAAGCAATGGTAGGCATAAACCAATCCATAACAACTGGCACATCCACTTCATAGGGTAATTTCTGCTGCCCTAACTGAGCGAAATAACGTTTAGAGTGAAGTGTTAGCTCCCCTTGCTCCATCAAAGCCTTGGTCGATTTGGCGTTATTTAAATTAAAATCTTCAAAAGCGGTAGAAAGTGCAAAAAAGTTGACACCCTTATTAGCCTCTTTCAGCCTCATTAGCATAGGTAATGCTCTAGATAAGCAACTAGGGCAATTAACTTGAAAAACCAGCATTAAATTTCGTTCGGATATCTCGACATTTCCTTTAATTGCCTGACCTAACTGTAGATCCAACTGCATACACTATCCTTTCATTGCTTAGCAAGTGCAGCTACAGCCTCATCAATGCTAAGCGGCTTGTAAAAGTAGAACCCCTGGAAAGTTGAGACACGCATCGCCCTGATCAGTTCAACCTGCTCTTTAGTTTCAACACCTTCAACGACAAGCTCCTTACGAAGTTTACGTCCAATTTCGACCATACCTTGTAGGACTACTCGAGCATCTTTTTGATCAGCAACGCATTGAACAAAGCTTCGATCGATTTTGATGACATCTAACGGAAGTCTTAATAAATAACTGAGGGATGAAAAGCCAGCCCCAAAATCATCTAAACATATGGAAAAGCCTATGGTTTTAAGTGAATTGAGATGTTTAATTGCAGCATCACTTCTGATTAGTGCATTTTCTGTAATTTCTAATTGCAGCAAGGATAGATCGGGCTTCAACTCGTCAGTAAGCCTCGCTATTTCACATATAAACTCATTATGGTGTAGTGAATTAGCAGATACATTGATCGAAATAGGCACATTAATCTGAGGGTTCTGTCTGAGTATCGCGCAAGCCTCCTCAAACACATATAGATCAATATCAAAGAACAATCCCGATTGTTCGATCACAGGAATAAACGCATTTGGAGGGACTACACCTTTAATTGGATGCTGCCATCTAATCAGTGCTTCATAACCGTTAACCCTCTCTGTTGTCGCATCTACTTTGGGCTGTAAAACTAAGAAAAATTCACGATTAACGAGAGCATTACGAATATCATTTAATAGATTTAGATGATTTCTAGAAACCTCTTCATACTCGCGATCAAATTCCTGTCCAGCACCACGACGATTTTCTTTAGCTACTTTGAGTGCTACTTCTGCATGTCGCAACATCTGCTCAGCAGTTTCTTGCGAAAAATCGTCTGCAAGCTCACTAGAACTACCTACAGTTATTCCTAAACGAATTGAATTTCCTTCTACAAATAATGGTTTTGCACACTCTCTAGCAACATCACTCGCATCCAGATCAGTATCAACCATCAAGATGGCAAACACATCTGTATGCAAACGCGCTAATAACGCATTCTCACCATAGATCCTTTTAAGGTTCCCCCCCATTTCGGCAAGCACCTTGTTACCATAGTCATAACCAAGGGATTCGATAATGTTATGAAAATAGTCGAGATCAGCTAGATAGATCGTACACCGACTACCTTTAGATCTTACAAATGTGAGTGCATTCTCTATCAAGCCCAAACGGCTATACAAATGAGTGACTGAATCAAAGTAAGCTGCTTTATTAAGATGAGAGAAAAATTTAGCATTCTCTAAACCTAACCCCACATTCATACAGAAAACTTGAAGTAACTCTTCATCTACATTCTGTAATCCTCTAGCCCCTTCAAGCATGATCACACCTTCCCACATAGAAGGAGTCGACAAATAAAGACCTGTATAGCGCTCACCAATACTATGCTGTTTGCTATCAAGCACATCTTTGACTAGGTAGCTCAAGCCATCTGTATCTAGTTGCTCAAGCTTACGCCCAAAAAAATGATCATATTTGTTAGATGCAGCCACTACAAAATATTCGTCTTCTAACCCTTTTCTTAACGCCAAAGGGCCATTATGCGGCCGCTGAGATACACAGAAAATACCATCAGCATCGATGTTAAAGAGCGCGCTAATCTGCAATAACACTCCTCTAGCGAAGTCGTTCACAGACCGTTCTTTAATAAGATCTGAAGACGCATCAATAATCGATCTCAAACCCAGCTTACTGTTTTCAAGTGCACAAAGGTGCTGGTAGGAACGAATGGCCGTTGCTAAAGCTGTAAATAACCGAGATTTAGTCAGCTCGTTTTTAGTTTTATAAGCGTTAATTTCATAACGCTCGATAATTTCATTTTCAGGTGCATAGCCAGGTTGGCCAGTTCTTAGAATGATTTGTACATTATGCCGATTTAGATCCTCACGAATCTGCTCAGCCAGTAGCAATCCGGCATTGGGGGTTTCCATAACCACATCAAGTAACACAACTGCAATATCATCATGCTTTTCTATAAGCTTATAGCCCTCCTCACCGCTATAAGCATGCAAAAATTTTAATGGGTGCCCCAAGATATCAGTTCTGGACAAAGCAAGAGTTGTTACCTGGTGAACTGACTCTTCGTCATCAATAATTGCAATTTTCCAAGGCTCTCGGGTGTCCTCCACTTCAGGTTCATTCGAATCATCTATGATATTTAAAAGCACATCACTCATCATCATTATCCTGTTTCGGAGCTACCAGAGGTAACACTACTTCAAATTGAGTACCCACTTTGCTCGACACTGATATAGATCCGCCTAGAACACCAGTGACAATGTTATGTACAATATTTAATCCTAAACCAGAGCCCCCTTGCCCTAGTTTCGTGGTATAAAACGGGTCAAAAATGCGGTTGATTTTTGACTCTTCAATTCCAGTTCCATTATCGTTAAAGTAAATTCTCACGCTGTTATCAAGACACGTAAATCTTATATTGATTTCACCGTCATCGCGCCCATCAAAGCCATGCATAATAGAATTATTAAATAGATTAGTTACAACTTGCCCAAGTGGGCCAGGGTAACTATCCATCATTAATTCGACATCACCTTCAACTCTATACTTGTAGTTTGTACCTTTTAATTGGTGGCGAACAGTCATCATTACTTCATCGATAACCTCTTTCAAAGCAAATTTCCGTCGACTAGAACTCGACTGATCTGTTGCTACTTGTTTAAAGTTTTGAATAAGGTGACTTGCCTTATCTAAAGAGCTTTCCATAACTGCAAATGATTCAGCTGCCTCTCGCTCGAATTGATCCAAGAATGACTGCTTAAGCTCACCCGCTTTTATAGAGCGCATAAGCTCATCAATATTTTCTTTTAGATGACTAGACATGGTTACCGAAACACCTATTGGTGTATTAATTTCATGAGAGACACCCGCGACCAAGGAACCCAATGAAGCAAGTTTTTCACTAGCAATGAGCTTATCCTGAGCCTGCTCAAGGTTTTCAAGCGCACTAGAAAGTTTATCTCGCTCTCCCTTAAGACTGGCTTGCATCTTCTCATCAGCTAATCGAAGCTCATCTAGCTCCGTTAACTCAGCCTGAAACTGCCTCAAACTATTGATGATGTCGCCAATTTCATCATTACGATTACTTTCAGCGATCTCAAAATCTCTCTCACCACCTCTTAGTTTATTAATGGATTCAGATATCGCTGTCATAGGCGCAAAAATAGACCGCTTCGTGTAGGTTACAATCGCGACTAAAAGTGCGACACCGCCAACGAGTGTAAATATCAGGAGATAGTTAACCTTATTTGATAGGTCAACCAGATCATTCATACTATTTTCAACTCGGCGCCTAGCATGGGAAGACATTCCTTCCAGAAGCTCTTCCAACTCGCCAAATGCGTTATGCTCTATATCTTCAATAGCCGCTAATGCGTCAATTCTGTTTCTAGCTGCATAGATTTCGAAAACTTCGGCCCCACCACTTTTAAGCTCATTAAACAACCGCTCTACTTCAGCTATGCGGACTAATTCATGAGGTTTTTTCTCTAAAGGCTTTAGGCTAGCAAGGAAGGATTCGAATTGAAGAGCGTTACCAAAGAAACTCTTACGGGCATTTTGATCTCCTAATACAAACCTATCTAAGTCGGCAAGCATATCCCCTGCCTCATCAACAAGCTCTAGGTAATATCGCACAGAAGGCAAATCATCATTAATAATCTGATCTAAATCGTTAGAAGAGCCAACGTCTGCAATCTCCTCTTCTTTCATATCGTCGAGAAGATTTTCGAGCGGACCACCGACCTCCCGGATAAGCCGGTTAATACTTCGAGTAGCTTGCTCCTCAAGAATGGGATCAAATCGACTAAAGACCCTTTTTTCAGCGTTCTCATTAGCCGTGGCAATTAAACGATCGACAGTGATCATTTTCTTATAGGCATCACTAATGGAGGGTATTTCCTTTCGATATTGGTCAAACTCTTCTTTATTCGCAAAATATTCTTGCTTCTCTTCAGACTCACCCAACACATACTCAAGCAGATTAGAATTCATATCTCCTAATTCATCTTGCATAGCTTGAGTATAGAGTGCGACAGGCATATCCCTTGTTGTGACCTCTTCACTGGACTCACTCACCTTGAGACCAACAACAATCTGTACAACAACAAAGACAGCAAAAACAACTGACACAGCTAATAAGCTGAGGTTAATACGGGTAAGAATAGAACTGCGTTTCATAGCCTCCCCCCACTGAAAGTATTCTCAGTATAGGATGCGTATTTCGAGACTGCAGAGACTAATACGAATTTTTAGATTAATTAGATCCTAAAACGAAAAAAGCCTGCTTAGCAGGCTTTAAATAATGATGAACAAACGCTCAAAGTTATAAATCAGGCAGATCATAATGAGATAAAAGCTCATCGATCTCACTTTTATTACCACATTCCTGTACTTGCCTAACTACATCTGGAGTTAGATGGGGCGCAAAACGCTGAATAAAGTCAAACATGTACCCACGCAAAAAAGTACCTTTTCTGAAACCAATCTTAGTCGTACTCGGTTCAAACAAGTGACTTGCATCTAAACGAACCAAATCACTATCTTGACGCTCATCAAAAGCCATTGAGGCAATAATGCCTACACCCAAGCCAAGACGAACATAAGTTTTGATCACATCAGAATCTACAGCAGTGAAAACAACTTTTGGTTCCAACCCTTCTTTGATGAAGGCGTCATCTAATTTTGACCGACCTGTAAATCCGAATACGTATGTCACAATCGGCTGTTCGGCTAAATCAGCCAGCGTTAACTTAGAAACTTGAGTTAACGGATGACCTTTAGGAACAACTACAGAACGGTTCCAGCGGTAGCAAGGCATCATAATTAAATCACTAAAATGCGCCATGGCTTCAGTCGCTATCGCGAAATCAACTGAACCATCAGCCGCCATCTCAGAAATCTGCATCGGTGTACCTTGATGCATATGAAGGGAGACTTCAGGATACTCCTTCATAAATCCAGTGATAGTAGGCGGAAGCGCATATCGGGCTTGAGTATGGGTAGTTGCAACATCCAAACTGCCTTTACGCTCATCACTAAACTCTTGAGCAACCTGCTTGATACTTTCAACTTTCTGCAGAATTTCTCCTGCAACAGACAGAATAGCCTGACCTGCTGGTGTGACACGGGTAAGATGCTTACCACTACGGGCAAACACCTCAACCCCTAGCTCATCTTCGAGCAATCTGATTTGCTTACTAATGCCAGGCTGTGATGTATATAGGCTTTGAGCTGTGGCAGAGACATTAAGGTCATGTCTTGCAACTTCCCAGATATAACGCAGCTGCTGCAATTTCATCAAACACTCCAGATAAACTCAGTAGATATGTAATCGTTTAGTAATAAAAAACGACTCTAATATAACAGTTTAGAATAAAATCTATCCTAATGCATCTAAGTTATAAAGGAATTATAAGCGGCTATTTAAACGCCTAATTTCTTCATCTTGAGTTATTATTTTTTTCTCTAAACTAGATATCTTAGCTAGCGCTCTTACCAGCTCTTCTTCTTTATCTTTGAATTGATTTCTGACACTAGATTCACGGCGTGATTGCTCATTAGCAATAGCCACTTGTTTCTGCCTAGCCTTTCTCAACTCCTCATCAAGCTCTTTAATTTTGCTTTCTAACCTCTTGTTTTTATTGGTTTCAGATAGAAGCTGAGTATTGATTTTAGATAGATCTCTATTCTGGCCACTACTATCTTGCTTGATCTTTTTGAGTTCGTCTTCGAGGCTTTTTATTTGTGTTTTCTGCGTGTCATGTTTTACATCTTTACGCGCTAGTTCAGCTTGTAAATCATGAATAGACTTAGTCAAAGCCGATTCCTTTTTACCCACTTCATCACGCAACTTTTCTAATGCGCCACGGTAATAGCGAACGTCAGCATCGGCTTTACTTACCGCATCAAGCGTATGTCTTTGCTCATCTTTAATACGCTGATCAAATGTTCGCTTACTGTCATCGTGAGTTTTTCGTAGATGAGTAAGCTCTTGTTCAACGTTAGATTTGGCCTGCTCTTCTTGCTTACGCTGAGATGTTTCCGCCATTAAGTTAGATTTCAAAACCTCAATCTCAGCTTCTAGCCCTTTAATCTGAGAATGAATCTCTTCATTTCGGATGATTTGATTACGAAGTTTGTCTTCTAATTCTAATAATTGACCACGAGATGCTTGTAGAGATTCATCAGCTTCACGACGAACAACATCAATTCCAACCTCTTGACGGTGTTTCTCTTCGATAAATTTGCTACTCGCCTCTTGAACAGCCTGCTGCCATACACGCGCAAACGCTTGCCCCAAAACTTCCGGTACGTCCGGAACAACGATAGACGATGCGGAAACAGATAACCTTTCTGGCACCAACTCCCACCAACTATCAAAATACCCTTCAATCTCTGCTGGTTGGTGACCAAGAGACTCTGCAACAACTGATAATGTTGGCTGAACACCCGCCATTAATAATCGATCAGCAGTTGCATAAGTTTTATCTTTTAATTCCATATCACTCATTCAGAGAAACCTACTTACTATTAATACTTTTAAAACGTTTTAAGGCTTTTTGTAACTGCATATCTAATGGTGCTTTGACTATCTTTCGCCCACCAGAAGGTAATGGGAAACGTAATTCTGCTGCATGAAGAAACAGGCGTTTAAATCCATACTCTCGCATTGCAGCATTATCTTCATCTGGCGTGTACTTTTCATCCCCGACAATAGGATGGCCAGCAAATTGGCAGTGAACTCTAATTTGGTGTGTACGACCGGTTATCGGTCTAGCCTCAACCAAGGTAGCTTGGCGACCAAAACGCTCAAGGACTTTGTATTCAGTTAACGAAGCCTTACCGTCTGCTGCAACTTTGACAACACGTTCGCCTGATTTAAGTTCGTTTTTACGTAGAGGTGCATCGATTTTGCGCTTTCGCTCATTCCAACTACCAATGACTAACGCGTGATAGATTTTAGTGATAGTGCTTTTCTGCAAAGATTCATGCATTAATTTAAGCGCACTACGCTTTTTAGCCATCATGATACAACCTGATGTATCGCGATCTAAGCGATGGACTAATTCTAGAAACTTGCATTGAGGACGCATCTGACGAAATGACTCGATCAACCCCAAACTAATACCACTGCCTCCATGAACAGCGATACCAGAAGGCTTATTTACCACAATGATGTCGTTATCTTCGTAAAGGATAGACGATTCTAATTTTTCACTGAGCTGATCACTAACTTTAGCTGGCTCTTTTTTATCGGCTAAACGTACAGGCGGGATTCGAACCAAGTCATTTAGCTTTAGACGATACTCCGGCTTTACGCGTTTTTTATTTACTCTAACCTCGCCTTTTCGAAGGATTCGGTAAACAAGGCTTTTAGGTGCGCCTTTAAGAGCAGTGATTAAAAAATTATCGATCCTCTGCCCATCATTATTTTCAGTTATTTCTACGAAACGAACCTTGCTTGCTTCTTGACTGTTTTGCTGTGACATATTTGATATGAAAACCGATTACCGAATTGATGCACTAGTTGATAGCTGCTATATTCTAGCGCTGCTGTAGTCTGTTGGCTTTATCTTTTTTCACAGGTGCCGTAATACAGACCAAATATCACAGTTAAATACGCTGTAGATGCCGTCAGCAACAAAGAATTTAATTAAAAAGCTTTTCACCCAGCCGAGTATGACCGGTTGGAGGTAGAGACGTACTTTAGCCAGGAACCTGCTTTTATAAAGCAGCAACAATTAGCTAGAAGAATAAATAGGCTACTGATTCCTCTACCGTGGACGATTGATACGCCGATTGCGTATCAATAAAAATTACCATCAGATTAGATGGCTTTAATCCCTGCGCACCATATTGCTGCAGGCTTGGCTATTATAGCCGCCCGAACCATAATTGATCGGGTAAATGCCTTATATACTGCATGTGAGTCCAAAAGACGGGTACCCTCTGGGCACTCTGGCTTGGCGAAAAGCGTTCTATTAAGAGAACGTCATGAAAAGAATGCTAATCAACGCAACTCAACCTGAAGAGTTGCGTGTAGCGCTGGTTGATGGCCAGCGTCTATATGATCTGGATATTGAATCCGGCTCAAGAGAACAGAAAAAAGCCAATATTTATAAAGGCAAAATCACCCGCATCGAGCCAAGCCTAGAAGCTGCGTTCGTAGATTACGGTGCTGAACGCCACGGCTTCCTCCCGCTTAAAGAAATTTCTCGCGAATACTTTATCAAGCCACCTACTCGCGGCTCACGCCCAAACATTAAAGAAGTGCTTAAAGAAGGCACTGAAGTTATTGTTCAGGTTGATAAAGAAGAGCGCGGCAACAAAGGTGCAGCACTAACAACCTTCATTAGTCTTGCTGGTCGCTACCTTGTACTTATGCCAAACAACCCTCGCGCAGGCGGTATCTCCCGCCGCATTGAGGGCGAAGAACGCACGCAGTTGAAAGAAGCACTATCCGGCGTAAATGTCCCTAAACAGATGGGCATTATCGTTCGCACCGCAGGCGTTGGCCGCACAAGCGAAGAGCTACAGTGGGACTTTGAATACCTTCAAACACTATGGACTGCCATTAAGCAAGCCTCTGAAGAAAAGCCTGCTCCATTCCTGATTTATCAGGAAAGCAACGTAGTAATCCGTGCCGTTCGAGATTACCTACGCTCAGATATCGGCGAAGTTTTAATCGACGACCCACAAGTTTTCGAAGATGCTAAAAACTTCGTTAAGCAGGTAATGCCTACTTACGAAAACAAAATTAAGCATTACTCTGAACAAACACCATTGTTCAATCGCTTCCAGATTGAGACTCAGATTGAAACTGCATTCCAACGCGAAGTAACACTTCCGTCAGGCGGCTCAATCGTAATTGATCCTACAGAAGCACTTGTTTCGATCGACATCAACTCCGCGCGAGCGACACGTGGTGGCGATATTGAAGAAACAGCACTTCACACAAACCTTGAAGCAGCTGACGAAATCGCACGCCAATTACGCCTGCGTGATATCGGCGGCTTGGTTGTTATCGATTTCATCGACATGACACCAATCAAGAACCAACGTGAAGTAGAAAATCGCCTGAGAGATGCGCTCAAACTTGATCGCGCTCGTGTACAAATGGGGCGAATCTCTCGTTTCGGCCTACTTGAGATGTCTCGTCAACGCTTACGCCCTTCTCTTGCAGAAACACGCGGCGTTGTATGCCCACGCTGTAACGGCCAAGGCACAATCCGTGACACCGAATCTCTTGCACTATCCATTCTTCGTCTTATCGAGGAGGAATCTGGCAAAGACCGTACAGCTCAGATTCGTGCAATCTTGCCAGTTACTGTAGCGACATATCTACTCAACGAAAAACGTCACGCTGTTCACGATATAGAACTTCGCCAAGATGTACGTGTTGTCATCGTTCCAAACCCGAACATGGAAACACCGCACTACGAAGTAGTTCGGTTACGTGACGATCACACGGTTGCGACAACAAATGATGCAAGCTACACAATGCAGCCAGAGCCAGAAGAAGCCGAGTCACTTGAAGCCGCAGCCACCTCTCAGGCTAGCGCTCCTCGCGAACAAGCAGCTGTGCGCAGCGTTGCTCCTAAAACACCTGCACCTGAAGCAGCTACAGAAGCACCTAAAGCAGCAACACCTGCCCCAGCACCAGTTAAAAACAATGAGTCCTTAGGCAGCCGCGTAGTTGGCATGTTCAAGAGCCTATTTGGTGGCAGTAGCTCCGAAACCACTGAAGAAAAAGAACAGCCAAGCGAAGAAAAGAGCACTTCACGCCCTAAACGTAAGCGTAATGATCGCAACGAATCAGGCCGCAAGCGTCGCCGTCGTGACAATGATCGTAAGCGCACCCCTAAGCAGAACGATGAGATCATTACCGTACAACCTGAGCCTGATCAGCCTCTAAACCAAAACGAAGATAAGCCAAAACGTCGTCGCCGTAAACGCAAAGGCGAAAACGAACCGGCAGAATCTAAAAGCAAACAGGATCTGAGCAACACAGATTCTCAGAATACTGAAGAGCAAGAAGAAGCACCACGCAATCCACGTCGCCGTGGCCGTCGTCGTCGCACCACTGAACGCTCGGCCAAACGCACTAATAACGTTGCAACAGAAGTTGAAACTAAAGATACAGCACCAACTGCTGAAGCTACTATTGAAGATACAAAAGCCTCAAATACGGTAAGCGAAAGCTCAGAAGCTAAAGCACCTGAATCAACAGCTGACACAACGCCAGCTGAAATTGCAGAAGCAACTGAAACTGTAGAAGCTACCGAAACAGCAGAAGCGACTGAAATTACAGAAGCAACTGAAACTACAGAGGCGACTGAAACTACAGAAGCGACTAAAACTACAGAAGCGACTAAAACTACAGAAGCGACTAAAACTACAGAAGCGACTGAAACTGCAGAAGCAACTGAAACTACAGAGGCGACTGAAACTACAGAGGCGACTGAAACTACAGAGGCGACTGTAACTACAGAGGCGACTGAAACTGCAGAAGCGACTGAAACTTCAGAAGCAACTGAAACTGTAGCCGTAACAGCAGAGCCAGAAGCCAATCAAAGACCTGTTCGCAAACGTCGTACTCGTCGTGCACCAAACGATCCTCGTGAAGTTCGCAAACGCCAAAACGTAGAATCAGAGTCAACTGAGAAATAATGTAGATACAAATAAAAAAGGGGCTATTTAGCCCCTTTTTCTTTGCCTGACATAAAGACCCACCAAGCAATTAATACAAAATCACTTCTTCTTAAAAATATCCAGCAACTTCTTCTTTGAATCAGTTTCCTTTGAAGGTAAAGCCTTTTCGAATCTTTTCTGTATAGATTCTAACTTTTCTTCTTTTTTCTTGTGCTTTGCCTTCTCTCTAGAAGCATCCAAACTAACAACTTTACCTGACATAAATCACCCACCGCTTAGCGTCTGTCTTGTGACTCAGTTCCACGTTTTTCGTAAGAGCCTTGAGCTTCATTTGGTTTTTTAGGTTTTTGCTCAGCTTTCCACTGATCCAGCTCATCAAAATAGATATCCCAGACACATTGAGAACACCCACTTTCGCAACACTCAAAATCACCAGGAGGAATCGGCTTTTCTTTAGAACTCATATAAACCTCATTCATAAGTCCATTTTACAAGACAAATCTCCTTTTGATATCGCGACTAAACCTAAAGTATCACAGACTCATTCAATACAAAAACTGCAACAAAAGTAAGCTATAAATAGTAGTCGAACTACAAAAAAACTAACGGGTTAGTGCTTTTTCGCACTGCAACAAGCGCAAAAATAAAAAAAAGTTGTAAAAACACAACAACATTAGCCATAAGTACATAGGCCAGACGTATGACTCGGCGTCTAATTTCAGTATAATTCTGTCACTAAATTACAACCATCGGGTTTAAAAATAGTGGAGAAAGGCGGCCACAAGCCACCTTGATTTAAACCCTTGGCCGCACTGCCATAAAACTTTGGGGATTACAATGACTACAAAAAAACAAACCATCTATTACACCCTAACCGACGAAGCACCATCCTTGGCGACATGTTCACTTCTGCCAATCGTAAGAGCTTTCACTTCTGCAGCAGACATCGACGTAAAAATCACAGATATCTCTTTAGCTGGGCGTGTACTATCCGCCTTCCCTGAGAAGCTTACTGCAGAACAGCGTGTTGAAGATGGCCTAAAGTTTCTAGGCGAACTAACTCAAGATCCGGAAGCAAACATCATCAAGCTTCCAAATATCAGCGCTTCAATCCCTCAGCTAAAAGCATGCATCACTGAGCTTCAAGGCCAGGGCTACGATATCCCTGATTACCCAGAAGATCCAAAGTCTGATGAAGATGTAGATGCACAGCAGCGCTACTCAAAAATCCTTGGCTCTGCTGTAAACCCAGTTCTTCGTGAAGGTAACTCTGACCGTCGCGCACCTGGCGCAGTAAAAGCTTTCGCTAAAAAATTCCCACACTCAATGGGTAAATGGAGCAAGGCTTCTCGCACACACGCTGATTACATGCGCGAAGGCGACTTCTTCTCTAGCGAGCAATCCCTAACAATGGAAGAAGCTGGCACAGTTCGTATCGAATTCGTAGATCCAGCTGGCAACGTTGAAGTTAAGAAAGAAGTTAGCCTAGAAAAAGGTGAAATCTTCGACAGCATGCGCATGAGCTGCAAAGCACTACGTGAATTCTTCGAAGAGACTCTACAAGACGCACAAGAAACTGGCGTTATGTGGTCACTACACGTTAAAGCTACGATGATGAAGGTTTCCCACCCTATCGTTTTCGGTCACGCTGTAACTGTATTCTACAAAGAGCTATTCGATGAGTACGGCGACTTCTTCGAAGAACTTGGCGTAAACCCAAATAATGGTATTGGTAGCGTATACGATAAGATCGCTGACCTACCACGCTCTAAACGTGAAGAGATTGAAGAAGCGATCCACGCTTGCCACGAGCATCGTCCAGAAATGGCGATGGTTGATTCTGTAAAAGGCATCACTAACCTACATGTTCCTTCAGACGTAATTGTTGACGCGTCTATGCCAGCAATGATTCGTAATGGCGGCAAAATGTGGGGCCCTGATGGTCGTCCGAAAGATACAAAAGCAGTAATGCCAGAGCGTACTTACGCACGCATCTACCAAGACATGATCAACTTCTGTAAAACAAACGGCGCTTTCGACCCAACTAAAATTGGTACAGTGCCAAACGTTGGCTTGATGGCTAAGAAAGCAGAAGAATACGGTTCTCACGACAAAACTTTCGAAACTGAAGCAGGCACAATGCGTGTAGTAGCTGCGGACGGCACTGTTCTTATGGAACACGAAGTTGAGAAAGGCGACATCTGGCGTGCATGCCAAACTAAAGATGAGCCAATCCGTGACTGGGTTAAACTAGCTGTTACTCGCGCTCGTCAGTCCGATACTCCTGCTATCTTCTGGCTAGATCAAGAACGTGCGCACGATCTTGAACTAACTAAGAAAGTTAACGAATACCTGAAAGATCACGACACTGACGGTCTAGAAATTTACGTTAAGTCTTACAGCCAAGCAATTCGTTTCACTATGGATCGCATGGTTCGTGGCAAAGACACGATCTCTGTTACTGGTAACGTACTGCGTGACTACCTAACTGACCTATTCCCAATCATTGAGCTTGGCACTTCTGCGAAAATGCTATCGATTGTACCAATGCTTAAAGGTGGCGGCATGTACGAAACTGGCGCAGGCGGTTCTGCTCCTAAGCACGTACAACAGGTTGAAGAAGAGAACCACCTTCGTTGGGATTCCCTAGGTGAATTCCTAGCACTAGCCGTTTCTCTTGAAGACCTAGGCATCAAGCAGGGCAACAAACGCGCTGCCGTACTTTCTAAAACACTAGATGCAGCTACTGGCCGACTACTAGAAGAGAACAAATCCCCTTCTCGTAAGACTGGCGAGCTAGATAACCGTGGCAGTCACTTCTATCTAGGTATGTTCTGGGCTCAAGAAGTAGCTGCTCAAACTGAAGATCCAGAACTTGCAGCAGACTTTAAAGAGCTTGCTGAAACTCTAACAAGCCAAGAAGATCAGATTATCTCTGAGCTTGCTGAGTGCCAAGGCTCTCCAGCTGAACTTGACGGTTACTACCACGCTAAGCGCGAATTGGTTAAAAAGGTTATGCGTCCAAGTACTACACTAAATGCAGCACTTGCAGCAGCAACTAAATAATTAGCGATCCGCTAACGAAAAACCCGGCTTAAAGCCGGGTTTTTTATTATCTACAACAGTCTTTACTATACTCATAGGTAAAGAGCTAAAAGTAGTTCGCTTGCCCAATGAGAAACCTATTCAAACTATGCTCATTAGCATACCTCTTTATAGCGCCTGAGATAGCTATAGCAGATAACATTAGACTGACTACACATCAGCTCCCACCTTATAGTTACATACAAGACGAAATAATAACTGGCACAGCTGTAGAAGTAGTCAAATGCGCGATGACACAAATACCCGACCATTCCTTAGAAATAATCATTACACCCTGGAAACGCGCTCAGAGCATGGTGCGACACAATACGGCTGAAGGTTTTTTTGCCGCATCGCACAACCTTGATCGCGATAGATACGCGGTTATGTCAGAAATTATTGCCGAACAGAAGTGGACTTGGTATTTACTGAAAAACAACCCACTTGATCCATCTGCAGACAACTTTAAGCAGAGAGGCGTAGTTACCAGCTTCTTAGGGGCTAATATGCAAAGGTGGCTTTTACAAAATGATTTTCAAACCATAAACAACCCACCACAAGATAATCAAAAGCTGCTCTCCTTTCTTCTTAGTGGTCGAGTTGATGCAATCCTAGCAAACGATCAGGTAATGAATAGCTTGATCGATGAATTTGGGTATAAAGAAAAAGTTAGATCTGCACTAAATCGAAACAAACCTCTTGGCGTTTATTTCGCGAAAGATTTTCTAATTTCACAACCCTTATTTTTAGAACAGTTCAATAAGGCCGTACGCTACTGCAGACAATAAAAAAGCACGCAAAAGCGTGCTTTTTTAACTAACATAAAATTCTTATGAAAGGTTCGCAATACGGTTTAAGCCCGCAATAGCCGCAACTCTATAAGCCTCAGCCATTGTTGGATAGTTAAACGTAGTATTGATGAAGTACTTAAGCGTATTGGCTTCGCCTTCCTGAGCCATAATAGCCTGACCGATATGAACGATCTCCGAGGCATGCTCACCAAAGCAATGGATACCCAGAATCTCTAAGGTATCGCGATTAAATAGAATCTTAAGCATACCAACTGGCTGACCATAGATCTGCGCACGCGCAGTGTCTTTAAAGAAAGCCTGACCCACTTCATAAGGCACACATTCTTTTGTTAGCTCTTCTTCAGTTTTACCTACAGAGCTAATTTCTGGAATTGTGTAGATACCAGTAGGTACTTCATTAATATAACGGAAGTCTTCAGCAGATAGCATATCTGCAGCTGCAGCACGCCCCTGATCAAGCGCAGCAGAAGCAAGGCTTGGCCACCCTACGACGTCACCCGCAGCATAGATACCTTCACAAGATGTGCGGTAATGATCATCAACTTCTAGCTGACCACGACTATTAGCCTCTAGGCCGATGTTTTCTAACTTAAGCGTCTCAGTGTTACCGCTACGACCATTACACCATAGGAAAGCATCTGCGCGAATCTTCTTACCAGACTGAAGCGTAAGCGTAACACCACGCTCATCAGCAACTACACTTTCATAAGTTTCATTATGGCGAATCTTCACAGCGTTGTTACGAAGGTGATAGCTCAAAGAATCAGAGATCTCAGCATCCAAGAAAGACAGCAAACGACTCTGACTATCAACTAAATCAACTTTTACGCCCAAGCCACTGAAAATCGAAGCGTACTCAGAACCGATAACGCCAGCACCATAGATGATCAATGTACGAGGTGTGTGACTTAGCTTGAGAACCGTATCAGAGTTGTAGATACGAGGATGGTTAAAGTCGATATCAGCTGGCGTATAAGGACGCGAACCTGTTGCAATTACAACGTTCTTAGCACGAAGCGTCTCATCACCCTTAGAGGTACCACGTACAATAATTGTATTTTTGTCTTCAAATTCAGCTACACCGAAGAAAACATCAATACGGTTACGCGCATAGAAGTTTGTACGCAGCATAACCTGGCTGGACATAACTTTCTCTGCTCGCTTTAAAACCTTAGGAAAGGAGAACCAACGTGGCTCACCGATATCACGGAACATAGGGTTAGTGTTAAATTCTATGATCTGCTTTACAGAGTGGCGAAGCGCTTTAGATGGAATTGTACCTTTATGCGTACAGTTACCACCTACGGCCTCCTGCTCTTCGATAACAGCTACTCGACGCCCTTTTTTCGCGGCGTTCATTGCTGCACCTTCACCAGCAGGACCGGAACCTATCACAATGACATCATAGTCATATACCGCCATCATTTACCCCTATCTTATAATTATATCTTATTGTTTCAGCTGCTCTTTTTATTAAGAACAGCTTACTCTTAGTTACGTAGCTCTCAATTATTCTTTAGATTTAACTTCGTAACTTAGATCTGCAGATGCTTCTTCTTTAGCTTGTCTATCTTGCTCTTCTTCACATTTTTGAGGGTCATCGCCGCAGATACTGCATTTACCTTCAATACCGACATTCGCCAAACCACCACAAGAACCACTAATAGGCTTTCGACCCAAAATCACGCCAACAGACATGGCGACTATGACACATAACAAGATGACAAAAGATAAGATAATTGTGCTCATAATTAAAACCTATTGAACCAGATATTGTTTAAAACCAGGAGTCATTTTCTCAACGAATCCACTCTCAGCTTTAATGATAAAAAATGCTTCGACACCGTTCTCAAGTGCAAAGGCTTGCGCCCTCTCTTCGCCCATAACCATCATCGCTGTGGCATAGGCATCAGCCTCGGCGCAACTCGGCATCAGCACAGTAACAGATGCTAATCTATGCGTAATCGGACTACCAGTCGACGGATCTATTGTATGAGAAAAACGAACACCATTCTCTTCAAAATAGTTTCGGTAATCTCCCGACGTAGCTATACCTACATCTTTCACTGCGATAATTCGTTGCACCGAGCGATCAAATCCCGCTGTTGGAGACTCGATAGCAATCTTCCACTCACTACCATCAGGCTTCAACCCTTTAGCGCGCAACTCGCCACCAATTTCAACAAGATAGCTTTCAACGCCCTGCTCCTCTAGTAAAGTCGCAAGCACATCTACACCGTATCCTTTAGCAATCGCCGATAGATCAATATAACTAGCCTTCTCTTTGGTTAGCATTTTGCCATTAAGTTCCAAATAGTTATAACCGATCTCTTGCTGAACCTGCCGAATCTCAAGCTGGGATGGCGCCTTAATTATACGCCCATCCGGCCCAAAGCCCCACAAATTCACAAGTGGCCCAACAGTTACATCAAACGCACCTGAAGAAAGAGCACTTATATCGATGGATTCGGACAAAAGGAAGGCTAGATCATTAGAAAGCTCAACAGAACTTCCCGCAGGAAGCTTATTGATAAGAGAAAGTTCGGAATCATCAATGTAGGTCGACATTGCTTGATTTATTTCCAGCAAAGCCTGATTGAAAACCGCTGGATTGATAGCAGGTTGATTCTGAATAGGAATCCACTTGACCGTATAAGTCGTCCCCATTGTTAAACCTTGATGAGATTTAACCTCAGGAGGCTTTTCCTTACAGGCCGATAACAAAGCCAATAAAAACAAAATGGCCAGCAGCTGAGCTGCCGGCCATTTGTAGGCTTGTCTTTTGACAAACATATCTTACTTAACCACCGAAGTCATCAAGGAAGATATTCTCACGCTCTACACCCAGATCTAGAAGCATCTGGATTACAGCGGAGTTCATCATTGGCGGTCCACACATGTAGTACTCACAATCTTCAGGCGCTTCATGGTCCTTTAGATAGTTTTCATACAATACGTTATGGATGAAGCCAGTCATACCATCCCAGTTATCTTCTGGCTGAGGGTCAGACAACGCTAAGTGCCACTTAAAGTTATCATTCTCATCCTGAAGCATGTCGTACTCTTCGTTGTAGAACGATTCACGCAAAGAACGTGCGCCGTACCAGAACGAGATCTTACGAGTAGAGTTCAAACGCTTAAGCTGGTCAAAGATGTGTGAACGCATTGGCGCCATACCAGCACCACCACCGATGAATACCATTTCGCTGTCGTTATCAGTCGCGAAGAATTCACCAAATGGTCCGTACACAGTGATCTTATCACCTTCAACAAGGTTGAATACGTAAGAAGACATGATACCCGGTGGGTGATCAGTACCCGGTGGTGGAGACGCGATACGGATGTTAAATTTAACAACACCACGCTCTTCTGGGTAGTTCGCCATCGAGTAAGCACGGATAGTTGGCTCAGTTACAGTAGACACATACTGCCACATATTGAACTGATCCCAATCACCACGATACTCTTCCTGGATCACAAAGTCTTTGTAGTTAACAACGTGAGGTGGGCATTCAAGCTGAACATAACCACCTGCACGGAAGTCTACATTCTCACCTTCAGGCAGACGCAGAGTCAGCTCTTTGATGAACGTAGCAACGTTAGGGTTAGATTCAACAGTACATTCCCACTTCTGAACACCGAAGATCTCTTCTTCAAGTTCGATGTCCATGTCCTGCTTAACAGCTACCTGACAAGATAGACGCCAGCCTTCTTTGGCTTCACGCATTGTAAAGTGAGATTCTTCAGTTGGTAGCATAGAACCACCACCCGCGTGAACTTCACATTTACACTGTGCGCAAGTACCACCGCCACCACAAGCAGACGGGATGAAGATACCCGAATCAGCAAGCGTCTGTAGCAGTTTACCGCCAGCAGGTACTGTGATTGATTTTTCTGGATCGTTATTGATGTTAATCGTAACGTCACCAGAACTTACTAGTTTAGAGCGAGCTGCCAAAATTACTGCTACTAGTGCAAGCACTACTGCAGTAAACATGACAACACCTAGAACGATTTCAGCATTCATTGGCTAATCCTTCCTTTGTCGACCATGTTGGCATTAAAGAGATACACCAGAGAAAGACATGAAGCCTAGAGACATCAAACCAACAGTGATGAAGGTAATGCCCAGACCACGTAGACCTTCTGGTACGTCGCTGTATTTAAGTTTTTCACGGATACCCGCAAGCGCTGTAATAGCTAGCGCCCAACCGATACCTGCACTTACACCGTAAACCACTGACTCACCGAACGTGTAGTCACGCTCTACCATGAACAGTGCCGCACCCATGATTGCACAGTTAACTGTGATCAAAGGTAGGAATACACCTAGAGAGTTATATAGAGCTGGTACGTATTTATCCAAGAACATCTCAAGGATCTGTACCATAGCCGCGATTACACCAATGTAAGAGATGTAACCAAGGAAGCTCAAATCAACTTCAGGGTAACCTGCCCATGCAAGCGCACCTTCACGAAGAAGCAAGTTAAAGATTAGGTTGTTTACAGGTGTTGTGATTGCCAACACAACGACTACAGCAATACCCAAACCTAGAGACGTTTGAACCTTCTTGGAAATCGCCAAGAAAGTACACATCCCTAGGAAGAATGCTAGCGCCATGTTTTCAACGAAAATCGCCTTAACGGCAAGGCTGATTAACTGTTCCATTACACAGCCTCCTTCTTAGTATTTTTAGCTAGCTCAAACTCTGGAGCTTCTACTTGATCTTTGTAGAAAGTACGAGTCAACCAGATGAACATACCAATGATGAAGAATGCACTTGGTGGCAACAGCATCATACCGTTCGCCAAGTACCAGCCGCCATCGTTTACTAGAGGCAGAACTTCGTAGCCAAACAGTTTACCTGCGCCGAATAGCTCACGTAGGAAACCTACGAAGATTAGAACCACACCGTAACCTAGACCGTTACCGATACCATCCATGAAGGAGATACCTGGAGGGTTCTTCATAGCGAAGGCTTCAGCACGACCCATTACGATACAGTTAGTAATGATCAGACCTACGAATACAGAAAGCTGCTTAGATACATCGTAAGCAAAAGCTTTAAGAATCTGGTCAACAACGATTACCAATGACGCGATGATAGTCATCTGACAGATGATTCGAACACTGCTTGGAATATGATTACGGATAATCGATACAAACAAGTTCGAGAATGCTGTTACCGCAATTACTGCCATAGTCATTACTAGAGCAGTATTTAAGTTAGAGGTAACCGCCAACGCAGAACATACACCAAGGATCTGAAGACCGATTGGGTTGTTCTTAAATACTGGAGTACTCAGTACTTCTTTAGCTTGTGACATCGCTTACGCCCCCCCTGCTTTCAGGTTAGCCAAGAACGGTGCATAACCGTTTGAACCCATCCAGAATTGAACTAGGTTCGTAACACCGTTTGCAGTCAACGTCGCACCTGCTAGGCCATCAATCTGATGCTTAGCTTTTGGGTTAGACGAATCTACAGTGCCCTTGATTAAGCCAATCGCTGGTTCCATAGAACCTGCAGGGTAAATTTCTTTACCTGGCCATAGCGCTTTCCAGTTCGGGTTATCAACTTCACCACCTAGACCAGGAGTCTCAGCGTGAGAGTAGAAACCAAAACCAACAACTGTATTCAAGTCACCTTCTAGCGCCAAGAATCCGTAAAGTGTAGACCACAGACCGTAGCCGTGTACCGGCAAGATCAATTTCTCAATCTGACCATCTTTTTCTACTAGGTATACAGGCATAACCTTAGCCTGATACTTGATAGAAGCGATATCTACATCTTTAGTCAGCACTTTACCCAATTGAGGGTCTTTAGCTGCTTTCTTAGCGTCGTATTTAGCTGGAACATCTGTAGTGAATTTGCCGGTCTCTAGATCAACGTACTTAGTAGTGATCTGAGCAAACAACTCGTCTACTGATTTATTAGCATCAGAGATACCAGCTGCAGTAAGAATGTTGCTCTTACGGTCTTGATCCTTGTTTGCTACCTGCTTAGGTTTAAGCAGTACAGCAGCCGCAGATACGATTACCGAGCAGACAACACATAAAAGAACTGTAACGGTAATAGTCTTACCGATAGTGTCATTACTTGCTGACATTGCGCGCCAACCTCCGTTTGATGTTTGCCTGAACAACAAAGTTGTCGATCAACGGTGCGAACAAGTTCGCAAATAGGATCGCCAGCATCATACCTTCTGGGAATGCTGGGTTAACCACACGGATCAATACAACCATTACACCAACCAAAGCACCGAAGTACCACTTACCTTTGTTTGTCATAGATGCAGACACAGGGTCTGTCGCCATGAAGAACATACCAAAGGCAAAACCACCCAATACTAGGTGCCAGTAGAATGGCAGACCAAACATAGGATTTGTTTCAGAGCCGATCAGGTTAAATAGCGTAGAAGTAGCAACCATGCCCAAGAAGACACCAGCAACGATGCGCCATGCAGCAACTTTAGCAATAAGCAGTACTAGACCACCCGCTGCAATCGCAAGAGTAGATACTTCACCTACAGAACCTTGGATTGTACCGATAAATGCATCGAACCAAGTGATGTTCTGCGCAAGAATTGCATCAACACCGCCAGAAGCAGCAAGGCTAAGCGCTGTCGCACCAGAGAAGCCATCAACTGCAGTCCAGATTGCGTCACCAGACATCTGCGCTGGGTAAGCAAAGAACAGGAATGCACGACCAGTTAGCGCAGGGTTAAGGAAGTTTTTACCGGTACCACCGAATACTTCTTTACCAATTACAACACCAAAACTGATACCTAGAGCAACCTGCCATAGCGGAATGCTTGGAGGAAGAATCAAAGCAAAAAGAACAGAAGTTACGAAGAAACCTTCGTTTACTTCGTGGCCACGTTTCATTGCAAACAACACTTCCCAGAAACCACCTACTACAAAGGTAACGATGTAGATTGGTAGCCAGTAGGCAGCACCAAGAATGATGTTGTCCCACACACTATCAGGGCTAAAACCCGAAATAGCGCCAGCTAGTGCTGCTTGCCAAGATGTTGGCTCGGTGATGCCCATCGTTTCCATTGCAGTATTTGCCTGCAAACCAACGTTGTACATACCGAAGAAAATTGCTGGGAATGTACACATCCACACCAAGATCATCATACGCTTCAGGTCGACTGCGTCGCGTACGTGAGCTGCTGTTTTAGTTACATAACCCGGAGTGTAGAAAATAGTATCTGCAGCTTCGTAAAGCGCATACCAATTTTCATACTTACCGCCCTTATGGAAGTGCGGCTCCATTTTATCAAGAATATTTCTCAAGCTCATGATCAGGCCTCTTTCTCGATACGCGTCAAATTGTCGCGAAGGATTGGGCCGTACTCATATTTACCTGGGCAGGCAAATGTGCACAGCGCGAGGTCTTCTTCGTCCAGCTCTAGGCAACCTAGTTCCATTGCATGAACAATGTCACCTGTTACTAGCGCACGCAGCAATTGCGTAGGAAGAATATCCATTGGCATTAGCTGTTCGAACTGACCAACCGGAACCATAGCTCGCTCAGAACCGTTCGTAGTCGTTGTAAAGTCAAACTTCTTAGAACGATTCAGGAAGGAAGCGAATACATTAAGCACAGAGAACTTATTAGTACCAGGAACTACCCAGCCCATAAATTCACGCTTATCGCCTTCTTCAAGGATAGTGATCTGGTTTGCGTAACGACCAAGGTAAGCAAACGCGCCTTCAGTAGCTGTACGACCATTCCAAACAGAACCACTGATAATACGGTTATGATCTTCTTTCTGCGCACCAGCAAGAAGCTGTTCGAAGCTCGCACCCAAACGAGTTCGCAACAGACCTGGCTTTGCCGCACGAGGACCACTAACAGCAACAACACGATCAGTGAAAAGCTTACCTTCGGCAAATAATTTACCAACTGCAATCACATCCTGATAACCGATTGTCCAAACTGTTTTCTCCTGAGATACAGGATCAAGGAAGTGTATATGCGTACCAGCATTACCTGCAGGGTGACCACCCTCAAACTCTTCTACTGTCACACCATCAGCAGATGGAATATCAGCACCCGGCGCTTTACATAGATAAACAGTCGTTTCAGACAGCTTAGTCAGGATAGTAAGGCCCTGGGAGAATGCTTCTTTTTGTTCAGCAATGATGACAGCTGGGTCACCTGCTAATGGATTGGTATCCATTGCTGTAACAAAAATAGAGTTTGGAGAAGTACCTGGCTGAGGTACACGGCTAAATGGACGTGTGCGAAGCGCAGTCCACAAACCTGAATTCACTAGATTGTCTTGCACTTGTTCGCGCGTCAATCCAGCCAGCTCATTGGCACTATATTTGTTAAATTCAACCGCTTCATCACCGTCCAATTCAATCACTACTGATTGAAGTGCACGACGCTCACCACGGTTAATTGCCTTAACTACACCCGCACCTGGTGCTGTGTAATTAACGCCTTCTGTTTTCTTATCGGAAAAGATCACTTGACCGAGTTTTACTCGATCACCTACCTTGACGGCCATGGTAGGTTTCATACCTACATAGTCAAAGCCGACTACGGCAACGGAGTCTACTGCTGGGCCATCTGTAATAGATTGCTCAGGAGCGCCCGTGATCGGTAGATCCAGACCTTTGTTGATCTTGATCATACGCCTCACCCAATTACGTTAAATTCTTTCAGGATTCCAAAATCGATTTTGATTCCGACACGGCCTGTCCCCGAACGTAGTCGATATCTTGTAGTTATTACGAAAATGGAATTACCCCACCCAAAAATCTGGCTAAGTATACCTGAGCGGCGTGTCATTTTTCTACAAAGACCCTGCAATATCAGCGCGTTCCAGCCGATTATCTTGCCTTTTAGCGGTGGAATTTGTAGTTATATACTTATAACCAATAGAAATATCATACATAAGGCAAATAAAAAGCCACCTTATAGGTGGCTTTTTAATCAACTCGCTACACTTAAGCTTCTTTAGGGAAAGCTGGCAAAGTGCACTGAGCCATTTTCTGCATCATGCGGATAACCTGGCAGCTGTAACCGAATTCGTTATCGTACCAAACGTAAAGTACGCAACGCTTACCACCAGCGATTGTAGCCAACGCATCAACAACACCTGCAGCACGAGAACCAACAAAGTCAGTTGAAACCGCTTCTGGAGAGTTGCTGTAGTCGATCTGCTTCTGCATAGAACCGTGTAGCGCAGCATCACGAAGATAAGCATTTAGCTCTTCTTTCTCAGTTTCGCTTTCTAGGTTCAGGTTAAGGATAGCCATAGAAACATTTGGCGTTGGAACACGGATAGCGTTACCAGTCAGCTTACCTTCCATTGCAGGAAGTGCTTTAGATACAGCTTTAGCAGCGCCTGTTTCAGTGATAACCATATTCAGACCAGCAGCACGACCACGACGATCACCTTTGTGGTAGTTGTCGATTAGGTTCTGGTCGTTAGTGTAAGCGTGAACAGTCTCAACGTGACCATTCTCGATACCGTACTTGTCGTATACCGCTTTTAGTACAGGCGTGATTGCGTTTGTAGTACAAGACGCAGCAGACAGGATAGTATCTTCCGGAGAGATATCACCGTCGTTAACACCCATTACGATGTTCTTAACACCTTTACCTGGCGCAGTAAGAACTGCACGAGAAGCGCCTTTAGATTGAAGGTGCAGAGATAGACCTTCTTTATCACGCCACTTACCCGTGTTATCAATAACCATTGCGTTATTGATGCCGTAAGCAGTGTAATCAATTTCGTCTGGAGAGTTAGCGAAGATCACCTGAATAACGTTACCGTTAGCAGTGATTGTGTTGTTCTCTTCGTCAACCGTGATAGTACCCTTGAAAGAACCGTGAACAGAGTCACGACGTAGCAAGCTAGCACGTTTTTCTAGATCACGTGCAGCAGCACCTTTGCGTACAACGATTGCACGTAGACGAAGCGCTTGACCACCACCAGTACGCTCAATAAGAAGACGAGCTAGTAGACGACCGATACGACCGAAACCGTAAAGAACTACATCAGTTGGTTCACGCTCTTCCGTGCCAATTGCATCAGCAAGCTCAGCTTTCAGGAATGTTTCTAGATCCTGGCCGTTGCCTTCTGTGCGATATTTAACTGCTAGCTTACCTGCATCGATGTGCGCATTGCGTACATTCAGATTTTTAACAGCTTCCAGAACTGGAAAAGTATCTACTACTGTTAGTTCCTGCTCTTCAACCTGACGCACGAAACGGTGTGCTTTTAGGATGTCGATAACAGAACGTTTGATGATCAGACGACCGAATACTGAAGATTCGATGTTCTGGTCACGGTATAGACCACCTACTAGTGGAACCATAGCTTCAGCTAAGGCTTCGCGTTCTTTCCAATCTGTAAAAACTTGATCTTGGCTCACATGAAACTCCAAAAAGTTTTGTCAACTCGTTGGTACCCTACTAACACAGGAAAATTACTAGTATTAGTCGGACCCTAAAAATTTGGTGCGCGCATTATCCTCTTTTCCACCCTTTTGAGCAAATGCAGCACGATAGACTTTGGAACCATATATTTTATCCTACTGAATAAGACTTATATTTAGTCATTTACCCCAGCTCAAAACTACCAATTACAACTACAACGGTTAAACTACCCGCCTTACTATTGGTTAGCGCATATTAAAGGAGCAACTCTGTGCTGCAACTGAACTACTCTCTACCCACAGGCCCCGGCGATAAGAAGCAGATCGGACAAGCCTATGGTGCAGGTACCGGCTTATTAATAACAGATGCAGCAAAGCAGTTTGATGGCTTCACTTTAGTCATAACCAACGATACAAACACAGCGAACCGGTTACACGATGAAGTAAGTTTCTTCTCCAGTGATAGCAGCTCACTTGAAATTCTTTCTTTCCCAGATTGGGAAACACTGCCCTACGATACGTTCTCTCCGCATCAGGACATCATTTCTGAACGTATCTCTACGCTCAACAGGCTACCCAATCTAAGTAAAGGCATATTGATCGTACCTTTAAGTACGTTAATGCATAGAACAGCACCCGCTGATTTTATTGCCGCTAACTGTTTTGATCTAAAACTAGAACAAACCATCAATCCTGAACATTTGCGCAAACAACTCATTGATGCTGGCTATCACGCAGTCGACGCCGTTATGGAACATGGCGAATTCGCCTTCCGTGGATCAATCATCGATCTATTTCCAACAGGTAGCCCCTACCCTTATCGAATAGAGTTATTCGATGATGAGATTGAAACTCTTAGAACATTTGATCCAGAAACCCAAAGATCAATTGAGCAGATTGATGCGATCAACTTACTGCCTGCGAAAGAGTTTCCGTTCGACGCACGTGCTATTAGCGGTTTTAAATCTCGCTGGCGTGAAAGATTTGATGTCGATTACAGACAATGCCCTGTCTATACCAATATCTCTGACGGGATGACATCACCGGGTATTGAGTATTATCTACCCCTATTCTTTGAAGAATGCAGCTCTCTGTTCGCTTCACTTCCACAACAAACGCAGATCATTGTTGATAGCGAGCTTGAAGCAACTGCAGAACTATTCGCACAAGAAGTTAATGAACGGTATGAACAGCGCCGCCATGACATTACTAACCCAGTACTGTCTCCTAATGAACTGTTCATCTCCACTAGCGAACTGTTCTCTGCATTAAAGCAATATGGACGCATTAGCCTATCTAAAGACTCCATTGAAGAGAAGGAAGGTCGCAGCAATCTTCCTTGTACAGAACCACCGTCCCTACCTGTAAACTCGCAACTAAAAGAACCACTAACAGCGTTACAAGGTTTTTTAGCGGAGCGCGATGGCGCCGTTTTATTTTGCGCCGAATCAGCAGGTCGACGGGAAGCACTATTAGAACTGCTCGCACGTATTAATGTTAAACCTAACCAAGTAGATAACTGGCAAGTATTCTGTGAGTCTGATTATGATCTAGCGATTACGGAATACCCACTGGAGCAAGGCCTCTCCATCTCAGGCCAACTACACATCATCACTGAGACGCAACTATTTGGCCACCAAGTATTCCAGCGTCGCAGACGCAGCAAAGAACAGGAACAGAATGATCAGGTTATTCGCAACCTATCAGAGCTAAATTCAGGATCACCTGTCGTCCATTTAGATCACGGTGTAGGACGCTATCTCGGTCTACAGACTATCGAGCTCGAAGGCCAAACCAACGAATTCCTAACACTTGAATACGCAGATGAAGCAAAGCTGTACGTACCAGTATCTGCGCTTCACTTGATCAGTCGTTACACCGGCGCTGGTGACGAACACGCACCACTGCATCGACTTGGCACCGAGCAATGGACGAAAGCTAAACGTAAAGCAGCTGAAAAGGCGCGTGACGCAGCAGCCGAACTACTTGATATCTATGCTCGACGTGCCTCGCGTATTGGATTCCAGTTTAGCGACCCTGATGAGCAGTACTTACAATTCGCCGCAACCTTCCCATTTGAAGAAACACCAGATCAAGCCGCAGCCATTGGCAACGTAATTCGTGATATGACTGCAGTTCAGCCTATGGATCGCTTGGTATGTGGCGACGTAGGCTTTGGTAAGACCGAAGTTGCTATGCGCGCAGCATTCATGGCAGTACAGAGCGGTAAACAAGTCGTTATTCTCGTACCTACCACCCTACTCGCACAACAGCACTACCAAAACTTCCAAGACCGCTTTGCTGACTGGCCGGTAAATGTCGAGCTTATCTCACGTTTTAGAACGGGTAAGCAGCAAAGCACCATCCTAGATAAGCTAGAGGCCGGTAGCGTCGATATCGTTGTTGGTACTCATAAACTTCTATCTGGTGACATCAATTTCAAAGATCTAGGCCTAGTGATTATTGATGAAGAACACCGCTTCGGCGTTCAGCAGAAAGAGCGCCTAAAATCGCTTCGCTCTGAAGTCGACATCCTGACACTTACTGCAACACCGATTCCCCGTACGCTAAATATGGCGATGTCTGGCATTCGCGACCTTTCGATCATTGCGACACCACCAGCGAAACGACTTTCCGTTAAAACCTTTGTTCGCTATAGCGACACCACGCTAGTTAAAGAAGCTATTCTGCGTGAGCTACTTCGTGGTGGTCAGGTCTATTACCTGCACAACGAAGTTAAGAGCATCGAGAAAACAGCAGAAGAGTTACAAGAACTGGTTCCAGAAGCTCGCATCGGTATCGGTCACGGCCAAATGCGTGAACGTGAACTCGAACAAGTTATGTCTGACTTCTACCATAAGCGCTATAACATCCTGCTTTGTACGACCATTATCGAAACTGGCATTGATGTACCGAACGCTAACACCATAATTATCGATCGCGCCGATAAATTTGGTCTAGCCCAGCTGCACCAGCTACGTGGTCGTGTAGGACGTTCCCATCACCAAGCTTATGCCTATCTTTTGACGCCGCATAAGAAAGCGATGACCAAAGATGCGATTAAACGTCTTGAAGCGATCGAATCCGCAGACGATCTTGGTGCAGGCTTTACCCTTGCTACGCACGATCTCGAGATTCGAGGCGCGGGTGAGCTACTAGGTGAAGAGCAAAGCGGCCAGATGCAAACGGTTGGCTTCTCACTATTTATGGAGATGCTAGAACAAGCCGTCGAATCCATCAAAGAAGGCAAAACACCTAATATGGATCAACCGATCAAGCAAGGTGTCGATGTTAACTTGCATCTATCGGCTCTGATCCCAGATGAATACCTACCAGATGTACACAGCCGATTAATTCTGTATAAGCGCATCGCTAATGCTAACTCAGCTACTGAATTAAAAGAGCTTCAAATCGAGATGATTGATCGCTTTGGCCTTCTACCCGATCAGGTTAAGAATCTCTTCAGACTAACTGAGTTAAAACTACGCGCTGAAGCCATGAATATTGTTAAAATTGATGCTGGCAGCGAGATTGGTAGAATCGAATTTGCAACTGATGCGAAAGTAGATCCGTTAACTTTAGTAAAAATGGTTCAAAATCAGCCACAAAAATATAAACTTGAGGGCGCAGACAAACTGCGATTCAGTTTAGATATGGAGAAAACCGAAGAACGCTTTAAAGCGGTAGAACGCCTTATGAGTGATCTGGCAGTTAAAACATCATGAAGATAATGCTAAAAGCGATATTCCTACCCTTAATACTTATTTTCAGCAGCAGCGCATTTGCTAACAGCTGGTATAAAGTTGAGGTTATTATTTTTGCCAACAGTGATCCGATGGCAATCCATGAGGAATTCTGGCCAGAGATTAACGAAATTCCATTTCGTGATCGCGCCGTTGCCCTAAAAGGCAGACCTGGGGCCGGTGAAAACACAACCGCATACCAGAGCCTACCAAGCAGTCGCCATAGTCTAAAAAGCGTTAAAAACCGCCTAAATAATAGCGGCGACTACCGTGTTCTTTTTCATGAAGCTTGGATGCAACCTGTATCACGCACACAGAACCCCCGCCCTATCAAAATCAGTGCAGGCCGTGTTTTAGATAACGGCATGCAAGAGCTTGAAGGCCATATTGCTGTTGGTCGTGGTCGCTACTTACATTTCCGCCCAGACCTATATATCAGTCAGCTGGTTGCGCCTAGTAACAATACACCTACGGTGACTGCAGAAGAAACTCAGACCGAAGCCATGCTGACTATGCAAGGCGATAGCGAAACAACGCCTGAAGCAGCGCAAACAACTCAAGCCACACAAGTAATAGCCGAAACGGCTTCTGCCTTCCCGATGATTCCAGAAGTCTTGACTGCACACCAGAACCAAGCAAGACGCATGAAATCAAAAGAGCTGCATTATATCGACCACCCTCTGATGGGCATCTTGGTTGAAATCAAACCTCTTTAACTCGCTTTTCACGCATAAAAAAACCGGCTAAAAAGCCGGTTTTTTTTATCAATAAGAGAGTATCAATTCCCTTCTGATTCTTTAACCAACTCAGGCAACTCACCACTCAGGTGAACAGTCGTAGTTGGGAAAGCAAATTCAGCACCCTTCTCTTCAACAATCTGCATAATCTGCATCATGACATCCTGCTTAATCTCGTGGAAACGAATCCAATCAGTTGTCTTTGTGAAGGTATAAATAAAAAAATCTAGTGAAGATGGACCAAAACGATCCAAGTTAACAATCAATGTTTGCTGCTGATCGATTTCGGGATGCATACGCAGCATCGCTTTGACGGCTTTAATTACTTCTAGCACCTGAGCAGAATCATCGTAACGAACGCCAATATATTCATATATACGACGATTAGTCATACGCGATGGGTTTTCCACCGAGATATTAGTAAACGTAGAGTTAGGTACGTACAAGGGACGCTTATCAAATGTACGAATTCGAGTCTGACGCCAACCTATATCTTCTACGGTGCCTTCGATCTGCTGATCAGGAGATCGAATCCAGTCACCCACTTTAAACGGACGGTCTAGATAGATCATCAAGCCACCAAAGAAGTTAGCCAGGAGATCCTTCGCAGCAAAACCAACCGCTATACCACCGATACCACCAAACGCCAGAATACCTGAGATACTGTAGCCATAGCTCTGCATAATGATCAGAACAATGATAATGGAGACAATTAAGCGTAGAAGCCTGCCTAAGGCCCCAACCGTAGTTGGATCCATAGGCTTTTTCATACGGTCTGGCATTACCAGAACCTGCTCCAAACGCTTCAGGAAGCGCAAGCACGACCAGGCTAAGAGAATGACAGGAACCAGCTTAGGTAACGGGTTATCCTCACCCAGCACTTCAATGGCAAAGTTCTGCTCGAATAGCTGAATTAACCAATAGCCTGCCGCCAACCAGATTAAAAAGAGTGCTGGCCGGCTGAATGAATTTAGAAAAACATCATCCCAAAGGATTTTAGTTTTTTCAGCTTGCTTCATTAACTGACTGATTGTTGAGCGCGCAACAAGATCAGCAACAACAGCAATAACACACACTGCTACGGATAAGATAATCCATGCAGAATCACTATAGTCAGGAAAATGTTCAGTTAATAACTGATTTAACATATCGATCATAAAGCTACATCCAGCAAATCATTTGCAAGTACGCGAGCAGCATCTAAACGCTCCTCATCCCTATTCCACTCTTTACCTCTAAGAGAAGATATCTCATGCAGAGGTTTAAAATCCGACGCTTCCAAGTACTTAAGGATATCCAATGTACCTTGGCGTTCATTACAACACAGCAACGCCTGACAACCCGAAGCTATCGCCTTATCAGCACGCTCCGCATAGCTACCTGCACTATGAGCTGCTTTCATACTCAGGTCGTCACTAAAGATAATTCCACCGAAGCCCATTTTCTTTCTCAAGGTCTCGTCCAACCAGAAAGAGGAAAAACCTGCTGGAGAAGAATCACACTCAGGATAAAGCACATGAGCAAACATCATCGCTTCGAGTTTGTTATCAACTGCCTGCCTAAACGGCAGCATATCGGTCTTCCATAACTCATCAAAAGATCGGCCGTCTATAGCATCAGCATGGTGGGTATCTGCATCTGCCCAGCCATGACCAGGAAAATGCTTACCAGTAGCCGACATACCTGCTGAGTGCATACCCTCTATATATGCAGCAGAGAGATCAGTCACTGTTTCATAGTCTTCACCAAACGCACGATTGCCGATTACCGTATTACGCCCATAATCAACATCTAAAACCGGCGCAAAACTTAAATCGACATCAAGCTGACGCAACTCTGCCGCCATCAGGTAGCCAAGCTCTGTTGCGGCAATAACACCTTCAGATGCCACAGAGAATTGCTTCGAAATAGCTTTCACCGGAGGCAGCACCGTAACCCCCTTCTTCAACCGCTGAACTCGACCACCCTCTTGGTCGACACTAATCACAAGCTCTTCACGAAGAGCTCGCATAGAAGCCACGAGCGTCGCAACTTGCTCTGCATTTTCTGTATTACGGGAAAATAAAATAACGCCACCGATGAAAGGATGTTTTAGAAGGTCCTTCTCTTCAGCGGTTAATTCCGTACCTTCAAGGTCCAGAAACAGGGTAACTTCAGACATAGAGATTATTCTTCAATTAAAACAGATGTACCGGCTGATACTTTTGAGAACAGGTGAATCAAATCGCTGTTCCTCATCCGAATACATCCATGAGATTTAGCCACACCCATCGGCTCAGTATCTGGGGTACCGTGGATATAGACATAGCGCTGCATGGTATCAACTTGACCTAAGCGGTTACGACCGATTTCTAGACCGGATAGCCACATGATACGTGTAAGAATCCAATCCCGATTAGGATAAGCCGAAGCCAACTCTTGCGAATAGATTTCGCCTGTTTGGCGTCGACCAATAAAAACAGCGTTTTCTGGAGCGTCCGAGCCAATCATGGCACGAATGTAGTGACGGCCTCTTGGCGTACAACCACTATTCTTTTGTTCGCCAGGACCATTGAGCGCAGTAGAAATGGAATAGCTCTGCAGCAGTTTTTTTCCGCTCGACAGTTCCAATGTTTGACGAGCGATAGAGACCCTAATGCAGAGCATAGGATTACAAACGGCAGAAATAAGTTTTATCGGCGCGCGCCTGAAGGCCAGCAGACAAAACAGGAATCATTCGATGTAGGATCTGCTCTACTTCTGCACTACCTTGGAACTCGCGTTTTTCGATCGCATTGAGCGTATGGAAGTTCGACAAAGTAAAAGTAATAGAACCAAGAAGGAAATGAAGCCTCCAGAAGAACTCGTCATCTTCCATAGGTGCGGAATCTTGACGTAAGAGTTTAATGAAAGGCTGAACTTTCTCACTATAGCGTTCGATCAAGAAATCGCGCAACTCTTCTTGATTCTTCATATAAGACAGCTCAAGTAACCTCATGAATACCGATAGCGCATTGACGTTATCGCGGTTCACCAAAAGTAAAGCGCGCATCAACATTTCTAAAAGTTCTTCGAGAGAAGGTTGTTGACCATCCGCATTAGCCAGACGCTGATCTAACATCATGCCGAGCTCATCGCACAAGGGCTCTAGGAACTTTTCAGCAACGGCCTGAATAAGGCCTTTTTTGGAACCGAAATGGTAGTTGATAGCAGCTAGGTTTACGTCTGCTCGACTAGTTATCTGACGAACAGTCGTTTCAGCAAACCCCTGTTCAGCAAACAATGTTTCTGCAGCCTGCACAATACTTGCAGATGTTCCCTTATGATGCATCAGTACTCCAAACCAGCGTTTCAAACAAATGATGAATGAATTATAACGATAATCACCTGTATTAAATCAAGTCATTATTGCGTGTAAATCTTTGTTTACTACCAATTTATGAAACAAGTTCACTTATTAAACGGATTGGTAATTCAGGAAGGCAGAATAACAAGGTGAAATGAACAGGAAATGAAAGGATAAAAACTAAGGAGGTGCTCAATTGGAATCACCTCCCCAGCCAAATAGATTAGCGATTAATGATATTTTGGCGCGTTAAGCGACTCCACCATTTCGTTAAGACCTTATCGCTGGAATCCGCAGCCATATCCGAGATCTTATCTTGTAGCGTTTTCTTCTGTTCGTAACGAACCTCGAAAATATCACTCTCATCTGACGCATCCATTAAGTACTGATCAGATGTCATCAACTCATCAACCAAGTTAACATCAAGCGCCTGTTTACCAAACCAAATCTCACCTGTAGCCACTTTATCGATATCAACAACGTCGCGGTATTCGTGAACAAAGCTCTTAAACAGCTCATGCGTCTCTTCTAACTCTTCCTTGAACTTTTCACGACCTTTGTCTGTATTCTCACCAAACACGGTCAAAGTACGCTTATATTCACCCGCGGTAAGCACTTCAAAATCGATATCGTTTTTCTTTAGCAGCTTATGGAAGTTAGGCAATTGAGCAATCACACCGATAGAACCAACAATAGCAAATGGGGCTGCGATCAACTTATCCGCCAAACACGCCATCATGTAACCACCGCTGGCTGCAACTCGATCTACGCAGATAGTTAGCGGAATCTCTTTACGCTTAATACGCTCAATTTGAGAAGAAGCAAGACCATACTCATGCACCATGCCACCAGGGCTTTCTAAACGAATAACTACTTCATCCTGAGGCTCAGCCATCATCAATACAGCTGACACTTCTTGACGGAAAGGCTCAACTTCACTCGCTTTGACATCACCATCAAAATCCAAAACATAGATACGCTTTCGACGCGGCTCATCTTCTTTAGGTGGGTTTTTCTTACGCGCTTTTTTCTCTTCTTTTTCTTTCTTCTTCTCTTCTTTCTGCATCGCTTTTAGCGTTTCTTTATCCAGAATCGCATCTTCTAGCGCTTCCTTCATATCCAAAAGCTCATCATTAAAATGAGTAACTTCAATCTCACCTTGATGACCATCTTTACGTGAACGAGAAGAAACAACAGCAATACCTGCAACAACCGCAATAATGGCAATAACAATGGTTACCGATTTAGCCAAAAACAGGCCGTATTCACTGAAAAATTCAACCACAGAGAAAACTCCGAAATAAACTATAAGTAGAAGGAACGCTAATGTATCATAAATCCCCCTTTTACCCACCCGTTTGAGATAACGTAGTAATGACCCAAGAGATATCTGTAAGCAAAGTTGTTGAAAAATTACCGAGTCGATTTGTTTCTCAAAATGCTGCGGATCTTGAAGCTGTCTTTCAATTTGAACTAGAAGACGATCAAAACTTCTATATCGAAATCAAAGATGCTCAGTGTAACGTTTTAACGGGTGACCATGACGATCCAAATGTCACACTTATCATGGAAGCAGAAACAATGGTGAGTGTAATCAACGGTGAAAAAGATGGTATGAGCGCCTTCCTTTCCGGTCAGTTAAGAGCAGAAGGCAACATCATGCTAGCGACTAAACTTGGCAAATTATTTAGCCGAGAAAAGCAAACAGATCAATAAGTTACATCTCTTCTATAAACCTATCAATCAACTGTCTCGAGATAGTAAATTTGGGCGGAATGGTAGGTAGATCATCAACGCTAAACCAATCGGCGCTTAGAATCTCTTCGCCATCAGGCGTGATCTCACCCTCACTGTAATCAGCCATAAAGCCGAGCATAAATGAGTGAGGGAAAGGCCATGATTGGCTGCAAACATACTTAATGTTTTTAACTTTAATTCCTACCTCTTCCATCACCTCACGCTCCACTGCATGCTCTGCAGACTCCCCCGCTTCGATGAAGCCCGCTAAGGTACTGTAACGCCCAGATTTAAATTTACTGGAATGCGCCAAAAGGCATTTATCGCCTTTGCGAACCAAAACAATAATACAAGGTGATAAACGTGGGTATTGATGATGGCCACAAGACGGGCAAACCTTGGCGAGATCCGCCTCATCCATAGTAAGCTCAGTTGCACAGCGTGGACAATACTTAAACGATGCATGCCAAGTTACTACTTGAGCTGCAGCGGATAAGATTGCGAACTCATCTTCAGTTTCAGTCTGTGAGAAGGCTAAACGTAAATCCAAGGACTGCGTACACAAAGACTTACTGTTGTTTTTTAAAATCGCAAGGCTGTACGATTTATTTGATACCTCAGGTAGATCAAAAATAATATCTACATCGAACGATTCTAGCTCTGTTTCTGAGAACAGCATTCTCTCACTTTTATCACAAACCAGAGATTCTCCCAGAGCCACAAAGTAATCTTTTTCCATTAGCCTCAAAATCCACCTCCGCTTCATAGCCTAAACGACCAAAAAAAGTACGCATCAATTCTGAAATTTGAGCATTCAAATCTATTTTAAGTGCCAATTTTGGTCACTCCAATAAGTACCTTGAGCCCAATTAATCAAAATAACCCAACCTAGAAATCCGATGTATGGCCGCAGTTATCTAAAATACCACTTTAAATGTTTCTCACTCACCAAGAAGAAATCAAACTTATCTAAGGTCTCTTTTTTTCAATTCTTTACACATTATTACATTGTTAACTGAAAACAGATCTTTAGAATAGGCTTCCCTACTTCTAAAGACTAAGATCGGATTTCCTATGTTTAAGAAAAATTATCTGGCTGTATTTATGCTTTGTGTGGCTGCTTTTCAAGTCAACGCTCAGGGTATGCCTGCTGAGGTAGTTACAGTCAAAACTCAAACACTGGATAAAAAAATCTCTGCCATTGGCACACTGCAAGCCAATGAATCTATTATGCTTCGTCCTGAACAAGGCGGTCGTATAGAAAAAATTCTTTTTAAAGAAGGTCAGCAAGTAGAGCAAGGAACCCCCCTATTTAAACTAGATAGCTCCATCTATATTGCTGAGCTAAAAGAGGCACAAGCACGTGTCCAATTAAGCCGGACAGATTATGACCGTGCTCGAAGTCTATTGAAGAAGAAAGTAGGCTCTGTACAAGATCGTGACAGCAGCTTAGCCCAGCTTCGTGTCGACCAAGCTCAGGAGGCCTTAGCGCAAGCGCGTTTAGATAAGATGACCTTAAACGCTCCCTTCACCGGTTTTACAGGCTTGCGTTTGGTAAGTCCTGGCGATTATGTCAATCAGGGTGAAGATCTGGTCGAACTTACCGATTTAAGCACAATGAAGTTAGATTTCCGTGTTCCTGAGATTTATCTATCCGAGCTACAACCAGGCCGTCAACTTAACATCAAAGTTGATGCATTACCGGGCGAACAAATCGCGGGCGAGGTATACGCGGTGTCTCCAAGCTCTGATAGCAGCGCCCACAATATTCAGGTACGTGCGCAAATCCCAAATAATGAAGGCAAATTACGCCCTGGCCTTTTTGCGCAAGTAGACCTACTCGTTGACCAACAAACAACTGTGGTAATCCCTGAGCAAGCCATCATTCCAAAAGATGGCGGCTTTTTCGTGATGACAGTTCAAGAAGGTAAAGTGGCGATGGCCCCAGTTACTTTGGGACAACGCCGCCCAGGTATTGTGCAAATCATATCTGGCCTTGAAGAAGGTTCTGTTTTGATTACTGCTGGGCAAATTAAACTCTTCCCAGGCATGCCTGTTACCCCTATTTTTACTGATGGAACAAAGCCAGCCAAAGCTGAACCGTCACAAGGAAAACAGCCTCAAGAAAGTAAAACTGAAGGACAGGATAAATAACTATGATTCTGTCTGAAATCAGCATTAAACGCCCCGTACTAGCGACGGTAATGAGCATACTGGTCCTGCTGGTAGGTCTACTTGCTTACGATCGATTAACCGTTCGAGAGTACCCAAAAATCGATCTACCGGTAATTACCGTTGAAACAACCTACCCCGGCGCCAGTGCATCGATAATTGAGACACAAGTTACTCAAATCATAGAAGACTCCCTCTCTGGTATTGAGGGCATAGATTTTATGAACTCGATTAGCCGAACAGAGAAATCGCAGATCAGTATCACCTTCAAAATAGATCGCGATCCTGATTCTGCCGCGGCAGATGTACGAGATAGAGTCAGCCGTGTCATCGGTCAACTACCGGATGATGTTGACCCACCGGTGGTAGCGAAGACAGAAGCCGATGCTCAGCCAATTATCTGGTTAGCTTTTAACTCAGATCGCCATAACATCATGGAAGTATCGGATGTCGCCGACCAACAGGTGAAGGATCAGCTACAGACCGTATCTGGCGTGGCTAACGTTATTATCTTTGGTGAACGTAAATATGCGATGCGCATCTGGCTTAATCCTGCTCGTATGGCTGCATTCAAGGTAATTCCTAAAGATATTGAGGAAACGCTGAGTCGCCAAAACATCGAGATTCCTGCTGGTCGTATCGAAAGTAAAGAACGCGAGTTCACTCTACTTGCCAGAACCGACGTTAACGACATAGAAGCTTTTAAGCAGCTAATTATTCGTAATGAAGATGGCTACCCTGTACGTATTCAAGATGTTGCAAGAGTTGAAATCGCACCCGAAAATGTTAGACGTATCACGCGTTACAAAGGTGAAAGCGCGGTTGCATTAGGTGTCGTAAAACAATCCACAGCTAACCCGCTAGATGTATCTTCGGGTATTCGTGAAAAATTAAACAAACTTCGTCCGACATTGCCAGAAGGTATGAATGTTGAGGTGGCTTATGACTCTTCGGTCTTTATCGATGAATCCATTCAATCGGTATATACCACGCTGATCCAAGCGGGTATTTTGGTTGTTCTAGTACTGTTTTTCTTCCTACGTAATATCCGTGCAACCCTGATTCCGGTCGTTACTATCCCACTCTCGTTGGTGGGTGCATTTGCGATGATGTACTGGATGGATTTCAGTATCAACACATTGACCCTACTTGCACTGGTCTTAGCGATCGGTTTGGTTGTGGATGATGCCATCGTAATGCTGGAAAACATCTATCGGCATGTTGAAGCGGGTGAAACTCCGATACAAGCGGCATTTAAGGGTGCAAAAGAGATCGGCTTCGCAGTATTGGCTACTACAGTGGTGTTGGTTGCTGTATTTGCACCTGTTGCCTTCTCCGAAGGGCGAACAGGCAAGCTATTTACAGAATTCGCCCTAACGCTTGCGGGTGCGGTGGTAGTTTCAACCTTTGTAGCTTTGACCCTATCGCCAATGATGGCGTCGAGATTACTCAAACATGAAACGCGACATAGCGCTATTTTTAATCTGATAGAAAGCTTTCTTCAAGGCATTACCAATCGTTATCAGGCGTTACTGAATAAACTACTGAGCTCTCGCCTACTCGCAATTGTTATTATGGCTGCGAGTTTTGGTGGCGCAGCTTACTTTTATACTCAGCTGCCTCAGGAACTCGCGCCTTATGAAGATAGAGGAACGATTCTAAACTTTGCTATCGCTCCTGATGGTGCATCGGTTGATTATATTGATCGCTATACACGCCAAATTGAAGCTACTATCAGCCAAACCCCAGAAACAGTCCGTTACTTTGCGGTGGTCGGGTTCCCGTCTGAAACTAATGCCATGGTGTTCCAAGGCTTAGAACGTTGGGAAGATCGTGATCGTAAACAGCAAGCAATTGGCCAAGAACAAACGCCGAAGCTATACGGCGGTATCCCAGGGATTATGAGTTTCTCTCTTAACTTACCGTCTTTGGGTCAGAGCTTTATTTCACGCCCGGTTGAATTTATCGTTAAAACCAATGGTACTTATGACGACCTGAAAGTGATCACCGATCAGTTGATGGCGAAGATCCATAGTAATAAAGGCTTCGCTCAACCTGATTCAGATCTCAAACTTAACAAGCCCGAATTCCAGATCGATGTGAAACGCGATAAGTTATCCGAAATGTCCGTCGATGTTGCCGATCTGGGTCGAACCCTAGAAAGTTACATGGCTGGCCGCGAAGTCACTCGCTTTAAACGTGCTGGTGAACAGTACGAAGTTATCGTAAAAGTTGATGATCAACAGCGCCGTGATCCAAGCGACTTAACCGATCTATACATGCGTAACCAAAACGGCGAAATGGTTCAGTTCTCAAACCTTGTAGAACTTCGTGAAACCGTTGCACCACGAGAACTTAATCACTTTGATAAAGTTAAGGCAGTCAAGATACAAACCCAGCTAGCGCCTGGTTACAGTTTAGGTGAAGCGCTCAACTTCCTTGAGCAAAGCCTTCAAGAAATAGCACCACAAGCAACCTATGATTACACAGGCCCTTCCAGAGAATTCAAACAATCAAGCAGTAGTATGCAAGTGACGTTTGCACTGGCATTGATTGTCGTCTTCTTAGTACTGGCTGCTCAGTTTGAAAGTTTTAAAAATCCGATGATTATTATGCTATCGGTACCACCTGCGGTGTTTGGTGCACTTTTTGCGCTACATTTCAGTGGCGGCTCTCTCAGCGTATATAGTCAGATCGGTTTAATTACCCTTGTTGGACTGGTAACTAAACATGGTATTCTGATCGTAGAGTTTGCAAATCAGCTTCAAGATCAAGAGCGAGATCTGCGTAGCGCGATAATAGAAGCAGCATCTTTGCGTTTACGCCCTATACTGATGACCACGGGCGCAACAGTATTAGGTGCGGTACCTTTAGCAATTGCTATGGGCGCAGGTGCTGAATCACGTCATCAGATCGGCTGGGTTATTGTTGGTGGAATGACATTCGGAACGTTATTGACCCTTTTTGTCATTCCTACGGTATATAGTTACTTAGGTAAGCGAACTTTCAAGGAAGTTCAGCCAGAACAAGTTTAAGGATATTTAAGTTTATGAATATAAAGCAGCTTTTTCAGGTTTCATGCCTTTCTCTGGCTGTCAGCAACGTTTCTGCAGGTGAATTAGCAGATATCTACCAACTCGCTTTGGCAAATGATCCACAGTTAAAAGCAGCACAAGCTTCATTTAACGCTGGCAAAGAGATCGAAATCCAAAATCGTTCCAGCTTGTTGCCTAATGTTAACTTAAGCGCCAACACCACAACATTTGATTCCGATACGGCTAATTATAATAACCATGGCTATACTCTATCCCTTAGCCAACCGGTATTTAATGCAGCGGCTTGGTTTACCTTCAAACAGGGCCAAGTGATCTCAGAACAAGCCGCACTACAGTTTGAACTGGAACAGCAAACACTGATCAACCGTACTGTAGAAGCTTACCTTGGTGTGCTAAGGGCGAAAAGCGACCTACAAACATCTGAAGCTCAAGAACGCGCAATTAAACGCCGCTTGGATCAAGTTAATGCTCAATATGATGTCGGCCTGATCGCAAATACCGACGTACAAGAAGCGCAGGCTTCATACGACAATGCTCGAGTAGCCCGTATTGCCGCAGAAGGTGATTTAGAAAATAGTTACGAAGCCTTGGAGCGCCTAACAGGCCAAGGGTTTGATACAGTAGGTCAATTATCTGAAGAGTACCCAATTGAAGAACCCGTTCCTGTGCAAGCCCAACCTTGGTTAGAAAAAGCTTGGCAAGGAAACTTGGCACTTCAACTTGCAGATCGTTCATCTGAAGCTGCACGCCAAGCTGCTAAAGCAGGCCGTGCAGGTCACTACCCAACTCTAAGCCTAACAGCCAATTACGATTACGATAACGGAACGGCTTTCAGTGATGAGAGTACTGATACCTCTTCTATCGGTTTATCGCTATCCGTACCAATCTATTCCGGCGGTTCAGTGAGTTCACGCAGTCGAGAACTGGAACAGCGCTTAATAGAAAATCAGTTTAACCGTGAAGACACCCTTCGCGAAGTGACTCAAACGACTCGAAGCCTATTACGTAATTTACGTACCGGCGCTTTAAGCGTTCAAGCGCTGAACCAGAGTATTAAATCTAGCCAAACCGCTTTAGAAGCTACTGAAGAAGGTTACAAAGTAGGTACGCGTAATGTGGTTGATGTACTTCAAGCGGAGCAGCAGCTTTATGCAGCGCAACGCGATTACGCCAATGCCCGTTTCGACTTTGTACAGAACCTCATCACCTTCAAGCAACAACTAGGCACACTTAACCCTGAAGATATAAATGAGCTCGACAGCTGGCTTAATTAATCAGCTATAACAATAACGGGTGCTAAAGCACCCGTTATTCGTTAAGGGCCTGTATGGGTAAATGAATATTTAATCTATTCATTATTTATAGATATAGTTAGTTATATTCATCAAAAAGCTGCTATCTAATTAAAGCGCATCTAACTTAATCCGATTTGTATCTAGGATTACCGTTTCTCAAAGGAGCTTGTTTTGAAACAGATCATTTTAGCCACTCTTCTAACTGCTTTGGCTGCCACTTCACTGACCGCAAATGCCAACGAGAAACCTTTACCTGCCGTATTAGTACACAAGGTACAGACATCGGATTTAACCCCCACCTTTAAACTGGTTGGCCGTATTGAGGCAACACAGCGGGTTAACCTATTGGCACGTGTATCTGGCTTTCTAGAAGATCGCCTATTTACTGAAGGTCGTGATGTTCAAGCCGATCAAGTGTTGTTTAAAGTAGAAAAAGCAAACTATGAAATCGCTCTGAAACAAGCAGAAGCCGATCTAGCCTCTGCAAGAGCTGGATTGAAAAATGCGCAAACCAATCTCAATCGCGTAAGCCAGCTACGCAAACGCAAAGCAGCTTCGCAATCTCAAGTCGATCAGGCGGTAGCAGACCGAGATCAATCCCGCGCACAAGTTTTAAAAGCAGAAGCCGGATTAAAGAAAGCAGAACTCAACCTTAGTTATACCGAGATTAAAGCTCCGTTTAGTGGTCGTATCGGTAAAGCAAATTTTTCTGTAGGCGATTTGATCAGCCCTGAAAGCGGCGTATTAGCTACAGTGGTAAAAATCGATGAGGTCTATGTCGAAATGGCAGTGAGTGAAAAGCTGATGCTAGACGCGCGCCGTAAAGGGATAGATTTAGATAACCCTCCCGTTGCACCTCGTTTGATTTTGTCCGATGGCAGTGTGTATGAAGAACAAGGTCGGTTCGATTTTATCTCCCCCGAAGTAGACCCGAACACCGATACAATCACGCTCCGCGCTAGTTTCGAAAACCCTAAATACCTGTTGTTACCAGGCGAATTTGTACACGTTGAAATTAAGAGGAAACAACCGGAAATAGGCATTCAAATCCCGCAATCTGCCGTTCAACGTGATCGTGATGGCTACTTTGTACTTGAGGTTAATCAGCAGAATAAAGTGACGGTTACCCGGGTAAAAATGGGACCTCAAGTCGAAGGTAAATGGCAAGTTCTCGAAGGTCTAGATCAAGGTGATCTGATCATCACTGAAGGGCTGCAAAAGGTTAAACCGGGCATTCAAGTTAATGCGGTAGCGGAGTAAACCATGTTCTCGATTTTCTTTATCAATCGGCCTAAGTTTGCTCTGGTCATATCCATTGTGTTGATGATTGCCGGTGGATTGGCGATCTACGGTCTACCCGTAGCTCAGTTCCCAGATATCACACCACCAAAAGTACAGGTCAAAGCTAAATACCCAGGCGCCAATGCCGAAGTGGTTGAACAAGCCGTGGCTACGCCTATCGAGGCTCAAGTCAACGGTGTAGACAATATGCTGTACATGTCCTCTACATCAGCTAACGACGGTAGCTATTCTTTAGATATCACGTTCGCAGTCGGTACTGATCCTGATCAAGCAGCCATCAATGTACAAAACCGTGTGGCTTTAGCCGAAGCGTCTTTACCGCAAGAAGTTGTTCGCCAAGGCGTAACAACTAAGAAACAAGCAACTAACATGCTATTGGTGATTAACCTATATTCACCTGAAAATACGTACGACGAACTATTTTTAAGTAACTACGCAACGCTATATGTACAAGATGCTTTGGCGCGAATTAATGGTGTAGGCTCTGCCTCCCAGTTCAGCCCAATGGATTACGGTATGCGAGTTTGGTTAGACCCTAACCGCCTAAAAGCGCTAGGGCTTTCACCTAAAGACGTAAGCAACGCTATCTCTCAACAAAACATCCAAGCATCTGTAGGTATTATTGGCCAACCACCGCTTACACAAAACCAACAGTTCCAATACAACCTACGCGCTAAAGGCCGCTTAGAATCAGTAGAAGAGTTTGAGAACATCATCCTTCGCACGGGTGACAACGGCGCTTCTGTTCGTCTACGCGACGTGGCAAGAGTAGAACTAGGTTCACAAAGCTACAGCGCCTCTTCCATTATGAATGGCAACCCAGCAGCGACCGTAGCTATCTATCAAAGCCCAGGTGCAAACGCACTGGAGGTTGCTGATAATGTATACGCTGAACTAGAGCGTCTAAGTGAGCGTTTTCCTGATGATATGGAATATGCAATTCTGTATGACACCACGCTGTCAGTAAAAGCGTCACTTCAAGAAGTAGTCGAGACTCTATTTATTACCTTTGGTTTGGTAGTACTGGTTACCTTCCTATTTCTTGCAGATTGGCGCGCTACTCTGATTCCATCAGCCACCATTCCAGTTTCATTGATCGCAACTTTTGCTGTGCTTTCGGTACTCGGCTTTAGCATCAACACCATCTCTCTATTTGCCCTAATCTTGGCAATCGGCATTGTGGTAGATGATGCAATCGTTGTCGTTGAAAACGTCAAACGTCATATGCAAGAAGGCTTGTCAGCCAAAGAAGCAACCACTATCTCGATGAAAGAAGTTATCGGACCAGTGATCGCGACAACCCTAGTACTGCTAGCTGTATTTGTCCCTGTAGCCTTCATGCCAGGTATTACCGGTAAATTGTATACCGAGTTTGCGGTTACTATCTCTGTAGCAGTTTGCTTCTCATCACTAAATGCCCTGACGCTCTCCCCTGCGCTTTGCTCACTTCTTCTAAAACCAGCTACTGAACCGACTGGAGTATTTAAAAAATTCGATCAGTTAATCGACTGGACTCGTCGAGGCTATGTAAAGAAAGTTAACTTCCTAAATAAACGTTTACTGTTAAGCATGGGGCTGATGGCTGCTATGGGAGGTGGTGTTTACCACATGTTCAGCACCACGCCCACGGGCTTCCTTCCTTATGAAGATAACGGCGCCTTCTTTGTTAACGTCCAACTTCCTGATGGTGCGTCACTCAACCGTACAGACGAAATAGTCGCGCAGATCGACAAAATACTTGAAGAGCAACCGGGCGTAGAAAACCGTATCGGCATTAAAGGCTTTAGTATCTTAGGTGGCGCAGCACCAAACGCGGCACTGGCGATTCCTGTGTTATCCCATTGGGATGAGCGTACTGCGCCCGAAATGGTGTGGTACAAAATTCTAAGAGAGCTCAATCAGAAGTTAGCGGCGATTCCAGGTGCCAATATTATGGCCTTCCCTACCCCACCGATTCCAGGTTTGGGTAATGCGGCTGGTCTAGAAGCAATCCTGTTGGATCTTAAAAATGGATCGCCTCAGGAACTTGCTCGCGCGACGAATTCACTCATCTTTGCAGCAAACCAGAAGGCTGAGTTTGACCGTGTTTACTCCACCTATTCTGCCAATGTTCCGCAATTAGAATTAGTAGTAGATAGAGACAAAGCGCTCTCCTTAGGTGTTTCAATGAGTGACCTGTTTGGGACGTTACAATCTCAACTTGGGACTCAGTATGTTAATGATTTTAATATCTTCGGCCGCAACTACCGCGTTATGCTGCAAGCGGATTCTGAATTTAGAGACAACATCGACGATCTAAACAGCTTAAATGTTAAGAGCAATCAAGGCCATTTAGTTCCAATCAGCGCACTTGTAGAAGTAAAACCGGTTCTTGGTCCGCAATCATTAACTCGTTATAATCAATCACGCTCTGCAGCTATAACAGCCACACTTGCTCCAAGTATAGCGACGGGAGACGCCATCTTGCTCATGGAACAGCTCGCTAAAGACACTTTGCCCGATGGTTATGTCCTTGAATGGACAGGTAGTACCCAACAGGAACAAGAAGCGGGCGGCTTTGTCATTATTATCATATCGCTGGCTATTCTATTCGCTTACCTATTCCTCGTTGCACAATATGAAAGCTGGACCATTCCTGTAGCAGTCATGTTATCTATTACTGTCGCAATTTTAGGCGCGATTCTTCCTCTTTGGCTGATCCCGGGTTTAACCAACAACCTATATGCTCAAATAGGTATGGTTATGCTAATTGGCCTTGCTAGTAAATCAGCCATTCTAATTGTGGAATTTGCTAAGCAATTGCGAGAAGAAGGCAAAGGTATTATCGAGGCAGCCAATGAAGCGGCAAACCTACGTTATCGTGCTGTATTGATGACCGCTTTTTCTTTCATCCTAGGTGTAATGCCTTTGCTAACAGCTTCTGGCGCAGGTGCTGCTAGTCGTATATCAATAGGTTTTGTTGTGTTTGGCGGTATGCTTCTAGCGACAGTGATCGGCATATTCTTTATTCCAGCCCTATTCGTAGCAATGCAGACCCTACGTGAAAAAGTTAAAGGAAAATCTACATCAGACAATGTCCAACCAGGAGATTCTGCATGATTAAATTTTTAATCGCGGGCTTTGCGGCACTGCTTCTAGCCGGCTGCCAATCCAAGCCGACAATGCCTAAAGGTGCTCTAGTCTGCGAAGAACCTAGACCTCAAATGTGCACGATGGATTACACACCTGCTTGCGGTCATCACACGGATGGCACAGTTAAAACCTATTCCAACAGCTGTTCTGCTTGTGCTAGAACTGTGGTCAGCTTTGTTGTAGCTGGTGAATGTAAGAAATAAGAAAAATTTTATTGGGTGAGGAAGCCCCGCTTACTCACCCAAGCTCTTTTTTCACACCCAAATCCCGAACAAATTAAAATCAACTAGACTGTTAGATGTTATTCACCATATAACTGGCGAAAAGACATGGAACAGCAGGGATCAGGCTTTAGATTCTTTTTCTATCTGATTGGCTTCAGCGCTATTTTTCTAGCGTTTATCTATACCTCCGTTTTTTCCTACCAACAATATGCCAATTTACGCGCTGATTTAACCACTGCCAGCAACAACAACGACATTCAGCTACGTGCTGCTATGGCTATGCGGGCTGCAGTTCGAGAAAGAGCAATTTTTCTCTGGCAAATGACCTTGCTTGAAACCCCAGAAGACCGCAAACAGTTATTTAATACGTTTTATAGTCAGGGTAGTGAATATCACAAATCGCGTTTAACTCTTTTAAACACTGAGCTAGATCACCCTGAACAAAGTATTCTTGCCAAGCTAGATAAACAAGCTGCAAATAGAACTCCGGAATTACGAACATTCTCAGAGCTACTGACAGATAATCGTGTTCAAGATTTTCGTTTAGAACTAAGCAAAGTACTAAAAGACAAAACCACTATTGCAGGTTTTCTGGATCAATTTATCACATTGCAACAAGTGCAGAATGAAGATATTTGGCAAGACTCTGCTCACAAAATGGAAGGACTACTGTCTGAACTGATCACAAGGATGGTACTGATAATATCGGGAGGCTTTTTGTTTGCCGTCTATGTCATGGTTACGGCCTCGAAGCAGAACAAAATGATTAGAATAGCCAATCAAGAGCTTCGCCATTTAGCCTGTCATGACAACCTAACCGGCCTCCCCAATCGACGTTTTCTACTTCACCAACTTGATATTGTTCTCGCCGCAGCAAAACGTAAGCAACATAAGGTAGCCATCATCTTTATTGATCTTGATGACTTTAAACCGATCAACGACACCTATGGTCATGACGCAGGAGATTTGTGTCTTCAAGACGTTTCAAACAGAATATCCAAAGTGATCAGGGGCTCGGATATGTTGGGCCGATTAGGTGGCGATGAGTTTTTACTTATATTGTCAGAAATAGAATCCTCCACACAAGCCATCGCCGTAATTCAAAAGATACTAGGAATTATTAGTGAAGACTTTCCCATAGGAGAAAGCACTACAAACCTATCTGCCAGCATAGGTTTATATATCTACTCTTTAGAGGATATAAATGCAGAAGAAGCTATTACCTTAGCTGACAAAGCAATGTACCAAGCCAAAAAGATGGGTAAAAATCAGTTTTATATTATTTAATAATCAACATACCCCCTAACGAAAGAATGAGCACTTCTGATCTATATTGATACCCCCCTCAGAACTGCTAAAATTGCGGCCCTGATTCTTAAGGTGCTCATCATGTCTGATATTTCTTCACTATCTCAACTTCTTCGCCAGAGTGGCGGTCAAGTCCGTTTTTTCGATATGGGCCGTCGTGTACAAAAACTCTCGACAGAACAATTTGAAAAGATAGAGAATCAACAAACACCTTACCCCTATCCATATTTACAGCACGCATGGATAGCATTGATGATCTGGAACCCTAAGAATAAAGAGCAAGGTGCGGCTTGGTTTCTAAAACTGCCTTTAGATGAACAAGGCTTTTTAATTCAAGCAGTCCGCGATGACCTACTTAGCCGCTTACTTAAGAATGCAGGTGGCATCCTTCAGCATGAAAAAACAGGTGAGATGCCAGAGGATGCTTTGAAAGATAACCCCTTCTCATTTAAGCCTGATCAGGAAAAAATGGCACTATTCCATGCCTATTCAACGCTGGCATCAAGTGAACCTGCTTCACAATACTATGAACATGCAGAACAGTATTTTTCGGGGCAAATCGGTTTTGATAACTGGCAATCCCTAGGGTATCAAGGTATTGCTGATCTGGTTGTTCGCCATGAAAAAAGTAATAACAGCAAGCGGTTAGCAAAAGCGATCCCGCTACTACCGGATGTGCCTTTCGAAGTACTGTGTACCTGCGTGGAAAGCATTGAACCTGATCACCAACTGTTTGAAGCACTAAGTTTACGTGCGGAACAAACTTTAGATCGTGGAACAGCGAGCGCCAATCACATCGCAGCCATTACTCGCGGCATCTCAAATGCACGTAATACGCCTAGAAAACAAGAGATCATCAATAAGATTCTTAAAAGCGATTATGCTTTAGAAGCGGAAGTAATCGTTTCAATAGCAACGCGTTGCCACGAAACGCTACAGGAGCCAGCTACACTTCACTTATTTTTAGAAAAGCTGGCCATTGGTAAAGCAGGCCAAGCAGGCTTCTCTCGCGTATTGTCTGATCTGATGTTTATGCCTGCACTACGTGCACTTATCTTAATGCAATTCCGTAACGAAGACCGTAGCGAAGCCCTAAGCCAAGCCATTGGCGAAATGTTCGGTTCTAACTTTAAGTAATCTTTACACGGCTGAAATTTTCTGCATGAGCCAAAGACGTTTCAGCCATTTTACCTTCCGGTAGTTTCTCCTTATTTTTCATAAAGCTACCAACAAATCGTCCAGCATAAACTGATTTTCTATCTATACTAAACCTACGAATATGTTTGACGAATATCTTTGACGAATAACGAAGGCATTCTGATGAATGTTCGCTAAAGTGATGTTGGATACGCAAAATAACCTATAACTTGGCCCATTGAGCTTTATAGTCGTATTGGTTAGATACTAAAAAGTATTGTTTGCCTCAGTTCTAACACTTTAATATTTCTAAAATTATTCTTATAAACGTATAATTAGTATGGGTATTAGGCAGATCCGTTTTCGAAGCTTGTCCCTATAGCGCCCCGGTAGTGAGAGAAGATTAGTATTCATGGAAACATCTAGTTTTACAGGTCTAATTAACAACGTTGCTTTACTGCTTGCAATGGGGATCGTTTACGATTCACTTGGTCTGCAAAACATTCGGCATCGCTTACTTCGTGACAGCGTTTCTGGTGTATTAGTTGGGCTGCTTGCTATGGCAGTCATGCTAACCCCTTGGGAATTAGAACCAGGCGTATTTTTTGATGCTCGCTGGGTGTTAATTAGCTTATGTGGCCTTTTCTTTGGAATCGTCCCGACCTGTATAGCTGTAGTCATGGCTGTCAGTCTACGTATTTTTCAGGGAGGAGCAGGCATTTATGTCGGCTCAGCCGTTATTATTTTTTCAGCCGCTGTAGGATTATCTTGGCGTTATCTAAGTGATAAATACCAACAACCTCTCAATTGGTGGCGCTTGTACCTCTTAGGCTTATTGGTACAAGTCGTTGTACTCGGTCTCATCCTATTTATGCCTGCCGAATTGCGTTTCAAAATAATTGCTGCGATTGCACCCACTATTCTAACGTTCTACCCGATCGGTACGATGTTACTTGGGCTTATTCTTCGCAGGCAACAAGATCGACGAAAAGCAGAACGGGAGGTGCTCATTAGCCGTCAAAAGCTCAATCGAGAACGAGGTCTACTAAAAGGCCTAATTGACGCGTTACCCGACCATATTTTTATAAAGGATACACAAGGTAAATACCTTGGCTGTAATACCGCCTTCCAAGATTTCACGGGTAAAAGCGAAGACGAAATTACGGGTCGGACTGACTATGAGCTATTTTTAGAGGCTCAAGCAGTTAAAAATAAACAAGAAGAAAAAGATGTTATCGAACAACTAAGTTCAAATAACCAAGAACAATGGAGTGACAATCAATCAGGAGAACCAATTCTATTAAACACACTCAAAATGCCCTTTTGGGATACGGATGGCAAACTGCAAGGTCTGGTTGGTATAAGCCGCGACATAACCGAAGAACGCAAGGCCCAAGAACATATATTGACCCTCTCTCAAGCCATAGAACAGAGCCCTGTCTCTGTTGTGATTACTTCTCTTGATGGCGAAATTGAGTACGTTAACTCAACCTTTGAGAATGTCACGGGTTACAAAAAAGAAGAGATTCTTGGTCAAAATTCTAGAATTCTAAAGTCTGGCCGCACACCAATCGGTCGCTATGCAGAGTTATGGCAACATCTTATTCAAGGTAAAGCATGGCGTGGAGAATTCCAAAACCAACGAAAAAACGGAGAAATTTTCTGGGAACAAGCCCATATTGCCCCAGTCTATGATGCTGAAGGTAAAACTAAACATTATCTGGCCGTTAAACAGGACATCACGCAACAAAAAGCTCAAGAAGAAAAGATTCTTCATCAAGCGCACTTTGATAGTTTGACCAACCTACCTAATCGTTTCTTATCCTTGAACCGTCTGGAAACCATGCTCTTAGAAGCAAGAAGAAAGAAGCACTCCGTCGCTGTTCTTTTTCTTGATATGGATGACTTCAAAAAAGTCAATGACACCCTAGGACACGCCACTGGTGATAAGATTCTTATTGAAGCAGCCAAACGATTAGAACAATCGGTCAGAGAAACTGACACCGTTGGCCGTTTGGGTGGCGATGAATTTATTGTATTACTTAATCATTTAGAAAGTGCTGAACAAGCTCAACCTATAGCTCAAAATCTAGTTTCCCAATTCCGCAAAGCACTAAATGTGGATGGCCGAGAGATCATGCTGACCATGAGTGTCGGGATCTCGGTTTACCCGAGTGACGGAACTGATCCTGCAGAACTGCTACGTAATGCCGATTCGGCAATGTATCACTCTAAAGCTCAAGGTCGTAATAGCTACCACTATTTCACAGAAGAGATGAACATTGGTGCAGAACGCCGATTATTGTTGGAAGAGCAGCTACACAATGCCCTTGAGCGTAAACAACTGCATGTTCTTTATCAGCCGGTGATCGACCTTAAAACACAAAACATCGTTGGCGCAGAGGCATTATTACGTTGGAACTCTCCAACATTAGGAAATATACCACCTTCTGAATTTATTCCCGTTGCCGAAAACACCGGTTTAATCGTAAACATCGGTAAGTTTGTACTTAAGGAAGCGATGCATCAGAGCAGTCACTGGATCAAAACATTGCTGCCGCAATTCCATATTGCTATCAACCTATCACCGCGTCAGTTTAGAGACCCTCAATTGATCGACTACATCACGGAACAGATGACAACACATCAAATTCTCGGCTCTAACCTAGAGCTAGAAATTACCGAAGGTGTATTAATGGCACAACACGCGGATATTGATGAAGCGATTGCAAAACTCAATGAGCAAGGCGTCAGCATATCTATGGATGATTTCGGTACTGGATATTCCTCCCTCAGTTATTTGAGAAGTTATCCATTTGACACCCTCAAAATCGATCGTAGTTTTATCAGTGATATCTCTGTCGACCCTGCCGATTTAGAGCTAGTTTACGCCACCATCGATATGGCTCACGGCCTTGGTTTAAAAGTTATTGCGGAAGGGGTAGAAACTCAAGAGCAGATGAATTTACTACAGAATAAACAATGCGATATGGCCCAAGGTTACTATTTTAGTAAACCCGTCACACCCGATGTCTTTGAAACCATGCTAACTAAACAAGTTAAACAGCCTTGTAGTTAGCCATTATTCAGCAGGCTGCAATCTTGCCTGCGTCTGCTGAAAAATCTTTCCCACGAGCACAATCATAATCGAGCCAATCAAAACTGGTGTTACTAGAAAGGCCCACCCCTGACTGGATAACATAATTAAGATTGGATTAGCACCCGCCGGCGGATGTGTTGTTTTACTCAACAACATAGCACTCACACCAAGTCCTGTCGCAATGGCCAGAGTTAGCGGATTCACTTCAAGAAACTGGCTAAAGAAAATGCCGATAAAGGCAGTAATCAAATGTCCTAAAATCACATTTTTCGGCTGGGCCAAAGGGCTATGCGGCACCCCAAATACCAGCACAGCAGTTGCCCCAAAAGGCGCCATTAAAAACGCAATGTCTTTAAATGATGTTTCCAGCAGGGCTAACAAACCTATAGCAACAGAAGCGCCAAATCCGGCAACGATGGATGTAGTGATCTGCTTCATATTAACCTCAATAAAAAGTGAAATTTTTCAGCAAAGAAGTGACTGACTTTTTCAGTCACCTCCCCTTTACGAGTACCGATAAATAGAGCCTATAGGGTCGGCTCCATTTCAACCTTGTGGCGATTAAGAAGAAATTTGTTGGAAACGTGATCGACAGAAAGTACACCACCTCCGTAGATAATAATTTGCGCAAGCACGAGTCCCCAGATGTAATGTAGATACAGTGCTGCTGGTGCAATTTCTACCAAACTAATCACAGCAACTACATTCACAAAAAATAAACCCACAGCAGAAAAGCGTGTCAAAATACCAGTGACTAGCAAAATCGGTAAAATCAGCTCGCCTAAAGTGCCCAAATAAGCCGCTAGTTCAAAAGGTAAAAATGGCACCTGATACTCCTCTTCAAATAGAAATAACGTTGTATCCCAATCCTGAATTTTGGTCAGACCGGCATTAAAGAACACCTGCGCTACATAGAAGCGAGCAATTAACGATACAAGATCATGAGTTTTAGCCAATTTACCTTCCCCAGCTAAATAACCTTTATAAAACTTACTAACAATAGAAATCATCTCTCAAACCTCTCAAAAACCTTTAATAACTGAATCTCGATTTACTTGATGGCAACCAACCATTGCTGGCTTATCGCCTGTTCAATCCAGCTAACAAAATCAATCTCTTGGTGCTTACCTAATAAACGCTCAACACTCATGCCTGCCAGAACATCTTTAAACCACGCATATTCTTGAACCGTTAGCGTTTTAAGACGTGCGTGATAATCCTGTTGAAATACCATTGAATAATGAGGAGCCGAATTTCCCACCAGCAAGCGATAAAGCTCACCTTCATCGACCTCACCGCCCTCTGGTACCTGATGTAAATTCCATAATTCATACACAGGAAAATGGCTTTCCATGACCTGTAAAGTCGGCGATAGATGAAGTGAGACAGCGTCCAAATCACTTTCAGTTAAACTAGAAAGTGTCTCCACTTCTAAGTGAGTAACCTTTCCTCTCGCGGCCTGATATACAAACCACTCTAAACGGGCGACCTCCGACAGATAGGCATGATCATCAGCCAGAGGACTTTCTGAGATGAGCGCGGGCAACATCACACCCCAATCCGCCCAATCCCCTGTATTAGGTAACTCTTTTTTAAGTAACTGATCGGTAAAAGCGATAATCGTCTCATTACCCACCATTTTCTCCAGTACTGGATACTTCAAGGAGATCGCTCTTGCCGCAGTCATCAGGAGATTATTCTGATAAATTTTTAACCCCTGACTTATTCGGTCAGTCGCTGTATCACTTTCATCTTTCGAAAAAATTAACATCATCAATGCTGCTTGACGACGAACGAGCAATGTAGAATCAGACAGCATAAGAGAGCCTCCCAGTGTCATAGTGAACTTCCGTGGAGATAGATCTCGCTTTTGTAGCTTGATCAAGCAGTGTGCTCCAAGAAGGCAAATTATTATCCCATTCGATTAGGGTGGTAACTGCACCAAACAAGGCAACCGCATCGCGATAGAGCAACCAACATTCAGGTGATACTAGCTGACTGTGATCATCAATGATCAATTCACCCTCTTTCACTTTGGTGAAACCTGCCAGATGGATCTCGCCCACAGCATTAGCAGGGATTTCTCGTAACCACTTTCGGGCTACAGTTAATGGCTTTTGATCACTAAAATTGCGCGCATTTACTAGCAAATTGTTGAGATCCACCAATAAGCCACATCCCGTTTTATCTACCAGTTGAGATAGAAACTCGGTTTCACTCATATCAGAAAAGTTGAATTCCACATAAGCAGATAAGTTCTCAACTAAAATCTGACGCCCTAATAACTGCTGGACCTGATTCACGTTATCAACCATTACCTGCAAGCTCTGTTGCGTAAACTCAAGAGGTAGAAGATCCCCAGCATGCACAGATTTTCCATTGATATTGCTCCAAGTGAAGCAAGCGTGGTCGGAGATCAATATGGGGTTAATCTGCTGTGACAGTTGCTTTAAACGTTGCAGATAATCTCCGTTAATACCCACGGCTGAACCTAAGCCCATGGAAGTCGAATGCAGACTGATTGGATATTGAAGGGCTATATCACTCAACAACTCAGGTAGCATTCCACCTTCGGCAAAAAAGTTCTCCGCATGTATCTCCACAAAATCAATGGAAGATGTCCCTAGTAACGCCTCCTTATAGTGAGGGTGACGCAACCCGACTCCAATCTTTGATAAACCTCGTTCATCGCTATTATTAGCTGTGCTTAAACTGGACATCTTCTCTCTCCTGATTAAACCTTATGAGTTCTGCTGAGCTTCCTGATAACGCTTCTTAGCTTCAGCTTTCAGTAGCCCACCCATATCTTTACAAGTACCTTTAGCGACTAACTTCCACTCACCTGGGTCGTTATCCACTTTGGATTGGCCCGCACAAGAGTGTGTACCTGCCAAGTTGCCACAATCGTTCTGTCCAGCTAGTGCAACTCCGTAGCATTTCTCTTTACCGCCGGCATGAGCTGCAGGCACAGTGGCGATAGAAGTCAGAGCAACGGCTAAGGCTGCTGTAGCAATTCGTTGTTTATTATCCATTTCACTTCTCCAGTTCTTTCTGAATTGATAAATGCTGTGCAACCCACTCATCAAGTTGCTTTAATGGCATCGATCCCACCTGCTGATCCAACGCCTTATCTTTTGCCAAGAGTACTAACGTGGGAACCGCTCTAATCGTGAATTTCGCAGCTAACTCCTGCTGCTGATCTACATCCACTTTTAAAACTTTAAGTTCACCGGCATATCGCTCTGCCAAACTATTAATCACAGGAATCATCTGCTGGCAGGGACCGCACCATTTAGCGCTGAACCAGATCAGCGCTAAAGGTTGCGAGTACTCATGTCCATTTTCTGAAAACGTAAGTCTCGACTCAGGCATAAGAATTAGTCTTCAGCGTTCGCTGCAGCTACAGACAGATCTTCAATACCCGCCCAAATACGGTCTGCAGTTTTTAGGTTGCCAGGTACATCTGTAAGCCATTTTTTCTGAACATCTTTGTTCAAGTTCAGGTACAGCTTGCCGTTTTCGATGTGGAACGCTTGTGGATCAACATCTAACTTTTTGTTTAGCGCAACACCCATTGCGCAGTAACCACCATATTGAGGCGCGTATTTGTCAGCATTGGCGTTAAATAGGTCACGGTTTTTAGCACTTGCGAAACGGTAAATTGCCCCATCATGCGTAGCGGTAAATTTTGCAGAGCCTTCAACCGCTTTATCGTTAGTGAAGTAAGCAACAGGGTCATAACCATGAATAGCAACATCGTTAGTGCCAATATTTACAGAGGCCGCAAAGCTCATGCTGCTTAGAAGAAGTGCGCCGGCTGCTGTTGCTAATTTCAAAGTCTTTGTAAATTTCATTTCTTTTTCCTCGGTTAATGGTTTAATGAACACTCATACATATTGGTAAATATGTTGCGCTGTTCTTGAGATATAGATTACGGGGAACTACCGAGGGAAAGGCCGCTCTAAATCCAGCAAAAAGAGCCAATCGTCCAAAGAAGGAGGTTATATGGATACACTGAGCAAATTACTACAAAACCTAGAGATCAATGCCGAGGTTTTTTTCAGTGGTAGCCTCTGCGGTATCACCGGCTTTGATGACGACAAGGAATCTGGATACTTACACTTTCTAGAATCAGGGTCGTTAACACTGACGACTGATGAAGGTCACATCATTGAGTTACATACAGGTGATGTAATTTTTTTCCCGAGCGGAACCAACCACAAACTTACAATAGCTCCATCAGAAGATGCCAAACTGGTTTGTGCCACAGTTAAGCTCCCTCCGGCTCATCAAAAGTTGTTAGCTAACTATCTCCCTAAATTTCTCTGTCTCCATATAGAGGAAGCAGGTTCGATTTCAAACACAGCTCATCAAATCTTTGCAGAAGCATTTGACGAGCAACACGGCAAACAATTAATAATCGACCGATTGTGCGATGTATTTATGGTGCAAGTACTTCGTTATGTTATTGATAATGGGACAGTTGAATTAGGCTTAATAGCGGCCGACTCTCATCCTCTGCTTCACAAGTTAATGCAACAGATCAAAGATAAACCTGAATATGAATGGACAGTTGAAGAGATGGCAGAAAGCGCAGCAATGTCTCGCTCTAAGTTTGCAGCCCTCTTTAAAGATACGGTTGGACAAGCACCGATGGAGTATGTAACCGGACTAAGAATGGCGTTGGCCAAAGGGTTACTTAAAAATAATCGCCCCGTGGGCCTAGTTGCCAACCAGGTAGGCTACGAAAATGCCTCCTCATTAGCCAAAGTGTTTAAAAAGCACTTTGGTGTGACACCTAAGCAATGGGTAAAAAGCTATTTAAATCCCAAATAATCAGGCTGGCATATAAACGCCACCTATAATAAATTGGAACTTGCAGTCGCAATTTGTACCTGAGTCGCAATGAACCTTTTAGATATACTCAATCAACAACCACAAGGTATTGCAGAACTAACTGTGGATGAAGGTCACTACCTGTTCTTCAATCGTAAAGAGTTAGAGTTTCGTGGTTTATCTGAAAGTACATTAAAAAACTGCTCCATATTCGACCTGTTTAATCAAGAACAAGCTATACAGCTAAAGGCGCTATTTAAACAGTGCTCTCAAACCACTACTGACCAACCCGCTTATTTTTACTATCAACGAGACAATCAACATTTCGAGATGCGCTTAGTAAAACATGGGGAGAATATCTTAAGCACCCTTTCTGATGTTACCTCGCAGCAAGAGATGAAAGCTCAGATTGAGCAAGACCAAGAAACAATCAAGTGCCTAGACGATGCTGTTAATGGAGCCAATATAGGTTGTTGGGACTTCTACCCACAACAAGGCAAAATCATCGCTAATAAAACTTGGGTCACTCAAAAGAGATATAGAGATGAAGAGTTCAGAGAAGACGATGCGCTATTTTCTGAAGTCATTAATGGTCTTGAGCGCTGGTCCTCTATCGTTCACCCCGAAGATCTAGAGCCAACGGTTGAATTAATCGAAAAACACCTTAATGGTGAAACCGAAATTTACGACGCAAAATTCCGTATGATCTGTGGCGATGGGAAGTGGCGCTGGATACATGATGTCGGCCGAGTATTCCTCAGAGATGATGAAGGAAATGCCATTCGTATGAATGGGGTACATATAGATATTACTGAGGCCCGTATCCTAGAAGAAAAAATTGAAAAACTTGCAGTCACCGACGCGCTAACCGATCTATTTAACCGCCGTAACTTCCAATACTTATCCCAGGCAGCCCTAGAGCGCGCCAAAAGACAGAAAACTTACTTTTGCTTACTGATACTCGATGTCGACCATTTCAAAGCGTATAACGACACTTATGGTCACCTGAAAGGCGATGATGTCCTTAAAAAAATCAGCCAAGCACTTAAAGATAATATCCGACAAGGAGAGGACTACTGCTTCCGCGTCGGTGGAGAAGAATTTGCCGTTGTATTCACCCAAGAAAGCAAAGAGTCAGCAGATATTTTTGCCAATCGCATTCGACTAGAAATAGAGAAATTAGAGATCCCTCATAAGGAAAACACCGCAGCTCCCTATATCACTGTATCCATGGGCTTATCCTGTACACAAACGCTCACCGATAAAACCCAGATCAGCGATCTCTACCAACGAGCGGATAAACATTTATATCAAGCTAAAGAAAATGGCCGCAACAGTTTAGTTAGCCAGTCGTATTAGAATCGATAAACAAATTTATTGCTTTGCCCTTCCCAACATCTGCTTTCCAACGATAACAATCATAATCCCACCCAAAACTACTACAGAAGCGATAACTAAACGCAACGTAATCTCTTCACTAGCAAAGACAACACCACCTACTGCAGCAATCACTGGAACAAGCAACTGAACAACTGCAGCTTGAATAGCTGATAAATAGCCTAAAGCCTGATACCAGATCGCGTAGCCAATACCAGAAGCAAGTGCGCCGGAAAGAATTGCCAACCATATCCCTTCACTAGATAAAGACATATCATGTAAAGTGACTAAAGCAAGAATAAGAACAAAGGGCAGTGTACGTAAAAAATTAAAGGTCGTATCCCCAAGAGGATTAGTAGAACCTTTGCCCGCTAGCGTGTAAAAACCCCAAGCCACGCCCGCCATCGTCATTAGACCAAAGCCAACAACCGAGGGGGTCGCTAAGCTCGGGAATATCAAATAAACAAACCCTGCAAACGCAACGATGGTTCCTGCCCATTCCATTGCATGAAGTTTATTTCCTTTAAACATATTAATAAGAATGATGGAGATCTGTACTGAACCAAATAGCACCAAAGCGCCTATTCCTGTCTCTAAGGTGATATAGCCATACGAGAATGTTATAGCGTAAGCAAAAAGATAAAACGCGCCTTTCCAACTACCTTTAGCGGTATTTGTTTTACCTCTGTGCATGAAGCTGAATATAGCTAACAGCATAACAATCCCTGAAAGTAATCGAATTGTTGTAAAACTCGCTGCATCTATAGCCTCATCCCCTAGCGCCAAACGACACAACACAGAATTACCAGCAAAAGCTATCAAAGCTATTGACGTATATAGAAAGACTTTAAGGGCCTTTACATCGTTCTTAATCATGACTTACACATCCAGAACTTAAAGTCAGATCACCATACCATGGAAATTCACTAGAGTTATCTATGTAAGATTCTATTTTTTGAATTGCACTACCGTTCTGTATTCCTACAAATAAACCCCGCATTCTGACTACATAAAATTTCCACGCCCCCTCAAATAAATGATATAACATAACCCATTATTTTTTAGATCAATTGTTTGAGGAAAGCATGGCAATAACAGAAGAAGAGCTCTTAAATGCTAGTTCTGAGGACTATATGAATGACAGCCAATTGGAGTTTTTCCGAGAGTTCTTAGAACAACAAAAGAAAGAAACCATCGCACACATTCAAAACGCACAAGCACAATTGAATGAACGTCCTGAGATGAATGATGATGCGGACCGCGCACAATATGAAGAAGAATCTCGTATTGCCCTACGTATTGTCGACCGCGAAAGTAAGTTACTTCCCAAATTCGATACCGCCCTAGCCCGCATTCGAAATGGCGAATATGGCTACTGCATAGAATCTGGTGAAGAGATCGGTATTAAACGCCTACTACTCCGCCCTACTGCAGAGTATTGTGCAGACATCAAAGCGGTCCGTGAATCGAATGAGCGTTTATTTCGCGAATAAATAGTAATATGGCTGGCTACTCAAATTAAGCTAAAAATGAATTAGCTCAACACCAAGAAATGTCGGTTGATCTACTCCTATATTTAAAAATAGCTATCACCGCCTAAGCACTTAATAACACTGCCGATTTCGACCTGGCCCTCAGACGATCAATTCGCTATCGGCACCTCAACTAACTTAACAAAATAAATTTAATGGTTTATCAATAGCAAAGATCACAAGGCCATTACCAAACGAAACCTCTTTAGATACTCTTTAACATCAGAAATTAAAGCTGCCAGAAACCACTTTGGATTTGACCGAACATGACGATCGCGCACTTACCGCGATCAGGAATTTCCATTGGAGGAACTGCAATCACTGCGCCTGATTGCTCAGCATCACTTACAGCCTTTTCAATATCAGAGACTAGATAGTAAGGCCGTGTTGTAGGTTCTTCGGCATCATGCATAGGCATCCTAATACCGAGGGTACTTCCGTCAGCTAAAGTAATGGTTCTAGCATTACCTAGTTCGGCGATGGCATCACCAAACGATACATTTAGTGTTTTAGAATAGATTTGCAAATCTTATCCACTTCTGAAGTCACAATTTCTAAATAGTGAACTTGATGATTAGCTTTCATAGTGATTCGCCAGTTTAACGCCGCCAGCATGCGCATAGTAGGCGTCAAATATTTTTTGTCAGAATTTAAGGTCAACGAAGCCCATGAATTTCACTCTTGAAGCGTTTAATAACTTCTATAGTAATATCTAATAACCCAGAACTTGGACTTGGACGCATTGAGTTTGCAAAAGGGTTCATTGTTTCAATAAGATCTGCTTCTATATTCAGAATTTCGTCCTTCAAAATATCTGGCGTTGAAACCCAGATGATATGAGTTGTACCTTTCTTTCTCAGAGCTCGCGAAAAATGTTTATCAAGTCCTTTTCTAGGATACTGATTTAGTGCAAGACGCATTAATTCAGCGTTATTTAGATTAGGCTGTGAATCAGCCCACATAAATATTCGTTCGTCTTTTAGTTCTTCAAGAATTCGAGCTTTCAGGGAGCTTGTTTTTCCTGAGCTAGCCTTTCCTAGGTAGATAGTTCTCCAAAGACTATTTTCCTCGTAATTACCCCAAATATAAAAACCTTGTTGAATTGGAATGTTGCTAGTTAGCTTGGTAGCAAGCGCCGCATATTCTCTACCTGTTTTTCCTTGGCCATCAATAGATTGAAAACATGGATCATGATTAACATGTTGGTAAAGGGAGTCTAAGGTGATATGCCCCGATTCCATATATTTTCCATTCTGAGTTTGTTCTAACGCTTTTGTAATGGGCCGCATTGCTGCGAAGCAGCGCAGTTTGCGGTCCAGCCCGAAGGGCGATTATTAACAAACTTGTTATATTTCATTGCCCTTTTGGACCCAAAACAGAAAACCCATATTCATGCCCCTTAGAGTTTTCTGTAGGTCTTAACTCTACCGAGTTGTCGATTGCAAAGTTCCATTTAAACCGCTGCATGTAAGCGCACTTTCTCAGAGGAATGACAGTGCCCTTTGGGAAGATAACACCATTATCTGATACGAAATCTTCCTCAAGTACGTGTGGAGATACAGGACCCGGACATAGGAAGTCTGTGATCTGGTAGCCATTGCCAACAACCATCCCTGATACAAAAACTATCAAGGAAACTGAGATAACAGCTAAGGTTTTAAGGACTGGTTTCATATCTTCCCTGAAATATAACGCCAAGGTAATGGGCAAACCGAAGCAGCGCGTAGGTTTGTCCAGCCGTAGGCGACATTGACCGCCTTGTATGGATAATAAACCCACCTAATTACAAACAGTTCCCTGTTTCGGGTAATGTGAGACCCAGGTTTTAGCTGCAACTAAAACTTTCTTTTGTCGTAGTTCGATTGAGCGATGGCTCCTCTATCGAGAGACCGATAACAAGAACGAACGCGACAAAGGACTTCAAGCATTACACTCGGATAGTCTACTGGGTCTCGAACCCGCATTTGCAAGCAAGAGTCAGCTTATTATGAAACCAAAATCTAATCAAAGTATTAACATCGGTGTCGATACCGGTAAATTCCAACTTGATATATACATTCGTCCTCTGGACCTTTACTTCACAGTTACCAATGACGAAAAAGGGATCAAAAAAGCCGTTAAAATCATCAAGGAGCATTCGCCGGAGCGTATCGTTATTGAAGCAACTGGACGCCTAGAAATGCCTTTTATTATGGCCTGCGCTGATGAAGGCTTACCCTTCGTGATTGCTAATCCCGTTCATATAAAACGCTTTGCAGGTGCTATTGGACAGCGAGCAAAAACAGATAAACTCGATGCACAACTTATTGCTCATTATGGCGAAGCCATAAAGCCTACATTATCTACGCTAAAGCCCGAAACCATGCAGCTAATGAGTGACTTAGTCGCTAGACGCAATCAATTACTTGTCATGCAAACCATGGAGAAAAACCGCCTTCAAATTTTACCTAAAGAGCTCGTCATGACGATCAAACCTATTTTAACCGCGCTCAAAAACCAAATTGAAAAGGTCGAAGCTAAGATCATAAAACTGATCGAGTCATGCCCTGACTATCAAGCTAAGAATGTCATTCTTCAAAGCATGAAAGGCATTGGAAAAATAGCGGCGGCTTCCATTATCAGTAACCTACCTGAGCTGGGTTATATCAGTAATAAACAAGCAAGCTCTCTGGTCGGTGTTGCTCCGGTAAACCGTGAAAGTGGACGATATAAAGGGATAAGAAAGATACAAGGAGGCAGGCATCAAGTTCGGACAGTTTTATATATGGCGATGATGTCAGCGATCCAATCTAATCCCATATTTAAGGCGACCTACCAACGTCTAGTCGCTGCTGGAAAACCCAAAAAAGTGGCAATTATTGCCTGTATCAGAAAGATGGTTGTGATCTTAAATTCAATGTTAAGAGACGGGGTTATGTGGGAAGCGCCAAAAGCTTAATTTAGTTATTGACGCCATAGTCTCTTGTTATGTGTTTGTATTAAGCAGAGGGTTTACTAGCTCAAAGTGAGTATTGTTGGGCATTTCACCCTTAAAGAAGCCTTCAACCACAAGCTGGAACCTTTCCCTAAAATCAGACATTTGAATGTCATCTAAGTTTTCGATGTAAAAACCACCATTTGATGAGTAATGCCCTTGGATGCTCATCATGATATAGCTAAATATTCGAGCTAACGGCCAAGCTACACGTCTAGGGATATCCTCACCGGAATAAACCGAAGCTAGTTCATATATTTCTCTGTCGAATTTCCAATACTCTTGCATATTTAAACTGGCATCTTCGTGCCAGCATCCAACAAATGAGTCATCACTAAACTCTTTACAGTGTGAAAAATTTCGTAATATTTCATTCATTGGCATTTACACATAACGCCCAACACAGCCGAAGGAGCGCAGCGACGATCGGATGCTGTTGCTTGTTACACGGCAACACTCCATATCCATTTAATCACTCCTGACGCGTTAAATTATTAATTTAAAGCTAATGCAGCGCACTAGCTACTACGGCAATTTATAGCTATGGCAAACCAGAAAATAGAGATGACGGCGCCGAAGCTACAAACTTTCTAACAGCACCAAGAACGGAATGATTGAGAGAAGAAACAGCACATTCCTTGATGCTGGCCTGCTAACTAATAGCAGGATTTACCTAATTAACACTAGGCTTACTTTCAAAAGCCTTTTGCCTTGTAACGCCGCAAGCAAAGGCGCACAAAGTGCGTCCAGCCCGCAGGGCGATTTTGCCTTGCTTTGTTATGTAATTTCATTGTACGACACCTCAGAGCCCCCTAAGGTAATTCGTATCTCCTCGCATAAAACCCAACCCGAAAAGCCATATTGACCAGTGATGATAATAGGTTTAAGTGACCGTCTCTCAATGTCATCACAGAATTCCGCAGGTTTATAGGCATTAAATGGAAATCCACACTGCTGGTACTCTTCTAATATCGGAGTATATTTCTTATGAAACTCTTCAGGTGAGCATTCTTTTATACTTACGACATAGTTCCCGCTTAGAACATTTGAAAACTGATGCCCCCATACTCGTTTAAATACGGCTTCACCAAGTTTCGTTCCTTCATGCTCTACTAAATGAAAGGTGATTACATTTTCTTCAAGGTCAACCTCATACTTTTCGATATTTAGCTTAGGATTTGGATTCATAATTTCACATAACGCCCAACACAGCCGAAGGAGCGTAGCGACGATCGGATGCTGTTGCTTGTTATGGCTAATGACTGTCTTCGATGCATATTAGACCTAGTACTCCTTTACTATTTTCTATTACTACAGCTATATCTAGATATGAATGCGAAATGCATTCGAAAGAGCCATCAAAGTTCGTTACAAATCTTGATTCATCTGAAAAGCTCTCAACAAAAGAGCTAATCAACTCAAACACCTTTGATTCTTCTAGTATTTTTTCATCGTCTTCTAAATGATAACAAATACTTTGTAGAATCAATTTCTGAGCCTCTTCTTTCTTTATAAGTACCCAGTACTCATCGGGTAAAGGAACAAAGCCACTCTTAATTAAACGCTTCTTTTTCGGGAGAACCTGAACTCCGTGAAAAATGCTACACGTAACTTTACCAATAGGCCTGATTCTTTCTATTGAATCGCAGATGTTCATTTACTTTCAGCCATAACGCCGCGTTAAGTAGTGAGCAACGCTACCAGCTAACCAAACCATTGCACCGTAAACACTAAAATTCGACTTGAACTAAAAATGCCGAGCGTTGCGAATCTGCCTTAAACGCTTTGTTATGTTCGTACTTCAATGTTTAGTGCGATTACATCGAGTTGCCCTAACTCATTAAAATTTAAACGAAAGTGCTTGTAACCTTCGTCACGATTAATCACTTCTAATTCGACGTGTTGCTTAAGCCAAAAAGATGAGCATATTTCATAACAGCAGTCATCTCGCTCCCCCTCAAGTAAATCAAACACCATCTGCCACTTGAATGCTACAAGATCGGCGAAATACAACTTTATCGCTTTTTCCTGCCAATCTTTAAATTCAGCTCGTAAATCACCATCTTCTTGATGTATTTCAGGATATTCTGCATCTGCAGTAGAAAACCCCAAATCTAGTAATTTAACTGTTTCCATAGCCCTTCCTAGCCTAGAGAACATAACGCCGCCAACACAGGCCGAGCGACAGCGAGGTCCAGCCTGAAGGGCGATTGTGCTTGGCTTTGTTATATGCTGTAAAATTCATGCTCTAAAGGCTCAGCCGACAAATCTGTAACAAAGTAATTGAACTCCCATCTTACATCCTCTTTAAGATCGCAACATTTTGCAAAATCTTTCAACTGAGCATCATCAACGATCCCGTCAAGAAGACTTAGGAAGATGACCTCCTGTTGACTTTCCAAGAATGGCTCAACGACATCAAGAGAGTCACACTCATCAATTAGATAAAAACATTTTCGGTCTTCCGCACACTCAATTCCTATAGATGAGAGCTTGTCCCTCAAGCTCCGCGCCATGTAGATCACAACAATGTTCCGACGAAGCGTTTTTATCTCTACTGACATCCTGCCCCACTCATATAACATTGGTATATACGGGGGTCCGTATATCTACCCTAACCGTATTTGTTTAATAACAGATGTAAGAAATTGAAAAGGAAGGAATAATTCTGAAATGCTAAAGATTCTTCCGTGACAAACCGCGCATGCGCTATATCAATTGATATACGGGGTCCGTGTATCTACCCCAGCTAGACTTCCATCTGTCTGATTTACTTACTTTTTTAACTTAATCTAGGCAGTAAAACAAGCAATTAACACATCGATAATTGACTAATTCGGTCACTTAATTTGCCAACCCATAAATATACTGTATATTTATACATATATTACATGGAGGTAATTGGTATGACTAAGAGCCCTTTTCTTAATAAAGTACGCAAGGAAATTCGGTTACGTGGTTACAGCATTCGTACCGAGAAAACTTATATCTACTGGATTAAGCAATTTATCTACTTCCATAAGAAGAAACACCCCGAAGCCATGGGTGCAGAAGAGGTAAAAGGCTATTTATCCAGTATGGCGGAAAACCGATCTGTAGCGATTAATACTCAAAAAGTTGCTTTAAACGCTCTCGTTTTCCTTTATCACAAGGTGCTTAATCGCCCGTTGGGCGATCTTAACTTTCGTTACGCAACAAAACAGCGTCACTTACCTACCGTTTTAACACCCGCTGAAGTTCAAAAAATCATTTCATGTACGTCAGGGCGAAATCAGACTGTTTTGAAGCTCCTTTATGGCAGCGGGCTAAGATTAAACGAATGCTTAAGATTAAGAATTCAGGACGTGGATTTAGAGCAAAATGCATTAACGGTTCGAGATGGAAAAGGAAACAAAGATAGAAAAACCTTACTAAGCCCATCGTTAAGGCTTGAACTTAAAAAGCTAATTGATACAGCCAAACAAATTCAGATAAAAGACAATGAACGTGGTATTGGCCCTTCTATGCCACATGGGCTTAATAAAAAGTACCCCAATGGCTTTAGGCAGCATAAGTGGATGTATCTGTTCCCTTCCACCAGCATTTGCTGCTATCCAGACTCTACAGACCAATGCCGCCATCACTTGCATGACACCGTCATAGGCAAAGCTTTACGTCAGGCAGTAATAGAATCTGGCATTACGGACAAAAGAATTACTTGCCATACATTCAGACATTCTTTTGCGACACATTTATTACAAGAAGGCAGAGACATTCGTACGGTACAGGAACTGCTAGGCCATAACGATGTTAAAACCACACAGATTTATACCCATGTTTTAGGTCTGCATTACGCGGGTACCAACAGCCCCTTAGAACGGCTTAATTTTGAGTAAACTAACAATCAACCCATAATTTAGACCAAAAAAAACACGCTTATAAAGCGTGTTTTTCTTAATTAATCTGAGATTAGATCTCAGTTTTGCCGCCCATGTATGATTGCAAGGCTTCTGGGATCTGGATCTTGCCATCTGCAGTTTGGTAGTTTTCCATAACTGCTAGCAATGTACGACCAACCGCTAGGCCAGAACCATTAAGCGTGTGCAGAAGCTCAGGTTTGCCTGTTTCTGGGTTTCTCCAACGCGCTTTAAGACGACGCGCTTGGAAGTCGGTCATGTTAGAAACAGAAGAGATCTCACGGTACTTATCCTGACCTGGTAACCATACTTCGATGTCGTAAGTCTTAGCGGAGCTAAAGCCTAGATCGCCACCACATAGTGTTACTACACGGTATGGAAGGTTTAGTTTCTGTAGGATGGCTTCAGCATGACGGATCATGTCTTCTAGCGCATCCCAAGATTTTGATGGCTCAACGATCTGTACCATCTCAACTTTTTCGAACTGGTGCTGACGGATCATACCGCGTGTATCACGACCAGATGAACCCGCTTCAGAACGGAAACAAGGCGTGTGCGCTGTGTACTTCATTGGCAGCTGAGCGGCATCAACGATTTCGTCACGAACGATGTTTGTTACTGGTACTTCTGCCGTTGGGATCAGGTAGTACTGGCGATCACCGAACGGTACTTTAAATAGGTCTTCACCAAACTTAGGTAGCTGACCGGTACCACGAAGGCTATCTTCGTTAACCATGTACGGTACGTAAGTTTCTGTGTATCCGTGTTCTTCAATCTGTGTATCTAGCATGAACTGGATAAGCGCACGGTGTAGACGCGCCAATTTGCCAGTCATTACAGAGAAACGTGAACCGGTCAGTTTAGCGGCCGTTTCAAAATCTAGTTCGCCGCTCTTTTCGCCAAGCGCAACGTGATCTTGTGGTTCGAAATCGAATTCACGCGGCGTACCCCAACGACGTACTTCAACGTTATCTTCTTCGTCAGCTCCTTCTGGTACTTCATCGCTTGGGATGTTTGGTACGCCAGAAAGTAACTCGTCTAGGTTGTCTTGCAGGCTGTTGAGCTCAGCTTTAGCCGCATCTAGTTTGTTACCTAGATCAGCAACTTCTGCTAGCAATGGTTGGATATCTTCACCAGCAGCTTTTGCTTTACCAATGCCTTTCGATCGTGTGTTTCGCTCGCTCTGTAGGTTCTCAGTTTCAACCTGAAGCTGTTTACGCTGGTTTTCCAGCTCAACAAACTGATCAACCGGGAATTCAAAACCTTTTTTCTTCAGCAGCTGTGCCACTTCTTCCGGGTTAGCACGGACAATTTTTGCGTCGAGCATGAGCTTTTAAAACACCTATGTATAAAGATTAGAACAAGCGTGTAAACCAAAGGCCGCCATACATGGCAACCAAACACAGTAGAACGCTTAATAATATATAAATCGCAGCCGACATCATATGCCCTTGCTGCAGCATTGCGACAGTTTCTAACGAAAAAGTAGAAAAAGTTGTGAATGCGCCCATGAAACCAACCATTAATAACGGTCGCAACTCTGGACTGAGTTTAGATTTTTCAAGAATGAGAACAAATAACACGCCCATCAAGAAGGAGCCAACCACATTACAAGTTAGGGTGCCGTAAGGGATACGATGCTCGGCATTATTAAGTAAGCTACTTACCCAATAACGACCTAATGCACCCGTTGCACCACCAATGGCAATTGCGATGAGATTTAACATCCCCTAATCCTTTTCCCTGCGGTTATTCGCCTGAATAGCGTTTGAGTGGGCTTTGCTGATCGAGCTGTTTAAGGTGACGTAATTTTTCACCTATTTTCAGCTCCAAGCCTCTTTCTTGAGGATGATACCATTGCTGATCTGCAATTTCTGGCGGTAAATAAGATTCTCCAGCAGCATAAGCGTCGGGTTCATTATGCGCGTAGCGGTATTCATCACCGTAGCCCATCTCTTTCATCAAGCTGGTTGGCGCATTTCGAAGATGAACTGGCACTTCATAGCCTTGCTGTGCCTTAACATCTGCCATGCATTGATTGAAAGCCTGATAAACTGCATTACTCTTTGGCGCAGAAGCACAATAGATAGCGGCTTGCGCTATTGCCCTTTCACCTTCTGCAGGCCCTACGCGATCAAATGCATCCCATGCTGATAAGGCCACTTGCATAGCACGAGGGTCAGCATTGCCAATATCCTCGGAGGCAATCGCTACCAGCCGTCTTGCGATATATAAGGGGTCACAACCGCCATCCAGCATTCGGCAATACCAATACAGAGCACCATCAGGTGATGAGCCTCGGACTGATTTATGAAACGCAGAGATCTGATCGTAAAAGATATCACCCTGCTTATCGTAACGACGTCCCGTTGATCGCAGTACCTCAGCCAGAACTTCTTCATTAATCAGTTCTGTTCCATCTGCTTGTGTTTCGGCTAGATCTGTCGCGATTTCTAAAAGGTTTAGTGAGCGCCTAGCATCACCATCCGCAGCTTGCGCTAAACGCGCTAACATATCGTCAGTAATCTGGAAGTTTCTATTACCCAGTCCTTTGTCGCTGTCGTTAATTGCCCGTTGTAGCACCTCAAGAATTTCACACTCTTGAAGTGACTTTAGGGTGTATACCCTCGCACGCGAAAGTAAGGCGTTGTTCAACTCAAAAGATGGGTTTTCTGTGGTTGCACCCACAAAGATGATAGTGCCGTCCTCTACATAAGGTAGAAAGGCATCCTGCTGGGATTTGTTAAAGCGGTGAACCTCATCGACAAAGAGGATCGTTTTGCGTCCACTTTGCATCGAATGCTGTTTTGCTTGCTCTACCGCGACACGAATATCTTTTACGCCCGATAAAACAGCAGAAAGTGTTATAAAGTGTGCATCAACGTGATGAGCAATCAACTTTGCGAGCGTTGTTTTCCCTACACCTGGCGGCCCCCAAAACACCATAGAATGGGCAACGCCCTGTTCTAATGTGCTCCTTAGTGGTTTGTCTGGCCCCAATAGATGAGACTGACCAATATATTCGGTCAGTGTTCTTGGACGCATACGAGCCGCTAATGGCTCGTATGCAGGCGCTTGGGAAAATAGATCCACTCTATTCCTCAATATCTACAATAACGTCTGTTCCTTCTGGAACACGGAAATAAAAGCTTTGATTGGTCACTTCTGGGTTCAGTGTCTGCTCTGCAAATACGACAGATGTACGTTGGCCTAGTGAATCTTCCAGCATCAGCTCAGAAATCACATTACCAGCAAATGCTAAACGGATGCGGCTGAAGCTGTATTGATCAGATAACGGCTTAAGATCGAAGATCTGCTCACTTCCAGTGTCTTCAATTAAACGAACTGCGTAAGTTTTCTGCAACTCGCCAATTTGGCCATTCAGAATCAATGCAGGCGCACTGTCTTGCTGAGTATCTGCTGCTCTTTGTGTCACTTGCTCTAAATCAGGATCGTAGATCCAGATATATTCACCGTCAGATACAATCTCTTGCGGGAATGGCTGCTGAGTTTCCCAGCGAAAACGATTAGGCTTAGCTAATAGCAAACTTCCTTCTGTTTTCTGTGCTTCACGGCCATTTTCAGCCAAGGTAACTTGTTCAAATTTGGCTGAAAAGCTGTCGTAACCTTGTAGTAACTCATTCAGTTTATTGGCACCATCGGTTGCAGCCATCGCAACACTGGTCCCTGCGATTAGGCAGGCTGATGCTGTATGAATAACAAATTTCTTAATGTAGCTCGTAAATCTCATACTCAAACCTTTTAGGTGATATTACATCTCACCGTTCGGAGATGGGGCTAATACTTCACGCTGCCCATTACTGCCCGCAGTACTTACAACACCAGCGGCTTCCATCGCCTCAACCATTCGAGCGGCGCGGTTATAACCAATTTTAAGCTTACGCTGCACGCTGGAAATCGATGCTTTGCGGGTTTCCAATACAAATGCGACCGCTTCGTCATATAGCGGGTCTTGTTCATCATCGAACAGTGAACCTGAACCTCCGCCGTCTGAAACAGCATCACCTTCAGTAATCTCAGTAATATAATCTGGCTGACCTAGTTTCTTCCAGGCCTCTACCACGCGATGCACTTCGTCATCACTTACAAATGCACCATGCACACGGTTTGGCAAGCTGGTACCAGCAGGTAGATAAAGCATGTCACCCCAACCTAACAGGTGCTCCGCACCGGACTGATCCAAGATCGTTCTGGAATCGATTCGTGAAGATACCTGGAAAGCGATACGCGTTGGGATATTTGCCTTAATCAGACCGGTAATAACATCAACCGATGGACGCTGAGTAGCTAGGATTAAGTGGATACCGGCAGCACGGGCCTTTTGAGCGATACGTGCAATTAGCTCTTCTACCTTCTTACCTACGATCATCATCATGTCGGCGAATTCGTCGATCACAACAACAATGTAAGGTAGTGGTTCGAGCTCAGGTGCAGGTGTACCGAATGGCTCGCCATGCTCTTCTGCATTCCAAAGTGGATCTAGTAGAGGCTCGCCTTTCTTACGTGCTTCATCAATCTTGTCGTTAAAGCCGGCTAGGTTACGTACACCCATCTTAGCCATAAGACGGTAACGTCGCTCCATCTCGCCCACACACCAGCGTAGACCCGATGCAGCATCTTTCATGTCGGTAATAACTGGCGTTAATAGATGCGGAATACCTTCGTAGATTGAAAGCTCCAACATCTTAGGGTCGACTAGGATTAAACGCACCTCTTCTGGTGTTGCTTTGAATAGCAACGATAGAAGCATGGCGTTTACACCGACCGATTTACCCGAACCTGTTGTACCCGCCACCAGCAAGTGAGGCATTTTGGCAAGGTTTGCTACCACAGGATTACCCGCAATATCGTTACCTAAACCAATTGTTACTTTAGAACCGGCTGAAAGGTACGGTTTAGAACTCAGTACTTCGCTTAGATGTACGGTTAGACGAGATTCATTTGGTATCTCAATACCTACTACAGACTTACCTGCAATAACCTCAACCACACGCACACTGGTCACGGCCATAGAACGAGCAAGATCTTTAGCTAGGTTGGTAATTTTGCTGGCTTTAACACCCGGTGCAGGCTGGATCTCAAATCGAGTGATTACAGGGCCAGGATTTACCTCGACTACCTCCGCGATTACACCAAAGTCTTTTAGCTTACTCTCAAGCAAGCGAGACATCTGCTCTAACTCATCTGGCGAGTAACCCGTATCTGTGTTCAGTTCTGGTGGATCTAAAAGCTCTAACGGCGGAATCTTGCGTGCAGGTTTACGTTTTGGAGCACCGGCTTCGTCCAAACCAAGCTCTTTATCTTGCATTGGCTTATGCGTTTCAGACAGCGGTACGATTTTAACCTGCGGTTTAGCGTCTTCTGCTACTGTTGGTGTAACAACTGGAACTGATTCTGGAGATGTTGCCAATACAGCTTGTACAACTTCTGGCTCTTCCACCGTTTGTATTACAGGTTTCGCTTTCACTGGCTCAGGTGCAGTGAGAATTTCACCCGTTTCAGTATCAATATGCTCTTCTATCTGCTGCTCAACTTGAGGATCCTGGCGAGTACTCTGAGGTCTCACTAAAGAAACCTCTTCAACTGCTGATTCTTTATTTTCAGCAGTATCCATGACACCTGCAGAACTGAATCGAGAGGCAAATTTCTCTTCGATCGTGACTGGTTTAGCAATGTCAGAGTAACTCGGTTCAATTCGGTCATTAACGATTGGAGGCGCTTGCTCTTCAAACTGATCCTTTATGTAGTCTCTTTGCAAAGTCGCTTCGGCTTTTGAAAGCTCATCATCAGAAAGATCCAGTGATGCCTCTCGCTCTTGCTTTTGAGGCAGTACAGTTTCTGTCGACTTAACAACTTTCTGCCCTACCCTTTCGAGGACTGAGCCCCAACCCATTTCTAGCAGCAAGGTTAATCCAAACAAAAGTAGCGCAAAGAGCACTAAAGAGCTGCCCAATACACTTAACAAAGACACAGCTAAATCCGAAACCGCTTCACCTAGAATACCGCCAGCAGTGAAAGGATAATCCAAACCAGTGTTAGAGATATGGGTAGCACTTAACGCACTGAAAGCCGTTAAAAAAAGCAAAGCGCCGATTAAACGCAACATAAAGAAAGGGATAACATCTAAAGCTCCGCTATGCTTTCGAAACAGAAAACGACCGGTTTGATATAAAATTAGAAGCGGTATAAAAAACGCAGCTAAGCCCAAACCTGCAATAAGAAGGTCTGCTATCCAAGCACCGACTGGGCCTGCTAAATTGCTAATTTCTGGCTGATAGCCTGCGTGAGACCATCCAGAATCCTTTGGATTAAATCCTAGTAAAGCCACAATTAAAAACAGGCTGACCGTAACAACAACGATTAAACTCGATTCACGGCTGATTCTTACAAGTAATTCGGGAAAACTTAAACGTTGTCCGTTGTCGGTCGCGCTCAAGGGTGAAGCTCCATAGATCTGTGTTAAAAAACCAATGACTACAATAACATAATTTAATCCGCGACTAACGGTTGAAGCGCATTGGTTTATAATTCATAGTTACGAGATGCAGGTTTTTTTACTCTTATCTGTAATATAACTGCACTCAATTTATACTAAGCTTTTGTATCTGAAATATTTCAATGGATGCACTCTATGTCTCTGACCAATTTACATACAGATAACCGCCGTGCGCTAACCTTCCCTATTGGTGAAAGCATGTATGGTATCGATGTCAGCAACATTCTTTCATTTTCAGATAGCTTCGGTGAGATAAAGTATGCCACTGAACGCGTGGATGGATTTATCGGCTACTTAGATTTCCGCAACACTTTAGTTCAAGTCTTCGAATGCGCGACGTCTCTTGCACACAATAAAGAGAGAGACACGATTTTGGAGCTGATTGCCGAAATCAAAGTCTACCAGCAAGCTCATATCGACTGGATGGACGCTTTAGAGAATTCCATACGTTCAAACGAACCATTCAACAAAGCGCGTGACCCATATGCTTGTGCTTTCGGGCAATGGTTTTATAGTTATAAAACTGAAGATGACGGTTTAAGGGCTCTACTCGACAAGATCGAACAGCCTCATAAAGACATCCACTCTTTAGGTGATAAGCTTTTAGATATGACTTCTGCAGGCAATCAAGAAGAAGCTGTCGAAATACTACGCATTGAGCGACAGACCTCCCTGAAAAAGCTTCTGCGTACCCTTGGGCATATTCAAGACTACCTAAAAAACAGTATCCACCCGATCGTTCTACATCTAACAAAAGATGGCCGCACTCCATGGTTCTCTATGGTCCTAGATAATATCGGTGATATTATCGACTATTCTCCTGTTGCCATGGATAATCTAAAAAAGATTGATCAAAGTACGCCAATCGAAGGTTATGTAAGAGACCCTTCCGGTGAAAGCTTTATGATGCTGTCTTTAGAACAATTCTATGAACACGCCAGTGCAAAACTCAGCATGGCGGGTTGATATTTTCTTAGTGCACCCCATTAATACACTCATAACTTTTTAACGGATTCATTTTTTACTATGAGCGACGTACAACATCACCAGTTAATTATTCTTGGAAGCGGCCCTGCGGGCTACACTGCAGCCGTTTACGCAGCACGTGCAAACCTAAACCCAGTTGTTATTACCGGTATGCAAGCTGGCGGCCAGCTAACAACTACAACCGACGTTGACAACTGGCCTGGTGACGTTGACGGTGTTCAAGGTCCTGAATTGATGCAGCGCATGCAACAGCACGCTGAGCGTTTCGATACTCAAGTAATCTTTGATCACATCAACGAAACTGATCTTCAAAACCGTCCTTTCCGTCTTAAAGGCGACATGGGCGAGTACACCTGTGATGCGCTAATCATCTCTACAGGTGCTTCTGCTCAATACCTAGGCCTACCTTCTGAAGAAACATTTGCAGGCAAAGGTGTATCAGCATGTGCAACTTGTGACGGTTTCTTCTACCGCGGCCAGAAAGTGGCTGTTGTAGGCGGTGGTAACACTGCAGTAGAAGAAGCGCTGTACCTATCTAACATTGCTGAAGAAGTAACATTGATTCACCGTCGTGATTCTTTGCGCTCTGAAAAGATCCTTCAAGATAAAATCCTTGATCGTGCAGAGAACGGTAACATCAACATCATTTGGAACCACACACTTGAAGAGGTTCTTGGTGACGATTCTGGTGTTACAGGCCTTCGCCTTAAGAGCACAACTGATGGCGCTGAGCAGAGCCTTGATGTTGCAGGCGTATTTATTGCAATCGGCCACAAACCAAACACAGATATCTTTGAAGGCCAGCTAGAGATGAAAGATGGCTACCTGAAGATTCAATCAGGCCTTGAAGGTAATGCAACTCAAACATCTGTAGAAGGTGTTTACGCTGCGGGTGATGTATGTGACCACATCTACCGTCAGGCAATCACATCCGCCGGTTTCGGCTGCATGGCTGCGCTTGATGCAGAGCGCTTCCTAGACGATCTAGAAAAATAAGTGAGACTGAAGCTGCCCTTCATGGCAGCTTCTTTTTTTATGCTTCCTTGGTTACAAGATTCAAACGATCCATTCCCCCCTATCGATCAAGCATTAGAAGATCCAAATGGATTATTAGCGGCAGGTGGTGATTTAACACCTGAACGCTTAGTTTCTGCTTATCGAATGGGTATTTTCCCTTGGTACAGCCCTGGCGAACCGATTCTATGGTGGAGCCCGAGTCCTCGCTGTGTCATCACCCCGGATGCGCTGCATGTTTCGCGCAGCATGAGAAAACGCCTTAAGAAAGATGATTACAGAGTAGAGTTTGATAAAAACTTTGCTAATGTGATTGCGGCGTGTGCAGAACCACGTAAAGGCGAAGATGGTACTTGGATCACCCGCGATATTCAAAATGCCTATAACCACCTACATAAACTAGGCGTTGCTCACTCCGTAGAGGTCTACATGGACGGCGAACTCGTTGGAGGCTTGTATGGGTTAGCAATCGGTAAACTATTTTTTGGCGAATCAATGTTTAGCCGCAAACGCGACGCCTCTAAAATTGCGTTGATAAAAATGGTCGAACAGCTTGAAAAGTGGGGCTATGCTTTAATTGACTGCCAAGTAAGTAATGAGCACCTGTTTTCATTAGGCGCTTATGAGATACCCAGAGAGTCATTTCAAAGTTATTTGGATAAATACCTTGATCAACCGCTCGACCATAGCTGGCAGTTTGAAACACATGGCGATTAATTGGAGTTAAGTGTGACGAACCTTAGGACTTTGCACTTTTATGCCACACCAGAACACGATTGCAGCTATCTAGAAAACAAAACAGCTAAAACTTTGTTTGTAGATCCACATGCTGACATTGATCAGCATACCTATGGCCAGCTCTCAGACTTGGGTTTTCGTCGCAGTGGCAAGCATATCTACCGCCCTCACTGTGATGGCTGCAACGCGTGCATATCCGTTAGAATTCCTTTGGCAATATTCCAACTCAAGAAAAGCCAAAAACGAATTATCAATAAAAACAAAGACCTAACCGTTACTGCTAAACCAGCACAGTTTACCGAAGAGTATTACACGCTTTACTCACGTTACATCAATGAACGTCATCAAGATGGTGATATGTACCCACCCAGCCTTGATCAATTTAACTCATTCTTGGTTGAAGGTGAGGAACATACACAGTTTTTAGAATTCCGAGACGGTGATTCTAATCTGCTAGCTGTAAGCGTGATTGATCGACTGCAGCAGGGTTTATCAGCTATATATACTTTCTATGATCCCTCTTTCCCTAAACGCAGCTTAGGAACGTACTGCATATTATGGCAATTACAGTATTGCCAAGATGAAGGATTAAACTATTTGTACTTAGGCTATTGGGTTAAAGAGTGTCGCAAAATGAGCTACAAGGTATCATTCCAGCCCTTCGAGCTGCTGATAGATGGTTATTGGACCCTAGTAAAGCCTGAATAAAACACTCATATATCAACAAAAGAAGATGTTGTTAGATTTGCTTTGATAATGGCTCTCTTTTCAGGCACAATACCGCGCAATTATTCGGTCCAGATTTTCTGGAGATCCTCAACAAGGTAGAGAATTAATGGCTAAAGAAGATAGCATTGAAATGGAAGGCACCGTGGTTGACACGCTCCCGAACACTATGTTCCGAGTTGAGCTGGAAAACGGCCACGTTGTTACTGCGCACATCTCAGGTAAGATGCGTAAAAACTACATCCGTATCCTGACTGGCGATAAAGTTAAAGTAGAACTAACTCCATACGACCTAAGCAAAGGCCGTATCGTTTATCGCGCGCGTTAATCATTGCTTTCTCCCTGCTTCGCAGGAAAGAATTTAAAAAGGCAGCCTAATGGCTGCCTTTTTTGTGTCTCGAAAGACCTGCTTATGCGCAGGTCATCGCTTCTACACTTATCTCACCATCAGCATCGACACTAATAGCAACTTCACCACCCTCTTCGGATAGTTCGCCAAATAGAATCATCTCAGCTAACGGCTTCTTCAGTTTCTCTTGAATCAAGCGTTTCATTGGGCGCGCACCCATCTGCTCGTCGTAGCCCTTCTCAGCAAACCAAGTACGGGCTTCGTCATCTAGATGCAGTACTACACGCTTATCTTCCAACTGGACTTGAAGCTCAGCAAAGAACTTATCAACCACACCTTTAATGATGCCTGTAGTAAGCGCTTTAAACTGAATGATGCCATCAAGACGGTTTCGGAACTCCGGCGTGAACATCTTACGTATTGCAGCCATACCATCAGAGGCATGATTTTGCTTAGTAAAGCCAATAGATGCGCGGCTCATATCTTCCGCACCTGCATTGGTAGTCATTACCAAAATCACATTACGGAAATCTGCTTTGCGACCGTTGTTATCCGTTAAAGTACCGCTATCCATTACCTGTAGTAATAGATTGAATACCTCTGGATGCGCCTTCTCAATTTCATCAAGCAACAGAACACAATGTGGAGACTTTGTGATCGCCTCTGTCAGTAAGCCACCTTGGTCATAACCAACATAGCCAGGAGGTGCACCAATCAAACGAGAAACGGTATGACGCTCCATATACTCAGACATATCAAAACGAACCAACTCAATCCCCATGATACGTGCTAGCTGCTGCGTTACTTCTGTTTTACCGACACCGGTTGGACCAGCGAACAAGAAGCAACCTACAGGTTTATCTGGCTCTTTAAGACCAGCACGGGAAAGCTTGATTGCAGAAGATAGCGTATCGATCGCTTCGTCCTGACCAAGAACAACCATCTTAAGATTGCTATCCAGTTTAGCCAGCTGATTCTTATCAGACGCAGAAACACTTTTAGGCGGTATACGGGCAATCTTAGCGACAATCGCCTCGATATCTTCCGTACCAATCTCTGCTTTACGCAGCTCTTTAGGCAATAGACGCTGGTAAGCCCCTGCTTCATCAATCACATCGATTGCTTTGTCAGGCATATGCTTATCATTGATGTAGCGACCTGCTAGCTCTGCAGCTGCACGTAGCGCTTCATCACTGTAAGCAAGTTCATGGTGTTCCTCAAAACGACCTTTAAGGCCTTTAAGAATCGCATAGGTATCTTCGATACTAGGCTCAAGGACGTCTACTTTCTGGAAACGACGTGCTAATGCACGGTCTTTCTCAAATATTCCGCGGAATTCTTGGAAAGTGGTAGAACCGATACAACGGATTTGACCTGAACTTAGCAGTGGTTTAAGTAGGTTTGATGCGTCCATAGAGCCACCAGACGCTGCACCAGCACCGATGATAGTATGAATTTCATCAATAAATAGAATCGCGTGATCTTTACCTTTGATCTCATTTAAAAGACCTTTAAGGCGTTTCTCAAAATCACCACGGTATTTAGTACCTGCAAGCAAAGCACCTAGATCAAGCGAGTATACGATCGACTCTTTGATAATTTCAGGTACTTTGTCTTCAACGATCAACTTCGCTAGACCTTCAGCAATCGCTGTTTTACCTACACCCGCTTCACCTACTAATAGAGGGTTGTTCTTACGGCGGCGAGATAGAATCTGAACGACACGCTCAACCTCAGAATCCCGCCCTACAAGAGGATCAATGCGACCGCTTTCAGCTTCAGCATTCAAATTGATTGCATATTTAGCGAGCGGACTATCATCCTTCTCTTCACCTGCAGTCTCACTCTCAACCGAAGCATCAGAGTGCTCGTGATCGTGCTCCGACATTTTAGAAATGCCATGCGAGATGTAATTGACCGTATCGATTCGCTCAATACCATGCTGCTGCAGAATATAAACAGCCTGACTTTCTTGCTCGCTAAAAATCGCTACAAGTACGTTTGCTCCAGTAACTTCATTCTTACCAGATGACTGAACATGGAACACCGCACGCTGAAGTACTCGCTGAAATCCGAGTGTTGGTTGCGTTTCCAAATCAGGTAGTGTTTCAGATAATAAAGGCGTAGTTTCTTCGATGAACGAAGAAAGGTTCTGCCTAATACCTTCAAAGTTAGCACCACAGGCTGCAAGAACTTCATGCGCCTCATAATTATCCAACAACGCCAGCAACAAATGTTCGACAGTTATAAATTCATGTCGCTTTTCCTTTGCGGCTTGGAAAGCTGCACTGAGCGTGTCTTCGAGTTCTCGGTTTAACATAACGGTTCCTCTTCAGACTTTCTCGACTTCACATAGCAGAGGGTGATTATTGTCTCTCGCATATTGATTAACTATAGCTGCTTTCGTGTCAGCTACATCACGGGTAAAAATTCCACATACTCCTTTCCCTTGAGTATGGACCGATAACATCACTTGTGTAGCTTTTTCTTGGTCCATATTAAAAAACATCATGAGCACAGCCACGACGAAATCCATTGGTGTATAGTCGTCGTTCATTAAAACCACACGATACATCGATGGTTTCTTAAGTTGTGGCTTTGCTTCTTCCGTGACTAATCCGTGATCATGATCAAAATCTTCATGTTCATCTTCATTAGACATTCGAATTACTTTTTGTTCAAAATCAATAGACATCTAACATTCTTCTAAATTTACGCTAATATTTACTACTGAACAGTGATTGTACACTTGTCACATATTCTGTGGGTGGTGCTATAATCAGAATAGCAGGATAGGCAAGGCCCCAGTAGTACCTGCAACTTTTAGGGGACAACCTTTAGCAACTATTCTAGCAGCTAAAGGGAGTACGTTCAGGTTAGTAATCCAATTGTAGTTTTGGATACGGGAGTTAGTTATGCAGACAGGGAAAGTAAAGTGGTTCAACAATTCTAAAGGATATGGTTTTATCCTATCAGATGAACATGAAGAGGATCTCTTTGCTCATTATTCTGCGATAGAAGTAGATGGCTATAAGAGTCTCAAAGCAGGCCAACAAGTTGAGTTTGAAACCCAGCCGGGTCCAAAAGGTACTCATGCCGTACAAATAAAACCTTTAGTAACCCAATAATAAAAAGGTTAAATCGATAGACTAAAAAACCAGCATGAAGCTGGTTTTTTTGTGTCTGTTAGAAACTAACTACATATTCTTGATAATCGCTTCACCAAACTCAGAGCTTGATAACAACTGAGCTCCGTCCATAAGACGTTCAAAGTCGTAGGTTACGGTTTTAGCAGCAATAGCGCCATCCATACCCTTAATAATCAGATCTGCAGCTTCTGACCAACCTAAATGCCTTAACATCATTTCGGCAGATAGAATCAGAGAACCTGGATTCACCATATCTTTACCTGCATATTTAGGTGCGGTTCCATGAGTTGCTTCAAATATCGCAACTTCATCTGATAGGTTGGCACCCGGGGCGATCCCTATACCTCCCACTTCCGCAGCCAAGGCATCTGAAAGGTAATCACCATTTAAATTTAGCGTTGCGACTACGTCATACTCAGCGGGCCTAAGCAGAATCTGCTGCAACATCGCATCCGCTATTACATCTTTAATTATAATTTCTTTACCTGTGTTTGGATTTTGAAAGCTCATCCAAGGGCCTCCATCTTTAAGCTTTGCTCCAAACTCTTCTGCCGCCAATTCGTAGCCCCAATCTTTAAATGCACCTTCGGTAAATTTCATGATATTACCTTTATGTACCAACGTTAGGGATTCCCGATCGTTATCCACGCAGTACTGCAACGCTTTCCTTACTAGGCGCTTTGTTCCTTGCTCAGATACAGGCTTCACACCAATACCGCACTGTTGATCGAAACGAATTTTGGTAACACCCATCTCCTCTTTTAAAAATCGAATCACTTTCTCTGCTTCAGGCGAGCCAGCCTGCCACTCTACTCCAGCGTAGATATCTTCTGAATTTTCCCTATAGATCACCATATCCACATCTTCTGGTTTTATGACTGGGCTCGGTACGCCTTTAAACCAACGCACCGGTCTTTGGCAGACATAAAGATCAAGCTCCTGACGTAAGGCAACATTAAGCGAACGAATACCACCACCTACAGGTGTAGTTAATGGCCCTTTAATCCCAACAACAAATTCCTTAAAAGCTTCCAAGGTTTCATCTGGCAGCCATGTATCTTGCTCGTATACTGAGGTAGCCTTCTCACCAGCAAAAACTTCCATCCAGGATATTGAACGGTCACCTCCATAGACTTTATTGACCGCAGCATCAACCACGCTGATCATCGGAGGAGTCACATCCATACCAATCCCATCTCCTTCTATATAAGGAATAATAGGGTTATCAGGAACATTTAATGAATGATCTTGATTAACTGTTATCTTGTCGCCATCAGGTACAGAAATATTTTTATAACCCATAATCTACTCCAACTCGATTTGTTACACCGCAGAAGCTGTGATCAGTGATATGATTGCGCTACAGGATCAGTATAGATCAGCATTATCCCTTTGATTGATCGCACCATGCTTTAAAGAACTGAAAAACAATGAGCCAGCTATTACTTTTTAATAAACCTTTTCAAGTACTTACTCAGTTCACTACCAATGACGATAAAAGCACACTAGCCGATTTTATTGATCAGCCGGGCTATTATGCTGCTGGCCGATTAGATTATGACTCTGAAGGCTTACTGATTCTTACCAATGAAGGCGCTGTACAACATTACTTAGCTAATCCTAAATTTAAGCAAGAAAAAACATACTGGGCCCAAGTTGAAGGAGATATCACTGAGACTGCTTTGAATGCCTTACGTAAAGGCGTTGAACTCAAAGACGGTATAACTCGTCCAGCAAAAGCCAAGGCGATCGATGAACCTGATATATGGCCTCGTAATCCACCCATTCGCGAACGTAAAAATCAGCCTACCAGCTGGGTCGAATTGAAAATTACTGAAGGCAAAAATAGACAAGTAAGACGAATGACGGCAGCCGTTGGCTTCCCAACCCTACGCCTAATTCGCTATGCAATTGGTGATTGGACATTAGACAGTCTAAAGCCTGGGAACTCTAAGTTAGTCGAAGTCACTTTAAACCTACCGAAAAACAGTAAAAACAGTAAAAACACCACGAGTCGCAGGCCTCATAACAACAGGAATAACCGACAACAGATTCGCAATACAAAGCGCACAAGGAAATAGTTAATAGATTAATAAGCTTTAATATCCAATCATTGCCATATATTCTTAGCAATTTACGAGCAAGTATTTGATTTAGTACTAAAATATTCTTAAATACTTGAATAAGCTCTGAACTGTCTAACTAAAAGAATGGCTAGTTGATTAAAGGATTACAAGGATGAACACAAGCTTATCTGCAATTGGCGTACTTGCCTGCCTTCTAATATCCACTGTTTCAGCCAATGACAAAGTCATTCGCATTTATCACGATTCAGACTACACCTCTCACTCTTCCTCTGCACAAGCCATGAAGATGGGTTTCCTTACCGCTCTGGACGAAATCGATTATAAAATTGGTAACTACCAACTCGAATTTGTTGAAAAAGATCATCGAGGAAATGTTGTTCGTAGCCACAGAACAATGAAACAATTCGTAAATGATCCTAGTGCCCTATTTATACTTGGCGGACTACATTCCCCCCCTTACATTAAATATCGTCAATACATCAACGATAATGAAATTCTGCTACTAGTTCCGTGGGCAGCAGGTGGACCTATTACCCGCCATCCTGATAGTAATAACTGGGTATTCAGATTATCTGTCGATGATACAAAAGCGGGCTTGCGAATCAGCGATTACGCAGTAAATTCAAAACAATGCAAATCTCCCCACTTATTACTCGAAGATACAGGCTGGGGGAAATCGAACTTCAAGACAATAACCAACTACTTTGAAAGTTCACTGTCCATTACACCTGAAGTCACATGGTTTAATTGGAATACCAAAGACAATGCAGCCAAATTAATTTTGAGAGAAATTGCCAAATCCGATAGTGACTGCGTTATCTTCGTTGGTAACGCTATAGAAGGCGCTACCTTTATGACAGCCATGACAGAGGTTGAACAATTCAATCTACCTGTGCTTTCTCATTGGGGAATTACCGGCGGAAACTTCCCCCAGAAATTAGGGCCTACAACCCTATCTAAGCTGGATTTAAGTTTTATTCAAAGCTGCTTCTCTTTTGTCAGCTCTGAAGAATCCAAATTCAGCCAATCAGTATTTGCCAGAGGTCAGAAGCTATTCCCTGAAGCATTAACTGATTATCGCTCTCTAAAATCGCCTACGGGGTACACCCATGCGTATGACTTAGCCAAGGTAGCTATCCAAGCAATGCAAAATATAACTCTAAGTGATGATATGGCTCAAAATAGGCAGTTACTTCGAGAAGAATTAGAGTCATTAAACACGCCTGTTAAAGGCCTAATAAAAACTTACCAAAAGCCCTATTCTACTTTTAGTCAATCTAATTTAGATGCACATGAAGCGCTCGGATTATCTGATCTATGTATGGCCAAATTTACCCCGGATGGAGTAATAGAAGTAATGCCTAATACGTCTCCGAAAGTTCCTAACTAGTTGAGTAATAGGATGCGGCTTTGTAAACGAGGTTTAAAACTTTCAACAGATACACTGTTTTATCTGTTTATTGCTGCCTTTTTCGCTATAGCTTTGACCTCTAGTTATATCGCGATTGGGGAACGTGTTCGTGATATTACAATAGACTTTCAAAATCGAACAACTAGCGCACAGGCTGCGAACGCTGCCACTTCGATAGGTAACTATGTAGACGATCGTATTCTGTTCTTACAGGACCTAGCTAAGAACCCTCTTTTAACTAGTGCGGTGATGGCTACTCTGGATTCGGAAGAAAACCTTGTCGATTTTTTGGACTCACTTCTAATCCTCGGTCAGCATGAATCTGTATTCTTACTAAATATTATTGGGGAGCCTATTTACAGGCCTTCCAACCAAAGCCTGAATTTGAACTTAGAAAATGAACCTTGGTTCGAAGAGATACTAAATGGCGAAAGGCCTTGGGTTATATTAAAACATCGAGAAAATGAACAATGGCACTTCTCTATCGCTGTTTCAGTCAGCTATAACGGTGCTAGCGAAGGTGTAGTTCTGGTTCGATTTGATAAAGACATCAGTACATTATTTACCACCCAAGCACATGCCGCCAGCATTAGAATCAAAGGTGATTACCTTGATTATTCTTCTCTAAATGACACTCTTGATTACCAAAAAGTTGACGAACAAGTTGCTGGTCAGACCCAACTTAACGTCGAATATTACATCGATCAACAACACCTCGCTTCTGAAGTAAATCAGGTTATCCAAAGTATCTTCATTGGCCTTCTTCTGACATTTTTGGTCGTCTTTATTCTGCTACTCTGGCTTGGAAAAAAGTTTTTTATCAACCCATTCAAAGCAGTCAAACAGTCTGAAAAAGAACTGAGAGAAGAGCAAAATAGAAACAGAGTCCTCTTAAAAGCCCTAGAAGTAAGCCCTGTCGGTGTAACAGTGGCAGATGCCACACAACATGATCTTCCTCTAATCTATACCAATGAAGCATTCCTTAAGATAACCGGGTATAACGAAGGCGAGGTAATCGGAAAGAATCATAGATTCCTTTCAGGTGAAAAGACGGACCTAAAAGCCTTAGGCCAGATATCAAAAGCGCTTAAAGCCCATCAAAGCGTCAACGTTGAAGTGATTAACTACACCAAAGACAAAACACCTTTTTGGAATGACGTTTCGATTTCTCCCGTATTTGACGAACACAATAATCTAACTGCATTTGTCGGTGTCGAAAATGATATAACCGATAAAATTAAGCGTGAACAAGAGCTGTCTGAAACCGCAAGACAACTTGAGTTAGTCGTAGATTCTACCAATGTGGGCGTTTGGGACTTGAAAGTCCAAACAGGAGAACTCAACCTTAACGAACGTTGGGCTGAAATCATTGGTTATACATTAGATGAACTTCACCCAATCGATATTGAAAAATTTCATCAGTTTACACATCCTAATGATTCCGATATATCACAGCGCCTATTCGATATATACAGCAATTCCAGTGAAGACCGACACAGTTTCGAGCTGAGAATGAAGCACAAGCAAGGCCATTGGATCTGGGTTTTAAACGCTAGCAAAGTCGTAGAACGTGATATAGACGGCAACCCAATACGCATCATTGGCACTCACTTAGATATTACAGATCAGAAGCTTTCTGAAGAATATCTATTAAAAGCAAAAAATGAAGCCGAACAAGCAAGTGTCGCTAAGAGTGAATTTTTAGCCAACATGAGTCATGAGATAAGAACACCAATGAATGGTGTTATCGGCATTACTAATATATTGCTCGACAGTGGCTTAAACCCGCAACAATTAGAATACGCCAATACCGTTAAGAATAGCGCCGACTCTCTACTCACTATAATCAACGATATTCTTGATTTTTCTAAAGTTGAATCAGGAAAACTGGAGCTCGAATCGGTCGATTTTGATATGGGCCAACTACTTGATGAAATAGGTACTTCATTAGGTATGCGTGCCCAAGAAAAAAACCTAGAACTCATCTGCCCTGCCACATCCATTACTGATCAATGGTTTAACGCTGACCCAAGTCGCATTCGCCAGATACTCGTCAACCTCATAGGTAACGCATGTAAATTTACTGAAAAAGGTGAAGTAGCAGTCTTCTATGAGTCAACTCAAGTTTCCACCAAGCAAAGCAAAATTCTGATCAAAGTGGTTGATACTGGAATTGGCCTAAACAAGGAACAACAAACCCGCTTATTCGAACGCTTTAGTCAGGCTGACGGCTCTACTACACGTAAATATGGTGGTACCGGTCTTGGACTATCGATAAGTCGACAACTAGTAGAGTTGATGGGTGGCGAAATTGGTGTCGATAGCCAATTAGGCCATGGTTCAACATTCTGGATTAGCTTGACTTTAACCCATGCGACCTCAAAGCCGATTTCGCAACCTATCGAAGCGTTACATAGTAAAAGAATCTTAGTTGTTGACCCTAATGAAACGAATCTTCACCTGCTTGGCGACATTTTAACAAGCTGGAAGATTGATTATGAACTCACAACAAAACCCGAGACAGGTTTAGAAAAACTAAAGTCGGCTGCAGCTAACAACACACCTTTTGATATAACCATCATCAATCAAGAGCTATCGGATATGGATGCTATCGAGTTTGCCACACGTTGCAAACATGAACCTTTAGTAACATCCACCAAGCTGCTTGTTCAAACGGTCAGCAATCAAACCTTTGATAAATCAAAATACGCTGAAAACGGTTTACACCATCTAATCGCAAAACCTATCAACCAAAGTCAGCTTTTTAATAAACTATTAGATCTTGTCCAAGTTAAACAACAAAATACCTATGTAAAATCTGCTAACGATAGAAAAGCGGCGTTCTCCTTTAATAGCAAAGTTTTACTCGTAGAAGACAACATTACCAATCAAGCCGTAGCACGGGCGTTATTAGAACAGCTCGGGCTAAAAATTGATGTCGCGGCTAATGGTGAGGAAGCATTATCAGCTCTCGAAATGATCCAATACGATCTTGTCTTTATGGATTGCCAAATGCCCGTGATGGATGGCTACGAAGCAAGCAGATCTATTCGGCAAAATAAGAAATTCAAGGACCTACCTATCGTCGCCATGACTGCTAATGCTATGGCAGGAGATCGCGAGAAGTGTCTTGAAGCAGGCATGGACGATTACATAACCAAACCCATCAATTCGAAGGACTTAATCCAAGCACTTAATCATTGGCTCCCTGATGATCAAAAATTCACGTCCAACAAAGAGCAAGGCGTTTGTCACACCGAAGACAAACAGCTGGTGTGGGATCAAGATAGCGCACTGAAACGCTTAATGATGAACGATACACTACTCGTTAAGGTGCTAGAAGCCTATCTTAAGAATTCAGCTGATCTGATTGAAAACACACAATATGCATTCAGAAATAAGCAATGGGAGGAGCTAAGGCAGCAAGCTCATAATATGAAAGGCATGGCCTTAAACTTGTCTGCCCCACAACTAAATGAAATTTGTAAGATGCTTGAAATAGAAGCCGCAAATCAAAATCAGGAAGCACTTGAAAAGCTACTTCCTGAGTTCGTAACCAAAGCTAACGCTCTATCGGATGAATTTAATAAATACCTTTCAAAGAACGAGCATATTGTCAGTCAGGAAAACTAATATTCTAACACTTAGACCTTTTCTACGGCACTTAATCCATACTCAACGCAGTTTTAAGGCGGGACAATAAACTATTCTGATCCGTAGTCGATTCCGCCAATTTTACTGAGCCAGTTGGCGCAACAACATAAGGGTTTGTATTGCCTTGGATTTGGCTAATCATACGATTACGCTCTAACTCCCATTGATCAACAGGATCTAGCTTTGCCCAAGCATTAAACAGCTTTTCCTGCTTATTACTGATACGAACGCCATACTGATCGCGCATATAAAAGTACGTACGAGCAATGTCGCCACGGCGATGGTCAGCTGGCTCGACCTTACGCTGCTTGAAATCAACTTCCATATCGCATTGCCCATAAACACGCGGTTCACCTGCTAATTGTGAGAAGCTAAAATTAGATCGATCACCATTTACCTCGCCGATTGCAGGTACAAGGTTGTGAAGGTCAGATTCCATCTTCTTGAAATTGGCATTCTTCTTACAAGCTTTACGACCACCGTCTTGCCAACATTGCAATTGATGACCAAAAGCCCAAGCCGGCATTACATGCTCCCACTCAATACGCTTCGCTCTATTCGCGTTTTTACGTGGGGAATAACCACAGGATTTTAAGTCTGGCACCAATTTTTTGCCTTGGGCGTTGTAGTCGCAGCCACAATAAAAGCTCTGCTGGTTATCTGCGTAGATCTCTTTGAGAATCTTTTTGGCACTACCGAAAGACTTAGGATGCTCAGCTAAAGCCAAGCCTGGGATCATTAGAAGAGCCACAGGAAGGTACTTGTACATTGGAATTCCTTTTAAAGGCGTCCAATGCCAAACGATGCTTCCTGCTTTAAATTAGTTACTAGAGTTTGAGGCCAATATGAGCGGTTAAGTAGCTACTCAAAAGCCACGACCATCATACGGCTGAAAGATAAATTTAAGCTGAACCTTGTAAAAAGAGCCGGTTCATACCATCAATAAAATCAGATTTACCGCCATAAGAGGGATGACGGATATAGCGGATATCTTGATCAGGAAACGCTTTTTGTAAACAGTCAGTTCCTTTACGACCTAACCCTGCAATTGCATCGGGTTGGTAAACATCCATCAGCATTTGTAACAGCTCTAAACCTTCTTCTATTTCAGCTTTTAATGGTGCCCTATTCTTTTTTTGAATACGCGAAGGATGCGGATGATAAGGGAACGAATTCCAAAAAAGCGGTACTGTTTCTTGTGAACACAGATAGCGCCATACAATAGAGGCTGTATTCTCAGCAGTAAGCGTATCAGGGTTAAGCTCAATTTTTGGCTTTAACTGCTGCAAAAAAGGATGATCAACCTCATCAAACAACTTGCCACTGGAAAACGGAATCCCAGTTAAACGACCACCTTTAAAACCATAGGCCTCACCCACTAAAAGGATCCTTGGTCCGGATTGCTCAAAAGCCAGTTCAATGTATCGCTTTAGGTTCTCTAATTTGGTTTCATCCCTATATGGATTAAATACAGTCAGAGTGTTTTTACGTTTGCTAAGTTTTTTGTAAAAACTTTCTAGATTAGGCATTTAACAAAGTCACAAGTTTATGCGTTAAAAACATGATCGATACAACGGCTAGACCAAATACGTAAAGCCCCCAATGAATCTGAATTGACGCGACAGCACCGAGCTTTACAGTCACCAACAATACCGCAACCACCATCACATCAAGCATCGCCCAACGACCGTAATCATGCATCAAGCCAAGCAATTTACGTTGGTTAGTTGATATTTGATCGCTTGGTGTTGTTAATCTAAATAACAAAAATAACTTAACCAGCGGTAGAACTACACTAAAAAGGAAGACTAAAACCGCTAGGATCAGATGCCCTTCAGTTAAAAGGCTATGTACACCGCCAATTACAGAAAAAGAACTCTCGAAGAAATAGAACTTGCTCATCGTCATCATCGGACTAAACAGCCCAACAGCCAGACAGATCGTCGTTAAGATCAAAGCTATTCTGAGCCACAAAGACTGAGATGAAGATAAAGGGGTGAATCTATCCATGAAAGGGCCTCAAAACAAAGTGACGCAAGTATACCAATCCATAGCTGTCATAGTACAAACGAAACATTTCTGAATGTCGTTTTAAGGTGTTATTCAACAATGTGCTTTAAAGGTTTAGTGTAAAGATGCAGGCTAAATAAAGTCTGTATTTAGCCTGCTATTGAGTTGACGCTAAACCGCCATATCAATCTGCTGTACCGTTCCGACATCACCAGCTTCAGTTAAGTAGAAACCACTGGAGCGGACTCGGCCATTCTCTTGATTATTTTCCCCTTTAATATCGAAGGGCGTTTCTGTTGAGCCTAAATAGATCGCCCCTACACCACTATCAGCCAATGATTCTAGGTAATCGCTATCTTCAGTTTTATACCATACAAGAAGATCGTCGAATATAGAATCACCCTCATCGATATAGTTGTTACCGTCCTCGTCATATTGGGCAAGATCGGCAAAGCCATTACCCGTTAAAGCACCAAATAGCTCTGTACCGTCATTAATAATGCCGTCTTCATTCTTATCTAGAGCTAGCATGCCGCTTTCACCGGTAAGATAACTTATGAGTTCTTTATCACCATCAGCATCAAGATCAAATTCAAACTTCTCATCAGAAAGATCTGCGTGATTGCCTTCAAAGTTCAGAATCAGTGGATCTGTAAACTCCACTATACTGGTCATCTCAAACTCGCGTGTAGCTGAGTAGCTCCGCTCCATTTCTAGGTTCAGATCAAATTCAATCTGCTTACCATCAGCCGTGGTTACCATGCCACAGCTATGGAAACTGGAGCACTCATACTCCTCAACGGTTTCGGTCACCTTAAACGACATTTCCATCTTTATAGGTTGTAGTTGCATGGGTACACCGCCTATTCCATCTTCGCTCGGAATAGAATCAGCATCTGGGATCTCTACATCATCGGGAATGTCAGTTTGTATGTGTTTTGGGTTAATAGCATTTAACAGACTTTGCCAAAGCCTCGCTTTCGTAATCTCTCGTTGCTCAGCGATATTTGGCTCGTTGTCTGCAGTTCTAAACTGCAAACCTTGATCAGTTAAGACCAGAACTGAATTACCCTGAAACTGATCATCGCCTTCTGTCGATGGCTGTTGGCCAACAGCAAGAGTACTAAATAAGCTACTTTGCTCCTGGCGAAGAAACGATTTTGCTTCGCTTAACTGCGCAAGAAATCCATTACTCTCACTCCCCCAATCGATCATTTTGGTTTGAGAGCTATATTCCGTTTTCTGATGCTCAGCACTCATATGTACATTACTTGTCTGAATAATCATTGTTCTCTCCTTGCTGATTTTTTGCGTCAATAAACCCCCGCCGTTCTATGAAAAGAAAGCGTGAATCATTTCTTCAGGGCGCAAAAAACCAGTTTTTGTGAATAACAAAAACAAAAAATCGGTTGTTAATACTCAGCGGAAAATATTTGCCTAAACTCTGTGTACGTTAGGCAAAACTCATCTGTTGTCCGAGCTAAAAGCCAAGACAAATTTTCCGATAAGTAAGCTTGTATTAGGGTATTAAATTAAAAGAGATTTCCTGATGACCACTACCTCCCTTGCTGAAAGCCACGGAATACATAGGCTGGAAGAGAATAGCCCATAATAGCCATCACAAAATCGGGCTGTTTTATGTTCATTTTCAGATCCAACATTACGCGGTTCGCATCGACTAATTACGTTTGAGTAACCTTAGGTTCAGCAAAAAACGGGCCGCTATGACATTGAATATCAAAGGAATTTGAAAGATATAAAAAAAGCCGCTGAATGCGGCTTTAGAAAAGAAGAAAAATACTCTAATCAAATTTGTAATATTTTTGATTAAGATAAGTTGCAACTGCCGATACCTCATCAGGGAACCAGCCAACATCCAGCATGGTGTTACACATCTCTACCTGAGCTTCTAATCTCGAATAAGTGTGCACTCGACGATTAGGCCTAGTGTAGATATCCGAGCTATGACAGGTTTCACAGTTAGCGTCGGTGTACACTTCCCCACTGATCGTTCGTTCCAAAGCAACAGATTCATATAACTCTTTACCCTCTTCAGCATCTGAAGCTGAAGTAATCGGCACATAAGCTGTTATTAGAATAACCAGCGCGCTGTGTATTTTCTTAGACATACTTGTCATCACTAAGTGACCTCCCCTCATAAACACATGCTTTGATACTACTATAAAGTGAAGACTTATCTGATCAAGTATTCCCAACATACTGTTCCCATTGAATAGATACTCCCCTCACTAAACACTCAAAACCAGACTAGTACTTTGGTAAGTCTAAAGCTTACTTTAGCATTCCATGCAGACTGGGAAACCCATTAACACTGATAAAATCTTTCATTATTGATCGACAGAATTCTTATAAATCAAACTCATAACTATAAAAAGGACAGGAATTTTGAAACAGCTACTCACTTCAATCGCACTTGTATTAGTTAGCATCTCTACCGCTTATGCAGGCAAGCCATCAGCAATCAATTTTAACCGTGACGAATATACATACAGAGCTACCGAAAGCTCAGTACACCAATATACACCTGCTGACCAAACCGATCTTTCTTCACACAAAGATATGATCTCCTTCACCTTCGCAGAAGAAGTGAAAAAAAGTCTGATTTAAAACCTTTTGCAGAAAAGTTTTTAGCCGCGTACAACGGGAAAGGAAAGATTATTAAAGCGATCGCCGGCCCTGACCCACGTGACCCTAGCCTGTTTCTTCTAGCTACAATGACAACCAGCGATAAAAGCTCAGAAGCAAATATGTTCCTAATCAGCGTAGAGAACCAAACTGGCGTTGTAATGAACTACTCCCACCGCATTTATGGCAAAGATCAAAGTAAAGCGGTCACGGATTGGTTTAATGCTAACGGTCATAAAATGGAATCCACTCTGATGTCTTTCAAAGAGCTTCCACAAGCTAAAGAGTTCAAGTAACGCTAAATGAATAAGCGAAGGGGAATACCTTTCCCCTTTGTAAATGAAGCCTCTCACTCCAATCCTCTACTTATTTAATTCAATAGGGCAATTAAGGCTTACAACATAAATAAACTCATTATTTCCAGCTTATTGAGCCTAACATTCCTGCTATCACCTCACGCTGCTGCCAAGAACTGTGAAGATGCTAAAACCAGCATCCAGATGAATCGATGTGCGGCTATTAAACTCGAAGTTGCACACCATCAAATGACAAAGTATTTAGACGCAACTTACGAGCTACATGGCAATAATAAAGCTGCGCTCGAGAGCATCAAATTTGCCCAGAAAGACTGGGAAACACACATAGCCTCTCACTGTGATTCTATCTATGCGATCTGGGAAGAAGGTAGAAAGAAAGCATTCGTATCTATTTTTTGTATGATAGATAAAACTGCCGAGCGAACAGCAGAGATATGGAAGACGTACTTATCCAACGCTGAGAAACCCGTGTTACCTAAGCCTCAAAAGTAACAAGTCTAAGTATCAGAACATAAATAAAAAGCCTCGCTACTTAGCGAGGCTTTTTATTTATGAGGCCAATCTTTCTCTCTATTCGATTAAACCCTTTAGATATCGCGAATATGATTTAGAAAATCATTTGGCTGCACAACGCCAATAAGCGTTTTATGATCGAGCTTTGCACCTTCGCGATCATAGAAGATAAGTGCCGGCGGGCCGATCAGTGCGTAATCTTTATTAAGTTTTTTAGCCGGTTCATCATTGGCCGTCACATCTACCTTAATCACCCGATATGGCGCCAAAGCATTCTGCACACGAGAGTCAGCAAAGGTAACCACTTCTAGTTCGATACAAGCAACACACCAATCAGCGTAGAAATCTAGCATGACTGGCTGTCCATTGGTTTTAGCGATCTCTAACTCACTATTAAGTGCTTCTGGCGTTGTCACTTTTATAAAAGGCAGTACCTCAGTTTGTGCAGACTGGTCACCTGCAAATGCTTTTAGTGGGTATCTAAAGCTATTACCACCGGCCAACGCACCGATCATTAGTGACAAGCCGTAAAGCAAAATAATGAGACCTAAACCTTTCGCCAGATTCTCTTTAGCCGTTTTCGCTTTAGACAGCACGCCCATATAGACAGCCGATACAACGAGGATGATCGCTGTTAACCACATAGAAACGACGGTAGGTGCAATGCGATCAAGCATCCAAACGGCCATCAACAACAGTAGCACGCCAAATACTGCTTTGACCTTGTTCATCCATAGGCCAGCATGTGGAAGTAGCTTTCCTGCAGAAGCGCCAACCAATAGAAGTGGTACGCCCATGCCTAAGCTCATCGCAAATAACGCACTACCACCTAGGAATGGATCACCTGTTTGGCCGATATAGATTAATGCGCCTGCTAAAGGAGCCGCCATACAAGGGCCTACAATAAGTGCAGATAAGAAGCCCATAATCGCCACACCGGCGACCGTGCCGCCCTTCTGGCTGTTGCTCGCCTGACTTAAACGGGTCTGAATGCTGTTTGGCAGTTGAAGTTCGTAAAAACCAAACATCGATAAAGAGAGCAAAACGAAGATCAAACTGAAGCTGCCGATAATCCAAGCATTTTGGAAAAGCGCCTGAACATTTTCGCCAAACAATCCTGCGAGTACACCTGCAATGGTGTAAGTGATCGATACAGCCAGAACATAGACTAGAGATAGCCCAAAGCCCTTAGCCGTCGATACATGCTTACCCTGCCCAGCAATGATACTCGATAGGATTGGAATCATCGGAAAGACACAAGGCGTTAAGGATAGCGCTAAACCCGCTACGAAAAACGCGCCTAGGGTAACGATTAAGCTGCCCTGAGAAAGCATCTGCGCAAAACGATCCTGCTCGGTCACTGCAGGTGCATTGATTGTTTGCATGGTTGCTGGAGCGGCACTCATATCAGTAGCTGATTGAGAAGGAGTAAATGCTGCTATTGCGATCTCTTTAGTAACTGGCGGATAGCATACGCCACCGTCCCAACAGCCTTGATAGGTGATGGTTAGCTTGTCGTCTTTTGCTGGATCGACTTTGCTGAGCAGCGATAGATCTATTTCAGCGCGGTCGTAATAAACCCATACCTGACCAAACAATGGGTCATCTTTTAATTCAGCCGGTGCATTCTTGCGTGAGATAATCTGTGTTGTTTCGCCATCTTTAAGCTCTATTCTGTCTCTATAGAGGTAATACTCATCTGGCATATCCCAGATCAGTTTTAAAGTATCACCTTCTTGCACATGACCAAAAACAAACGCTTTTTCTACTTGAACAGGGCCTTTTTCACCAAAAGGGTTTTGATCAAATAGTCCCGCTGTCACATTCGGGGAAGCTACAGATAGGATAAGTAAAAACTGTAACCAAAAAACTCGTTTAAATAGATACAACACAGCGTTTCCTATGGATTAATCTCGCAGACGCTTGATTGACAACTTTTATGCCTAACAGTTCGCTATCAATCGGATTTACATAGTTTACCACGCCTTTTTTATCGAACAGCACTCGTAAAAGCACTTTAATTAGTAGAAACAACTGCCATTGTTTTGATTTGGCGCAGAATAGACCATCTGCATACTTATAACCTTCATAGGTTTATGGTAAAACAAGCGACACATTGACAAAGAGTCTAGAGAGCCCCAGCGCTAAAAGCGCTCAATAACGTTAAATAGCTCTCTATTGTAGGATAAGAACTAATGACCGATACACGTGTTGAAGATTTAAATATCGAATCAAATAGCGTTCTGATTTCCCCAGATGCGCTTAAGGCTGAAATGCCAATTTCTGAGAAAGCAGCTGAAGCAGTAATGCAAGGCCGCTCTGTTGTTCGCGATATTCTTGACCGTAAGGACCCTCGTTTATTCGTTGTTGTGGGCCCTTGCTCTATTCACGATACAGAAGCAGCTATCGAATATGGCAAGAAACTGGTTGAGCTTCAGGAAAAAGTTAAAGATTCCTTATATCTGGTTATGCGCGTGTATTTTGAAAAACCACGTACGACAGTAGGCTGGAAAGGTCTTATTAACGACCCAGACCTAAACGACTCTTTCGAGATCGAAAAAGGCCTGCACACTGCACGTAAACTTCTTTTAGATCTATCTGAAATGGGTTTACCACTAGCAACTGAAGCACTAGATCCAATTTCTCCACAGTACATGCAAGATTTGATCTCTTGGTCAGCAATCGGCGCACGTACTACTGAGTCTCAGACTCACCGTGAGATGTCTTCTGGTTTATCTTGCGCTGTAGGTTTCAAAAACGGTACTGATGGCGGCCTAGAGGTTGCTACAAACGCACTTAAGTCTGTTAGCGCACCACATCGCTTCCTAGGTATTAATGAGAGTGGTCAGGTTTCTATCGTACACACTAAAGGAAACCAGTATGGTCACGTTGTACTTCGTGGTGGTGGCGGTAAGCCAAACTACGATTCTGTAAACGTAGCGCTTTGTGAACAAGCGCTAGATAAAGCAGGCCTAGCAAACAACATTATGATTGATTGCAGCCACGCAAACTCAAGTAAAGACCCAGCTCTTCAGCCACTTGTAGCTGAAAATGCGACCAACCAAATCATTGATGGCAACAAATCTATTGTTGGCCTAATGATTGAAAGTAACCTTGCTTGGGGCAACCAGTCTATCCCTGCAGATCTAAGCGAGCTTGAATACGGCGTATCTGTAACAGATGCTTGTATCGACTGGGAAACAACTGAGAAGTGCCTAGTTGAGATGAACGAGAAGCTGAAGCCTGCATTAGCTAATCGCTAATAGGCCCAGCTCTCCACAAAAAAAAGCGCATAGGGTAGCCCATGCGCTTTTTTTAGTTTTCGGAGAGAATATATACCTCTCCATCACCGTCAAACTCTAATTGTTTCTGCGGCATTTAGCCTCCAAATCAGATTAAAACCAAATACAGTTTGCCTCTTCTAACTTAGCTGACTAATATGGAATAACCCATACAGCTTACCTATTCGGCAGAGCGACCGTTACAGCGTCATTTTATCAGGATCTGAACGGCCTAGTTGAGTCAGCAACTCAACCAGCTTCGGATTAAATCTATAACCGCTTTCACTATTGATACGACTGATCGTTTTAGCAACCGCGATTTTTTGCTTGTGGTCCTTCCTTAAGCGCAGATAATTTTGCTGATAGAACTTAAGCATTGAGAGAATCATACTCCCCGCTGGAATATCATCTCCTTTTAGACCAAACGGTCCTCGGCCATCATAGCGCTCAAAACTACACTCAATCAGCTTTGAAGCGGCTAGCCATTTACCGCCTAGCTTTAAAAAACCTGCTGATAGCTCAACTTGCTCTCGCGCCTTAGCTTTTTCCCATTCCGCAGATTCGAGCCCAATATCAAAAACAGGCGAAGGGACAAATTTACTTCCCAAATTCTGAAAATTAAACGCCGCAACCAACTGATCTTCGAGATCAGAATTAGGCAGCTGATCATTTAGCAAACAGCCAATAGTAATGAGCTTAGAAAGATCGCCTTGTTGCTGAATGGATTTTGCCTGCAGAATTTTTGCAACCTGCCCCATAAAAGCCAGATCATCAAAATCTTTTAACTGCTCTTGCGCCTCAAGCTTATCCAACACGCTCTCATTTATACTCTGTGTGGCTGTGAGTATGCCTGAGAAGCTTTCTAAGGTTGCTTGAGTCACTTTGTCGCGTGATGACTGGCCAGACTGATAAACCTGCAGCACACCCTTTTCTAGAAGCTCAATATCAGACGAACTAACATCAAGACCGCTAACCTTATCAGCGACAAGCTGTTCTAATCGGGTAAAAACAAAAGCGATGAACTCTCCTTGCACGGGTGTATAAGGGAGCTGATTTTTGCGAAATTGATCAACTAAATCTTCGAGCCTATGGCAAACATCAGCAATACTGTCGAGAAACACCATATGACAGTTGCCTTTAACTGAATGCACCGCCCTAAACATTTGATTAACAATTTCAGGATCGTAATTACAGTTCAAGGAACTAAAACAGTGATCTAATTCCTCCATCGCTTCCTTAACGCTAGAGTAGAACTCCGTTTTCAGCTCGTCACTGAGCTGCTGAAATCCTTGATCATTTGCGTCTGACATTTTTCACCATTTCAATTAGCCACAAAAAAAGGATAGCAAAGCTATCCTTTTTTATAACACATTCTGGAACGCTTATTCGTCCGGCATCGCTTTAGGTTGATCTGTGTTCTCATAAATGAGGATAGGATCGTTATCACCCTCGATAACGCCCTCATCGATCACAACCTTGCTTACATTCTCCATAGAAGGCAGCTGATACATAATATCTAGCAATGTCGCTTCCATAATAGAACGCAAACCACGTGCGCCTGTTTTACGCTCAAGCGCTTTACGTGCAACCGCCTTTAAAGCAGCCTCACGGAAATCAACTTCAGCGCCTTCCATATCGAACAGTGCAGCATACTGCTTAGTCAAACTGTTCTTCGGCTCAGTCAGAATCTGAATCAACGCTTCCTCATCCAGTTCAGCAAGTGTTGCTACCATTGGTAGACGACCTACAAACTCAGGAATCAGACCGTATTTAACCAGATCTTCTGCCTCTAGCTCACGAAGGCTGTCAGAAACCGTTTTCTCTTCATCTTTGCTCTTAACAACAGCGCTGAATCCGATAGAACCTTTTTCTGAACGATCACGAATAATCTGCTCTAGGCCAGCAAATGCACCACCACAGATAAACAGGATATTAGACGTGTCTACCTGCAAAAACTCTTGCTGAGGGTGCTTACGGCCACCTTGTGGAGGAACAGAAGCAACCGTACCTTCAATCAGCTTAAGTAACGCCTGCTGTACACCCTCACCCGATACGTCACGCGTAATGGATGGGTTATCAGACTTACGTGAAATCTTATCGATTTCATCAATGTAGACAATACCAAGCTGAGCTTTCTCTACATCGTAATCACACTTCTGCAGAAGCTTTTGAATGATGTTTTCTACATCTTCACCTACATAACCTGCTTCAGTTAGCGTAGTCGCATCAGCAATAGTGAATGGCACATTCAATAGGCGTGCTAGCGTCTGAGCAAGCAGGGTCTTACCACTACCCGTAGGGCCGATAAGAAGAATATTACTTTTGCCTAGCTCAACGTCTGAATTGCTGCTCTTTTGGAAGCGTAGACGCTTGTAATGATTGTATACCGCTACAGCAAGTACTTTCTTAGCGCGATCTTGGCCAATAACATATTCATCCAGAGCCGCACTTAGCTCTTCTGGAGTCGGCAGATGATCGCTCTCTTCCTGAGGCTCTGCTTCTTGTATCTCTTCACGAATGATGTCATTACATAGATCAACACATTCGTCACAGATAAAAACGGACGGACCAGCAATTAGCTTACGTACTTCATCCTGGCTTTTTCCGCAGAATGAGCAGTACAGCAACTTACCGCTGTCATCGCCATCTTTACCTTTGATTTCGTCGGTCATTCGACTTCCTCATAATTCTTTATCAGGGCTATACCCTATATTGCTACTCTGTTTCACATTTCAACCCTTATACAAACAAACAGGGTGAATCTTATGATTATAGTAACAATTTCTACTCAGGCTTAATCAGTGTTACGACGATCAAGCACTTCGTCAATTAAACCGTATTCTTTAGCAGCGTAAGGGTCCATGAAGTTATCACGATCTGTATCACGAGAGATCGTTTCTAGATCTTGACCTGTATGCTCTGCTAACAACGTATTCAATTTATGACGAATACTCAAAATCTCTTTGGTATGAATCTCAATATCAGTCGCCTGACCTTGGTATCCACCTAGTGGCTGATGAATCATTACACGAGAGTTAGGTAACGCAAAACGCTTACCTTCAGCGCCACCGGCTAATAGGAATGCACCCATACTCGCTGCCTGACCCAAACACATCGTGCTTACGTCTGGCTTGATGAACTGCATAGTGTCATAAATAGACATACCTGCAGTTACAGATCCACCCGGGGAATTAATATAGAGATGAATATCCTTATCCGGGTTCTCCGCTTCTAGGAACAGCAACTGCGCAACAACCAGATTAGCCATATGATCTTCTACAGGACCTACAAGAAAGATCACACGCTCTTTTAACAGACGGGAGTAGATATCGTATGCACGCTCACCACGAGCCGACTGCTCTACTACCATAGGCACTAGACTACTCAAAATATCTGAGCCACCTTTACCAAAATCCGCCATGTATCACTCCTTAAAACGGAAATAACCTAAACACAAGCACTCGATAATACTACGTTGATTAATTCAGGCAATAGCTTTAACCAACAACACTGCATTTATCATGCGCTAAAAACAAAAAAACGACAGCCAGCTTTCGCTAACTGTCGCTTTTACAGTAGTGACTTTTACGTCAGAAGAGCGTTAATTAAGCTGCAGTACCCTGCTCTGGCTTAATTGCATCTTCGTAGCTAACAGTAACGTCTGTTACTGTAGCAGCTTCAAGTAGGTTATCTACAACCTGCTCTTCAAGAACTAGACCTTTGATCTGACCTAGCATCTCTTCGTTACCCATGTACCAATCGATAACTTGCTGAGGATCTTGGTAAGTTTCAGCCATCTCTTCTAGTGTTTCTTTAACACGAGCTTCGTCAGCTTCTAGTTCATTTACTTTGATCACTTCTTGCATTAGAAGACCGATCTTAACACGGCGGTCTGCCTGATCAGTGAACATCTCTTTTGGAAGCATGTTTGGATCCATATCAGAATCTGGACCCGCAAACTGCATTACCGCTTGACGACGTAGGTTGTCGATTTCACCATCGATTAGTGCAGCTGGCACTTCGATTGGGTTAACTTCTAGAAGCTGAGTGAATACAGCATCTTTAAGTTTCATTTTAAGAGCCTGCTTAAGCTCACGCTCCATGTTCTTCTGAACTTCAGCGCGGAAAGCTTCTTCAGTCTTCTCTTCTAGACCAAACTTCTCGAAGAACTCTTCGTTTAGTTCAGCAAGAACTTGTTCAGAAACAGTGTGTACTTTTACTTTGAATACAGCGTCTTTACCTTGAAGGTTTTCAGCTTGGTATTCTTCTGGGAAAGTAACGTTTAGCTCAACATCTGCACCTGCAGTAGCGCCCGCTAGACCGTCTTCGAAACCAGGAATCATTGAGTTAGAACCTAGAACAAGGTCCATACCTTCACCTTTACCACCGTCGAATGCTTCACCGTCGATGAAACCTTCGAAATCGATGCGTACGCGATCGCCTTCAGCTGCAGCGCGCTCAACTTCGTTCCACTCAGCTTGCTGCTTACGTAGCGTTTCGATCATCTGATCAAGATCAGCATCATTTACTTCAGCCGCTTTCTTTTCGATCTCTACTTTAGAGAAATCAGCCAGAGCGATCTCTGGGTAAACTTCGAATTTCGCAGTGTATTCAAGGTTCTCACCTTCAACATCTTTTGTGAATTCGATTGCAGGCGTGCCAGCTGGGTTGATCTCTTCCTGCTGAAGCGCTTGGTAGAAGCTTTCCTGAACTACTTGGCCAAGAACTTCTTCACGAATACCTTTACCGTAACGCTGCTTAACAACTTTTACAGGTACTTTACCAGGACGGAAACCGTCGATACGTACTGTACGTGCAGTCTGCTGGATACGCTTGTTAACATCCTGATCGATGCGCTCTGCTGGTACGGAAACCTTCAACAGGCGCTCTAGGCCAGAAGTCGTTTCAACGGAAACTTGCATGTAATGCCTCACAAATAAAATGCTTGAATCAATAATCTTCAACAGACCGACGTATTGCTAACGCTGCTTGATCTGCACAGCCGCTCGTAAATTTCGAGCAAAATCAAAGCGCGAAATTCTCCGGCAAGCAGCTTAATTAGTCAAGTTTAGTAAGCAAAATAACGTATAAGAAATGAAAATTATTATTAGATAGATCACCTAGATCAAAAAATAAGCTAGAAATAGCTTTTATGATCAGATAAACAAAAACAAAAGTAAGGATTTTATAAGCTAGAAGCAGCTTTTAATGAGAGAAGATTTAAAGATCAATCAATGGTGCGGACGGAGAGACTCGAACTCTCACACCTCGCGGCACCAGAACCTAAATCTGGCGTGTCTACCAATTCCACCACGTCCGCAGATAGATCTTTTTTACACATAGCTTGAAACTGATTACACCAAAACAACGCTTCGTTGTAAATGGTGCGGACGGAGAGACTCGAACTCTCACACCTCGCGGCACCAGAACCTAAATCTGGCGTGTCTACCAATTCCACCACGTCCGCAATCTATGTGTATCGTTAATGGGGTGGATAATGGGGCTCGAACCCACGACCGCCGGAATCACAATCCGGAGCTCTACCAACTGAGCTATATCCACCATAACGATCGTTTTTGTGTAGTACATGGTGCGGACGGAGAGACTCGAACTCTCACACCTCGCGGCACCAGAACCTAAATCTGGCGTGTCTACCAATTCCACCACGTCCGCAGACTACACAAGAGATTTAATGGGGTGGATAATGGGGCTCGAACCCACGACCGCCGGAATCACAATCCGGAGCTCTACCAACTGAGCTATATCCACCACTAAATCTCGCTCTAACAAATGGCACGCCCACCAGGACTCGAACCTGGAACCTACGCCTTAGAAGGGCGTTGCTCTATCCAGTTGAGCTATAGGCGCCCGACTCATTTGTCAGACCTCAGACTTTGGCCTTAACTAGCGTCTAGCGCTTTGTTTTGGCCGCCTCGTCTTGAGGAGGTGCGCATAATATACACCCTAAATTTTGCCGTCAACACTTTTTTTATCTTTTATTTCAAAAGTTTTATATTGATCATCTAACAACCAATAATTGGCTATTTATCAAGCAGTTATCCCATTTTTGGCTATCAAATTGATCCGATTGATACTCTAGCCCCCAGTTTCAGTTTTTTTGATGCAAATGCACGCCTACTATCTTACTTCTCAATTACTTGTACCTACTTATATAGCTAATTCACAAAAGGCGCTTGGACGAAATACTCAACCATGAGAGAATTCACCCCAGATAAAACTTAATAAAGGACCCTCCCTTTAAATGAGCGCACAGATTATTGATGGCAAGCAAATTGCCGCAGATGTTCGCCGTCAGGTTGCTGAAGGTGTTCAGCAGCGTATCAACGACGGTAAAAAAGCTCCTTGCCTAGCAGTACTACTTGTAGGTATGGACCCAGCTTCTCAGGTTTATGTTCGTAATAAAAAGAACGCTTGTCAGGATGTAGGATTTGAATCCCGCTCTTTTGACCTGCCTGCAGAAACGACTCAAGAGGAACTACTGAATCTTGTTGATGAACTAAACCAAGATGATTCAGTTAACGGTATTTTGGTACAGCTTCCTCTACCAGAACATCTAGATGGCAATGAGATCCTTGAACGCATCCGCCCAGAAAAGGATGTTGATGGATTCCACGCTTTCAATTTAGGTCGCCTAGCTCAGCGCATGCCTGTTCTTCGCCCTTGTACTCCAAAAGGCGTTATGACGCTGCTTGAATCTACAGGTCAAGATCTACATGGTATGGAAGCAGTCGTAGTTGGTGCATCTAACATCGTTGGTCGCCCTATGACATTAGAACTGCTTCTGGCGGGTTGTACTGTAACCACAACTCACCGCTTCACAAAAGATCTTGAAGCGCACGTTCGTCGTGCAGATCTTGTAGTAGTTGGTGTTGGCATTCCTGGCCTTGTGAAAGGTGAGTGGATCAAAGAAGGCGCTACAGTAATTGATGTAGGCATCAATCGGCTTGAAGATGGTCGCCTAGTCGGTGATGTTGGTTATGAAGCTGCAGCAGAGAAAGCCGGTTTTATTACCCCTGTTCCAGGCGGTGTAGGCCCAATGACCGTGGCTACACTTATGGAAAACACTTTAGAAGCGGCAAACAAGCAAGACGCTTAAGTTTGTTACTCCATAAAAAAGGCAGCCTAGGCTGCCTTTTTTATTTCCGCTATCAACCGACTCAGGCTTCCCTGAACCAAGTCGTACCTTCGCGGCTATCTTTTAGAATGATGCCCTGCTCTGCCAACTCATCACGAATACGATCAGACTCTGCGAAGTTTTTCGCTTTCTTCGCTTCCGCACGCTGAACAATCAACGCTTCGATTTCATCAGAACTAAGCTCACCCTCTTTGTCTTCGCCTTTCAAGAAGGCATCAGCATCTTGTTGCAATAAACCAAGAATAGAACCTAGGCGCACCAATTGACCGGCAAGTTTACCTGCCTCTGGTGAGTTTTCACGTGTAGCTTTGTTCAGCTCATTCACAAGCTCAAACAGAACTGAGATTGCTTTTGGTGTGTTGAAGTCATCATTCATCGCTTCAACGAAACGCGCATCAAAATCATTTGCTAGTGCTTCATCAGAAATTTCCACACCACGCAGCGCTTGGTAGAAACGCTCCAACATTACACGCGCTTCTTTCAAACTATCTTCGCTGTAATCGATATAAGTACGATAATGAACACGCGCGAGGAAGAAACGAACAACTTCAGCGTTGTATTTTTCCAGCACATCACGAATCGTGAAGAAGTTACCTAAAGATTTAGACATCTTCTCAGAGTTCACACGCACAGGACCTGCGTGCATCCACGTATTTACATAAGTACAACCGTTTGCAGCTTCAGATTGTGCAATCTCGTTTTCATGGTGTGGGAATGGTAGATCTGGACCACCGCCATGAATATCAAATGTTGGGCCAAGGCAGCATTTAGACATAGCTGAACATTCAATATGCCAGCCTGGACGACCTAAACCCCAAGGAGAATCCCAGCTCACCTCGCCCTCTTTCGCAGATTTCCACAAAACAAAATCCAGTGGACTTTCTTTGGCTTCATCTACTTCAACACGGGCACCAGAACGTAGCTCATCAACATTTTTGTTGGTCAGTCTGCCGTACTCTTCAAAGCGCTCTACACGGAAGTAAACATCGCCATTGGATGCTGGGTAAGCAAAACCTTTCTCTACCAGTGTTTCGACTAGAGAGATGATATCTCCGATATGCGCAGTCGCTCTTGGTTCTTGCGTAGGACGAAGAACAGCAAGTTTTGCCTCATCTTCATGCATGGCTGCAATCATACGCTCAGTTAGCTGATCAGGCGTTTCATCATTCTCAGCAGCACGCTTGATGATCTTGTCATCTACGTCTGTGATGTTGCGGACATAGTCCACATCCCAACCCTGCGAGCGAAGGAAACGAGTAATAACATCAAATGCAACCATCACACGTGCATGACCAATATGACACAAGTCATAAACGGTCACTCCGCAAACGTACATTTTGATTTTGCCTTCTTCTAGTGGCGTAAACGGAGCTTTTTCTTTAGTGAGGGTGTTATATATTTGAAGCATAACTCGTAACTTTATAATTTCGAAAAATAAAAAGGGCCGCTAGTATAAATGAATTAGCACTCTGCGGCTAAAGAAACTCTGTAGGGACAGTTAAATTTAGCTCACCCACACCTACATCCAATAAAAGGCTTTTCTCAGTACTTAGCACTAGACGCCCATTCTGCTCCCGGTCCCAAACCAAAGCTTCCCATTGAGCATAAGGCTGTATATAAGTCCTGCGCGCCTCCTCCCAATTCGGAGCATCAGTCACAGGTACAACCCATAGAAAAGAATGTCCAAAAATCTTCTGCTTGGCATAGCCCAATAAAGCCAACCTTTTAGTAACAGGGTCGTAGTCAGCAGCTGTCACCAAACCTTTAACATCAAAGCGCTCAGTCAATGTTACAGATTGCTCTGCTTTACTCTTATCAAGTTTATAAAGATGGGTTTGTTCGTTTTCTCTATTTTTAGTGAAAAGCCATAGCTCATCGTTGACCACTGTTAGCGCTTCACAATCCAAGTTATGACTATTCGGGGCAACTTTTGCTGGTCGATCAGCATAGTTAAACTTCAATATTTCAGGAGAGACAATACCTCCCGCTCTAGTAGACTCTAAATTCTTCCAAGCAACTTTATAAATCTGCAACTCAATACGCCTGCCGCGATTATTACCGCAGTCTGCTATGTAGAGATAAGACTCATCTTGTGCAAGTTCTTCCCAATCAATATTTTTTGCATTCCCTACTTTGATTACTTTGACAATGTTGTGCTGCCCATCCAGAGCATAAAGATAAGGTCCATCGCCACTATCATTAATGGTCCAGAGCAATCCGCCCTGAGAAGCGAGGCCTGATGTTTCTTGGACACGATCAGGCCAAACAGTGTAATTCTCTATAACACCATCCCAACCTTTAGCTTTGGGTGCGGGCTCTCTTTCAAGCAACGGCTGCTGTTGAGCACACCCCCAAAGCAAAATCGATATAAAAACCACTGCTGAAAACTTCATTTAATTAACCTAACCTCTCAATGAAACAGATGACATGCACAGCCCTACTACAAATAAATATAGTCACACTGTATATGACTAGACCTTTGGTATAAAAACTGTAAGGATTCGCCCATAAGTAGAAAAAATTCAACAGGATGTACCAGAAATGGATAACGATCAATTTGGCCAGCCGGATTTAGGCCCTTCCCTACCACCCAATACTCCAATGAGTACAACCGTGGCAGAGAACAGCCAAATTGCGTCTCAACAACTATCAATCCTTTCTGCTCTTCCACACCCTGCTTGGATTAAAAACCGTCGAGCCGAGTATCTTTACGTAAATGATGCATATGCTGAGTTACTCGATATGCCTGCAAAATGCATTAAAGGTAAAACTGACCGACAGATATTCCCAAAACACCTTCACGCCGAACTTGTCGATTCAGATGCTCAAGTGTTTTTAACACAAACACATATTGAGTTAGAAGGACTACGCCTAAACCCAGATTGCCAGCACAGCTACTGGTTAAGTAAAGCTCCACTCAAAGATAAACACGGCAAGGTCAGTGGTATCATTGGACTAATGAAGCGATCCGCTCAACCAACCACAGACCAGCTTTCTATCTGCAAATTAGCTGAGAATGCTGTTAGACAAAGCAATGAAGCTATTGTTATCGCAGACACAGATTTTAATATCACGTTGGTTAACCCTGCCTTTGTTAGACTTACAGGCTATACCGAACAAGAAGTTATCGACCAACCCGCCAGCGTTATAAATGCTACTTGGTTAGCGCCTGAATTTATTGAAAGCATCAATAGCAACTTGCAATACAAAGGCTATTGGGAAGGTGAAACTTGGAGCCGCAAAAAAGACGGTCAGCTATTTAGCGAGAAAATTAAAATTTCCGTCGTTCTTAATCGAGAAGGTGAAAGAACCCACTTTATTGGCCAATTTCAAGATAACACCGAACAGAAACAAGCTCAGGAAAAACTCGAATTTTTAGCGTTCCACGACCCCCTAACTGGCCTTGCTAACCGAGCACTGTTTCTAGATAGGGTAACTTGTGCAGTTCAGCACGCACAAAGAAACAAAACGCTTTGTGCTGTTATCTATCTCGATCTTAATGAATTCAAACCACTCAACGATAAATATGGCCATCCTTTTGGCGATAAAGTACTTACCATTGCCTCTCAACGTTTGATTAATGCCGTGCGCAAAGTTGACACCGTATCTCGCCAGGGAGGTGATGAATTCGCAGTTCTATTAGAAGACACCGCCTCTGTTGAAAGCGCTGTACTCGTATCACAAAAAATCATTGCATCCTTAAGACAACCGATGCAGGTAGAAGAAGTTGAAGTAACCATTGGTGCCAGTGCTGGTATTGCCGTATTCCCTGACCACGGTATAGACGGTAGCAAACTTATTGGAAACGCAGATAAAGCGATGTACGCTGCTAAGTTCCTCGGAGGTAATGGTTATTACCTTTATAAGTAATATTTAAGCCCTTTCAAATTCTTAAGTTATTTTGAAAAGATTCCCTATCAGGTCTAAAACTAAACTATGACTGATATTTTGGAATCTAAGTATGCTTCCCCCTAATTCAAGCAATACCTGTAGCACACCAGATCAAAAGCTACTTGAGGAGATTGTGCATACTTACCCTCAACCGATTATAGTGATCGACAATGATCATCGGGTTCTCATTTGGAATAAAGCCTGCGAAAAAGTCTTTGGCATACCAGCACAAGATGTTTTGGGAACAAAAGATCAATGGAAAACCTTTTACCCAGCACCTCGCCCAATTTTGGCTGATGTAGTTTTAGATGATGATGAAGAGCAGCTTGAGCAGTTTTACCCTGGTATTCATCGCAGATCACCGTTTATAGACGATGCTTATGAAGTTGAGAGCTTCTTTCCCAAGCTTGGCAGTAATATCGATAGATGGCTCTATTTCACAGCTAAACGACTCTACGATGAAGATGGTAATGTTGTCGGTGCCATTGAATCATTAATAGATATAACCGAAAGAATGGTAGCTGAAGCCGAGGTCAAACAACTTAACGAATCACTTTCTGATCATTCTCAAAAGCTAGAAGAAGCCAATGAAGAACTAAAGGCTACAATGCTAAAACTAGCCAACACTCAAAAGCTCGCATCTCTAGGTAAACTAGTCGCCGGGATTTCCCATGAGCTTAATACACCCATTGGCAACATTCGTACAATTAGCTCAGCCCTGAAAGCAGATACCAGCAGAATCCAAGATCAGCTCAATTCAGGCGAGATGACCAAATCTGCTTTAGAAAACTTTTTGAGCAATGTACTCGAGTCCACTGACTTAATTGAAAAAAGCACCGCAAAAACGGCTGAGCTAATCTTAAGCTGCCAGCAAATTTCCTCAAATGATAACGAATATAAAAGAAGCCAACTTGATTTAAGGGACTTGGTTGAGGAGGTTTTGAATCGACAAACTCAAAGCCTATCTAGATCCTCCATCATAGTAGAGAACCTTATTCCTCATAATATTTCTATGAACAGCTTTGCAGCCCCGATACAACAAATTTTTGACAACCTAATCAACAACACCCGCATGCATGCTTTCACAGAACAGCAATCCGGTAAAATTAAGATCCACGCCCACACCTGTGAAAAAGCGATCAAGTTAATTTATACCGATAGCGGTTGTGGCATTCCAACCAAAAACTTCGCCAAAGTATTTGACCCTTTCTTTACCACCAAATTTGGCCAAGGAAGCAATGGCCTTGGGCTTTATATCATCTTTAATTTAGTCACAGGTGCGTTAGGCGGAAGCATCGAGCTTCAATCACCTAATGACGGAGGGTTTGAATTACACATCACTTTACCCAGCACCTCCCCTTACGCACTTACTGCAGAAGATGACACTTACTACATTTAAAAGGATGTTCTCATTCAAAAACTTTCATGCTGAAAACTTTTTTCAAAACGGCCGTTTAAATTGAATATAAATCAGTCACGATCGGGCCCGATGTCCAATACTTATATGTAAGGAGAAATCAATAAAACGGACGGACAGCTTATGCAAGTGACATCAACAAAACACAAACCGCCGCAGAATGAACCTCAGCTGCAAGACATCAATAAACAGGTACACCAAACCAGCTTTAGCCCTTACCCAGACATACATTCTAACTTCCATACAAATTTAGCAGACCGGGCTTTATATCCTCCTTTGGCGCAAGTTTATGAAGAAGTCATAATGCTATTAGGCCAAGAGCTCCAAAATGAAACAGGCAATTCGTTCTTAGGATCTAACCCTGCACCGTCAGGTAATGTTGGCCCTCAAGAAATCGCCACTGCGACACTTGAATATATCACTCAGCAATTCCCTCTTTTTCGCAACGCACTACCTGAGTTAAGTGAAGAACAATCTCTGGATCGCTTTATTAATTTAATCAATGAGTCCTTAAATAGAGGGGTTTTAACGGCAATAGAACAGTTAGAAGAGATAGCTCTTACAGACAGTGAAGAATTAAATGAACAGGTAGATCTATATCGAGAGTATTGCTTAGAAGGACTTGAAACCTTTATACATAGTTTTGGATTCGGTTTCTTCTTTGATGCACCTGAAGATGAGGAGTTCACCTCCAACCTCCAAGCAGCAGATGAGTTTATCGACGATGAGCTATTAGATAAATTACTGACATAAAAAATGCCGCCTACGCGACATTTTTTGGGAGTTCTTTCAAATTAATGCAGTTCGTCATATTTTTTACGAATAGCGGCTAATTTTGGCTGAATATCTAAAGGCGCATAATTCATCGCTTGTTCAAAAAGCTCCTTATTTTCCTCAGATAATCTCTCTTCTTCACTCATCTGAGTGAGCTTTTCCATCGCTTCAGTAAATTTAGGGTGTATTTTATCGGTAGTCATGACCAACCCTCCTCAAGACGTTCCACATTTAGGTAACTTAGCATGAACGTTTAGCTCAACTAAACCTTACTGCTATTGTAGCAATGCTCCTGGTAGACAACAGCACAATTTTGACATTTAAAACCACACTTAGTGCATTTAAATGACATGTTCATTATTAACGAGGTTTTACACTCTTCATTCTTTGCTTCTTACCACTCGGCTTACCACCTACTCGTTTCTTAGCCGGCTTAGCAAATGATTTGCCCGCTTTTGAATCTTGTCGTCTAGCACTCGCATTCTTATGCTTACCCGCAGCTTTTGATTTTACTGCAGGCTTTTTATTTGCACCTCTGCGATTGGAGTTAGAGCTCTTCTCTTCCTCTGGGATCAAACATGATTCACGCTCACCGATTAGGTCACTATGGCCCATTTTCGGCAGCACTTGGCGTAATAACGGCCAGTTCTCAGGATCATGGTATCGAAGCAACGCCTTCTGAACTTTACGTTGCTCAGTATTCTTAGGCGTGTAGAGTTTTTCACTCTTATACGTCACTTTTTTCAGCGGGTTTTTATCCGAATGGTACATTGCCGTCGCCAAGGACATTGGTGATGGATAGAAGGTTTGTACCTGATCTACTTTGAACTCATTCTTCTTCAGCCAACGAGCAAGATTGACCATATCTTCATCTTCACAACCCGGATGCGCAGCAATGAAGTAAGGAATCAGATACTGCTTTTTACCAGCTTCACGAGAGAAACGATCAAACATTTTTTTGAATGCATCGTAAGTTCCCATGCCCGGCTTCATCATCTTGGATAGCGTGCCATCCTCACTGTGCTCAGGCGCAATTTTGAGGTAACCACCTACGTGATAAGTCACAAGCTCTTTCACATACTCTGGGTCCTCTACCGCAAGGTCGTAACGTAAACCAGAAGAGATCGAAACGGTATGTACACCTTCTACCTTACGCGCCTTGCGGTATAACTCAGTCGTAGGGCTATGATCAGTATCCAGGTTCTTACAGATGGTTGGATAGACGCACGAAAGCTTACGACAAGAAGCCTGAATATCTGGATCATTACAATTCAGGTGATACATGTTTGATGTAGGACCACCTAAATCAGAGATAGCACCAGTGAAGCCAGGTACTTTCTCTTTGATATCTTCGATCTCATTGATCACAGACTCATGGGATCGGCTCTGAATAATACGTCCTTCGTGTTCGGTAATAGAACAGAAAGTACAACCGCCAAAACAACCACGCATGATATTGATCGAAAACTTGATCATATCGAAAGCAGGAATCTTGTGATCACCGTAACGCGGATGCGGAATACGCTGATAAGGTAAGCCAAACACCTTATCCATTTCCGCCGTTTCTAAAGGAATTGGCGGTGGATTAACCCATAGCTCTCGATGACCATGCTTTTGCACCAAAGCTCGCGCATTGTGCGGGTTCGCTTCTTGATGCAGAACGCGCGATGCATGAGCATACAAAGCAGGATCTTTAGAAACTTTTTCAAAAGACGGTAAACGAATATAGGTTTCGTCAGGTAGCTTTTCTTTACCTTTTAGCGGCGCAGGAATAACACGCAGAGGTTGAGGCTCATCGGCCTTAGACGCGTCTTTTTTATCGCAGGTCGCCGCATCGGTATATTCATAAGGGTTTGGTAATTGATCGATGTAACCCGGCCAATCAATACGGGTTGAATCAACTTCAATATAATCGGCAGGTAAGGCTGTTTTTAGTATCGCAGTTCCTCGAAGATCTTGAATCTCTTCAATGGTTTCACCATTAGCTAAACGGTGAGTAAGCTCAACAATAGCTCTCTCAGCATTACCATAAAGCAAGATATCTGCTGTCGCATCCAGTAATACCGAACGACGAACCTTATCACTCCAGTAATCATACTGAGCAATTCGACGCAGGCTTGCCTCAATACCACCGAGTACTACAGGCGTCTCACGATAAGCTTCCTTACAGCGCTGGCTATACACAATCACCGCACGATCCGGCCTTTTACCACCAAGGCCACCAGCCGTATAAGCATCATCATGACGCGTACGTTTATCGGCCGTGTAACGATTGATAAGAGAGTCCATGTTGCCAGCAGTGATGCCAAAATAGAGATTCGGTTGGCCTAACTCCTTGAAAGCTTCAGCACTGGTCCAATCAGGCTGACTGATGATACCTACTCTGAAACCTTGCGATTCAAGCACTCGCCCCATCACCGCCATGCCAAAGCTCGGATGGTCAACATAAGCATCACCAGTCACAATGATGACATCACAGCTATCCCACCCCAATGCATCCATCTCTTCTCTTGAAGTTGGAAGAAAAGGTGCTGGCGCATAACATTCAGCCCAATATTTAGGGTATGAAAACAAATCAGGAGCGGAACGAGGCATAAAACGAGGCTACTTAAATATGAAATTAAGGACTATTTTCCCAGAAAGGCAGGTATACGCCCAGTGAAAAATTCTTAATATAGGAAATATTCAATGAAAGGAAGGCTATAGTGAGAACCTACAGCCTTATATAGATCGAACTAAATAGATCATTTACGCGCTAATTTAGCAGCCTTTTTCTGTAAAGCTTTCTCTAACTCATCTGCATAAGTAACAATGCCATCTTGGCTTTCGAAAGGACAAACCACAACTGCGAAGCCATCCTCTTCTAGACCTGGCGTCCAGCGCTTATGCCAAACAGAGAGACTGATCGCTTCAGGTTTACACTCACTCCACTCTTCGGTTGCCCAGGCTTGTGCTAGCTCTTGTGACGGCCAAACCGGTACACAGTCTTCTTCGTCTGTGTTTAACATCACGCAACCGTACTCATCTGTCAAAATCCAAATCTGCTCATTAGTTACCGATTCCGCAATAAAGAAACTATAAAGCTGCTCTTCATTGTATTCTTGTAACTGCTCTAGTGATGGATTGCCAGACTCATTTGACATAGAAACCTCTGAAAACGATGCGTAAAGCGCACTTATCGAAAATGGTCTTCAATTATACCCTACAGTCTTTCCAATAATCTTGAGATAATTATTGTTCTGCAAGACAAACATCTAATCTCGGAGTATTCGCTTCGATGTTTATAAAGTTTCAAGGTATCTGTAGACACGATCAATCCATCGATTGAATTCAATTGAGCCATCAATCCTAGTCAATCAGCTAATTCTTGTTGAATTTGGATAATGTCATCCAAGTGTTGTTGAAAAATAAGAATGAGGTTTGGATCAAACGCCTTACCAGATTCTTTTACTATATAATCGGTGGCATCCTCATATGACCAAGCTTTCTTATAAGGTCGTTCACTGACTAAAGCATCAAATACATCAGCCACAGATGTAATACGTCCTTCGATGGGTATAGATTCTCCGCTAAGACCTCGTAGGTATCCATTCCCATCCCAGCGTTCATGATGTGTAGCGGCAATACTGCGGGCTAATTGTATAACTAGAGCATCGTTGCCAGATAAAAGATTGTATCCATGTTCAGTGTGTTGCTTCATGATCCTCATTTCTTCTTCGTCCAGAGGACCTCGTTTTAATAAAATTCGATCTGGCACGCCTACCTTACCTATGTCATGCAATGGTGCTGCTTTTTCAAGCATGTAAGCAAGATCCGCAGGCAACCCGGCCCCCAAAGCGAGAACCCGACTAATTTTTCCAACCCTTAAGACATGCTTAGCTGTTTCAGTATCCTTATACTCCCCAATCATTCCTAATAATTGGATTACGCTCTCTACCGTTTTATCTAATTCTTGGGTCCTATTTTGTACAAGTGACTCTAATTGATTTTTTTCGGATGAAAGTACTTTATGAGCATTAGCAATCTTTAATGTATTATTTACTCTAAGGCATATTTCAGCTTGATCGAATGGCTTATTCATAAAATCATTAGCACCATTAGATAAGCTTTTATTGCGAAGATCTGCCCCAGTAGAGCCCGTGAGTATGATTACTGGGAGTTGATCCATTTCCCAGCGTTGACGTATTTGGTACAAAACTTCAAATCCATTTAATCCTGGCATTTCGAGATCTAACAATATTAGATCGAAGTCCTGCTGCTCAAGTTGAGGTAAAACTTTTCGAGGGTCCGTCAAAGAAGTGATAGATGTATTACTGATTTCAGTTTCAATTAATTTGCTAAGAATTAAAACGTTTGTCAGTGAATCGTCACAAATAAGAATTTTATGGTGATCAACATAGCTATTCATGCGTTTAATCCCTTAATGCACTTTACAAACTTCCATATTTCCAGCTTTTCTGTGCTGATTGGCCGTGTATTAGTGGAAAGTTAATTCATGTACTTCAAACGGTTACAACAACAGTCTAGCTATAAGTCATTGTTTAGCAAAAAATACATACGTACGCAGAAGCAAATAACCTTACAAGGTGAGTGGATTTCAATTTGTAAGGCACTTTGAGTAGTTCAATTCAACCGTAAACTGGCTTAAAACAGTATGCTGGAAGACTTTACTCCCAACGAAATAAATTAATTAAAAGCAAATTAATATGTTAAAAATTCAACTAGATTCCTTGCTGATAAGTAAAACAACATCATGAGAAACACCGGTGACGTAACTCTCGCACCAGGATAAAGTCCCTAAAGCGAAGTTTAAGCTGCTATGCGCCTTTTATAATGCTAATATCCGCGCATTGATTACCTAGTATCGTATTATCTTAAGCAAACTACGTTTTTAAGAGTACTACGAGCTACCTGTAGAGCAGGAATGTAGTACGGTTCTCCCCTATCTCCTAAGGCCTCGCAACGTTCAGTGTGATGCCCATAGCTCCAATCAAACACTATGACAGCGTGTTAAAAGTCGCTTTTTAAAAGATCGACCTGAACGTTTACACGCGAAGAACGCTTTCCTTAAGAGATAATTATGAACTTTACAGAGCTTGGTTTATCTAGCCCTATTCTTGATGCGATCGATGCCAAAGGCTATTCAACACCTTCCCCTATTCAGGAGCAGGCAATTCCTGCGGTCATCGAAGGTCACGACCTTATGGCTGCAGCACAAACGGGTACTGGTAAAACCGCAGGCTTTACTCTTCCGATTTTAGAGAGATTAAGTCATGGTACACCTGCTAAACGCGGGCATGTTAGAGCGCTAATTCTTACTCCAACCAGAGAACTTGCCGCTCAAGTAAACGATAGTGTAGAGAGCTACTCAAAAAATTTAGCCATACGTTCGACCGTAGTTTTTGGCGGCGTCAAAATTAATCCACAAATTGCCAAATTAAGAGGCGGAGTCGATGTTTTAGTAGCGACTCCCGGCCGATTGATTGATCTGCACAATCAAGGTGCTGTTAAATTTAGCCAACTAGAAGTTCTTGTCCTAGATGAAGCTGATCGTATGCTCGATATGGGCTTTATTCATGACATTAAGAAAATCCTGAAGTTTTTGCCTTCACAGCGTCAAAACCTGCTATTTTCAGCGACATTTTCACCACAAATTAGAAAATTGGCCCAAGCCTTTGTATCTAACCCTGTAGAGATTTCTGTCACCCCTGCCAATTCCACAGCTTCAACGGTTAAACAGTGGATTTGCCCCGTAGACAAAAAGCAGAAGTCGCAAATTTTGAGTCAATTGATCAAAGACAATGACTGGCATCAAGTGCTTGTATTCTCAAGAACCAAACACGGCGCTAACCGCTTAGTTCGTCAGTTAGAATCTGCCAAAATCAGTGCTGCCGCGATTCACGGCAATAAAAGTCAAGGCGCACGAACCAAGGCATTAGCGGAGTTCAAAAGCGGCTCTGTAAGAGTACTCGTTGCAACAGATATCGCTGCTCGAGGAATTGATATTGACCAATTGCCTCAAGTAGTGAATTTCGATCTACCGAATGTGCCTGAAGATTATGTTCATCGTATTGGCCGTACAGGTCGAGCAGGCGCGACAGGCCAAGCCGTTTCTTTGGTAAGTGCTGATGAATTTGATCATTTACACGCAATTGAGCGTCTAATCGGTAAAGTATTAGACAGAGAGATCATCGAAGGTTTCGAACCAGCACACGCTCTGCCAGCCTCAGACTTAAGCAAAAAACCGGCTCGAAAGAAATCAAATAACAGTAACAAACCCAAGCAGGCTAAAGGCCATCGTGACGGCCAACGTTCAGGGGATAATTCCCGCGGGCATAAGCCTCAAGGTAAAAACAAATCGCACAAAGCAAGTGAAGGTGCAGGTAAACGTAATAGTTCCAAACCTAAAGGGCAGAAACCAGGCCAAAAACAAGAAAGCGGAAACAAAAAACGTACAACCAAGCGCCCCGCTTCAAACCCTTGGGGTAACCGCACTTAACAAAGCACACTCAGGCCAGTTACTACTGGCCTGAAGCCCATAACAGATTCACTTATAATGGATTCTTAAAATACTCTGCGATCCATTGATAGATACGCTTTTCCGTTACATTCTCAAACGCTAAAGTTTCAAAACGACCTTCAGGATCTGAGTCCATATCCGCAAATTGATAGCTAACAATATCAGGCTGCTGATCATGCAAGATGACAATTATCCGTTTACGTGTACGCAAACAATCAATAGTCATAACGTCCGCAGGTATACCCTGCGTTCGCATATTTTGACTAACACCAATAAGCGGATCGATATCTGAAAAATCCCGCTGTATTGCAGTATGCGCTTCAGAAGCCTGCTCCCAAAGCAGTTCCAATTCTTTGCTTAACTCACTCATTAATTACTCAATCTATTACTACAACATCATTGGAGGATAGAAACTCAATAAACTTATCAGCAGGTAGGGGTTTAGATAACAGGTAACCTTGAAAGCAGTCACATCCCAATTGAACTAAGGTATCTTTCTCTTCGATGGTTTCAACACCTTCAGCAATGACCAATAGCCCTAAACGATCAGCAGTCGCCAAAATAACTTCAACAATGGCAGCTTCTTCAGTTTTTGGACGAAGGTCCGTTACGAATGAGCGATCTATTTTAAGTATATCCAGCGGCAAGTGTCGAAGATATTTAAGCGAAGAATAACCTGTCCCGAAATCATCAATCGCAAAAGAAACCCCTTTCCTTTTCAAAAGATTCATCTTGTGACTCGCCACTTCAAAGTTATTGAGCAGCATATTTTCGGTAATTTCTAATTCAACTGCATCGCCTGGCAAATCATATTCATCCATTAGCTGGATAACTTGATCGACAAAGTCCACCTGCATAAATTGCATAGGGCTGATATTAATAGCAAGACGCTGGAAACTCTCGGGCAAACCATCAGCTCTCCATTGAGCCAAATGTTTTAACCCTTCTCTTAAAACCCAATTGCCGATCTCAACAATCTGCCCACTCTCTTCAGCAACCTGAATAAACCCACCAGGAAAGATTATTCCTTTTTCTGGATGCTGCCAACGGATAAGAGCTTCCGCTCCAACCAGTTGACCGTCTCTACAAATTTGCGGCTGAAACCACAAAACAAATTGATTGGATGTGAGTGCCTGATGAAGCCCTTTTTCGACCTCTAAACGCTCCTGCGCAGTAGATTGCATCTCAGGATCATAGAACTGAAAGCCATTTCGACCCATCGCCTTAACACGGTATAACGCAGTGTCTGCCTGCCGAATAATATCCTGTGCCGATGCATCAGCAGCAGGGAATACAGCAATACCTATACTAGCCGTACAATAAAGTGTGTGTCCTTCAATGCTGAATGGCTCTGACATAACTTTTAGAACTTCTTGCGCCAAATGTGCAGATACATCAGCGCACACTTCTTGAGAATTTCCAGTTTCGGGTATGAGAATAACGAATTCATCACCACCAAATCGAGCACACGTTGATTCAATAGGTAAAACATGTGTTAAACGTTGCGCAATATTATTGAGCAACTCATCACCAACACCATGCCCTAGGGAGTCATTAATTGTTTTAAATCGATCAAGATCTAAGAACAAAACAGCACCGTAATTATGATTCGCTTGGTGTAATTCGACTGAGGCTGTAAGCCTATCCAAATACAATCGGCGATTAGGCAACCCCGTCAACGTGTCATAAAACGCTAACTCATGGATCTGTTTTTCTGCTTGCTTCCTAACGGAAATGTCCCTAGCAACGATCAGAAGGTATTCTTGGGATTGGAGCGTAAGCTTAATCGCTCTCGCCTCTACAGGAAAAACACTACCATCAGCATGTACCTGCAGATCTTCGAAAGTGGTCACTTGACTGCCGCTAATACCCTCAAACACTTGCTGGTATTCTTCGAATGAGTAGTTTTTACTGTAATCAGAAAGCTTGGTATTACTAAGCTGTGTTTTTGATAATCCAAGCGTGCTTGCACCTTGGTTATTTACACGGTAAATGGTGCTATCAAGACCACATAGGAACATAGCGTCCCCAGCGTTATCCATTATTGAGCGCGAAAAATGCTCACTTTCAGATAGCTCTGCAACCATTTCGGTTAATTTATCAGTTACAGCCTCACGATCTTTCCATAATCCTGCAAAGCTGCGAACCAAATCACCTAATTCATCTTCTGCGGTATAGGGTAAAGCCGAACTTTTATCACCAGAACGTAATTCGTTAACCCATTTGGCTGTATTTACAATCGGGCGAGAAAGAAATCGATAGGTTAAAAGTAAGAAAATAGCAGCCAAGGCAACGCTGTGCATCAACCCCAAAAATAAACTGTTAATAGCGCGTTGTGTAAAACTGTTAGCCACATATAACGTATCCAGTTCTACTATAAGCTTCGCCCTTTCATTATCAGAATTAACAACCGCCAGCTCCAATTCAATATAGCGATTTAAATCAAATAATTGCTGGGTAGACTGCGAAACAAAGCTAGAACTCAATGTTTGATCCCGTCGATGTTCGGCCAAGGTTTCACTGAAATCATCGATTAATTTCGCATGATAAATCATAGGATAAGAGACAAGCGAAGAAGTCACCTCGTTTGCCTGGAAAGCATTGAGGTTATAGACAGCCTGGGTAGCTGTATCACGATACATACTGATAATACGAACAGTATCCTCAGAAGTGTTTTTTCTCACTTGCTGAAGATCCAAGTAGATCTGCAAGCCAGAGGAAAAGAGTCCTAATAGCAACGCAATAAATAAGATAAAGCGCGCTTGTTTGAGAGCAATCTTGCGTCTTAAATTAAGGGCCATAAAATGCCGTTTTGAAATTATAGGTAACGATCGTAAATAGCCTGATACTGACCATTAATTTTGATTAAGCGTAGACCTTCATTAAACTTATCCAAAAGAACATCAGCATCTGGATACATTTTACTTAAACACAGATGATACTGAGTACTTTGCTTGCCTTTCAGGCGCTTAATTTTGATTTTATCGAGCAATCCCAATTTCCTCGCGTGATATTGAGTTACAAGACCAGCGTTGTAGAAAACATCTACGTCTCGATAAACTAATGAACGGACCCCACTATCAACATCAGGCACTATAGAATGGGAAATACCTGCCTGTTGTAACTCTTTTTGAATACCCCAACCATCAACAACTGAAACATTTACCCTAGCCAAATCGTCAAAGCTAACGATATCTGTATCAACTCGATCACTGTGCATTACAGCAGACTGATATGCTTCACTTAAAACATCACTAAACAAAATAAATTTATCTCTACCGGTCCTTTTAGAGCAAGTAACTGTGCCAGCCATGCGCCCATGGCGAATACTCTTTAATATCCTCTTCCATGGGGCTGTTTGTATATCCGCATTAATACCTACGGCAGCAAAAGCTGCTTGCGTAACCTCCACGTCGATACCACTGATTACACCGTTATCATCAACCATGGTGTAGGGAGGATAATCAACCGTGTATAAATGAACGGTCTGATTAGCTTGAGCATAAGGCAGCAACAGCAATAACGTTAAAGAGATCGCCAAACGGTTCAATCGCGTCACTGTCATCCCCCTCATACATTTAATAACCTTATAACAGACTAGGTTAATTTAAAGATGTATCAATTAAAAGAGGATACACAACACCAAACCGGCACACTCAACCATATCGAATCTAGTCCAAAGCGCTAAAGCTTTGATAAAGTGAGTTTGCTATAACTACAAAAACGCAATCTCACTATCGGAAAGTTGATGAGCGGTAAACTTTTTTATCTTATGGGCGCCTCTGGCTCTGGAAAAGACACTCTCCTACAAGGCTGTAGGGAACGTTTAGAACATAGCCATCAGGCATTTATCGCCCATAGGTACATCACGCGGGCTGCAGATGCCGGTGGAGAAAACCACATCCACCTTACAGAGTCAGAATTTCAACTACGCGTTGAAACCGCAATGTTTGCTATGCACTGGGCATCTCATAACCATTTGTATGGGATAGGTAAAGAGGTCGAAATCTGGGTTAAAGCGGGACTCAACGTCATTATTAACGGCTCTCGCGAGTATCTTCCAATTGCCATGAAGCAATACGACTTTCTTATCCCAGTGATGATAAATATTAGAACCGAGCTACTAAGGGATAGATTGCATAATCGCGGAAGGGAAACAGATATAGAGATAGAGAAGCGTTTAAAGCGTCATGATGACTTTTTGGACCACATGCCATCCGGCACTTTATATATAGACAATAGCGGCACTAAAGAAGAAGGAATCGATGCTCTGATGGATATCATCACCGAGCACCGATTTATTCGTTAATCGCTACAATCTAGCTTCTGATGCGGTAGCCACTTCGGAATATCCAAGCAATGATTGCCATACAGCTCATCATAAACAATATGGTCATTCCCAAACTTAGGCCAACATTCACATCAGCCACGCCATAAAACGCCCAGCGGAAACCACTCACCAAATAAACAACAGGATTAAATAGTGAAATAGTCTGCCAAGGTTCAGGCAACATATTGATCGAGTAAAACGCTCCGCCTAAGAAAGTCAGAGGTGTTATTACCATCAATGGAATGATCTGAAGCTTCTGGAAATCATCGGCCCAGATACCAATAACAAAGCCAAATAAGCTAAAAGTAATAGCAGTAATAACTAGGAAACAAAGCATCCATAGCGGGTGCAAGATAGTGTAATCGACAAACAAACTCGCAGTAGCCAGAATCAATAGCCCTAGCATGACCGATTTCGTTGCTGCCGCGCCAACATAGCCAGCTACAATCTCAAAAGGTGAAACCGGTGCTGACAATACTTCGTAAATCGTCCCAGAAAACTTCGGAAAGAAGATACCAAAAGACGCATTAGAAATACTCTCACTCAACAGTGACAGCATTAATAGACCCGGAATAATAAATGCCGCATAGCTAATACCATCAATCTCCCCCATTCTTGAGCCAATGGCAGTACCAAAGACAATAAAATAGAGTGATGTTGAAAGCACTGGAGAAGCAATACTCTGCATCAACGTACGAAAGGTGCGCGCCATTTCGAACTTATAGATCGCTCGAATACCGTAAAAATTCATCACTTACTCCTGCACCAGTTCTACAAAGATATCTTCAAGCGAGCTTTCCGAAGAGTTCAAATCTTTAATCCCGACGCCTAGCTCATTTAATTTCGCTAACAATTCAGCAACCTGCTCACTTTCACTGGCATCATAAACATACTGAAGGTATTCCCCTGCTTGCTCTAAAGTCAGATTAAAATACTCCAACTCTGAAGGAATCTGCTCCATCGGCTGTTGAAGATGAATATGCAGGGATTTTTTGCCCAACTTAGACATCAGTGTCGCCTTCTCTTCGATCAGGATAATTTCACCCTTACGAATCACTCCAATACGATCAGCCATCTCTTCGGCTTCTTCAATGTAGTGAGTTGTCAAAATGATCGTGACTCCGTTATCACGCAGCTCTCGAACCATCTCCCACATATCACGTCGCAGTTCGACATCGACGCCTGCAGTAGGCTCATCCAAGAAAAGAATCTCTGGCTCATGCGACAAGGCTTTCGCAATCATCACCCTGCGCTTCATACCACCAGACAGTTCTAGCATCTTTGAATTACGTTTATCCCACAGAGAAAGCTGCTTAAGGATTTTCTCGATGTAAGCCTTACGTGGCGCTTTACCAAACAAACCACGGCTAAAATTGACAGTTGCCCAGACTGTTTCAAAAGCATCAGTCGTAAGTTCCTGCGGTACTAATCCGATTTTGCTTCGGGCCTGGCGATAATCCTTAGCGATATCATGACCACCCGCTAAAACCGTACCTGAGGTTCCACGGCTAATTCCGCAAATAATACTAATCAGCGTTGTTTTACCCGCACCATTAGGACCCAATAGTGCAAAGATCTCACCTTTTTTGATATCAAGATTCACCGAACGTAAAGCAGTAAACCCAGAATCGTATGTTTTATTTAAGTCCTGCACCTGAATAATCGGCTGCATTAAAAGCTAACTCCTGAACTGGAACCTGTACATGAAAACGCTTTGACCATATTAGAGAAATATCTATCCATCAGATAGATAAAGCTAGGTAAACACTCTGTTATGAAGATCACAACAATAGCTACTTGACGCAGTTATCACGCAACTATATTTTGCTACCTACTGAATTAAAACAACTGTTTTATTTCTCAATAAACATTCACTACGGACGGTGATTTGGCTTGGTTAAGCGTTGATAGGATATTCAATGAAACAAGCCCAAGCTGTATTTCACCTCCTGCGTGCATCAGATATTTATAGCCGACAGGAACAATACAATGCGAACACTTCCACTTACCCTATTATCTGCCTCACTGCTTTTATCGCTCACGTCCCACGCAGAAAACCCTAGCTCAGCACACAATCAACATGTCAGTGATAACGTGCTACTTAAGCAAGATAAACTGCTTTACGCCAATATGTACGGTAATGGCTTTGGCCCTCAGTCCCCTCGAGATATAGATTCTACAGCCGGTACAAACGCCGTTGCTTTCAATAAAGCACCTCCATATCAAAGCATGAACCTATGCAATATCCACCTACACAAAAACGCCGAGCATAAAGGTGGTGAGTTCACTAAATTTGCAGGCAATGGCGATGGTCACGGCTACCACACTGGCTATCAATTTTCTGGTGATTTAACCGAACAAGAACTCAGTCCAATTGCTTTAAAAGTTAAATCCGATAGTCATAAAGCACTGATACCTGGAGATACTTTAGAAGTTCACTTTGTTCACTCTACAGCTCAGGTAAAACCAGGTCCGACATTAGGTGCATGCCTTAGCGAAGAGATCAAAAACCCACAACTTCGTGTTGAAGCTCAAGTTATTGTATTAGTAAATGATAAGAACGCCCGAGATTTTAGAAACTTAACTAAGTTCAACAACCGAAGCGGCTTCTATCAAGCCGTTAATATCCCTAGTAACACGGGTAAACCAGTGCAGTATGCAGGCTCCACAACAGGCCCTAGTTACAACATTAAAGGCTCCCCATTCCAAGTGACATGGAGTGTTCGACCAAAAGTACTTAAGGTGGACATTTCCACGGTAAATGCTTGGTTAAAAGACAATACTTTTAATGAAGATCATGCCCATGGAGTCAGAAACCTAGTGACACGACCAGAATTTCTATCGCCTATCTCTCATTAACACTTAACATCGACACAAAAGGCCCCTAAGCGGAAACTACTTAGGGGCTTCCACTGACCTACTGGCCTGCTAAGTACGGTATACTTGATCGATCCCTCACGACAGGCTTTTCAATAAATGTGGTTTGAACTCTTTATTCTTTTTGTAGCAGGTTTTTTTGGTGGTGTACTGAATGCAATCGCCGGTGGCGGCAGCTTTATTACCTTTCCAGCCTTGATGTTTGTGGGTGTACCGCCGATTAGCGCGAATGCGACCAACACATTCTCTGCCTGTGCTGGTTATATGAGCGGCACCTATGCGCTGCGAAAAGATATCAGGCAAGATCGAAAGAACCTCATAAAATTAATTTTGATTAGTTTTATCGGTGGTATCGCAGGTGCAGTGTTGCTACTAAGAACGCCTGAAGAGGTATTTCTTGAAGCTGTGCCATGGTTACTGCTATTCGCGACGATTCTTTTTATCTTCGGTGGACGACTCAACAGCGCATTAAAAAGTCTTTCGGGCGCTCATAAGCATGCATCAGCAGTAGGAGGCTTTCTTCTGATGCTACTGCTGTTTGGCGTTTGTCTCTATGGCGGGTTCTTCAATGCTGGATTAGGTATTATCACGCTGAGTTATTTAGCTTTGGCCGGTTATACCAATATCAACACCATGAACGGTATCAAGCTTTTGGTATCTTCATGCGTATCACTGATCGCGATTGTGCTGTTTATTATTGATGGGGTGATCGATTGGTATTCAGGTACGATCGTTCTGATAGGTACGCTCGCAGGCGGTTATTATGCAGCACACTACTCACGGCAGTTACCACAACAGTGGGTGCGTAATTTCGTAATTTTCGCTAGCTGTGGCATCACTGCTTACTTCTTCTACGATATGTACGGCTAAGCCCTAATAACAGCTATTCAAAACGCCATTCAGTCGATAATCCTGGGATATTGGTATTGAACGCTTCTGGCGGTAGTCTGGACTGTAACTTTTCTAAAAAGACCTTCCAGACTTCAGCAACAGCGACACTATCCTCTAGCCGTTCTTGCAAGGAAAATGTATCGCCTACGCGCAGTTCACCTTCTTCTAACACACGGTAGTACCAACCACTGATCGCCTGCGACATAAGCAAAGGCGCTATATGGCCATTGCCGTATTTATGATTCACTTTCCAACAAGGTCTGCGGGGTTGGGATACCTGCACTAAAGCACCACCCACTTTCACAATATCGCCAATATGAACCTGAGTATCATCCACTGATTCACTGGAAAGGTTTTCACCTATCGATCCAGAGATAAAACTATCCTCAAGGTGCGGTAAGGCTTGGCGAAGGGTTGCGTAATTTTCTGAGGGGAATTGATACAGCGCTTTTTCAGGACCACCATGCACACGCTTATCTACTTGAACATCACCTTCCAGCCCTGTTTTGGTTAATAAACAAGCTTCAACGGGCTCTTTGAAGATACCGCTTGGCGCATCATCTGGGCCAATTGGTTTTGGTTGCCCTATATATAAACCCTTGATGGTACCTTGGTAAGTAGACATGCCTCGCCTCCATAAACGGTGTTGAAACGCAGTCACTTAAACATATACGACCATAACCAAATTGATCAAATATCAATCAGATTTAAATTCCTTCGATATTGCGAGGGAGTGCCCTCCTGCCACCTTGCCCAAACACGTCTTAAGCTTCTTTCAGAATGAAACCCGCAACGCTCAGCAATAACATCTATAGGCAGTTTGGTTTGTTCTAATAACTGACGACCTAGCTCTATGCGCGCCTGCTGCAGGTACTCTTGCAGATTGAATCCCGTTGCTTGCAGAAACAAACGCCGAAGATGACGTTCACTTAAGTGAACTCGTTCTGCCAATAGCGACACATCCCAATCAAACCCCGGCTGCTCCATTATCAGGTCCTGAACTTTGTGCACGCGAGACTGAGTGTGGTTTCGATGGTTTAACCAAAAACTCAGCTGCGCTTCCTGGCCAGATCTTCGCATGTAGATCACCATCTCACGGGCAATTTGTACTGCCCGATCCTGCCCCCAATGGTTATCAACTAACTGTAAGCAAAGATCCAACCCCGTAGTGATACCGGCGCTCGTCCATATATTGCCATCAGTAACGAAAATACAATCTTCCTGTACTAAAGCGTCTGGAGCGATCTGACAAAGTGAGGCGGTAAGGTCATGGTGCGTCGTGCAGCGCTTACCATCTAATACACCTGCCTTTGCCGCTAGAAGCGAACCTGAACAGATCCCCGCTAACAAACCGAATTGCTGTTTTACGGAGGTTAACCATTGAATCGCCGTCTGGTAATCAGCTTCATGAAGATGCTTATTTAACTGGCTTGTTCCGATCAACAGTAGCCAATCGTCTGCTTCTAACCTCTCCGGTAAAGGCTCCAGATTAGCAAGATGTAAGCCTTGTTTGGACTGCAGTTCAGGTCGAGGAGAGATATAGCGCAACTCTATACTCTCCTCTAGAGAAGGATGTGCAAAGATCTGAGCAGGCGCAGCCAGATCCAACAAATGGACACGTGGCAACACCAACAGATAAACACGCCTTTTCTTATTCATAGTCCCCAACCATGCGCACATTTGCGAAGCGATCTTGCAAAATCATAGAGGTATGTTGCTTTAAGGCCTCTTCACTCACAGTCTCACCGGTAAATTGATTTTTCATAGTAAAGGTATGAGTCGCATCGACCACGAAATCTACCTCATAACCCAAATCACTGCCTACACGCGTTGTGGTTTCACAGCACTGTTCCGTTCTTAAGCCACTCACCAATAGTTTGGTAATCGATTGCCCTTGTAACCACTCGTGCAAACCACTGTCGAGCAGCGCATTATGAACGCGCTTGTTAAACACCTTATCTTCATCCTTCTTATGCAGAAAATCCATCAAACGGACAAAACCGGACTCAACTGAAAATACGCCTTCATCTTCATGATGAAGGATAAACACAATTGAACCACCTTGCGCTCTTACCGCATCAATTAGCCGGTTTTGTCTCGCTTCATAATCAGAAAAACCATCATCATACCAATAATCACGATGTTTAAAGGATTCCTGCACATCAATCACTAATAACGCTGTATTTTTCATAGCTTAAACTCCCATGTATTTAATATTTGTGAGCTAAGTGTGAGCTATAACCAAAATTGACATAAGAAAGATAGCGGCCAAAAACAGGACAATTTCGGCCAAACAAAAAAACTGCACTTAAGCGCAGTTTTTCTAGGTAAGAATAAGTGAAGAAAAAACTTAAGGGCAGGTATAGCCGCCATCAATCACCAGATCAGACCCGGTCATAAAAGAAGCCTCATCAGAGGCTAAGAACACCGTGCCATAAGCGATCTCTTTTGGTCTGCCAAAGCGCTTCATTGGTACCATATCGACCAGAGGCCCCCACGCTTCTTTCGGAACAGAACTTTCAAACAGATTAGTATCAAACATCCCGGGGCAGATTGAGTTAATACGAATATTATCGCCGACAAACTCAAGTGCCGCTGATTTAGTCATTAATCGAACGGCGCCTTTTGTACTCTGGTAAGCCGTGGACGTCCCTGCTCCTGAAATACCATAAATCGATGCAAAGTTTATGATAGAACCGCCACCACACCGACGCATGGCAGGAATCGCTGACTTCATGCCCAACAAACAGCCCAACTGATTCACTCCCACAATTTGATCAAATTTCTCTACGGTATGATCCAATAAACCTGCGTGGTAATAGATACCCGCATTGTTGACCAATACATCCAACTTACCGAAAGCTGCTTCGGTTGCGTTAACCGCAGAAATCCACTGAGGCTCTTCAGTAACATCCAAAGCCACCACATCGGCTTTACCACCAGCTGCCCGAATCTCTTCAGCAACCCTAACAGCATTATCCCAAAGCCCCGTTGGTTTCTGACCTTCTGCAATAATGGGATCCTCTGGTAAGTTAGCCAGCATTACACTCGCACCCTCTTCGGCCATCATACGTGCTTGCGCACTGCCTAGCCCACCACCAGCACCTGTAATCAGCACCACCTTACCTTCTAAACGCCCAGCCATATTGAATCCTCCAAACAGCATTAATAAGTTACCTAGGAGTATGTTTGAATGACTCTCAATCACCGAGGTAGATAAATACCAAACAATGATCAAAATCGAGCGTTTATAAATTCAGATCAAAAAATCTTCATAGATTTAGATAAAATTTTAATAAACTTATTCTTTTAAAATCAGATAGGTAGCGTAATCTTGAGAAATGAATAGCAGTAACCGAATTTAACGTGATGCAATTGAACTTTATCAAACCCAAATTATGGATTTTCACAGGCTTAAGCCTACTCTGGGCTGTACTAATTAGCCCACAGGTCAGCGCTAAAACCTTCTTTATGGATAAAGATGAAGCACCACCCTCCGGTTACTATAATAACGAGGGGCAGCGAAATGAAATTATCAAATCAAAGAAATCAAAGCAAAGCTTCAGCAGAAAGCACAAAAAAATCGCTGATTATATGAATAGCGATCAAGAGCCGTTAGCCTCTGATGTGAAATGGACTTCAAAGAAAGCACTCCAAATCGGTGTAATACAACGGTATCGAACTGAAGATTATGCAAAGTACGCTTGTAATGTAATTGATGCTTTCAATCTTGAAAGTAAAGGAGTCAAAGTTAGGGTGATTTTTTTACCCCATTTAGTTGCCTATAACCGCCTAGAACTACTCGCCGAACATCAGTGTAATTAGGTCAATAAGTTATAGCTTCATGGCCAACTAGACATTAACTTTATATTTAAGGTCGTTCACTTCATCACCCGTCATACCTCTAAAGCCCCACTGGTAAGGTTTCTGCTCTTTGATGATGATTTCAATATCAACGAGTAGAATACCAATCTTCCCTTCTATCTTTTCGAATAGAGTGTGAATCAGCTTTTTCTGCGTCTCAACTTTGCGCCCAGCCATCATATTAATTTCAATAACTGTATAGGCGTCACTGCGACCACCAGGATAGTAAAAATCTTCTTTTTCCATGGGAATAAACCGATGCGCGCGTTTGTCCTCAGGAAACCCCAAAACCTGCTGCATACACTGATGAATAACATCCGACAGTTCTGCTTTGATGGGGTTTAGCTGCTGCTTAATTCCGTAGATAACGATCATATTTAGGTCCAAATTTTGGTCGATTAAGAGGATAGCTATTCCTAGCAAAAGAGTAACTATCCTCTTTTATCTTTATCAATTCATTACATCTGCAATTTTTTCTCAAATAAACATTTGTTATGAACCTTTCACACAAAACACCCTCCTATATAACCCAGATCAGTCAATATTCTTGAGATCTGGCCGTTATAGATAAAACCCCGGATGAAGTTAAAGCGAAAGGATTTATGAAGATCACATCGGATCAGTTGCCACTGCAACAGGGACTTAGTTCAACTCTCAAACCTCAGCAGGTTGAACCCTCTCAAGAACTGAAAAGCCAACTCAAACAGATTAATTCTGTAGAGGTGCAGATAGAGCAACTGCGCCAGCAAGATCCGAGTGAGTTTACGCGATTTACTGCATTTGAAGGAAAACACCAGGTCGTGATTCTTCCTGAATCGGAAAAAACCGATCAGATGCATGCGGTCTTGGGCAAGCTATCCCAAGAACAAGGTCAAAACTTAGTTGATCTTGGCATTTTAGAAGATGAGGAGTTCTTAGCACTTGCGCAACAGCTGAGTGATACCGAGCTAAAACAGTTTGCTAACGCAGCACTGGCATTACAAACACCGCCCGATTTCAATTCGTTTGCACTCAATTATTCCTCCGGAAAACAAAATGCAAAAGACTTCATCCAAACACTATCCTCTTTGGATAGTGATACGCGTAGCCAAGTGTTGGCAAAAGCGGATGAATTGAGCAGCAAAGTCCCTTTAGCAAATGATGATTCGGTTTACGATTCCGGCGGTCTGCTCAATCCAAGCTCTCCTGCTGCTAACGACATTCATAACTTCGTTACTGCTATCAACAATATCGATTCAGAGCGATTATCAGAAGACACTAACCGTATTTTAGATAACCTCGAAGGCACAGATGAACTGCAACAATCTAATCTATTGCAGCTATTTGGCGGGGACCTAGAACTGAGTTTCCGTTTGTTAGATTCTGTAGAGAGTTTTGAGCCTAAAACTCAAGACGCGATGGTCGGCTACCTTGCTGAGCTTTCCAAAACAGCCACACAGCCAGATTCGCCAGAACCTCTCATCAACACCTCACAACCCGGAGAGTGGCACGGCGCTGTTTTGAATCATGCTGATGATACCCGTTCAGTTGTTTACGGCATGATAGAAACCTTTGTTTCTCTAACTGAAGATTACACATTTAGTGATGATCAACTAAAAGAGATGGCCACTGACCTTACCCATCTTGATAGCACCCATCAGCGAGCTTATTTGGAGATCACCTCTACCGGTTTGAATACTCTGGTAGGTGATGACTCTCAACATGATCTATTCAGCAATGACGCTGCGCTTTCAACACTCGATACCCTTAGATCGGATCACAATACTCGAATGCTTGTCGCTGAATCTTATATGGGTGAGAAGAGGATCTCTGATGGCCGAGCATTCTATGAAATTAAAGATCGTGATACAGCCATTCAGGATCAACGCCAAACCATCGAACTCTTAGCCACTCACGCTTGGCTAAATCAAGATGAGCCCGCCCAGACTAAACAATTAGCCAATATCTTAAGTCAGGTAGAGGCCGATCAGCGAGACAACCTAATTAAACAGACCAACCACACAGGGCCTACAACCTCGCGTTTAGCAAAGCATGATCTTGAGCTATTAGAAGATAATTTTGAGCAGTTCTTAAATCGTACTAATGCGATTATTGAAAGCAAAGCCGTAAAAGACTTAGTCGATTTTGAATCAGCACTACCCGAACCGGTAAAAGACGATTTCTGGCAAGCTGCTAGTTTTGTTGAAGATCAAGTAGATCAGCTAGTAGAAACACTAACCCCATTTACCGATAACACCAAAGCGTTCATTTTAGAGAGCATCAACTCGCTAAAAGAAGCTACAGATGAGCAAGAACTAAATATTGATATAGCCAAAGAACAAGCGAAATCGCTTTTAGATTCCATGAGCGAGCTTGTAACAGAATAGTGACAGATAAAAACCACCACTAACCTATACAAATCATAGTGTTAGTGGTGGTTTTTTATCAATTAAGCAACATTCTTCACTTTCAGTTTGCGACCGCGCTTTTCTAACACAAGCGGTACACACTGCTTATCATCATCGTAAATTACGACACAATCTAAACACTGGAAGCACTCGTTGTAGTCAATCACACCGCTACGTGGAATCGCTTGGTATTCACACTTCTGTGTACACAAACGACAAGGCGATCCACACTCTTCTCGACGTGGCAGCCATTTATAGATCCGCAGTTTACCCAGCACAGCCATGCTCGCACCCAACGGGCAGATATAGCGGCAGTAACCTTTGTAAACAAACAGGCTTAATGCCAATAGCAAAACAGCCCACAACACAAATGGCCAAGAGCGATCAAAGATCAGAGTAATACTGGTTTTAAATGGCTCGATCTCTACTACGGAACCTGTCAGCGGAACGGACACAACGGCAACCACTAAGATAAACAGCAAGACCAGATATTTAAGCCCTTTTAGTCTCGCATCGGTTTTCTCAGAAATCTTAATTTGAGGTATTTTAAGGAAGGCTAACACCTTGCCGATAAGCTCCTGCAGTGCGCCAAATGGACATAACCAACCACAGAATGTGCCGCGCCCCCAAACAAAGAAGGTAATGCCCACGTAAGCCCAGATAATCACCGTCATAGGATCGTACAGGAAGAACTCTAAACTACGCCCTGCTAGCCACGCTTGTAGCACACCAGTAATGTTTACAATCGACAACTGACCTTGTGCGTACCAACCGATAAACACCAAGGTATAGACTAGGTATAGCGGTCTGAACCAACGCAGATGCTGCTGACCTTTAGTTAGAAGCTGGTATCGTACCAACACAATCGTCAGAACAAACAGCCCTACCAACAGGATGGCGATATCTGTAGTGCGTCCAGCCCAAAGACTGTGCCAAGTCTTGTTATCCGTTTCTGCAGCGATGTAATAATCATCATCCAGTTCGGTTTTGAAATCCAAAGTTTTACTGACCGTTTCTGGATACAACCAACCCTTTTCACGGCTGATATGCAGCTGAAATTCATAAGGGAATGCTGGATCTAAACCTGCCTGTCCGATTACATGAAATGCCTTCCATTCATGTTCAGATAAAGCTTCAGGCAGTTTAATCTTGTAGTCCAGCTCATACAGATCGAGCAGATCACTTAAATCGAAATCTCGCATTTCAACCGGTAAACCTGCTTGCTGTAGGCTGATTCGCTCTGGCACTTTACCGCGTACAAAGTCCTCACCCACAAATGAGTATCGACCGCCACCGACGACTAAGAGAAGCTGGTCATTCTCGGCTGTGCTTTCTTTTAGATATTCCCAAGCTTCCGGTAGTAATAGGTTTCGCCCCACTGATGGCACGCTTAGGTTTGCTACATAGAGCTCAATATAGGTTTCTTCTGGCGCCTCTAGGCCTTCTTCGTCCAGCCCTTCACCAATCGTATCTTTAAACTGTTGCTCTACCTGATCATTGGTAAAACGGAATTTTTGAATGAGACCTGCATCGATGAGCTGCTCCCAACTCATAGACTCAAAAAGCTCTTTATCTAAGCGCGCGATCAGATCGGGATCTCGCCCTTTAGCAAACCCTAGCTTCTCACGGGCTACGGTTAATGATGCTGATAATAAAGTCTGGTTTAAAATTCGAACCGATGCCGTCGCCTTAGTCACGCCGTCGATATAAGCATTGGCTTTATTCTCACGCTGAGCGACCGTCGGGCTGGCATCGATCTTGATGTTCTGCATCAACGATATGCCAGAGTACTGTTTAGCAAAATCAAAAAGAGGCTTCTCCCCTAAACCTTCAAGAAATACAGGTTCGTGATGAGATAGAACTTTTACGCTGATAAATGATCCCAGCGGGTCCATCGCCACTAAGAGATTATAAGGCACCCCCGCAAAGCCAGGTACGGCAACCATATCAATCGTTTCATAGGCATAGCCCACCAGCGGCGTATCGGTAGATATCTGCTGGTATAACGGCCATACCGCTAGGGATTCATCTTTATCACCGACGATATAAGGAGAAGGAAAGGCTTTAACGATGTCGTCTTTAGTTAATACGCCAGCGTGCACACTGGAACAAAGACTCATGACTAACGTGCATACAAACAGCACGGTCAATAAGAAAACATAGCTAAGACTACGATTATAGAACTGATACATGGCTACTTATTCTTGTTATTTTATAACATGCTAACTGCATATTCTCGCTGCAATAATTGCATTTAAGACTTAAACACTGGGGTCTTAAGTACAGTACATCAGCACAAAAACCGGTGCTAAGGTAACACCGGTTGCAATAACTACAGCTTGTTTAAGACTTTGCAGTTGCTGGGCTTATCTGCGCTTCAACTTCCGTAACAATGGATGCTGGGAAACCACTACGCTGTGAATGCTCTTCGATTAATTCAGCGTCAGCACAGTTATAAACGCAGAAGGTTTTATCGCCAGCGACGTAACTGTAATCCCAAGCGATATCTTTATGTTCGCTCTGCATCTCGGCTAGCACCGCGTTAGATTTTGCTGCAGCAGCTTTTAAAGCATCCGCATCGGCAGAACCGATCTCTGGGATATCACGTTCAATGATGAACTTAGGCATGGTGAATTGCTCCAATTATTGTTTTTGTAATCAATCAGAGCATTGATACTAATTTGAAGTTCACTCTTTGAATGCTATCGAAACCGTAGCATCAAACTACAAATTCTGTAGTTAAGAATAAAAACGAAAAAATAGTAGAGATTTTTATGCAGTACATGCAATTTTGCCCAATCGCTAAAGCCTCGGAGCTACTTTGCGAAAAGTGGACGCTTCTTATCGTCCGTGAGCTACTCATGGGTGGAAAACGCTTTAATGACTTTCAGCGCGGCATGGCTGCTATCTCCCCTACGATGCTTACTAAGCGCTTAAATGAGCTGACGGCAGCCGGTATTGTGATTCGTAAAAAGATCCCAAACCAACGGGGCTACGAGTACTTTTTAACCGATCAAGGCAAAGAACTTTTACCGATTATTCAGCAAATTGGTGATTGGGGCATGCGTTGGACCCGCGGTCAGATCTCCGACAGCGAACTCGATATTGAACTGCTGATGGTTTATCTCGAACGCAGCATCCAAACCGATAAACTCCCAGACGGTGCAACGACAATCTGCTTTAACTTTAGCGACCGTGAACACTTAGCTAAATGGTGGGTAATGGTCGACGGTAACCATAAAGATGTCTGTACTACAGACCCAGGCAAAGAGGTCGATATCTGGTTTAATACCGATCTGCGCACCATGATTGAGATCTGGATGGGTGATATCAGCTATAAAGCCGCGATTAGACAACAGCGATTAAACCTAATCGGCCCTAGCTCTTTAACGGCTAATGTCAGCCGGTGGATGAATAATAGTATGTTTGCCGATATACCGGCGGCTAATGAGATTTAAAACTAAAAAGGGCCTTCATAATGAAGGCCTTTTTTATATCTTATGACTAACCCAGTTAAGTTTTAAACTGAGCGATTAGCTGATGTAGGTTACCCGCAGATTGCGATAAGTGCTGTGTCGCTTGTGCGGTTTCACCAACACCTGTGGCATTCTCAATCGCTAATTGGTGAATGTAATTTACGTTCTCGCCAATCTCATCGGCCACGCAAGACTGCTGCTCTGTAGCACTGGCAATTTGCAGCATCATCTCACTGATACGTTCTGCACCTGCGCCTATAGAGATAATCACATCATTCATCTCTTTAGTGCTTTGAAGTGAAAGCTGAGTTTTCTTGATGCTCACATTCATAGATTCACTTGCTCGGCGCGTCCCCTCTTTTAGCTGGGTAATGATCGATTCGATATCGCGTGTTGAATCCTGCGTTCTTTGAGCAAGGGAGCGAACCTCATCAGCAACCACTGCAAAGCCTCGGCCATGATCGCCTGCCCTCGCCGCTTCTATCGCAGCATTTAGCGCCAATAGGTTGGTCTGTTCAGCAATACTTACAATCACAGCTAAGATAGAGTCGATCTGCGCGCTGTATTCTTCGAGGTTCAGGATCGCTTGATTGGATTGATCTACTTCATGGGAAAGCTCAGCAACGGATTGCATGGTTTGCTCTATCCCTTTCTGAGCGGCAACGACTTCTCTAGATGCATTTGATGTGGCATCGGAAACATTCTGAGCGTTCGATGCAACCTCTTGCACGGTTGCAACCATCTGTACCATTGCCGCAGAGATTTTTGTTAATTCGTTTTGCTGCAGCTCTGTATTGGTATGGGTTTGAGTAGTAATAACTGATGTTTCCTCACTACTACGCGCCATCTGCTCGCTGATGCTGATCATGTCAGCAACCATTTTTCGCAGGTTATCCGCCATAACAGCCATCGAGCTATAAGCACTGCCATGTTGCTGATTTGCATCAATGGCTAAGGTTAAATCACCTGATGCGATGGTGTCGGCTACCTGTTTCATCTCGTGTGGCTCACCACCTAACGGGCGTGTAATCGATCGAGAAAACACATAAGCCACAGCAATAACGATAACCATTGAGATTAATACCGTAACCAGAACCGTCATCTTCAAACCAGACACAGATTCAAGTGCTTCAGCCACATCAATTTCTGAGATAAGTGCCCAGGTAAGACCCCCTACCTTCACCGATGTATAAGCAGACAATACAGGGTTACCGTTGTAATCAATCAACTCTGTAACGCCTTCGTTATTATTTAATGCTTGGCGAACCGATACAGAATCAATACCGTTTTTCGCAACAGTCCCGGCAAAAGACGCGATCACAGAGTGCCCTTCAGGATCAAGGAAAGAGTCAGATCGCATACGTTTATCTGATCCAACCAGATAAGATTCACCCGTTTCACCCATACCATCTCGCTCTTGCATGATGGAACCGATCTTTTCGATCGATAGCTGAAGCGCGATAACACCCGCAAACTGACCATTCTGTTGGATTGGGTAGGCAATAAAACTGGCCGGCGCATTTGCACTAGGTGCGTAAGGGGCGAAATCTTCTAATACAAATTTATTCTCATCACGGGCATTTCGGAAAGCATTAGCTAGGCCAGAATCACGATACGGGCCTGATAGTAGGTTAGTGCCGTAATCAGCCTCACGTGTCACTGTATAGAAAACAGTGCCCGCTGGATTGATTAAGAAAAGGTCATAATAACCATAGGCATTAATGTACTTTGCAAAGAAACTACCATCCCCACCCTCTACACCAAGCATCTGTTCGACGCTGTTTAGAGTATGCCCTGCAGATGTCATAGAGTTGATCATCTCAGAGAGCATCATCACATCACCTTCACGCTCAGCAAAGTACGACTCGATCTGATTTTGCTTAATACTGCGCACCGCTTGTAACTTGTTAAGCGCTTGATCACTTAAGCTATTACTACTGGTATAGGTAAGAAAAGCTCCCAAAATCAACATAGGAACTATACCCACAGCTAAGAAAATTATGGTGAGCTTGCGAGATAGCGTCATCTTAAAAAACTCCTTTTTGATTAAAGACCCTAAAAGCAGGAACAGCAGGCTGCCATAGTTTTTAATCAAAAAATATAGATAGCTATCTGTTTAATAACTCCTAATATATTTTCATTAACAAATCCTAAAATAAATTAATTAATAACTTTTACAGCTACTTTTATAGAAGATTAAGCATTATATAGGCATTAATTTAACGCACAATTAAATTCATACAAGCGTTTAAACCCATACTAAAGAACATACAACTCACTACTATTTAATAGGCATAATATCGACATGCAATAGATATTTACTACATATATTTATAGAAATATAGTAGAAACAGATTAAGTATTAACTAAATTAGCAAATACAAACAAATATTAAAAATCAGGCCTATTCACAAATTAGGAAGAACTTATTATTGAATAATTAATCTCTTAATTAGATAAAATAGATTCAATAACAAGAAAAGACATTATTATTTATACGGTTTATTCAGCGAAGGAATAATGGTTTTTACCTGATGTTTTGACGCTATACATTGCTTTATCTGCACACTGAATAAGGCGTTCCGTATTTACAGCATTATTGGGGTATATTGCTATTCCTATACTTACGCCAATATCTATCTTTTTTTGCTCGATGTTGTAAGGCTGCTTAATATTTTCTAAGACTTTCTTAGCGACAAAAGCTGCATCTTGTTGTTTATTGATCTCACTTAAAAGAATGATAAATTCATCGCCACCAATTCTCGCTACTGTGTCAGATTCCCTTACACATGCTTTAAGCCTTGTAGCGGTATCAATTAATACCTGATCACCAACATCATGACCAAAGCTATCATTTACCTCTTTAAAGCCATCAAGGTCGATAAACAAAACCGCAGCCTGCATCTGCTTCCTTTTCGCTATATCAATGATTTTAGCTAAACGATCCATACACAATCGACGCGTAGGTAGGTTTGTTAAGTTGTCATGAGTCGCCATATATTGCAGCTTTAGCTCACTAACTTTTCGCTCAGTAATATCTTCTTGTAAGGCCACAAAATTCACAACCTTACCTTTAGCTGAAATAATCGGATGTATGGAAGCTCTCTCCCAATAAAGCTCACCTGATTTCTTCTTATTGTGAAACTCCCCTTGCCATGTCTGTCCGCTATTTAGAGACTCCCATAGCTGGCTATAAACTGGGTCTGGGGTGTTACCAGATCGAGTCATATTACTTTTGCGCCCTACAGACTCTTCTCGGCTATAACCTGTAAGTTCCGTATAACGCTGATTGACGTACTGAATGATTCCATCAGGATCAGTGATAATGACAGATGCGGGACTATTTTCTACGGCTAAAGAAAGCCTTCTAAGCTCGGAAGCTTGCACCTTCTGCGCTCGGTTTTGTGCCTGAGAAACACTCACTGTCAATGCAGTTAGCCATATAGCTGCCACGGCTAAAACCCGATTGGTAATAACAACCCAATCTTGCCCGCCTACAGGTGAATAAAAGTAGCCAATAAAAATTAGAATAGTGGCGAGAAATGCCAAAAACAGCGTATGTTCACGTCGGGGATATATCTTGCCAACCAGAACAAAAAAGATATAAGGCAAGCCACATGCTATGCCCAAAGGTAGTGCTAAATCTAAAACAAATAACGCGATTCCCAAAGAGAGTGTAAAGAGCAGTAAAACAGGACTAACTCTTGCTTCGTCAGAGATTGCCAAGCCGTGACTTATAGGCTGCCCTAAATCAGGTAACTCTTGATCTTTTTTGTATCCAGATAGTTGCCATAACAACAATGCTCCAAAACAAATTGCAACCGCAGCAACAGCACTGGTCTTAAAGCTGGCTTGAAAAAATATACTACGTATTTCAGGGATGTCTATTTTAGCGACTAAACCGGCTTCCAATGCAGGAAGTGGAGTAAATGCAGCAAGAACATTTTCGTTACGATAATCAATATCCACCAGCGTGCCAGTGCGCCCAGCTAATGCTTGTTTCATTGCATTCGAGTGGGGTTCGACTACATGAAAATCTGGAACAGGCTCAAGAGCATGCGAAGGCTGTGTAAGGAATTTCACACTGTAACCGTCAAAACCTCCTAACAAAAACTCACCGGTCACGCCAAAACCAGGTGACTCCTGCATAGAATTGCTAACTTGAAGTAATGTCGCTTTTACTGAACCGCCGGGAAAATCATCCTCATTGTATTGAGCATCAAACTCAGCTACTGCGTTAATCAAACTCGCTTGAGTTTCAACCATATCTAACAGGCGCTGATTCTCAGCTTCACGTTCGGAGTGATACAACAAACCTATCGAGGTCATCATCACAGTGAGGGCTACTGTAGCGAGCAGCAATATCCGATATATAAGCCACTCTTTAGGCCCAACACCTGATTTTAATGCAAAGGCTTCACTACTTGAGTGCTCCTCTTCCTCTATCTGACTGATTAACAATGTCCCCATCACTATTATGATCAGAGCAATAATTAAGGCATTAATACTGGCACTGATAAAAGGCTTTTGTACTTCTGCCATATCAATTTTAGCGACAAGACCAATGCTCAATTGGGGAACTAACTGATAAGCAGCAATCACTTCACGATTTTCATAGTCAAGCCCAACAACTGTACCGGCTCCATTATTCAGGGCCCGCCTCATCGGTTCAGCAGCACTTTCGCTTAACGGTATAGGATTGGGGGCTTGTTCAAGTTGACGAGAACTCATCAAGAACTCAATACTCTCTCCTCTGAGCTGACCAACAACAAATTCACCGGTTTCCCCAAACCCATTTTTATCCTTAAACGAGTTTCGAATTTGACTTAAGGTTGCACCTTCAGCCCCATCAGGGTGGTCTACACGACTGTATTCCGCATCAAAGACAGCAACTGAATTTATAAGGCGAGCTTTGCTTGAAACAAGAGACACTAGACGGGATTCTGCAGCCTCAACAGCAGACTTGTATAAGATCCCAATCGAAGCTAAACAAGTAATTACCCCGACAAACATCATAATCGTGATAATTGGCCAAAAATGCTTATGAGACTCTTTTTTCAATACCATTTCAGAAACCAGGTAGGAATCCCAAAAAGCCTTACATAGCCCCCACCCTTAACACTATGTAATCAAATATTGGGGTATAGGTTTACTATAGACGTTAAACAACTTATTTCTACGGTACAGGATATGAACTAAAGACCTAAAAATATTGTCACAAAGGCGACATTTGTTCACTTTTCAAACAAACACTAAAGGATTTTGTATAGCCCTATTAACAGGCCACTAACAAACCAAAAGCAGCCTGAGAAAATACCGCTTAATCAAGATAAACTCAGTATTTCGGATGTTAACTATTTACCCGTTTCACTAAAGTTTATTGCTATAAGAGATCTTGCCCTCTTTTAAATCTCAAATAGATATTTGAAACTACACATACCAGCGTTAACCCAAGTTATGGAGCTACAATGATCGATCCATCTGCTACAAATCATGAACCAACTATCGATTCACTCGACGATCTTGCAGCTCACGCCGATTACTCGCTATTACAAACCTTAAATCCTGATCCAGAAGCAACAAAAAACGGGATCGACCATTTCCCTAGAGAGATCTTTTCTGGCCATTATGTGCCAGTTAACCCAACACCTATCAATAAGCCTGAGTACATCACACATAGCTATACCTTTTTTCGAGAATTAGGTTTTAAGGATACTCTGGCGCAATCGGCTGGTTTCAAGCAGATGTTCTCTGGCGACCTTTCTCAAGTACCCGAACCTTTACGTAAGCAGGGTTGGGCCTGCGGTTATGCCCTTTCAATCTACGGAAATGAGTACTATCAACAATGCCCATTTGGCACAGGTAACGGATATGGAGATGGTCGAGCAGTCTCTGTTTTAGAAGGCATCTTCAACGATAAACGTTGGGAGATGCAGCTTAAGGGCGGCGGTCAAACTCCATATTGCCGCGGAGCAGATGGCCGTGCAGTTTTACGATCAAGTGTGCGTGAGTTTTTAGCGCAAGAGCATATGCATGCCCTCGGCGTGCCGACATCAAGATCATTGAGCCTTTACGTTTCCAAATCAGAAACGGTCAGGCGGCCTTGGTATTCTGAAGGCTCACACTCTCATGAACCTGACACCATGGTCTATAACCCGGTTGCAATCACAACACGTGTTGCCCCATCGTTTATTCGTGTTGGCCAGTTAGAGCTTTTTGGTCGCCGTGCTCGAAAACAAGAACACCCTAAAGCATTAGAAGAACTCGAGATGCTAGTTCTCCATTTGATCGAGCGTGAATACAGCGATGCAATCGATAAGGATCTATCTCTAACAGAGAAAGCGCTGGTACTCGCTCAAGCTTTCCGTGACCGACTCACTTCACTAGTCAGTAACTGGATTCGGGTCGGCTACTGCCAAGGCAACTTCAACAGCGATAACTGTGCTGCGGGTGGTTTTACCCTAGATTATGGTCCATACGGTTTTATGGATGAGTTTGATCCACAATTCCAACCTTGGACCGGCGGCGGGCATCACTTCTCCTTCCTAAATCAGCCTCTAGCCGCAGAACAGAACTTCCATATGTTCTGCGTAGCCTTAGCTCCCCTTCTCCAAACAGCTCCTGACGGAATAGAACAGCTCAGTGAAATCAGAAACGGTTTTGCAGAAGAGATGACTAACAAAATGGAAGCAATGTGGGCCGCAAAATTAGGCCTACATAAATTTGAGCCAGAACTAGTAAAAGAGCTATTAGCTCTAATGACCCAGACCCAAACTGATTACACGCTCTTCTTCCGTGAACTATCCAACCTGCCAGAGAGCCTAGAGCCATTAACAAATAGCTTTTACCAAGCGCCATCTAGCAAACTCAGTGAACGCTGGGAAGATTGGCTTAAGCGATGGAACACCGCTGTGGAGCAGGCTAATACCTATCTGAATCGTTCGCCAGAAGAGTGTATTCAGCAGATGAAACAGGTAAACCCTAAATACACTCTACGTGAGTGGTTTGTACAACCAGCTTATCAGCAGGCTACGGAAGGTAATTACGAGCTTATAAGGGAACTACAGAAAGTAATGACTCAGCCTTATGCTGAACAATCACAAGAAGTGGAAGATAAATTCTATAGATTAAGACCAGCAGAACTGAATGATCTAGGTGGTTTATCTCATTACAGCTGTTCATCGTAAAGATTTAAGCGGAGCCCAAAAGCCCCAATATATAATCAATAATTCCAATATTGGGACTAATCAAAGTGTTTTCTGATAGTTCCAGTGCATATCAGCCTACGAAAGTAACCTGACTTATCACTAGATAACTGCTACAGACGAAGGAAATCCTTGAGGCAGAAACACTTCACCATGAGGTCCAAGAACTTTTTATAGATTACAAACCAGTATTAACTAATAAACAGTAGGGTAGATTTTATCTCAACCTTAGCTTTTCAAGTATCTGATAGCACTCAATAGATATAACTGGTAGTTCTTTTACGAGTTCATTTACTGGAAAATTAACTTTAGGCCAACTATCGTGGTGACAGAAACTACGAATTTCACTAGTCAATTTTGCTTCATCCCAATCAGGCCATTCTGGGTTCTTTTCAATTAAAACACTCACCAAATCTGCGAACTGGACAACTAAAACTAAGTTCCGCAATTCTGCTGACACTTCGTTGTGTTCGTTTATCTCGTAATTATGGTGATAACGAATCATGTCTACAATTACTTTCGGCAACTGCCATTTCTTCGCCGCAATAAAGCCAGCATCTGCATGTGTAAAACCAAGTACTCCTTTCTCTACCTCAGGTAATTCTATCGGCGTGTCCCAGCCCTTAGCATCTACGACATCAATGGCTTTAGCTGTCATTTCAAACAGTACAAATCTTCCTATGTCATGTAACAAGCCTGAAGTAAATGCCAGCCCTTTATCCACGTTAAAATCTTTTAGATGGATCGCCACAAACTTCGCAATATGAGCTGTTTCAATTGAGTGCTGCCAAATGGCTTTTTGCTGATCTGTTACGGGGGTGAAAACTCGAGCAACTGATAATGTTGTTATAATCGATAATATTTTATCTGTCCCAACCCGAATCAGTGCTTCATGCAGATCAGTTATGACATGGGAATGTGCCGAAGAGGCTGAGTTAGCAATTTTTAGTACTCTTGTTGCCAGCGGAGGGTCTGCTTGAGACAACTCAGTTACTTTGTCATAAAAGAAGGGGGAGTCTGTATCAAGCGCCATCAAATCACAAACAACAGAAGGCAGAAGCGGTAACTGTTGAACACGCTCTTCTATTCTTGATAAAGTGAGTTTTCTTTTCTTAGTTGTCACTTTCAACGCTCTCATTCTTTAAAAAACACTTCGACCTGTTTCGCAGTCAATAGTTTTTAATAAAAATAGCCATATACCAGCATACATCCTCTGTTTTCAGTATATCAGTTTGCTCAAGTACTATTAAATTAGCCCGTAATGATTGTTGTGCAGAGCATCTACTTTGGCACATTGCAGTATTAATTTAATAACTCTTATTAATTCGTTTTTCTGTATATTAGATTTATCGTTTAAGGTCATAAACGCCTTATTTGGATTAGCGATAGGCTATTACTTACCGCTCTTGTTCAGCTAGAGCGGTAAGCTCCTTGCGAGATAACTTGAGGCCTTTCACCATCATAGAATCAGGTATCTGGGCAAAGCCAACAGGAATCATAAAACTGGGTAATAAGTTCTTAAGATCGGACTTAATCTGAGCAAAACAACAATCTGGATTTACCCAAGCAAAAGGTCGATAGACAAATTCAGGACACTCAACAGGAACCACTACTGCTTGAATCACACCTTCTAGTTTGAGTAGTTGTTTCTCAATCATTTCCGGCTGAATATTTTCACCGCCGCTAATAAACTGATTATCCTTACGCCCTGTAATCAGCAGCCTGTTACTCTCCCACCGGCCGATATCACCTGTCCGGAAAAATGCCTCTGATGATCTCAATTGGTTACTAACCAGATAGCCTGCAAATAAGCTTTCACCTGCCAGTAATATTTCACCGTCTTCATCAACCTTTAGCTCGACACTGTCTAGCACTTCCATCGAGCCATCTTCACCTTCAGTACAAGCCTGTGACGATATTTCGCTCATGCCGTAAGTCTTTCTTAAAGGCAGGTCAGCACATAAACGTAGAAGTTTATCTGCCGTAGGACCTCCCCCTATCAGCAAGGTTTTTAGCCTTAAATCCTTTATATTGTCAGCTGATGCTTTGAAACGTTGTAACTGTGTCGCCACCATCGAAGCATGGGTTATACCCATGTTCTGTAGAAATAATGGATCCTCTACACGGCCACCAATAGTCAGCGATGCACCGGACACTATTGCCCTGAAAAGCACGCTAAAGCCACCGATATGGTAGATCGGCAATGAGACATGCCAATGATCAGAAGAGTCGCAAGGATTGATGATCGCTGAAGCTTTAGCACTGGCAATATGGTTAGAGAGGCGATGACAAACCAGTTTAGGTGTTCCTGTCGATCCCGATGTAAAAATTCCATTCACTATGGATGAATCAACAACACCCTCTTCATGCTCTTCATCTAGTCCCGTTACCCCATGCTGATCGATAAAACACGCATACTGGTTAAGAGTTTTTAACTCATTCAGCAAGGTCTCACTAAATGCAGGATTGAACGGAACTGCTACCGCCCCCAACTCCATAATGGCACAACTTAAAATGAGCGTATCAAGCGTATTAGCAGCTTTATACAGAACAAGTTGATGCTCTGTTAACCCGAATGAATACAGTTCATCTCTCTTAGATTGAATCAGACGATTAAACATCTCGTAAGAAAAACGATGCTGCTCATCACCCAGTGTACTGCCATTGCCATAATGCTTTTCGAGGAGCGTTTCTAGCATAGCTGCGCAATCTCTTTACAATCTGCCAATGGGACTTTTTCCGCTCTAAGCTTAATTTTTGCGGGCTGTAGGTCTTTTGCAAGATACTTAAGAGTATCCAAGCCCTGCTCCTCGGTTAATTCCAGGTCCTGAGCCAGTGAATGATAGAACTCCAATGAGACATTGCTTTCAAAGCTACTGGAAAGCACACAGGCTATTTCCCTCTCACGAGCTAATTCAGCAAGCTCTATAGTTCGTTGTAACCCACATAGCATTGGCTTTAATACCCAGGTTTTAGCAGTAAAGAATATTTCCGGAACAGGCTTTAGCGGATCTAGCTCGCGGAGAGATTCATCAAAAGCGATTGGCAATCCGTTAAGTTGGTAGTGGTCGAGGCACTTAAGCGGCTCTTCCACATAATCGATTTGTGACGTATTGAGTGCTTGCTGGAGTGTTTCTAGTTCTTCTCTCGTCCATGTCCGGTTGGCATCAATACGCAACTTTTGATGAGGTTCCAAATAAGCTAATGCTGATTTTAAAGACAAAACATCATTCTCGATTGGTTGATGCCCTGCTTTGATTTTTACCCGATGGCTTTCGGAGCTCTTACCCATAAGCGAACAGGAACGAACAGCTGTAGAACGCAATGGATACTCAAGTTGATACCACGCAGCTTCAATTGCAAATTTCACACTTGGGTATAAGCGCTTTGAAATAACAGAAGCGGACAATTCCTCCGAATCGAGCGCCAATAACTGCTGCTTACACTGTTGTAGGGTTTCATTTGAAAAACCTGGTAAGGGTGCGACCTCTGTATAAATACTCTGATCGGCAAACAACCAGTGGAGTAGCAATCCCTGTCTAGTTTTGAGTGCTTTCCGCTTACCACCCATATTAAAAACAAAGGGATAGGTAAACGGAATTTCATACTCAAGAAGCCGGACCTTAGGGATCATGGCTGGCGTTTAAATCGCTTAAAATCAGGTGGGCGCTTTTCATTGTAGGCGTTACGGCCTTCCTGCCCTTCCTCTGTCATATAAAACAACATAGTCGCGTTACCGGCTAGCTCCTGAAGACCTGCTTGCCCATCGATTCCAGCATTGAAAGCACTCTTTAACGTTCTCAATGCCATAGGTGAAAGCCTAAGCACTTTTCTGCACCACTCAACCGTGGTTAGTTCTAGATTTTCTAAAGGTACGACCTTGTTTACTAGGCCCATATCTAGTGCTTCTTTTGCATCGTACTGATCACATAAGAACCAGATCTCACGGGCTTTCTTCTGCCCTACGATACTCGCCATATAACTGGCACCAAAACCACCATCGAAAGAACCCACTTTAGGGCCTGTCTGACCAAATCGAGCATTCTCCGCAGCTACCGTCATATCACAGACCAGATGCAGTACATGACCCCCACCAATGGCATAACCCGCTACCATCGCGATAACTGGCTTAGGTAGGCTTCTGATCATCTTCTGAAGATCCAGAACATTAAGGTGATGAACGCCAGACTCATCTTCGTAGCCCGTATCACCTCGAACTCGCTGATCCCCGCCTGAACAAAAAGCCATATCTCCTTGCCCAGTCAGAATAACCACACCTACCTGATCGTCATAACGGGCATCATTGACTGCCGCAATCATCTCTTTGACAGTTTGTGGGCGAAAGGCATTACGTACTTCAGGACGATTAATAGTGATTTTAGCGATACCTTCAGCCTTGTGATAAAGGATATCTGTAAATTGCTGCCCGCAATCAACCCAATCTGCGCCCTTCTGGATACTGCTGTCTGCAGGGTTAGTCATGAATAAAGTCCGTTAAAAAATTAGATAAAATCCTACTCACACTACAGGCCTGATCACTGTGACAATTATGGCCTGCACCTGAGATAACATGATGAACGATATTAGCATGCTGTTGAACGAGCTGTTTTGCTAATTCTGTGTATTTTTTATCATGCTCTCCTGTGAGATAGGTAATAGGGTGCCCCCCAAGTGAGGACGTCATATCCTGCTGATTAGCCACAGATAGAGTCAGCAATAAGTTTCCTAACGCAGATGGATCAGCCTTATGCCGTTGATAGATCTGTTCCGCTGTATCTTTTTCTCTGCCATTAAACACACTTTGCTGATACCACTGCTCCAAAGTGAGCTTAAGATCCTGCTGACTAAACCGCTGCTGCCAAACTAAATCACTGCCTAGCCGCGCTTTGTCGCCGGGGAGGCCCGGGTGCCCTCCCTCGAATAAAGCACCACAAATTGAACCAGGATTATCCCTTAACCAATGCATCCCAATACGTGCACCCAGAGAATACGCTAGTAAAAACACCGGTTGTTTAAAATCGGGAAGTTGCTGCCACAACCAACGGCTATAACTTGAAATATCTGTTACATCCTCTGGGAATGTCAGGGGCAAAGAGAGATAAACAATATTCAGTTTCTGACTATCTGGGAGAAGATCTATAACGGGTTTCCAATCATCCTGCCCCCCCATAAAGCCATGGAGGCAGAGTATAACGGGGGAGCTTTCAGTTAATATCTGGCCATTGTAATTCGGATGGTTGATCAGCATCTAATTATTAGCCTGTCGAATCAGAAGCTGCGCCATGATTTCTTGAAAACTCATAGAGTGCTTTTATTTGCTGACTACTCTCAGTGGGAGGTACTTGTAACTCGATCATTGCCACCCCATTCTGTTTGAGTAACTCAGTAAGCTGCTGTTTGAAGTGCGCTTCGGTGCTAGGTAAATAATGAGGAATATCAAAACTCCTAGCGATATTACAAAACTCCAGACCATGCGGTAGCTGGAAAAAATCTCGCTGAATATCACCTAAATTTGCCGTAGGCAGCATATTAAATATGCTGCCGCCGTCATTGTTCAACACTATCAATATAAGCGGATAGTCACTAGTATGACGGCGCGCGATCATCAAACTGTTTAGATCATGCAGCAACGAGGTATCACCTAACAAAACCACCATAGGTCTCCCTCGCCCCTGCTGTACACCGCAAGCCGTGGCCAACAGCCCATCAATCCCACTCGCCCCACGGTTACTGAAAACAGGGAAATTGCGATTAGACTGCAGATCCATCAAGCGAATGCTTAAGCTATTACCGACAAAAAGATCTACGTTACCATCCAGGACATCACATAGAGTCTGCGCAGCTTTCAGTTCACCGAATGAGAATGAACGCACAAGGGTTCGTGCTTTCTCCAGTATTTGGTCACTCTTTTCTAACAGTTGAGCATGATCTGATTTGGTTATAACGGCGCCCCGACAATACTCATCTATATCGATGCAAAGCTGAGTTGCCGTCTTAGATGGATCGAGAGCTAAGGCCTGTGGTGATACCAAAAGATAGTTTTCAAAATGGCTTTCAGCTAACCAATTTAACAATCGTTTACCGACAAGTCGCCCACCAAACTGAATCACTGAACTGTATTCAGCAAGTAGATCAGGCTGAGCTTCAAGCATCAGTTCAACACTTTGAATAACCAATCGATGTTTCGGCAAATTACTGTTTATGTCGGCAAGAATTGGGGTATCAAACCGTTCGGCCAATGCCAAAACATGCTGTGCTTGCGAAGGGGTTAAATCACCGGCGACAAGAACTGCTTTCCCTTCGGGTTGGTTAAACTTTGTTTCAAAAACAGATGAAGCAGATAGGCTCTCTGGATCAACAGTCTGAAGGTATTTGTCTGTATCCAACAGATCCACATCATCTGTTGGATAAAGTGGCTCCCTAAAGGCACAATTAATCTGTACAGGGCCTGACGCACTTGCTTTCTGGTAAGCCCTGACGATTGATGTCAGGTTTTCTGAAATCTCTGCTTCAGAATCTAACGCATCAATCTGACAAAATTCGACAACATTATTCGCAAAGATTCCTTTCTGATTAATCGCCTGATTCGCACCACAATTTAGCAACTCTTCAGGCCTATCAGCAGAGAGAACGATCAACGGTTGTGATGTTTGAAACGCTTCGATGACTGCAGGATATAAATTGGCAACCGCAGTCCCAGATGTAGTAATCACGATGACTGGCTTTGACCGCGTCTTTACAAGACCTAGTGCGAAAAAACCTAAGCCTCGCTCATCAAGATGCGTGTGTAATCTCAGCTTTCCTTTATCCCCTGTATTGGCTTTAGAATGAGAAAGCTTGGCAGCTGCAATAACTAACGGTGCACTCCTAGAGCCAGGAGCAATACAGATGTCCTCAACGCCCAACTGAACTAACTGTTCTAGAACAGCAGCGGCCCATAGACTTGTCAGATTAGTGTTGTGCTGTGCCATAAACCACATCAAGAAGAGAGTTAATTTTCGAATCAAGCTCCTGCCATTCCGATTCTGAATCGGAGCCTTCAACCAACCCCACGCCAGAAAAACAGTGTAAACGATTATTTTCCAGTAGCGCAGATCTAATCACGACAGCAAAATCAACAAACTCCCTCTCATCACTATAACTGACGATTCCAATGCCTCCGCTATACCAACCACGCGCTAGGGGCTCATTTGAAGAAAGGAAATTCATGGCCGCATCTCTTGGATAACCCGATACAGCAGGTGTCGGGTGGAGTAGATTAATCAATTCAGCATCATCAATATTACACTTAAGTTCAGCCGTCACCTTTTGATAAAGATGCTGAACTTTTTCCAATTTCATAACTTGAGTAGGTTCAAAATCAACCGTGTTACAAACACCTTCAATCTGCTGCTGTATAAATCGGCTGACCAACCCATGTTCATTCTGAAAGCGAGACTCATGCTGTAACTGGCGAGATAACAGCTCATCACCCGCTAAATCGTCTCCTCGCCCAACCGTTCCAGCCAATGATTCTGTGCTAAGTTGCTGCCCTTCTCTTTTATAAAGACGCTCAGGTGAACACCCCAAAAGATACTTATCGCCTCTTTGCAGCATAAACGAATAAGTATCTGAATTTACCGTCAACCAACGGTTCAATAAATGATGAACATTCATTGAACCATCAACTGATACGACTACATCTCTGGCGAGAACGACTTTTTCAATAGACTGATGAACAATCTCACTCTGCACTTGATCACAGAGATCATGCCATTGGGCTTTACCGATACTAGAGCATTTTTGAAACTGCAGACCTTCCTCACTAGGTTCTGGTATGGATCGATCCCAATCCAATGCAAGTAACAACCTGATCAGATCGTTTTGTGCAGTATTCCATTCAGCCTCGCCGTTACATGGCAGGTGAATATGTAGGTGATATTCACCCTGAGTTTCACTCAAACAGATCTGCGGTAAAACAAAATAACTGGATGGAAATTCTTGCCATATATCACTTTCATCTGCTTCAGAGAATGAAAATCCGCCAAAGAAAAAAGGCTGATACGCTTTCTCAGATTGGCTATAAATTATGGACGAGAAACCTTTAACTTCAGCAATCGCATCAGATGGTGAATCTGTAATTACCTCCACAGCGGCACCAAGGCCTGCAAGCACACGATCCTGATCTCGCTCACGCCAAAACATTTGCTGGTGAGAAGTATTATTGGAAAGAAAGGCAATCAAATCCTGTCGATCAACAGAAACCGAAGCATGGTATATCCGATCTGAAATATAAGGTAGGTGGCTAACCTGCTTACACAACGTTGCAATAAAGGCAGGTTGATCCGAAAAATCGATAAGAGATTCTGCAGGCTTTACGAGTGTTTGCAAAATATCCTTGGCCTAAAAAAGAATGAATGATCACATTATTCAAAACATAATACCGAATACAAATATGACCACAACAGAACAGCTAATCTAATATGCTAAGAAAGCCATGTTTCTTTACTTTATCTGCCCTGTATCAAACCACAATGTCTCTGAGATGTGACGCCCTTGCTCATAAATAACGGTAAACAGAGTAGCAGATAAGCTCTACAGATTGAGAAATGATAATTTTGAAGAATAGATAGGATCAAGCTTGTGGCTTTCCTTAACTAAATTAACCTGCATATTTGTAAAAGCGATCTCTTTTATCGTCGGTTCGATAGTTTTGTTTTGCTCGGTCTCAAACCATTCAAGAACGGTAGAAAGGTGCCATAAAGAAGAGCTACCTGCATAAACAGGGACAGGAAAGGTGTAGCCATGATTCATTACCAGCTTTCTAATATTTTGCCGAGATACCCCTATGATTTCAGCAATATCCGAAACCCCGACCATATCAGGTGTCGCCTCAAATAGCTGAGCATTTGGAATCACAGACTTCACATCTTCTATCGCGGTGATCACAGCCTCAGAAGCACTTTTCGCTTCTCGGGTGAATTGTAAAGCGATACGCCCACTATGACCTAACCCAATTAATGCATCATCGCACCCTGCTTCACCTAATTGCTCAACATAAGTACTAGGATCAATGTCAGCGTCTGGCAATGCAAACTTCAAGGTAAATTCATAATCACGCATGCTTTTATTCCTCATCACATGCTTTTTTCACAGCACAGTTATCAACGACTCGTTTGATCTGCTTAGCATGGTTTTGCGGGCTTTTTGGGGTGCTCCAAATACTAACGATACAAAACTCACCACAACGACATTCTTTGTCATTATAAGGACAGTAAATTTTACCCCAAGCGTGGCTTCCACCAACTTCAATACGCCAACCATTCTTTTCCGCATAAACTAATGCGGCTTCCACTTCTTTTTTGGAGTGTTTCTTACGAGACATCCCTGTCTCTCCGTATGCTAAGTTTAGAAATGCACCATCAAGTTGTCAAACGACAACCGATTTAAAATAATAATCGCTCTACAAGCACATACCTTTCAATCACAGGGTTAGGCATTCACGTAATATCTTTATCTTAGCGTGCCATTAATGATGATTTTTTTAATTTGCTGCTCATCCATATTTTCAGCAAATAAGAGCGCTACCTGGTCTTCTATGACAGATGAAGTAAATACGATTACTGATTTTTTGGGGCCAATAGCCCAGTAACCGATCCCCTGTTCGGTAGGAAATGTTCTTATCTCGTAAGCTGATACTTCAGTGTCAATAATGTGCTCTTTAGATTGTTGCAGCTCGGATTTGTAGCCCTCAGGTTCAGGACCAGCGTTTTGTATTCCTAAGAGGTACTTTGGCCAAGTGCGCATATCAACGCCTTGGAATCCAAGAGCTATATCGGTGAGCGTTTCCATTGATAGATTAGAACCATCATCGAAAATGATTACTAACCCATCCAAGACTGCGATTTTTGCATTGGTAAGTTCGTCTAACGGAATATTGATCTTACCGACAGTACCGGTCTTAAAAGTAGTTGAAGGGCCGTAATCGACCTTTAAGATGGGGTATTCTTTAACGCCGGAATAGGCAAGATCAGAACTAAATAGCAAACAACTAATTAGTGTTAGGCGTAAAATCCTTTTTAATTCACACATCTACCATCCTTGAAATTTTTATCTCTATCTAAACCGTGTGAGCAACACGATTTTGCCCACTTTAGCGGTCAGGATCTTGAAAAACCATAGCTAACCTATTGTATAAAATAGTAGTAGGGGCAACGAGAGGCGAAAGCATCATTACTCCGCCTCAACTAAATCCTGACGCCAAGTGCAGCTACCATCAGCTTTCTTATCAAGCATATTTAGAAACGCTTCGTGCTCGGCTAGCTCTTCATCTGTTAAGGTGACCAAAGGTAAGCCTTGTAGTGCATCTGCATGTCTTCTGATTTGCCCTGCATCACCACCCGCCTCATCATCCGACAACGACAAAGAAGTTTGGCCACCTGTCATCAACAGGTAAACATCAGCAAGAATCTCGGCATCCAACAAGGCGCCGTGTAACTCACGATGGGAGTTATCAATACCTAAGCGGCGACATAAGGCATCGAGGTTGTTCTTCTGACCCGGGAATTTATCTTTAGCGATTTTGAGGGAGTCGGTGACTTTACAGAGCTCTTCTGTCGTCTTCCAACCCGAACCCAACATACCGAATTCATGATCCATAAACCCGACGTCGAAGGGTGCGTTGTGTGCAATCATCTCTGAGCCGTCGAGAAACTCGGCAAACTCCTGAGCGATTTCAGCAAATTTCGGGCAGTCTTTAACCTGCTCATCCGTGATACCGTGGACCGCGATCGCCTCAGGGTCAATAGGCATCTCTGGGTTGATGTAGACGTGAAAGGTTTTGCCGGTCAGCTTACGGTTGATTACCTCAACACAGCCTATCTCAATAATCCGATGCCCTTGGAAATGCGGACCACTTTCCTGGTTCATACCTGTGGTTTCAGTATCCAGAATCACCAGACGATTCGACATAAATAAGGCCTCTTAATCACTAACTACAATGGCGCGAGTATAGCAGAGTATTTTTCTGTAAACAGGTGATCTCGCTATATCTGACAGATCCTAAATAACCACACAAAGTTTCTATCATATTCATTAGATCCTCACTTCAGAATCTAGTGAGGTATAGCAACAGCACTTGGGCTTGTTTCATAGGAGTTACTAATAGCAAAAGTCCCAAAAATGGAACCAAAAGTCCCATTTTGGGACTTTGTGTGTGAGAAACAACTCTTATTCTAATGCTGGCAAATTCGCCAAGAGAACTTCAAGCTCCTTAGTAATACTAATTAACTCGGAAAGCAGCTGTGGATTGATCTCAAGATGTCCTTCGTACTCTGCAAGGTTTCGTGTGTTATGGCATTTATCTAAAACCCGCCATTTTGCCTTGCTTAGCCCTAAAGTATGGCCCAAGCACTGAAAAACTAAGTAACGGCTATCGGATCTGTAGCCATGCCACCTTAAAGCAGCTAAGGCGAATGCATGCGCTGCGCTATAAGCTAATGAGAACTGGCTATCTTCACTTAGGCCTTCGATTTGAGCATCATTAAGTTTGGTTTTACCTGCGCGAACCATGCCTTCAAATTCCTTTTTATCTGGCGGTTCGAAATTGAGCTTGTTAATTTTGACTAAATTATCCAGTTCCTTCATAGAACTCCCCTGCTATCCTTGCAGTAGATCGACCCTAGATTGTGACATAACCTTAGAAACAAAGTTTTGTCCCTCACCTAAGCGTTGAGAAAACTCTTCTGGTGTATAAATGGTTGGATTTATCTGGCGGTTCAATTGCTCTTCAAGAGGCTCCAATCCTTCCATTACCTCGCTATAACTTAAACCATTACCCACCAGCATTAAATCAATATCGCTCTCGGCATGCTCTTCACCTTTAGCGACAGAACCATAGATAAAGGCTTGTTCGACGTTCTCTAAAAGACCAGATATCCCTTGCTGAAGAACACCTTTAATACCAAAGGTTTTAATAACAATCTGCTTCAATTCACCATAAATCGGGCAACTGCTATTTGCTTGATAATGGTTCTGATTACCTAACTTGGTAACAGTGAGTATTCCCGCCTCTGTTAGCTTTGCTAACTCACGCGTGAGTGCACCTTTACCCATTGCCGTTTTTCTAGCAATCTCATTGAGATAAAAGCTTTTCTCAGGGTTACCGTATAGCAAACCTAATACATTCTGTTGCGCCTTAGTAAACAGCGCAGTTCCAATCGTCGAAGCTAACATCAAAAACAACCCAAAAAGTCCCAATATGGGAACTATAGTTCCTAATTTGGGAATCGTCGAGAACTAAATGGACGTTTTCCGATACCCCAGTATGAAACTTTAGAGGGAGAATAAACACGTTTACCTTAGTCACCTATCAGTGAAAAATTGTAAGTATCCTTAAACACCTGCCAATGCGCTTCAACGGCTCTAACCTCTTCCATAATCCAATCGGTAAAAGCCATCACTTTCGGCCGATCAAAATTAGCTTCAGGCGCAACCAGATAGTTGGCATAAGGCGAATTCCAATAGCACTTAAGCGGGCATACTAAATGGCCGCGTTCAATATACTCGTACACTAGGCTATAACGAATTGGGGCAACCCCCTGACCATTCAATGCAGCATCCACCTGAAGACTGGAATCTAGCAGTTGCAGAACCACCTGATTATTCCCCCCCATCTCTCGAATAAATCCAGCATTAACCTGTTTAAGTTCGGGTGAGTCATCAATCAACAAGGGCAAGTTGCCAAGGTTCAGATCAGCTCCATCCTTTGTCTGCAAAAGGTCAGGATGGCAGACCGAAACGATATAATCCTCGGTCAGAATTTTCTCCATCAACTGTGTATTCCCGCCTTCAGCAAAACGAATCGCCAGATCCTGACTATCATCCGAGAAATCATGTAGATCACAGGAAGTAGATACTAAGCAATTGAACTCTGGATAGGCCTGCTGAAATGAACCCAGCCTAGGGATCAACCACCGCGCAGCAAATGAAGGTAGTGAAGTGATCTTAAGCTGATTAGGTGAAGGATCGACCGAAAGCGCACGACTCCCCTCCTCAATTGCCTTGAACGCCTGTTGGATATAAGGCAACAAAGCAGCACCAGCAGGAGATAAACGAACCTCACGATTCAGACGAATAAACAGAGGCTTTGCAAAGTAATCTTCCAGCAAACGTATCTGCTGACTTACCGCAGCCTGCGTCACAAACAACTTTTCAGCCGCTACTTTAAAACTGCCGTGCTCAGCAGCCACCAAAAATACGCGCAACGCTTTAAGAGGAGGTAAACGATCCATATCACTTAAGTTTTAGTTAACTGAATAGAAATTTATATCGTTTGTCACTATAGCAACCCAAGACCAATAATACCTACAAATTAACCATAAACGGAGGATACACAGATGAGCATTCAAGTATGCGAAAACTACCAGCCATCAAAAGAGATAAGAAATAGTTATCCTCTTCCGACAATAAATTTGCATAAATTGGCGTGTATTCTCGAACAGTGGCAACAGAACTACCGCACTCGGAAAGCGCTACTGAAGATAAGTAATGAGCAATTGAAGGATATAGGTTTAAGCCGCAAACAAGCTCACAAAGAAGCGAGTAAGGCTTTCTGGGTTGGGAAGTAAAAATACTATCTGATCCCCAAAATAGGAACTGTGGTTCCTATTTTGGGTTAAGTAAAACTTACGATGGTAAATTGGGGACTTGCCCCAGGTTCTTTGCTAATAAATCTTCTAATATAACCACTAAAATGGCACTAACTTATAAGCGACATAAACGCTGAACTAAGCCTCATGAAACTTCCAATAGATCTGATTCTTTCTATTTTGTAATTCAAGCAATCTTCGCTCAGATGCTTTTAGCCCTTTAATCAAATTAAAGTAAACGTCATTCAAAACTACGTTTGTTTCTGAAATATAAGAGTGCTTAAGACTCCAAAATCCACCATCATTGTCTGAAATATCAATAGTCTCAGAATGATCACAGACAAATACACTATTATCAGTAGAATCTCCTACCCTGATCTCTTTATTAGCTTTCTTAGAAACAAGCAGAGCTCTATCTCTTGACGAAACATAGAGAGAAACATGATTAAAGAAACTATTAATCGATTCCGCATAACGATCTAAAAAAGTCTGACGTTCAACATCAGCTGCAGCTAAAATCGCTCTTGAGGAAGGAACACTTTGATTAAAACCTTGGTTCACAGCTTCAGAAAGGCACAAATTCCCCATGCTATGAGCAATATAAAGTACCTCTTCATACCCTTCGGCATTTAATTTAGTTATAAATTCATGTAAGTAATTTGAGGAATAAAGTGCTGTTTCTTTATCTTTAATATATCCAGAAACCTTACCTAAAGAAGGCCAAGAATATAAAACAACTGGAAAATCAACACCTAAGTCATATTTTATCTGAGCAGCCTTCTTAAGCCCTTCATTAAAACTAACATTAAATCCGTGAATAAAAACTAGAACTCTCTTAGATTCATTTTTTGTTTTAAGACTTGAAAAGAAAATATCAGGTTTCTGTTCGGTAGTTTCAACAACTACGAAATGCTTACCTCTTTTTTCTGTCAGCTCAAGCTTCCACCATTTCGGCTTTTCAATGTTTCCTGATCGATGTGTTTCAGGAACTGAAACACAAGCAACCCCATAACGATTTTTATTACACTTTACAGAGGTATATTCTTTTGCGGACTCATCATACTCTCTGTTGGTCGAGTAATGCACATCAACTAAAGTTTCATTCCTCTGCGTGATCAGCTTAGTTGGCGATATATTAGGTGTACCATATGCCAATGAGTTCTTAGCATAGTCCGCATCAAATAGCTTCGCTGCCGATTTATGATATACATCGGCTGTATCTTCAGCATCGAACATACAAGCATCAATTTGTGAGTGTATATTTTCAACTTCGAAAATTACTTTGTCCCAACCTTTGGTAGGAGGCTCGAATTTAAGAAGTTCGACCCCTAAATCATTCAACACATAATATGCAACAGGAATAAGATATGCGGCATTAGCGTAATCCCTTCTATAATCCTCATAGTAAAAGCTACGTAAAGTATAAACATCAAATATGAGATCGATCAGTGTGTCTAATTCTACGTTCCTTTCTCTACCACCAGTAGAAAAATATACTTTTCCTTCTCGTATATTAACGTGATATTTACTAAAAGTAGAAAACGTACAAAATAAATCATTATCAATTTTGTTTAGGCTTTCTAATACAGAATCTAGATTAACATCCATATAAATCCCTAAATTTTTTATAAAAGTAGTTTAATTAAACGAATTACGGCCAACCCTTCATATATTCTCTAAAGGAACTACCCATTCTCTTTGTGGTATCAACTGAAAATACGTATATTTCGCCATCTTCGTAGTACTTCAACCAACGACCAATGGCTGATCTAACACTAAAACCATCTTCTTTCGAAAGCGGCTCGATAAACCTATCTGGAATATCCACAAATTCATCAGTTTGCCACCAGCCCTTAATGGGCATATCAATCTCATCGAGATCAAAAGAAAATTTTGGTAAAGACATGCCATCAGCAAAGGATTGCAACCACTCCTTTTCGACGTACTTACCAACCAAGAAAACATCACGCATTTGAGCTTGGGCGATACAACAAGCAACATCGGCACAGCACTTCCAATAGCTGAGTATCCAATCCGGACACAGGTGATACCTGAAGATTGTTCTATCCCCTATTCGGCCCACGCTCTCTTTAAGAACAATCAGCGTATCTTCTTCATGCTTTCTAGGTGGCTTAACCGTTAGAACAAAACCTTCTATCTGCTTTTCATCCCCGCTGGCCTGAAGCTTATCTATATAACAGCCAAACTCTGCAGGGTGTTTGTAGAAATGATGGGATTTAAATATATCCCCCTGACCATGGGATAACCATTCTGCATTTACTTGAAACAGATCAGCTGCGCTTTGCAATAATGAAGGTGTCAACTTAGCGAGGAGATTATCTTCCGTTTGAACATCCTCAATAGTGAAACCATGATCAAAGAATTCAGGTATCTGGTTACGATAGACCCCGTGCGCTTCAAACAGATTTATAAATCTTTCAGCAACAGATTCATTGAAGGAATCAGCATTTGTTACTTCAGCTTTCTTAGAATCTAACTTTTTCCTTAGCCAGCGATACCCTTGATAAAGGCCGCCTATCACTCCAACGATACTGGCAAAGATACCAATAATTTCTTCCATTTATGTAACATCCATAATTCTGTAAGCAGCTGTCGTTATTCTAGATAACTAATCCAAGGTTTATCGTAGGACATCCTTATCCTCTTAATGCTTACCTAAGTAACGCTTATCCCTGTAGCGCTTGATCCGTGATTGCTTTGGCAAGGGAGAGTTGAGTTTGTTGAGACTCTTGTAAACGGGCTTTGAGTTGGTCGCAAATAGTCAGAAGTTGATTAACCTTAGCCACCAGTCTAATTTGTTCTTTTTCGGGGGGTATTGGAACTACATAGCGAGCTAATTTATCCCCTGGAAAATGCTTAATCGTCGCCCCAGTGAAGTACTTATCTAGCTGCTTAGAAAATGCGTCTTTCCTCAAACAAATCTGAAGATATTCAGCTAGGACACCTTGGAAAGGTCGAGCACGATGCAAAGCTTTTTGGAAATATATTTCGTTATCTGGTTTGTTCCAAATTGCGCACCGACCAGGTTCCCCTCCTTCACATATTAGGAGGTCACCAACCTTAATCAAAAACTCTTCCTTTTCTGACTCCTCAAACCTCATCTGCTTAACATCATCAAGATTACAAAATGACCACTGAACATTCGTATTTCGCAAATAAGGCAAAAGCTCTCCTTTATTCTTAGCCTTATCAAGCATCTTACCTAAACGACATGAGGCAACATCACTGAATCTAACCCATTGCCAAGCAACAGGGATATCATGGTTTTTTTCCTCTGAATCAACTAAAGGTAAGCTCTTCGATCGTTGTATCTTCTTATCTTTAATCAGCTGTTCTTTCTCTGCACCAATCCTTTCCAGCAAAACGGAAGCAGGTTCATCATTCGGCTCTTGCGGAACGAGCTTACCCATCACAGCCAATTGCAGGATGGTTTGCTTTAGCTGATCAATGCTGTGTTCTGTAGTGAAGAGGGTATCGAAATGTTCGGCCAGCCTTTGCCAGTTCTCGGCTAATTCATCAGCATTCTGACTTTGGGTAAGTGTACCTAGCAGGGTTTCAACTAGCACTTGATGAGCTTCGATGCTGCGTTCTGTTTGCTCTTCTAATTGATCACAAAGAACCATTAGCTCATTAACTTTACTAACTATTCGGTTTTGCTCTTTAATAGAAGGAAGCGGCACAAGTAGTTCTACAAACTTACCTGCGGATATTCCTCCAATGATTCCAGTCATAGATTCACTGAACTGGTTATAAAATGTAGGTGTCAGGTAGCAAGAAAGGATAAATGCAGGATTGATCCCAGCATATAGTTCATTGGCAAAGAGCTTATTACCGAAGCAGATATTCCGGTTGGTAATGCCGCACTTTTTACCTGCACTGCCACCCTCTGCACACATCAAAACAGAATTTTCATGAGCTACTTTGAATTTTGGTTCATCAACGGGAATAGATATACCATTCTGATAATCCAGAATTTCGAAACCGTACCCAACATCTTTAGTAGCAATAAAAGGCAAGCCTTCAATATCAGTATATTTTTCAGCTTTAATTCTCGCGCTGACACTATTTCCATTAAAGATATTGCCAATAGAACCCAAACGCACCCATTCCCAACCCTGCGGGATAATAAAGGGTGATTCCTCTTCAAATATTTCAGCTAATTTTTTGGACTTCTTTATTTTCTTTTCTTTTACCAGCTGAGTGCGCTCTTCCGCAATCCTCTCCAGCAACACCGAAGCTGGCTCATCACTAGGATCTTGCGGTACTAACTTACCCCGAACCGCGAGTTCCAAAATCAAATCACGCAGTTTCTTGATACCGTAGAGGTTATGTTTTTTGCTGCTACCGCGGCCCGCGCTTTTCTTATGCTCAATCGCCGATGTCCAAAGGTCAATATGCTCGGTGATTAGAGTTTGAACGTCCGATCCCATTAAGCCTTTCCTCCCGTTTTATCGGAGGAATTAGAGGGTGCGAGAGCGTCGGCTAAAATGCCTTTGATCTGATTACGTAGTTCACCGATCTCTTGCTGTTGCTGCTGGTATTGCGCTAACAGCTCTTCTGGATCGTGAACGACCTGCTCTTCTACATGGGGATTTTTGAAATCGAGATTGTAGTTACGCTCGATAATCTCATCGATGCTGACTTTCCAAGCAAACTCATTTTCCTGACGGTTTTTCCGTTTGATCTTATCGGCCAGGCTATTGCCTTCTCCCCACCAATCGGTACAAGCGGCAAAGTCTTCCAGTTTCATCGGTTTGGTTTTGTTAAAGGCTTTAACACCTTTAGGCAGAGGTACTTCGTAATACCAGATATCTTGGGTCGGCTCGCCTTTTTCGAAGAACAGAATATTGGTCTTAATACTGGTGTAAGGCGCGAACACGGAGTTAGGAAGACGCACTAGTGTGTGCAGATTGCACTCTTCCAGTAATAGCTTTTTGATTTTGGTTTTTACGCCTTCTCCAAATAGTGTGCCGTCTGGCAGTACTACGGCTGCTCTGCCGCCTTTGCCTTCTGAACTCTCTTTGAGAACTTCGATAATATATTGTAAAAATAGGTCGGCGGTTTCACGGGTTTGATACTCCGCAGGGAAGTTCTTTTCGATGCCGTCTTCTTCAGTGCCGCCAAAAGGTGGGTTGGAGACCACCACGTCGACCATATCGTCGTCATCTAAACTGGAAAGTGGCTTGTTCAGGGTATTGCCATGGCGAATATTCTTCGGCACTTCGATACCGTGCAGCAGCATATTGGTGGTACACAACAGATGCGGTAGCTGCTTTTTCTCTACCCCGCGCACGGACTCTTGCAGCTGCTGTTGGCCTTCGGAATTGGTCACTTGGACTTTTAGGGTATCGACTGTGCAGGCTAAGAAACCACCAGTACCACAAGCTGGATCAAGCACTGACTCACCCAACTGCGGGTTGATCATCTGCACAATAAACCGTGTAACGGCACGGGGGGTATAAAACTCCCCGGCATTACCAGCGCTTTGCAGGTCTTTTAGGATCTGCTCGTATAGATCACCAAACAGGTGGCGCTCTTGTGAGTTGGTAAAGTCGATCTCGTTGAGCTTGTTGATCACCTGACGCAGCAGTGTGCCGTTTTTCATGTAGTTGAAGGCGTCACTAAAGGCTTCTTTAGCGACATAACCGCGCGGGTTTTTATTGATCGGTGCGGTTAGGTTTTTAAGATCAGGTATCAGTTCGTTATTTACAAAGTCTAATAGATCATCACCGGTAATTCCTTGGCTATCTGCGGCCCAGTTGCGCCATAAGTAGGCTTCTGGAATAGGGGCGGTGTAGTTATCGAGTTCGTCTTCCAGCTCTTCTTCTTGGGCATCAAATATTTTTAGAAACAGTAACCAAGAAAGTTGGCCAAGGCGTTGGGCATCGCCATCGACCCCAGCGTCTTTACGCATGATGTCTTGAATGGATTTAATTGCGCTGGATATAGACATGATAGTACTCGTTACAACTCTGTAGGCTTGGCAGTGATAGCTTAATTGTTAGGTGTTAGGCGCTTTGCGGCGTAAACTCATCGCTGGATTGATAAAGCGCGTCTTCTAACTCACTGATGGCTTGTTCGTATTGTTCTTTGCCCCCAAAGGCATTCTTTTTAATCTCTATGGGGCGGCCGATCTTATCAAACGGCGTGACCTTAAGCACTTGCTTAGATTCGATTTCTGTCACACCGTTGTTTTCATATTTTTCTAATAGGTTGTTAAGGACTAGTTGCGCGGTCTCACTGTATTTACCGAAGTAGTTACGTTTTTTGACATTATTCGCCCGCTCTTTGCGGGTTAAAGGTGGCTGGTCGAAAGCAACGTGGCAGATTAGGTCGAAGGGGTCTAAGTCACGGCTTACATCTTCTTCTAAGGCTTCCCAGATAACCCCCGCTGCAGCAAGTTCGTCGATGATTGCTTGTTTGCGCTCAGTGGCGTGCCATTTGGTAATAAAGTCATCCAGCGAGCTAAATTGCTTCTGTACGGTTTTACGAGTGTAGTCTTTAAACGATTCGGTCACGAGCTTGCCGTCGGAATCATAATATTGCACACGCTCAGCTAGCTTTTTAACCTCTACCCCGCTGATGTGGTATTTAATAAACGGTTCTTTTTCATCGTCATCGGCAAAACCACCAATTGGGCCATCTGACCATTCGTTTTCATCTAGGTTGTTTACACCTGGGCCGTAATTAGCCGGGTCTTCATCAATACCTTCGGGCTTCTCGGTACCATGTTCACCGTCAACTAGCATTTCATCAGTAATATCACCCTCGCCGCTAATGATATCGTCGGTGGTTTTCTCCATGACTTGTTCGGGGATGCCATCAAAACGTTCATCCGCAAATAACTCAGTGGCCTTTTTGAAGTCTAGAATGGTAAACCAAAGCTTGTTTAACTTGTCATCGATACGGGTGCCACGACCGATAATCTGCTTGAACTTGGTCATGGATTGGATGTTCTGATCAAGCACAATGACCTTACAGGTTTTGGCATCTACCCCTGTCGTCATTAACTCTGACGTAGTGGCAATGACCGGGTAAGGCTTTTTCGGGTTCATGAAGTTTTCGAGCTGATTTTTACCCAGCTCATCATCGCCGGTAATCTTCATGACGTACTTTTCATTTATCGCGACCTGCTCTGGGTTTAAATTCATCAAAGCGCTGCACATACGCTCTGCATGGTTGATGTCATTACAGAAGACGATAGTTTTTGCCATGGGATCGGTACGCTTTAGGTAGGCGGTAATGGTTTCTGCCACCAGCTGGGTGCGTTCATCGATAATTAGCGTACGATCAAAGTCTTTCTGATTGTAGATACGGTCTTTGATCAGATTACCGTTTTTGTCGGTTTGGCCCTTCTCTGGTCGAAAGCCTTGGGCGTCTATATCTATGTCTACGCGAATAACTTTGTAAGGCGATAAGAAGCCGTCGTCTATGCCCTCTTTAAGTGAGTAGGTATACACCGCCTCACCAAAGTAATCGATATTGGAAACTTCGTTCGTCTCCTTCGGGGTAGCGGTTAAGCCTATCTGAGTCGCTGAATCAAAGTACTCTAGAATCTCTCGCCAAGCGCTATCTTCGTCAGCACTACCACGGTGACACTCATCAATTACGATCAGATCGAAGAAGTCTTTAGATACATCCTTAAACGCTTTCTGATGCTCTTCTGGGCCGGTTAGTGCCTGATAAATACCCAGATGCACTTCGTAGGCAGGGTCGACTTTACGCCCCGTGATTTTAGTCATCGCTTCGCCAAAAGGCTGAAAGTCTTTACGCTTAGGGTCGTCAACTAAAACATTGCGATCGGCTAGAAATAGGATGCGCTTGGCTTTTTTTGCTTTCCATAAGCGCCAAGCTATTTGAAAAGCGGTGTAGGTTTTCCCCACCCCCGTTGCCATGACCAACAGGACGCGCTTTTGACCTTGAGCAATTGCCTCGATAGTTTTATTAACGGCCTGCAACTGATAATAACGCGGGGCTTTATCCGTACCATCATCATAGTAGTCTTGATCAAGGTAGGTTAGGTGCTCAGGGGTATAGGACTTATAGGCATTAAACTTAGCCCGCAACTCTTGTGGAGATGGAAACTCATCCAGGCTGATTTCGGTTTCTAATTTGCCACAATTTGATGGCGCGGTTTTATCGTGAAAGATAAAACCATCGCCGTTACTGGCAAAGACAAACGGAACATCAAGAAGGCGAGCATAATCCAAACCTTGTTGCATGCCTTTGCCAACCCCATACTTATTGGCTTTAGCTTCAACAACGGCTAACGGAATATTAGGCTTGTGATACAGAACTATATCAGCAGATTTAACCACTGTTCGCATACCCATATTGCCACGAACAATGACCTTACCGTCTCTTAGTTTAACTTCTTGCCTGATTTGCAGTATGTCATCCCAGCCAGCTTTTAAAATAGCGGGCAAAATGAATTTACTGATGATATCGGCTTCACTAAGTTGCTTTTTATCCATGCCTAACTTCCTGTCTGCGTAAGCGACTGCTTAAGACAGCAATATACCACTGTAGGCGAGAGTTCCCAATGATCTGAGTCCAAACAAAAATTGTAGTTTAAGAGATAAAAGCCTCGGTCGAACTAACAGACGACTGAGCTAAAAACTTCAATTTGAGACCGAAACAAGCACCTATTTTGCAAACTCAGCAAGCAACATTATCTAAGCTACCATCTCGATTATTTTTTCAGCGATTTAAGTCTAAGAAATCCCCCTATTCCCTGCCATTTTCTGGTAGAGTTCGCACCTCTGTAACAGCCCTTTAAATCCGCTGTAACTCTTCTAATTTTTTTACCCTCAGGACACTCCCTTGATATCCTCTGCGAACATTACAATGCAGTTTGGCGCTGAGCCTTTGTTTGAAAATATTTCGGCTAAATTCGGTAACGGCAATCGCTATGGTTTGATTGGCGCGAACGGCTGCGGCAAATCGACTTTTATGAAGATTCTGAGTGGTGACCTAGTGCCGACATCGGGCAACGTGTCTATCACACCGGGTGAGAAGATGGGTGTGCTGAGTCAGGATCAGTTCGCCTTTGAAGAGTACACGGTTATCGATGCGGTAATCATGGGTGATACTGAGCTTTGGAAGGTCAAACAGGAGCGCGATCGTATTTATGCGTTGCCAGAGATGTCCGAAGAAGATGGGATGAAGGTTGGCCATCTGGAAAGCGAATTCGCTGAGATGGATGGTTACACCGCAGAAAGTCGTGCTGGTGACATTCTATTGGAAGCAGGCATTGCCGAAGAATACCATTTTGGTTTGATGAGTCAGGTTGCACCGGGCTGGAAACTACGTGTGTTATTAGCACAAGCATTGTTTGCTAACCCAGATATTCTGCTGTTGGACGAACCAACCAACAACTTGGATATCCATACCATTAGCTGGCTTGAGTCGGTCTTAAACCAGCGTAAATGCACCATGATTATCATCTCCCACGACCGTCACTTCCTTAATGCGGTTTGTACCCATATGGCGGATATTGATTACGGTGAGCTAAGAATCTATCCGGGTAACTATGATTACTTCCTAGAAGCGTCCTCTTTGATCCGTGAGCAGCTATTAACGGAAAATGCGAAAAAGAGTGCTGAACTGGATGAACTACAAGCGTTTGTAAATCGCTTTTCTGCCAATGCATCTAAAGCTAAGCAGGCAAGCTCACGTGCTAAGAAGATGGAGAAGATCGAACTGGATGAAGTTAAAACTTCCAGCCGCCAAATTCCATCCATCACGTTAAAGCAGGATAAAAAGCTACACCGTCAGGCGCTTATTCTGGAAGATGTAGGCCACGGTTTTGAAGACAATAAATTATTCGAAAACGGTAATTTGATTTTAGAAGCCGGTGCGAAGCTGGCTGTTATCGGTGAGAACGGTGCCGGTAAAACTACCTTCTTGCGCTGCCTAATGGATGAACTGCAAGCGAATGAAGGTACGATCAAATGGTCTGAAAATGCGGTCATTGGTTATTGCCCACAAGATAGCAGCGCTGATTTTGATTCTGATCTAACTCTATTTGAGTGGATGTCCCAGTGGCGTACACCTAAGCATGACGACCTTAAAGTCCGCGCCATGCTGGGCCGGTTACTCTTTACGGCTGACGACTTTAATAAGAAAGCTAAAGTCTGCTCCGGTGGTGAAAAGAACCGCTTGCTGTTCGGCAAAATGATGATGATGGATTTGAACGTCCTGATTATGGATGAGCCAACCAACCACATGGATATGGAAGCTATCGAAGCATTAAACAATGCCCTGCTTGGCTTTGATGGCACGCTGATCTTTGTCAGCCATGACCGTGCATTTGTATCCTCATTAGCAACGCATATTATCGAAATCAAAGATCAACAGATGATCAATTTCCACGGCACTTTCGATGAATATATGGATAGCCAAAAGATTGCCGCTGAAGTTGCTTAACAGCCTTCATAGATACCAATAAAAAAGGGCCTGATTAAATCAGGCCCTTTTTTGTATTAAGCATTATTCTGCCAACTTCGGCTATCCCATCTGTCCCACACCCCCCCGTTGTTTACGCCCACTAACTATCACGACCACCCTGTTAACCGGAAACAGTTAATGGATGCCCTCTTCAAATAACCAAGCCTATTTATTGACTCGTCTCAACATTCGAGCACAAAACATCATTTCCAGGCGGATATCAACTATCCTAAAAGTGACCTTAAAACTGCAATGAACTAGCCGCTTTTGCCGAGGAGTTAAGGATGGCTTGTTTAGTAATAGATAAGGATACTGATAATGTTGTGCCCTCCCCTAATATGCGGGAATACTCAACAGAGCTAACAGATTCACCCAATTGCCAAATTGATGGTCTACCAGGTAATGCGGTTAACATCTGTTACGAAGCGGTGGATCGACATCTAGATAAAGGCCTTGCCGATAAAATAGCTCTCAGATGGCATAGCAAAACAAACCAACTGAGGACCTTTACCTACGCCGAACTGGCAGCAGCGACAAGCCGCTTTGCTTGTGTACTTCAGCGACTTGAGCTTCAACCGGGAGCCAGGGTATTCGGCTTAGCTGGCAGAACACCTGAGATTTATATCTCATTACTGGGCAGTTTGAAGTTTGGTGCTGTTTTTGCGCCACTGTTCTCCGCGTTTGGACCTGAACCTATCCGTTCACGCATGGAGATTGGCGATGCAGCAGTATTAGTGACAACAGAGCGACTGTATCGGAAAAAGGTTCAACACTGGATCAATGAATTAACCCCTTCTCCTCAAGTACTCTTACTGGATGTAAAAGGAGAGCCCCCTGAAGGCTGTCATGATCTAAGCAAATTGCTAGCCGAGGCTGACCCAGACTTTCCGGTTTACTCAAGCTCGCCAGATGATATGGCCCTACTGCACTTCACCAGCGGCACTACTGGTAAACCAAAGGGAGCCGTACATGTTCATAACGCCGTACGGCACCACATTATTTCTGCCTACTATGCGCTTGATCTGCACCCTGAAGATATTTATTGGTGTACTGCGGATCCCGGCTGGGTAACGGGTATTTCCTACGGCATTATTGCTCCACTTTGCCATGGCGTAACACTGGTAATTGACGAAGCAGAATTTGAGCCTGCCCGCTGGTACCAGCTGTTAGAGCAAGAGCGTGTCAGCGTTTGGTATACCGCACCTACAGCGGTACGCATGCTAATGAAGGCCGGAGATCAGCTACCGCTCAAATATGATCTCAGCCAACTGCGCTTTATGGCCAGCGTTGGAGAACCCCTCAACCCCGAGGCTGTCATCTGGGGGAATAAGGTTTTCGGTATCCCCTTTCATGATAACTGGTGGCAGAGCGAAACAGGTGGAATCGTCATCTCCAATTATGCTGCTATGCCGATCAAACCGGGATCGATGGGACGTCCAATCCCCGGGCTTGAAGTCGCACTGATAAAGCGGACTGCTAACAACAGCATCCAGCTATTGAATGATCAGGAAACCACCGGCGAGCTAGCAATAAAGGCAGGCTGGGCCTCAATGTTTCGTGCTTACCTTAATCAACCAGATCGCTACCAAAGCTGTTTTTCAGAGGGGTGGTATCTCTCTGGTGATTTGGCTCGACGAGATAGCGATGGCTATTACTGGTTCGTCGGGCGCAGTGATGATGTGATTAAAACCGCGGGACATCTGATTGGCCCCTTCGAAGTGGAAAGTGTACTGATTGAACATCCAGCGGTCGCTGAAGCTGCAGTGATTGGTATCCCTGATCCTATTGTTGGCGAAATGATAAAAGCCTACGTGGCACTCAATTCGGGCTACCTCCCCGATGAAACTCTGAGGAAAACGCTGTTGGGGCATGCTCGCAAATATCTTGGGGCAGCAGTCGCACCAAAAGAGATTTCCTTTCGTGAAAATCTACCAAAAACACGTAGCGGTAAGATCATGCGACGTCTGCTAAAAGCTAGAGAGTTAGGGCTGCCGGAAGGCGACCTATCCACACTTGAGAGCGATGAGAAATGACTTCCCCAGACAAAAAAATCCATCTTGGTAAAGAGCATCTCTCGCAGCTGCTGTACCAGATGTTGCGTATCAGGCTGTTTGAAGAGCGCTGCGCTGAACTCTATACCCAAGAGAAAATCCGCGGTTTCCTCCATCTCTATATAGGCGAGGAAGCGATAGCCGTTGGCGTGTGTCAGTCACTACAAAACGCTGACAGGATGGTATGTACCTATCGTGAACATGGGCATGCTCTCGCACGAGGTATGTCGATGACAGCAGTGATGGCTGAGATGTTCGGCAAAACCAATGGTTGCAGCCGCGGCCGTGGCGGGTCTATGCATCTGTTCTCTGATGAGCTGAATTTTTATGGTGGCAACGCCATCGTTGCAGGAGGGCTTCCTTTAGCGGTCGGATTAGCTCTAGCTGACAAGAAACTACAACGCGACAGTGTTACCTGCTGCTTTTTTGGTGAGGGAGCTGTTGCCGAAGGTGAGTTCCATGAAAGCCTGAATTTAGCGTGCCTATGGCAATTGCCAGTACTGTTTATTTGCGAAAACAATTTATATGCCATGGGAACAGCGCTCGAACGTTCCGAATCTGAAACAGAGCTTTATCGTAAGGCTGCCAGCTACGGCATGCCTGCCCAGAGCGTTAATGGTATGAATGTGGTGGATGTAGAAGTTGCTGCAAAGCAAGCGTTAGAGGCTATCCGTCAGGGCCAGGGACCACAGTTTTTAGAGTGCCGCTGCTATCGGTTTAAAGGCCACTCCATGTTCGATACTCAGCTGTACCGTCGCAAAGAAGAGGTTGAACAATGGCTCAGCAAAGGTCCGGTGGTACAGCTCAGCGACTGGATGGAAAAAAACTATCATTTGTCTAATCAAGACATCGATCTATTGAAAAACAAGATAAACCTAGAAATCGACCAAGCCGTAAGCGAAGCGGATCAGGGTGAATGGGAACCTGTCACAGATCTGCTGCAAGGTGTTTATACGGAGGTTGATCATGACTAAACCTGCGCAAACCCTGAGTTTTCGTGAGGCGGTACGAGAGGCACTGCGAGAAGCTATGGAACAAGATCCTACCGTATTCCTAATGGGCGAAGATGTTGGTCGCTACGGTGGTTGTTACGCAGTTTCTAAAGGACTTATAGATCAATTTGGTGAAGAACGGGTCATTGATACGCCTCTGTGCGAATCTGGATTTGTCGGTGCGGGTATTGGCGCAGCACTGGGAGGTATGCGCCCTATTGTCGAGGTGATGACAGTCAATTTCAGTCTGTTGGCGCTCGATCAGATCGTAAACAACGCCGCTACTATCCGGCACATGTCTGGTGGGCAGTTCAGTGTTCCGTTGGTAGTCCGCATGGCCAGCGGTGCTGGACGCCAACTGGCAGCTCAGCACTCCCATAGTTTGGAATGTTGGTATGCACATGTACCCGGACTAAAAGTGCTGACCCCCGCTACAGTCAGCGATGCTCGCTATATGCTGCAGATGGCACTGAATGATCCTGACCCGGTCATCATCTTTGAGCACGTGATGTTATACAACATTGAAGATCAACTTATACCTCGCGAGAAGACTCCTCCAATGGAGCAAGCAGTTATCAGAAAAACCGGAAAGGATCTGAGCTTAATTGCCTATGGCGGTACTCTGGCAAAAGCTCAGCAAGCTGCTGAGACACTACTCAAAGAGGGCATTGATGCTGAGGTTATCGACCTTCGATGTCTACGTCCGCTGGATAAAAAAACGTTGCTAGAAAGTCTGAGTCGAACCCATAGAGCCGTTATTATCGATGAAAGCTGGAAAACTGGCGGGATGGCGGCAGAGATCAGCGCCCTGCTGATGGAGGAGGGATTCTGGCAGCTGGATGCTCCAGTCACCCGAGTATGCAGTCAGGAGGTTCCTATCCCCTACCCGGAACATCTTGAGCAAGCAGCACTACCCCAGGTAGAGGATATTCTTGAAGCTGTCAGACAGCTACCGGGGATAGTATGAGTAATTCGGTTTATGAGCTGACTATGCCTTCATTTGGCGCTGATATGGATCAAGGCCTGATCTTGGAGTGGCGAGTTAAATCAGGAGATAAGATCAATAAGGGTCAGGTTATCGCCGTTATTGAAACTCAAAAAGGTGCTATCGACTTTGAAGCTTATACCGATGGTCAGGTTGAGGAATTACTAGTTTCAGAAGACCAAACGGTACAAGTAGGGACTCCGATTGCACGACTAACGGGGAAAATAGACGTTAACGCAGTAACTGATCCTGTCATACCCACTGAAACTGAACGAAAACCCTCACAACCTGTTCCACAGACTAGTAGCCATCAACCATCCACTAGTTACGCTAACCTCAGTAGACATTCAGCAACACCCTATGCTCGACATCTGGCTAAACATGCAGGGATAAACCTGACCGAAGTTACAGGTAGTGGCCCAGCCGGCGCTATTCTGTCTAGGGATATGAAAAAGGCTCATCACACACCACATTCACCTAGCAAAGATTCAATGCGCGAGGCTATCGCTGCTGCACTAAGTCGATCCAAACGTGAGATCCCTCATTACTATCTGGAAACCACAATTGATGTGCAACGGGCAGATGACTGGGTGCATGAATTTAACCGTGATCTACCGCCAGACCAGCAGATCCTACTCAATGCTTTATTTCATTGTGCTGTAGCCAAAGCGCTGCGCAAAGTGCCTGAATTTAATGGTTTTTATTTAGATGGTCATTTTTCAGAATCATCTGAAGTTCACTTAGCGACAGGAATCTCTATCCGAAGTGGCGGGCTTATATCACCTGCGATCCTCAACGCGGATCAGCTCGCACCTGCTGAGATGATGTCTCAGCTGAAAGATCTGAGTGACCGGGTACGAAATGGCGGCCTGCGTTCAACTGAGATGACCTTAGCCACTGCGACCTTAAGTAGCATGGGTGACCGCGGTGTAGAAAAGCTGTTTGGCATCATCTACCCACCACAAGTCGCATTGATTGGTATAGGTAAGCCAACTGTTCGCCCTTGGGTTGTGGGCTCTGAGGTCAAACCTCGCCTTTTGGTTACCGCCTCGCTTGCTGCTGACCATAGAGCCACTGATGGCAGGCAAGGAGCTCGTTTTCTCAACCAACTGGGCAAGCTATTACAAAAACCGGAGAACCTATGAATACAGAACAGATAAAAACAATTCTGCAGGAAGAGATTCTTGAACTTGCGCCAGAAGCAGATCTAGATCTACTGGATCAGCAAGAAGATATGCGCGAAGAACTGGATCTGGATTCAATGGATTTCATGCGCTTATGCGTAGCACTGGGTAACAAGTTAGGTTTTCAGATTCCTGACTCCGACTTGACCAAAATATTAACCTTTGAATCCATGCTTACTTATCTGTATGAACGGAGCGGACCGTGAACCTGTCCCCGTTTATTTGCCCTTTTTCTTGTCCAAAATTAGCCTCGATAAATTACAGGCCCCTGACTGCAGGCAAACGTTTTGTCCACTGACCCAATGCCTACCTCTCAGGAAAGTGCACTCCATGTTTTGCATATAGTGAAACAGGTTGCGGCTGAATTACATCCAAATCAGCATTTTTCCAATACATTAAATTTGGATAGTTCTCTAGATCAAGATTTCTCTTTCGATAGTCTTGGAAAGGTAGAGCTTTTACTGCGACTGGAACAAGAATTTAGGGTTGCTCTACCCGAATCCCTTCTTAATAGAGCGGATACTCCACGAGATCTGTTTAACGCTATTTTAAACTCTCAGGCTCGAACTAAGAATTGCGCTCTACCCGAACTAGAGCAAGTACAACTAGAGCTGAAGGATACCAGCATAGCCCCAGAGCTGGCAGAAACCCTGCTAGATGTGTTGGAGTGGCAAAATCAGCATCATCCTGACCAAGTTCATATAACCTTGTACGATCCGGAAGGTGAAGGGCAGACAATTAGCTACAAACAATTAAAAACAGAAGCGTTGAAAGTTGCAGCAGGCTTGCAAGTACTTGGACTTCAACCACAGGCACCCGTTGTATTAATGTTGCCAACCGGCGCCGAGTACTTCTACTGCTTCTTTGGCATTCTCTATGCGGCGGGAATTCCCTGCCCTATTTACCCACCGGGGCGTAAAAGTCAGATTGAAGAGCACCTTAACCGACATGCCAGTATTGTTCGGAACAGTGGTGCAGAAATAATGATTACACCTGAAGATGCGCTCCCTTTTGCAGGTCTTTTACGCAATCAGGTAACGTGTCTAAACCATTTGGTCACTCCTGAAAATATGCAGCAGCATGTAGGAGAACCTACCTTACCCAAAATACACCCACGGGATATTGCTTTCTTACAGTACACTTCCGGCAGCACCGGCACCCCGAAAGGCGTAATCCTGACCCACGCCAACCTTCTCGCGAATGTCCGAGCAATGGGCGAAGCGGTACAGGCTGATGCCAATGATGTATTTGTCAGCTGGCTCCCCCTTTACCATGATATGGGCCTGATAGGAGCTTGGTTTGCCAGCCTCTACCATTCCGCCCACCTAGTAATAATGTCACCATTGAGTTTTATTGCCCGTCCACAACGCTGGTTGGAGGCGATTCACCGTTATCACGGCACTCTGTCAGCCTCACCAAATTTTGGTTATGAGCACTGCAGTAGACTCGTTGACCCCAAGGACAACCAACATCTGGATCTATCCAGTTGGCGTTGCGCGTTTAATGGCGCAGAAGCCGTGAGCCCTCAGACGCTTGAGACATTTTGTCACCGTTTTTCCTGCCTTGGTTTTTCCGCCCGTTCGATGATGCCTGTTTATGGATTAGCTGAAAACAGTGTTGGACTGGCTTTTCCGCCACTGGCACGCGGGGCAAAACTCGACTGCATCAATCGTGATCGCTTTAGCTTAACAGGGTACGCAGACCCCGTTTCTTCAGCAGATCCATCAGCAATATCCATAGTTAACTGCGGCCAAGTTATCCCTGGCCACCAACTTAGGGTTGCAGATAGTCGCAATCGGGAATTACCTGATCGACAGGAGGGACATGTACAATTTAAAGGTCCATCAGCAACTTCTGGATATTATCGAAACCCCAAAAAAACAGCCGGTTTATTTAAAGGAGACTGGCTGGAAACCGGAGATCTTGGATATATCGTTGACGGAGAGCTCTACATTACCGGTAGGCAAAAAGATCTAATAATTCTGGCCGGCCGAAACATCCACCCATCGGAATTAGAGAACGTGGTTTCAGAACTAGAAGGCGTGCGAAAAGGTGGGGTGGTCGCATTTGGTAGTCAGAGCGAAGAATTTGGTACTGAGCGATTGATTATCGTTGCTGAAACACGCTTAAAAGCTGCAGACGCATTAAATGCCATCCGATCAAAAATCAATCAAGCCTCTTTAGATCTGTTAGGTTTGCCTGCAGATGAAATCTGCTTAGTCGCCCCAAATCAAATATTAAAAACATCCAGCGGCAAGGTACGCCGTGCAGCATGCAAAGCACTATATGAATCAAACCAGTTAGGCAAAAGAACTGGCAATATCCGGCTGCAATGGCTGAAGATCGGACTGGCATCCATCCGCGGTAAGTTAACACGCTTCTTTTTAGACGTTCTGGATTATGCATTTGCTGGCTACTGCTGGCTGGTGTTCACTACATTGGCATTAGTGTTCACTCCCATCGCCCTTTTGTTTTCAAAACTGGACCTTCGCTGGGACGCACTCAGCCTTTGTATACGACTTATGTGCATGCTGACAACAATCAAAGTTAAGGTAGAAGGTCTGGAGAATCTACCGGCTAAAGGGCAGCCTTCTGTCTTTGTAGCAAATCATGCCAGTTATCTAGATGGCTATCTCATACTTGGTTTTCTGCCCAGAGCTGTCCGTTTTGTGGCTAAAGCAGAATTAAAAAGCAATAAGCTGGTGGCCTTTTTGCTTAACAAGATCGGAGTAGAGTTTGTAGAACGCTTTAACGCCGAACAGGGATATGCGGATATCACGAGGCTTTCGGAAGACACAATAGAAAAACGCTCTTTGTTCTTTTTCCCTGAGGGTACATTTTCCCGTGTTCCCGGTCTGCGCTCCTTCCACCTAGGAGCATTTATTACTGCGTGCCAGAAGAAGCTTCCCGTTATACCCATAGGAATAAGGGGAAGCCGAAATATACTCCGCGCAGATAGTTGGTTCCCAAGACGGGGGCATATCATTATCTCCATTGGTAAGCCGATCTATGAACCACCAGAAGAAGGGGTCTCTCCATGGCAAAGCGCCATCAAGATGCGGGATTTAACCCGTGTAGAGATTTTAAAATTAACTGGCGAGATTGATCTGAAATCCGAAGAGCCTATGAACAACGTTGCGGAAATTGAATAAAGTTTAATAGGGACAAGAATCAATGACTAAAGCTGGTATATGACACCAGCTTCCGACATTATAATCGCTTGCATATCTCAGATAGATTTAAACAACCTGCCCTGCTGCAAATCCAGATGCCCACGCCCACTGGAAGTTATGACCGCCCAGATGACCGGTTACATCGAGACACTCACCAATAAAGAATAGGCCCGGTGCTTTTTTAGCTTCCATGGTTTTCTGGTTAATTTCATTGGTATCGATACCACCTAGTGTCACTTCCGCTGTACGATAACCTTCAGTACCTGAAGGTTTGATCTTCCACTCGCGGAAAGCACTGTTAATCGCATCCAGATCTTTATTAGATTGGTTACCCATGATGCCGCTAAAGCCGAATAGCTGGCAGAGGATCTGAGCCATACGCTTGCTCATCTGCTGCGCCATTATGGTAGTAATTTCCGCTTTGGGACGCGCTTCGCGTTGCTCTTTTAACCATGTAAGCAGATCAAACTCTGGGAACAGGTCTATCTCAACTTCGCCACCAGGTTGCCAGTAGGAGGAGATCTGCAAAATAGCAGGACCACTTAAGCCACGGTGGGTAAAGAGCATACTTTCGATAAAGCTGGTTTTACCGATAGTCGCTTTTACCTTGTGAGATACACCCGAGAGTTCTTTAAGTACCTCTTTCTCTTTTGGCTGTAGGGTAAAAGGCACTAACGCTGCTGTTTTAGGTAGTACTTTTAGATCGTACTGCTCAGCGATATCGTAAGCAAAGCTGGTAGCTCCGCCATTGGGAATCGATAAACCTCCAGTCGCAATAACGACAGATTCAGCTTTGATCGGACCAGATGATGTTTGCAGTAAGTAACCCTCTTCCTGCGGCTCGATACCATTGACGCTCAGCTCGGTACGGATCTCATTACCCGCCCATTCTGATTCGGTCATTAAAACCCGAAGAATCTCTTTACTGGATTCATTACAGAACAATTGGCCGAGTGTTTTTTCGTGATATTCCACACCATGACGATCAACCAGATCGATAAAGTCCTGCGCTTTATAACGACTGAGAGCAGATTTACAAAAATGAGGATTCTGCGAAAGGAAGTTAGCGGGACCGTTATGAATATTGGTGAAGTTACAACGTCCACCGCCGGACATTAGGATTTTTCGGCCAACTTTTTTAGTGTGTTCGATAACAAGAACAGAACGTCCTCGATAACCAGCAGTAGCGGCACACATCAGGCCTGAAGCTCCGGCTCCGATAATTACTACATCGTACTGTGTCACACGCTTTCTCCGCTGGTTTGAAAGCGCGCTATCTTACCACAAGCGATTATTTTTCAGGTTTGTTTTTATGGCTACCATCGCAGAGTGGCGGTGTTTTTGTTTGCTTGCACATACAAAGCCAAACCTCACCATCCTCTTCGGCTTCAAAGACGACGGGATCTATCCCTGTGCCTTGATGTGAGCCATCACAAAACGGTTGATCACCTGAGCGACCACAAGCACACCACGCATAAGTCTGCCCCGCATCTAGGTGAATTTTAACTGGGGCATCATCTGCCCTATGAACGGGTGAATGAGACATCGTTATGCTCCTCTACTGAATATTCCGCCGTCCTTAGCAGCATTTAGTGCTATCGCTATATTCAGTAAACGTAGAAGAGCAATTTCAAATGTTCAAATTTAGAACAATACAATTATTAATGCTGAAGCGCTTGATCAAGCTGATTAAGATTATTTGATAGCCACTGTGCAAGATCCGCTTTCAGTGGTTTGGTCGCTGTATCCACCAGCCATAAACCCAATTTTGGTTTGAGCTTTTTACTTTTCGATTTGATCTGCAATGCCTCGCTACACTCCTCTTCCACTGGCAAGTAAGTGGCTTGCGCTAGCGGTTGAAGTTTAAGGTTATCGAGGCAAACAGCGGCAACATCATGCTCTAACAATGTCTCATCTAACTTAATAGCATAATCACTGATCTGTTTTTGCAGTGCCATTTGGTTTGAACGAATAGTAGGTGCATGCTCCGGCCAGATTCGCTGAAATTCACGGGAAACGATCTGACTCATTACGCGAAGATTATCTGGCGCTAACCAAAAGTACGTACTCTGCTCGAGATCTTGAGTACTTAAACTTACTTGCGCGCCACCTGGCAGAATTTCTTGTGCAGCGTCTACATTGATCACCCGAACATTTGTCGCTCTTAGATGCTTAAACAAAGCATATTCCGGCCAGATCGACTCAATCGATACTACAGCAGTAACAGGGCCTTGTTTTGAGATAGCCGCGCCACTTTTATGTTTTAGCCAGTTGTTAATTCGGGACACTGGTAAACGTTTTGGTGGCAGATATAGCGCCTGGATATCCGTGCCCTCAAGCAGGGCTTGGTTAATGGCATGGATAATAGGCATAGCTGACACTACACGTTGGGGCCCTACTTCATTTGCAGCGACAGAATAGCCCGACAACGTCAGCATTAAAGCAGTCAAAATCAGCTTAATTTTCATAACAGGAACTCTAAGCAAAACTACGAATACGATTGGTAATAACAGCTAACACAAATCCCAAACTAGCCAATAACACAATGGCTGCCCCAGATGGTACAGGTAGCTCTAAGGCCATAGGTAATATGATTCCGGCCAAACAACAGATGGTTGAAAGCAAGATATTGGTCCAGAAGAACTGTCTGATATTTCGGGTAATTAAACGAGCGGTTGTCGCTGGGATTAACAACATTGCCCCTACAAGAATAGCTCCGGCAATTTTGACAGCCGCAACGGTAATTAGAGCGATTAGCACAACAAATGCGTAATCGAACAAACGCGTGTTGATACCGTTCACTTGCGCCAGCTCTGGGTTCAACGAAGCAAGCAAAGCCTGATTACCGAAACAAACCGTTAGTAATAGACAGATTGCACCTATCACCGCGAGAATAAAGAGATCCTGATCCTGCACGGTCAGTATCGAGCCGAACAGCACATTCTCTAGAATATGCACGTTCACCTTACGCGCTACATAAAGCAGCAAGGCTGCACCCATTGCGATAGCCACCGCTAGGAACACACCAACAAGCGCATCATAAGGCACTTGGGTACGGCTTTTAATCCAATGTAATAACAAAGCAAAGATCAGACAAAAACTAAACAGCGACGCATAAGGATGCGCAGCAGGCTCACCCAGCAAGATACCAATCGCGATACCTGTTAAAGCTGCGTGCCCTACTGCTTCAGAGAAAAAAGCCAGTCGTTTGATTACCACTAAACTGCCCATACCCCCAAGAAGAGGACCAATAATTAGCGCAGCAACCAACGCATTGATCAAAAATCCATATTCGAAGATGCTTGGCAGCGTACCTTGAGCCTGCATTTCAAAGGCCCATTTTCGTAATGCTTCCATCAGGCTACTGCCTCCATCTCTCTCTTTGAGGATGAATCAAGTGAAGCCCCAACTATGCCAAGATCGACTTCACTTGGAAGCCCCATATCAACTAAACCGCCGTTAATAAGCAACACGTTATCGGCATGTTCTCTGACAAATCCCATATCATGATGGACAACCACCAAGGTTTTACCTTGCTCTCGAAGATTGAGCATCAAGTCGGTAATCAGTGCTTGGCCTTCTGCATCTAAACCTGTCATAGGCTCATCTAGGAACCAAAGATCTGACGATCGGATTAGTGCTTGAGCAAACATTAAACGCTGTCTTTCACCACCGGATAACTGTCCAAGCTGCAGTTCAGCTTTTCCTTGAAGGCCAACAGTTTCTAATAATTCCAAAACAGTATCTTGAGTCTCTTTACGGCGACGAAAGAACACCGGCTTCCGACTTAAACCAGCACTGAGGAAGTCTGAAATTGTCACAGGTAAAACTTGGTCAAATCGCGGCTGTTGCGGGATATAGGCAGGCTTTTGCGCTTTATTCATCCAAGCGCGTTTTATTTCACCCTGATGGGGAGTTAAACCTAACATGGATTTTAGCAACGAGGTTTTACCTGCACCGTTAGGGCCAACCAGAAGATGCATTTTTCCAGCACTTAATTCAGCCGACAGTGGCGATAAGATCTGACTGCCTGCAATGCTCAGGCTTACTTTATCCAACTTAATTGAAGGCCCCATTATGCGGCTCCTTCATCGGCCAATGCACTTTTAAGCGCCTTAACTAAAGTTTTTAAGTTGTGCTCCATCTCACGATAAACAAGTTCAGCGTCGTACTCGCCGAATGTCAGATGTGAAAAATGGTACAGCCCTATCCCCGTTGCTTTTTCTACCGTCTCCACATAGCGATAATCCATGTTTAGCTCGGTAAAGAGCACTTGTACTTGGGCATCACGAATACGGTCGATCGTTCCTTGAAGCTGACTCGCACTTGGCTCTACCCCATGGGCAGGCTCGATCACTGTGTCGATGCCGATTCCAAATTCCTGCAAAAAATAACCGTAAGCGTTATGGGTACTCGCAATGCGAATACCACTCAAATCTAAGCCGTTCAGCGCTTGGGTATATTGGTTCTTCAGCGTTCTAAGCTTGCGCGCGTATTGCACCGCATTTTTCTTATAGAACTTGGCATTATCTGGGTCTAATTCACCAAGGTTTTTCGCAATGGTATAGACCTGACGGATAGCCGCACTGATCGACACAAAAGTGTGAGGGTTCCAGGCGCCAACGGTATTTTCGGCAGCTAATAGAGGTACATCCTGATTAGCCAGAATCACCTTAATCTTTTTACGCTGCTTACCGTTTTGAGCTTCCAACGCTTCAAGTGCTCTAAACGCAAATTCATCATGCCCGATGCCATTCACCACCAAGGCATCCATGGTCATTAAACGTTTGAGATCGGCTGGTTGAAGCTCATAACTATGAGGGTTAAAACCGGCATCAACCAAAGGAACAATCTCCGCTCTATCCTTAACGATATTAGCAACGTAGGCGTAGTATGGATGTAGCGTGATACCAACCTTCAATGGCTCTGCCATCAACGCGCTGGAAAACAAAAATAAAGAAAATGTAATTAAACGCTTAATCATGAGTGGAAGCCGTTTCCCAGTTTGTTAACTGATCGCAATTTGGAGTATTTACAGCGGTTTGTCGCCAATAGATCTCGGAATGATCATTGTGTATTTTCAAGACAAACTCGCGGGAGCCTTCTTTGGAGGAGCGACCGAAATAGCAAACAGAATCGAGAAGGTTCCACGAGTAGGCAGCGAAAGTACCGTTACTGTCAGCAAACGGCGGTAGTTCTTGTTCGATCAGTTCTGAAACCGCAGGAAGACTGCCATCATCGGATAGAAACATAATCTCATCGGCAGCATTTCTTAGAGCGGTCAAAACCGCTTTGCCTTCAACATCCAGTTCAAGATGTTTTTGCGGCGCTAAACTCGGAGCCTGATTATTCTGCAAAACGTAGCTTGCGATAGAAAGAATGATCACGATACTGCCGATAAGCCAGTAACTCTCAACACGGCCGTTATCGGGCCTGACAACCTCAACCGTTCCGTCTTCTTCCAGTGCTGAGGTTTTAAAGCTCGCCATAATCAACCTCTACCGGAAACTCATGCCCTGAATCGAACTGAATATAGAACTCACCTTCAGGTTGTTTGAAGCGAACTTGAGAGAACTTATCGGCTTTTTTAGACACCAGTAAGGTCTCATCGTAGTCATAGAGCTTAACCGGTTTACCCACCGCTTTAGTGCCATCACTAAAACCGACATGACATAGAATTTCAGCCGATTCTTGCTCGCAAGTCATAACCGGGTAATGCGCAAGTGCAGATGCACTTGCGCTCATTAATATCCCTATTAATCCGTATTTTGTTGCTTTAAGCATTACTCAGGTAAAACCTCAAAACTTACGAAACGGATCGCATATTGGTAGTCAGCCAGATCACTCTTGATTGGGCTTTTTAGATCAGCACCAACTAACCATGGGCCTGCTTGCTCTGGCGTGAAGATGATTTTGCCATCTTTAGCCGTAGTAACTGGAATAGCACCACGTTCGCTGCGGTATTTAGTACCTGCTGGCGTGACTTCAACATCAACACCCGCCACTGGCTTACCATCCAATAGCATGGTGAATTCAACTTCTTCACCCACAACAATATCGTTTGGATGTGTATCTAACTTCATCTCTAATCCCTTGCCTTTGACCTCAGTCACAAGGTCTGTAGGCGCGTTATTAGTGATGTACGTTGCAGTTACCATATCGATCAATAAGGTAGAAACATCACGAGCGTTTTTAGGTAGACGCTCTTTCGCTTCGATCTTATCCGCCATCATGCGCTTAGGGGTGTCACGCTTACCTGATTTATAGCTAGTGAAATAGTAAGGTTGGCGCTTACCTTCGATTTTGTAAGTACCAGGCTGATCGATATACAGATCAAATACACTACGACGATGGCCTTTAAAATAACTGCCCAGCGCGTTGCGATCGCCATCAGGAGAAAAAACGAGGAAGTGATCTAACGGCACACCCTTATCGAATCCGAAAACAGTGTGAGACGCACTGACATCAGCAGTGATCCATTCACCCTGACCTTCTTCAGTTGATACAGTAAATTCACTTGGCAATATCCATAATGGATGTGCTTGAGCTACTGCTGACACGCCTAAAGCGCTCGCTAAAAGGCATCCTTTAATTGTGCGGCCTAGTTGTTTAATCATCATTATTTACTCTCTCCAATACTGATACTAACTGGCCCTAGCTCTGCACCGGCATCCAGTTTATAAACCTGTTGTCCCTTACCTAAAGACACCTTCTGTTTAAGAAGCGTACGATCACCATGCTCGCGAACCGCTTCTAGATACAGAGTGTATTCGCCTGCTGGAAGCGCTTTACCTTGGTTATCGGTTCCATCCCATTTCAATGTGTAGCCACCAGGAACACGGGTAGCTCCGGTCACACCATCCACCGCTTGGCCATAGCGACCCGCTTTACGCCACCAGCGACGGATATCCTTAAGCCATTTTTTATCGTCAAACCAAACACTGATAGTGCTTACCGCTTTGCGTTCACCTTTTTGTTCTACCCATACAGCAACAAATGGACGCTGATATTTAGACGTCGCTATTTGCGGGATGGTTAACTCAATTTGATGTGTATCTGCGGCAATGGCTGAATGACTCATTAGCCCAATACTCAGCAACACCGAAGAGATAGTACTTTTCATAAAAATTCCTTAAGCCATCAAAAGCCAAACGTAAGCAAGCGCCATTGAGCCGGTACCTATTAGGCTCATTGCAAAGAGCTTGTTACGCTTTTTCTTTTGCGGGATGACTAACCAAAAGCCAGTTAAAGTAAAAATCAGCATGAGCAGTGCGGAAATATCGATAAATCCGCGCCAAAGCTCGCCACTGTAACGCCCCATGTGAAGATCATTTAACGTCGCAACAACACCGTAATTTTGTTGTTCTACTAGCACCTCGCCTGCCCCCACATCGGCTTCGACGATGCTGTAACCACCTGGGCGTTTAATATCGATAACGAGGAAGCGCTCCTCTGCTTCCCATTCGTAACTTACTTTGTTGCCATAGATGCCATGCTCAGAACTAAGCCATTTACGCAGCTGATTAGCCTGATCAAGTGGTTCTGTATCCCATATCCTCTCGACTAAAAGAGAATCTGGCATATCTACCATTAACTGTTTCGGAGCATCAGCACTTTCAAACCAATTTCGGTGGTTTAACGTAATGCCTGTGACAGTGAAGAACAGCATGATCACGAGCATGAACATAGAGGTATAACTATGAAGCCAACGGACTAACCGATTAGATTTTCCTTTAGGCTGAGATTTAGACTTGAGCTGAGTCTTCACGTTTGGCTGTTGTGTAAGGATCTGGTTCATTGGAAAGATAAAAGAGAATCAAAACCATTACGATAAACGATTCTCTTTATAAGGCTTTAATATCGTTACAATCTTTACAGAAAAGCAGCGCCCTACTTCGTAGAGCGCTGCCACCTTAAATCCCTGAAGGGGAAGGGATAGATTAGAACGTATAAGCCGCAGTTAACTTAAAGTTACGGCCAGGCTCGTAATCGTTTAGGTGAAGATCACCAAATAGAGGGTGAAAACTGTCACCGATACGTGAAGCATGGGATGTGTAATGCTCATCAAAGATATTTTCTACGCCGAAGGTCAGATTAAGACCATCAACCTGCTTTGGTGTCCAACGAGCGGAGATGTTATGTACATCATAAGATGGTTTATCAAAGTGCTCTTCTTTGATCGTTACAAGCGAGGTCCAGTTAACCGCTAGATCTTGTGCTGGCATGTGGTAATCAAGTCCCAAAGAGATGCTATCACCCACTTGACGGCCTAATGGCTCGTCCGTGACATCATTAGCTGATTCTGAGTGAGCATAGATAAAGCGAGCATCGAAGTTACCTTTACTCAGACCTAAGCTAGTTTCAAAACCTTGGATACGGTAGTCACCAATATTTTGCAGAGCATTACTACCATCATCGATGTAATCATCAACATCGGTACGGAACACGGTTAAAGCAAAATTCAATCGATCCAAACCAAAACGTTGACGATCTTCAAATGTGATGCCCATTTCCGAGTTTAAACCCGTCTCTGGCTTCAATTCGTTATTTTCGACAGTTGATGCCGGAACAAATACCTCGGACAAATTAGGCCCTTGGAAAAGCTCTGTAGCACTCGCTCGCACAGACCAAGCGTCAGTCAGAGGATAAACAGCATTCAAACCAAATGTTGTTTCAGTGAATGTTTCATCAGATACCGCTGTATCAAGTTTATAACGGTTATAGCGAACGCCTGGAGTCAACGCTAGGCCATTAGAGAATTCAATCTCATCTTCTACATACACTGCGTAGGACTTGGCTTTTTCTGTATTTACAGTAACAGAGTCATCCTGCAGTTTTGTTTTCTGACGATAAACTTCAAAACCATAGCGAACATTATGCGTAAGCTCTTCACCCGAAATAATAGATTCAGCAAGAACATTCACACCACGGTGATTCGCTTCACCTTCACGATAACGGTAGGTTGCAAAAGTGTTATCGTCCTCATCACGCCATAAATTCATGTCGTTTTCGTAGACAGTGGCACGTAGGTTCAGCATGTCACCAAGATCAAGTTCATAACCTAAAGTGATTGTTTGACGCTCAAATTCTGTTGGGTATACAGTCGTACCTGTGATTGATGAATTAGTCGCAGCGCCCATATCAGCACGAGGCGCATAGTCACCTTCATCAGTGTACTTGTCATAACTCAATTCGATGCGGTTAGACTCATTAATATCAAGGCCAAACTTAACTAAGCCATTCTTAATATCACCGTCATTACCAACGCTTTCAACACCTGCGCCATCTTCCGGGTTGTCGCGGTTTACGTCATTGAAGTAAACAATGGCGTCTAACTGATCGTTTAGTTGGCCATAGGCAGTAACAGAATAATTATGGTAATCATTGCTAGCATAGCCAGCACTTATACGTGCGCCTACTTGCTGACCATCACGCAAAAGATCTTTTGCATCTTTTGTTTCAAAAGCGACGCCACCTGAAAGACCACCAGTCAAAACAGAGTTAGTACCTACCTGAAGATCAACAGCTTTTAGAATATCCGCATTAATTAACAAGTTACCCATATGGTGGTAAACGTTGTTGTTCTGCTTTGCTCCATCAATCGTAATATCAAGATCATAGTCTTCCATACCACGAATATTGATTCGCTGATTAAGGGAATGGGCACCACCAATATCTACACCAGCCTGATCTCGAAGCAGATCACTCAGATGGTCTGCTTGTTTAATCTCGATATCATCACTCAACATCGTCGAAGCATTACTGATCTGAGTACCCCAAACTTGTACTTTTTGACCTTCAACTGCTGACGAATCTGCCCATGTTTGAGTTGCTATACCAATGGCTAAAACCAATGGCAATTTCTTAGCGCAAATATGCGTTTTCATTATTCATACCACTTAATCTAAATGCGAATCGAGTGCATTATTCATTAGATATAAAGTAGCAGTTACAAGATTTACACTTCTTACAAAAATAACACTAATATTTGGAGGGTTTTATTTAACGAGGTAGCTTGATATTGATATCCAGCCCACCGTATGGGTTCAGGCTCGCCTTGATAGAACCACCCAGCATTTGAATTTGCCGCTGGCATAAAGCTAAACCTAATCCAGCCCCGCCAACATCACGACTACGGGCCTTATCAGTACGGTAAAAAGGGTCGAAGATCTTAACAAGATCATTTTCGGGCACACCTGGCCCCCGATCAGATACACAGATATTCAGCTCATTACCCTTTTCAGAGCAAGTTAGCTCAACTGGTTGATCAGATGGGCTATATTTCATCGCATTTCTTACCACGTTCTCCAATGCTTGAGATAGCGCTTGTTGCGATGATTCTGAAACGTTCAGAGTTTGAGCATAGTTACGGATTAGTGTTCGGCCAGAGTATTCAAAAAGTGCATCGTCACATATCAGATCCAGCAAGGTAGCTAGATTAAACGCTTCACTTAGCTCCACTTCTGGATCTCCATCTAGCCATGCTAGGGTCAATGCATCTTCAACCAACTGATGCATTTGATCTACTTCACGTTGAAGCCTAGGTAAAAGCTCCTTAGATTTTTCTCGATCACCCCGGCATATCTCAATCGCTAGCCCGATTCGCGTCAGCGGAGTTCTCAACTCATGCGATAGATCACCTAAAAGCTGTCTCTGAGAATTAACCAAACGCTCTACCCTTGCAGCCATACTGTCAAAAGATTCGGCGACTTGGGTTAATTCGTCTTTACGATTATCTGGTAGATTTGGCAACACACGTGCAGAAAGGTCGCCTGAAGCTAATTTTAAAGTGCCCTGATTTAAAGCTTCTAAAGGGCGCATTAGGTATCTATAGGCTATCCAGCAGAAAATCAGAATGATGAAAGAAGGAATTACAATGGTCAGTAGGCTATGTACCAGATCAGTATCTACCTTTGGATACATCCCTCTTGGCAGCTCAATTACAAAGGTGCCGGTTTGCTGTTCTAAAGGAATTCCAATGAGCACATTTTCCATGAATTCATGGACTGGCCAGTACACATAACGCTGAAAACCTATTTTGCTTTTTAAAGCCTCAGGAATGGGTTGACTAGAGATAATGGTGTTATCTGCAGTTACTAATGCAGACCAGGTATTTAAATCCTTTTCGATTTGCTCTGTGAGCTGGAGCACAGATTTAGCGCCTTCAGTTTCAAATCGCTCACTAGCTTCCTTGGCTAAGGATTTTAACCTCTCCTGACTATCTTCAGATATTTCAGTCATCCCAATAGTCACTTCATATGAGAGATGGTGAAGACTAGAAAAGATAATCAATGATACAGCTAATAAGCTAAAGCTAAGCTGCCAGAATAATCTCCGGCTCATTGATAACAGTATCCTTGACCACGAACCGTTTTGATCTTCTGTTCGTCAACAAGTCCAGCCATCTTCGAGCGAAGATTACTAACATGCATATCTAAACTTCGGTCGTAACGACTAAAAGGCTTACTCAGAATTAACTGATAAAGATAAGGCTTTGTCAGTATTTCATCTTTATGGGTGATAAATGTTTTTAAAAGATCATGTTCGATCGGTGTCAGTTCAATATCGCCGTTATCTGACTGTAAACATTTTTTCTTGGAGTCTAGCTTAATAGCACCGTCTGCTAAAACGCCATCGGATTTATCAATTTTGTTAGGTTTACTTCGTCGAAGTAACGCCTCAACCCGAAGCAAGAGCTCAGTCATATTGAACGGTTTGGGAAGATAATCATCCGCACCGCCCTTAAACCCTTGGATACGATCTTGCTCAGCACCGCAAGCTGACAGCATAACAACCGGCGTATCACGATACTTGCGAAGACGTTGCAAGACTTCCAAACCATCTAACTCAGGTAGCATTTTGTCTAGCAGAATCAGATGAAAGTTCTGATTTATAGCGGTAACCAAACCCTCCCTTCCGGTGAAGCTTTGAACCGTATGGTAGCCTTGCTTTTTGAGAAGCTCAGACACAGAATTACTTACCTCACGATCATCCTCGATCAAGAGAATACGCGCAGGATTAAAATTCTTGATCCCTTCAAGGGCTTTAACCGGTGCTGATGTCATAGGTTCATCCTTTCGCCTGAAGATCCATTTCCATCTGATCTAAATACCGAATCCAATTCGCTGCCATTTTCCCGTACTTAGCATCACCTTCTGCTGCTGCTAAAGATATCCTCGCTTGCTCAAAATGCTTTTGATTGATTTGAGCGATGCCCTGCATTAACTTAATCTGAGCTATTTTTTTAGGTTTGCGCGTCAACAGATTAGATAGCGTTTTCTCTGCTTGATTCCACCGTTTCTCTTGCAGCTGAATCTGCGCCAGCTGTAAAGATACTTTCTCACTTGGTGCGATACTGTTTAGCTTCGAAAGCACTTTAATCGCCTTAGGCTTCTCTTGCGCGCGAATCCAAGCACTGCTTAACAACCTTAAGTTTTTAGCGTTTTGCTTGATCACACCTTTCTGGAAACCCTGCTCGATCACTCTAGCGGCATGATAAGGAATACCCGAACGAAGCATTAATTGCGCGAGTAATTCATAATCTTTGCCTGACACTAACAACTTCCGCTCATATCCCAATCGCTGAGTAGCCAGTGCAGATTTGCGATCCCCTGCTTGTATTTGCAGAGAAACCAACTGACGCCATTGCTTAGGGTTAGAGGAATAATGTTGAATTACAACTTGCTGCTGTTTAGCTGCCTGTTTCCACTGCTTAAGCTCAATATGTGCTGCTATTTTCAGCTGATACCAGCTTTCTGGCGCGATACCTTTGTAACGAATCGCTTTAGTAATGTGCGGTAAAAGGGACTTCCAACGCTTCAGTTGGCTATAAGCCTGAGCCATCATCAGATGATCATTCGCTTTTACCGAAACCCCAGGACTAGCCATCCATTGTTGAAGATTAGAAACACAGCTTTTCCAAGCTTCCTGCATACAATAAAGCTGCCCTAGAGTGCGCAATAGATTAATCTGCTGTGCATCAGGCAAGGCTTTTAAAGCTTGGGTAGCTTTCAGATACTTTATTGCAGAGGAATAGCGCTCCTGCTGGAGAGCAACTTGAGCAAGATTATGCTGCACAAGCGCTTTAGCATAATCAGACTTAACCTTTTGCTCAGCAGCCAACAATTGCTGATTCGCTTGTTTCCACTGCCCCGCCTCCATTGATTTAAAGGCAGCATTTAGCTGTTTATACTCATAAGCAGATAGAGCAGGCTTCGCCGCATGCCCCTGGAGAGCAAACAACAAAAAACAAACTGTAATTAATGATCGCAACATTTTTCTAAACTGTTCTATTTACTTATCGAGTTTAAATTCCAAAACCTGACGCGCTTTAAACTTGACCGCTTGTCCGTCTACGGTTTTGATTTTAAAACGCCAACGCTTAATCGCTTTAATAACTGCGCTATCAAAGGTACCTTTTGGATTAGATTCAATAACCTTAATAGTGTCTGGTTTAACTGTGCCAGCTTCAGTCACCAAAAACTCCACCGTCACACTACCTTCAACTTTACGGCGCAATGCCCTTCTTGGGTAACTAGGCGGCACCTGGCTCACTGCGGTAGGATTCGTATCTAAAACCAGCTCAGGCGTCGGTACAGCTAGGTTATTTAGCGATGGTGAAAGTGCGACGCTAATTCCAACATCGATGTTTGGAATATCAACGGCCGTCACAGGCGTACTGGTAATAGGCACAACCTGCTGTTGCACCTGTGGCATTTCGGGCTGAGCTTCTGGAACGATCTCTTCCGGCTCTGGCGGTAATTCACGGCTACGCGCCTCGACATCACTCTCCTGGCGAACCATTAAAAAGTCCAGATCAGGCGTTAAGACACTTTCAGGTTCTACCTGCTTGCCAATACCCGAAACCATAGCCAATGCATAAAAAAGCAATATGGCTAATAACAGGCCTCCTGGGGCAACGACTAAAGCACGCAGCATTATTGCGAACCTGCTTGAGTAGCCAATGTATAGTTCACATTAGCCAAACGCAGCTGATCGATCACCTTAACCAGTTGACCTGTAGTCGCTTGTTCATCCGCTTGAATAACAACGTTGATTTCAGATTGTTCGCTTTTCAGACGCTCAATCGCAGGGCGCACCATACGTACATCCACAGGCTTACGGTCGACCCAAATTTCATTGTTTGCAGAGATCGCGACTAAAACTGCCGTTTTGCTCTGACTTTCACTGGTTTGTGCTGTAGGGCGATTAACATCGATGCCTGCCTCACGCACAAACGAAGTGGATACAATAAAGAAGATCAGCATAATGAACACCACGTCCAACATAGGTGTCATATTGATCTCTGCATCATCCTGCTGTTGAGTTAAATTGACTCGCTGTCTCATGCTGCAGACTCCTCATGTAACACTCGGCGCAAGCGGTTTCTTTCCGCTTCAGACCATCTAGATAAACGGTTGTAAAAAAGTAAACCAGCTACGGCCACTGCCATCCCCGTCATTGTTGGAAATGTTGCACTTGCCACACCAGCGGCCATCATTCGCGGATTACCTGTGCCATAAAGAGCAAGGCTGTCAAATACCTGAATCATGCCAGTCACCGTGCCTAGCAGACCAATCAACGGACATAAAGTTATTAGGTTTTTGATCATCTGAAATTGGCTTTTCAAAGCTAAGTCCAGATCACAAACAGCACTCAATTTTTTAACTGGCGAGCCTTGCCCTTGCAAATAATCTAACAATGAGGCTCTCTGCTTGGGGTAAGCCCATACTCTATAGCTGATACGTTCAAGGATAAGGGTGAACATAAGAAAGCTTACCCATAGAATCAGATAGAGCACCCACCCTCCGGTTTGGAAAAATTGCCCTAAGGCAAACATCCAATCATGAAGACTAGGCCACATGAGTGCTCTTCTCTTCTTTTGCAATAGATTCATCAGTCGCCAACAAGCCCAAGCTTTTCTCTTGAAGCAACTGAGTGATGCGACGGCTTCTGCTGGTCAAATAGCTATGGCAGAACAACAACGGTATAGCTACAACCAAACCTAAAACGGTTGTCATCAATGCTTGAGAGATACCACCCGCCATCAACTTGGGATCACTGGTACCGAACAGGGTGATACTCTGGAAGGTCGCGATCATACCGATCACTGTACCTAAAAGACCCAAAAGCGGAGCAACGGCAGCTAAAAGCTTAACGATGCTTTGGCCCTGCTCGATTTTTGGTACTTCTTTAAGAATCAGCTCATCAACTTTCATCTCTAGCTGATCTAAGCCTAGTTTCGAACGACTAACTGCCTGCAGTACTCGCCCAAGGGGATTGTTATCCATTAGTTGCGTAGGTTGTGCTAATTGCTTTCTCACCTGCAGCTCAGTTTTGGTCATACGCATCATTTGCCAGAATGCCACCAGCAAACCAATCAAGCCCAAACCCATGATGATGTAGCCTACCTCACCCCCCTGATGAAGCCTCTCGACAAGCTTCGGCATACGATCCAACAACGCAAATAACTGACCACGACTTGGATCAATCAATACATCCTCGCCATTACCATTTTGATAATCGATGATATCTTGTTGAGCACCAGCACTTGGCTGAGTCGTTAAAACCGACAGTTTTTGCTGCTGAAGATCCCAATGTAAGAACTGGCCATCATTAGTAGCTGCAGCAAAGGTGCCTATACGTAACACTGGTGTATCAGCAGTAACACCTTCCCGATTCACAACAGGCACAGTAACTTGCTTGATCTCACCAGTGGCTGTCATTTCTAGCTGTAACTGGTACCAAAGACTTTGTAGGTCCTGAAGCTTGGGCACACGTTTGGAATCAGCAAATGAAAGTTGATCTAAACGACCAGGGTTATCAGCACTGGTCATTGAATCCATCAAAACTGGCACGAGTTCAGATGCTGATTCTTTGGCGACACCGAACACTTCACCTAGTTGGCCAGAACGTTGCTGTAGTGCTGCTTCTAATTCAGCAAGCTGTTCATCATTGGCATCGAACTCAGCTTTTAAGCGTTCCTGCTCTGCTTCAGCAGCGGCTAAACGCGCCTTACTTTTTGCCAGCAGCGTTTTTTGTTTACTTAAATCAGCATTGAATTCTGCTTCACGTTGGCGGTTGATCGCCGTATCGGTACTGCTAATTTGTTTTACGTCGTTAAGTAAACCTTTAAGCGGCGCAGTTTCAGCGAATACTGTTAGCGAGCTAAGACCAAGGACTGCGGCTAAACCGAATTGTTTCAACATAATTATCGCTCCAGTTTAGGCAGTGGTAGATTTAACAAACTTGGCACCTGCTGCTGCCGAGCGATTTGAATAGCCTTAGTAAGTTCTAAATTCTGAGAATCAGTGAGCGCCTGCCAAGACTGTGAAGAAGGCTGCCATAGCGCACTTTCAGCACCATTTAGCGACTGGTAGTACAGTACTGCTCGGCCTAGACGCAGGAACGTAACCTGTTGGCCATTATTTGAAGCGAGTGCACCTTTATACGATTCAAATGTTCGACCGTACTGTACTTCAACAGCATAGGCCTCAAGAATCTGACGGTACTTCTCTGCCACGCTGACATCAGCGCGAAGCAAGAGCGCCTCAAGTTTCTCTAAACGCTCGTTACGTTCCGACTGTAAGAAAGGTGTATCTTGCGCCACAAATTTACCTAATGTTTCAACCATCTGGTTCAACATAGGTAAAACGGCCTTATCCGTTTCTTCAATAGAGGCGATTTGCGCTTCCAAATCTAAAACTTCTTTTTTCTGCGACTCAATCAGTAAAGCCACTTGCGCATTGTATGCCTCGGTCACATCCGACAGACGCTCATTGGTGAGATATTCATCAACTGCAACTTGAGTGCTCTGCTCAATATTATCGATGCGTTTTTGTGATTGTTGGCTTTGATTATGTGCCGCTACTGTTTTCTTAGTACCAACATCCAGGTCGTTAGCCGCGAAAACAGGAACGCCTGAAATAGCGACAGCTAAAAGAGAATATTTAAACAGAGATTTCATGACCAGCAACTTACAGCTAAATAAAAATGAGAATAATTATCCGTTAGATTAATAAAACAGACAACCCGCTTTACAATACTTACAACTAAAAAGAGAGCGCTATTCAGCACTCTCTTCTTTGGATTTATTTAGTTCACGAATCTTATCAGCCAGTCTAGTTTTACGCTCTGGTTGCTTCTTACTTGTGGAGCTGTCATCAGCTTGACGCTTTTTTTCAAATACCGATTGATTCTTTTTCTTTTCCTGCTTAGCTTTGCGTCGTCTGCTATCGTAACTATCAGGATCAGCCAAACGCTCATTTCGTGTTGGGCCTTCATTTGGAATAAAGCCTTTTGCTTTTCGGCTTTTCTTTAAACGTGCCATTACTTACTACCTTCTTTTTCCGCAGCCGCCTGTGCTTCTGCTTCTAATCGTTCTTGCTCTAATCTTTCCTGTTCAGCGATACGGCGTTTTTCTTCCCACTCTAGAACAGTTTCAAAACTTAATTTACCTAGTTTACCCGAACGTATTTCATTTAAGAGCAACGTTGACGCTTTATTTCGATCAACAACACCACCTGGGCGCAAACACCCTCTTCGACGACCAATTTCGTCCAAAACACCTTCCGCAAGCTCCGGCATCTCTTTAAATTTAAAACGCTCTACTAATCGATCAGGATAATCATCTCGCATGAACCCTGCGGCAAATATCGCCACGTCTTCATGTTCAATGGCCGTATCTTTGATTGCACCACTTGCTGCTAATCGATAACCCGAATCTACGTCTTCAATTTTTGGCCACAAAATGCCTGGTGTGTCTGACAACGCCATACCATTACGTGTGGTAAAGCGAGTCTGGCTTTTAGTAACAGCTGGCTCGTTCCCCACTTTGGCAATTTTCTTGCCTAACAAGGCATTAATTAGCGTAGATTTACCAACATTAGGAATCCCCATAATCATGGCACGCACTGGACGTCCAGATTCTGAGCGAGACGGTGCCATCTGCTTACAAATCTCAGCAATTCTATTAATCAGTTTCTTTTGTGTATGATCAAGCGATATAGCGCGAGTATCTGGAAGACTATTAAAGTAATCGATCCATTCCTGCGTTTTTTTATCATCAGCCAAATCGCTCTTATTAAGGAGCTTTAACGCTGGCTTGCCCTTACGCAAAGTGTTAACCAATGGGTTTTCGCTGGATTGAGGCAGGCGCGCATCAAGCACTTCAATAATTACATCTACCTCATCCATTACTTTAGCGATCTCTTTCCGGGCTTTATGCATGTGCCCTGGAAACCAATTAATACTCATTGGTACATCCCGAATTTGTAAAAGTACACTATTATACTGCATGGAGAACGTGAATGCTGGCTTGCGACTATTACTAGCAGCTTCTATTCCCATTTTTACATAGAACAACTGCATTTTCTTATGAAACAAATGTCCTGTAGGTGATACACTGAGGGCATTCCGCTTTTTCTTATTTTGCACAAGGACCAAGCACCTTTATGGAATCGTCTGAAAACTCTCAAGTGCTAATGGCTCGCCAACCTATTTTTGATCGAAATCAGAAAGTAGTTGCGTATGAGCTTCTATATAGAACTGAAGACGCCCAAGGACATGCGCTATTTTCAACTAGCGAAGCTACGGGTGAAGTCCTACTCAATGCCTACACTAGCATTTCTGATGCTGGGGAATTAAAACGAGTACCGGCTTTTATCAATCTGACTAGAGATATCCTTGTCGAGCAAAAATTACCGGAAGTTTCTAAAAAACACATCGTTTTGGAAATATTGGAAGACATCGAACCTGACGAAGAGGTTATCGAAGCTGTCAGAGCCCTTCATAGCGAAGGTTACCGAATCGCTATGGATGATTTCATATACGATTCAAAATTCGACCCACTGCTTGAACTAGCACAAATCGTAAAAGTCGATGTTTTTGAAATGAGTGCTGAGCAAATCAAAGAACAGGTTCAACAATTACGTCCTCATAAAGTGACTCTTCTCGCTGAAAAAATTGAGACACATGAACAACTAGAAACCTGCATAAATCTTGGCTTCAAACTTTTCCAAGGCCACTTTTTAAGTAAGCCTAAGGTGATCAAGGGTAAAAAAATTCAAGGCAGCCAAGTTGCATTGATGCAGCTAATCCAAGAGTTGCAAAACCCTAAAGCAACACCTGAAAAACTTGAAGAGCTGATCATCCGTGACCCAGCCTTAACCTATAAATTGTTACGTATCGTGAACTCTGCAGGCTACAGCCTAGTTAGACAGGTAGAATCTGTAGCTGAAGCGATTGTACTGCTTGGTTTAGAGCAAGTTAAAAAATGGGCGACGTTGATTGCGATGTCATCTAATCAAGAGAAACCAGAAGAGCTTTCTAGAAGTTTATTGGTTCGTGGCCGCATGTGCGAAGAGATAGCCCAAGCACAGAAGAAGAGCAACTATGGCAGCTACTTTATGGCTGGCATGATGTCAGGACTACATGCCCTTTTAGATATTGAACGTGAAACTATGCTGGAGCAAGTTCCACTAGGCGATGACATCAAAAATGCCGTTAGTCTTGGCCAAGGTGAAATTGGCCAAGTCTTAAGGAATGTAGTGAACTATGAAAATGGTGATTGGGATCTTTTACCAATGGATCTAGACGGCACCCTGTACGATCAAGCTTACCGGGCCAGCCTTGAATGGACTCAGGAATCCATGCAAGCAATGTACGAATAATCATCTACCTTTCTAGTAATTCAGGGCAGCATCGACTGCCCTGAATTATTTTTATCTAGAACAAACCTATCTTTCGTCTAAAAAACTCCATTTCCTAAGCTTATTTAGGATTATTTACTGTGTTTCTAACTTTTTCACATTAGAATAGCCGCATTTAAAGTACCGCCCTTTACTATCATAAAAAGCAGTAATTATGCCTTTACCAGCACCCGTTAATCGTACGCTTAAACATACCCGCAAAGTCGTTTGCGAAGGCTACAAAAGAGAAGATGGCCTATGGGATATTGAAGCCCATCTTGTTGACACAAAAACCTTCGACATGGATCACTACGGTCATGACGGCACTTTGGTTGCTGGCGCGCCCTTACACGGTATGGCTGTGCGAATTACTGTCGATATGGACCTAAACATATTAGATGCCGTAGCTTGTATGGATGACACTCCATTCGAAAGCTGCAAGTCTATCTCAGATGCCTATACCCAGTTGATTGGGCTACAAATCATGCCTGGGTTTACCAAACAGACCAAAGAACTGTTTAGTGGTCGTAAAGGATGTACTCACCTGCTTGAATTGTTAGGCCCACTGGCTACTGCGGCTTTCCAATCTACTCATCAAGAGCGAGAACTACTTGAGAACTTCTGGCAGGACGGTAGCAAAAAGCCACCGATGCTTGATACCTGTCATACGCTCGCGACTAATGGCGCCATTGTGAAAGAGATCTGGCCTCATTATTATGAGGAAGATCAGCTGGAGACTTTGATTCCAGCAACTAACCTCGAACACGTACAATGCTGCAATGAGCTAGAACCAGCATAAAAATAAGGCTATTTCGCATGCTTATACACCCGAATAAATCTTGTCTGCTGATCATCGATATTCAAGATAAACTGGTACCCGCAATCCATAAAAAAGAAGAACTGATTGAAAATACAATCTGGTTAACAGCGATTGCAAACAAACTTAACGTACCGATCTTAACCAGTGAGCAATACCCTAAAGGCTTGGGCCATACGATTTCGGAATTAGCTGAGTTAATCCCAACAGAAGGCATTATGGAAAAAGAGTTTTTCTCTTGTATGTCGGAACCTGCTTGTAACGAGAAGATCAATTCCATCCGCCCTAACCAAGTTATTATTGCCGGCATGGAAGCGCACGTTTGCGTTCTACAAACAGCACTTCAGTTAAAACAACAAGCACGAGAAGTGTATGTAGTGGCGGACTGTGTGTCTTCGCGCAGCCCTGAAGATAAAGCACTCGCGCTCGATCGTATGCGCCACGCAGGCATACACGTTGTTAGCCGTGAGATGGTTGCCTTTGAGTGGATGCAAAAGTCAGGAACTGATGCGTTCCGCGATATCAGCAAAAACTTCCTGCGCTAATAATCAGCCCTGTCATCTATAGATGGCAGGGCTTACTCTCCCTATAGCTCTCCATCACCCCTCCCCAACAAACCAACTAAAAAATATTTCAGCCTCAACCCATATACAGGTAAACCCTTATTATCTATTCTGTCTTATAGACATTGATTCAATTAGGAACTGTATATGACACAGCCATTGTGGAGCCCGAGCCAAGCACAAATCGAACAATCTCAGCTATATCAGTTTATGCAAAACATAAACAAAAGCTGTTCGGTCAAGCTGGATAGCTACTCAGATCTTCACCGCTGGTCTATAGAAAACCCTGAAAGCTTCTGGCTCAACATTTGGGAACAGTGCAATGTCATAGGTAGTACGGGGAACGCCCCATACCTGTTAAATGAAAACCTAATGCCAGGTGCAAAATGGTTCCCTGAAGCCCAATTAAACTTTGCAGAAAACCTTTTAAAGTATCGGGATCAAAACACCGCCATCATTAATTACAATGAAGCGGGTAAACGCTCAGAAATTAGCTATCAAGAACTCTATAACCAAGTTGCTCAATACGCTTCTGGCCTCAAAAAGGCAGGTATTACAAAGGGAGATGTGGTCGCTGGCTTCATGCCTAATATCACTGAAACCGTTATAGCTATGCTAGCAACGACATCGCTTGGTGCCATTTGGACTTCATGTTCCCCTGACTTTGGTGTGCAAGGTGTCATCGATCGCTTTGGCCAAGTAAAACCCAAAGTGATATTTACGACCCAATCCTACCTGTATAACGGCAAACGGATTGACTGTTTAGAAAAAATTTCAGGTATAGCCTCGCAATTAAGTGAAAACACAGCATTCGTCTTTGTACCTTATCTAGATGAACCAACACCTGAGTTCAGCCAGATAAAGAACGCCTGTGTACTTAGCGACTTTATCGATAGTAACGCATCCGAAGTCAATTTTACGCCGGTTAAGTTCTCTGATCCCCTATACGTTATGTACTCATCTGGTACCACAGGTACACCTAAATGCATTGTTCATAGCACTGGTGGCACACTCCTTCAACATCTCAAAGAACATCAACTACACACAGATATCAGCCGGGATGATAATCTCTTCTACTTCACAACCTGCGGCTGGATGATGTGGAATTGGCTGGTAAGCGGTCTGGCCTGTGGTTGTACTATCACATTATATGACGGCTCACCGTTTGCCCCCTCTCCCTCTATTTTGTGGAATATGGCAGATAAAGAAAAGGTCTCTGTGTTTGGCACCAGTGCAAAATATATTGCAGCACTCGAAAAGGCAGGCGTCACACCAAAAGAAGAGTTCCAGCTTTCTGAATTGCGCTCGATATTATCTACGGGTTCACCACTAGCCCACGAAAGTTTTGATTATGTTTATCGCAAAATAAAAACCAATCTTTTGCTGGCTTCAATATCGGGCGGTACAGATATCATCTCTTGCTTTGCTCTAGGGTGCCCAATACTCCCAGTCCATAAGGGTGAGTTGCAATGCTTAGGCCTCGGAATGGATGTCGCCATTTTTGATGAAAGCGGCGTAGAGGTTACTCAGAAGAAAGGGGAATTGGTCTGCAAATCCCCCTTCCCATCGATGCCTATCTACTTTTGGGACGATGCTGATGGTGAAAAATACCAAAATGCCTATTTCAACCAATTCAAGAACCGCTGGGCCCATGGTGATTACGGAGAAATAACCAAACACGGTGGCATGATTATTCACGGCAGATCGGATGCGGTACTCAATCCAGGCGGTGTAAGAATTGGTACCGCTGAGATATATCGTCAAGTTGAACGAGTTGACGGGGTGATTGAGTCTTTATGCGTAGGCCAACCCTGGGAAAACGATACACGCGTAGTCCTCTTTGTGGTTATGTCTGAAGGAACTCTGCTTGACGATTGTCTACGCAATACAATTAAGCAGACAATCCGCCAACACACCACGCCAAGGCATGTACCAGCCAAGATAATCCAAGTGCCTGAAATCCCTAGAACCATCAGCGGGAAGATTGTTGAGCTGGCTGTAAGAAAGGTAATTTTAGGGGAAACAGTTTCCAACAAAGATGCGCTAGCCAATCCTGATGCATTGGATTACTTCGCTAACCTACCGGAGCTAGCCAGCTAGCTCCGGCAGTGCAGTTTTTTAGGGCAATTTTACTGAAGGTTTAGTTTATTGATCTCGTAGATCGCATCGTCATGCTTCATAGGGGTGAGAAATAATTGGTACTTGGTTTTTTCTAGCAACCCCATCGTATTAGGGTCGTATCTCACCTGAAACTTAAGGTACTTCTGCTCGGTATGATGAACTGAGAATTTACGTTTAAAATCTCGCTCTTCCCATTTCGCTTTATCTGTTAGCCCGGTGAATAGAATTTCGTGCATACCGGGCTCAAGCTCAACAACAATGTACTTCTCTAATTTTAACAACCCAAAACTTTTACCATCGATAAATACTTCGGGGTACTTCCAACCCAGCGGCTGCTTACCTGGATTAGGCGCTTCAGGTCGATAGATATACACAACTGCATTATTCTCAACTTCGGGTTTAACATAGCTAAAGCCATACTTTGTCCCGCAACCACTGAGCACTATTGCCATAATGACGAGCAATACCTTATGCATCTGCTTACTCCTTGATCTTCGTTATCTCTTTCTCCAACTCAGAGATAATAGATTGAACACGAGCTTTGTTTACACCAAAATCAGAATAGCCCTCTCTCGATGCTGAGCGAAAGTGTACAAGGCGTTCTTCCATATCGATTCGAACCTCAAAGTCGTCTACAAACCCAAGTATACGGCTGCTAAACTCAGCAGCGATATATCGGTTTTCCTTAATAATGCTCTTAACCACACCACCAGAACTTTCAATAACCTTAATTAGAACAGTTATTACAGCATCTGAATCCTTAACATTGGCGGGTAACGCCAAAGGCTCTATGTAATGGGTTGTACCCGAAAATTCACTACATACGCAATTAGGCTTACTACTGCATTTAGTTAAACGACTATCAACAATTCCTGCCGGTTCACCGGTTCTTGACTTAAAGGCTTTAAATCCAAATAAGATGAGAACAGCAACAATTAAGAGCGAGATTACAGTAACAATCACTTTCAGCATAACACCAGCATCCAAGGATTAAATATAAATATCCAGATACAAAAAAGTGCCGCATAACGGCACTTTATAAGTCTTTAAGTTACAAGTTTAAACTTGTATTAGTCTTCGCGACTTGTCACTTCTAGTAGGTGGTAACCAAACTGAGTTTTGATTGGCCCTTGAACAACACCCACTTCCCCGGTGAAAACTGCTGTATCGAATTCTGGAACCATCTGGCCACGGCCAAAAGAACCTAAATCGCCGCCTTGAGCACCGGATGGGCAAGTTGAATTTTCTTGTGCAGCTTTAGCGAAGTCCAAACCACCTTCAATTTCTGCTTTCAGTTCGTTACAACGTGCTTCTGAATCTACAAGGATATGTCGAGCTGTAGCGCGTGCCATTATGTTCTCCTAAATCTATCAATCAAATTTGGTGCAGAAATTACCAAGCACCTAACAATATCGCAACACTAACCCGCTCTAATGTTGAGATCTACTAGAATCGAGCATTCCAGCGATAATTTTCTTATCGGAGAAACCATAACTGACTCTTGTCATAGCTAAAACTTGTGCGTCTGGGGGCGAAGGTTCTAAATAACCATTTTGATAACACCAACCTACATAAATTGCAGCTCGAGCAACCTGACCGTAAATAAGGCTCTCATTGAAGTAATTACAGGCATCCACAAAATTATTCTTCGCTAAATGAATCTGACCCATAGGAAAGCTTGCAAACGTATCACCCTTCTCCCTTCTCTGAGCATAGGTATCAACCACCTTTTTGGAAAAGTAGTTACTGATGTTGTCATAAAGCTGATTACAGAAATGCTGTTTAGATGCTTCGGTTGCATCTTCACACAAGATCGGCAAATGACCCGCAACACCTGACAACATCCTTGGATAGTAATCATCCCGTTTTAGTGCCGCCCAGCGATCTTGTTCAAAGATATACCCAATAGAGATCAAGCGCCCTAAAGCATCATCCGGCGCAAAGTGCAGTGCTTTAACTTTAGCCGCCCAATCATCTGCTAGACGCTCATTATCCTCTCTTACATATTGCGATGCGCGAAATCCGTAAAAGGCATGTTCTGCATGATGACCCATCTCGTGTAGCAGAACATCAACAATCACACTTTCCAATAGACGCTCATGCTCTACTTGAATCTGCTCTCTTTGTTCCGCCGAGGCACTTAGCCAATCAGCAGGTAATTTTGGTAGAGGACCAACAAAGGATGGGTGATGACGCCAGAAGTAATCACTGAAATATTGTTCGACTAACTCGGGGCGATTCAAAGTTAGAGAGAGTAAATAAGCTTCTATGTAAGCAGACAGCCCATTTAGAAATCGGTCATTGATAATAATCAAAGGAGGCGTGTCATCGATAGCCAACGCCATACCCGCAGCACGAAGATTTTCAACTACGGAAATTTCAACCGGGGCTAAAAGTTTCTGATCTTTATCCGGTAACTGCTTAAAAACAGGCACTATCTTGGCCTGCACAATCCGCTCTATCAACGGAGAAAACTGTGCGCTTGTGCTTCTCACCTCAAGCGCGCTCACTGGCGGTACAAATAAGGTAAGCAAAGTGACAACGACTGTCAAATTGAGGACGAAACGCATATCGAACCTCCCTGCGGTCAACCTATAAACCGTTTAAATATGTATCAATTTAAACGGCGATATAATCAATATAGATCATTTTTCAAACAGCAAGGTTCACTTTCTTTAACACCGGCTCAGCTGAAGCTAAGTTTTATTTCCCCAGCTATCAGTGAAGATCATGTCCTCCAATTGGCTGCGTTTTTCCCACTGAGCCAACTCAAGCTCCGGTTTTTTCAGAAATTCTGAGACATAACCCACACACAAATAAGCGACAGGAACCACGCCCTCTGGGAGCTCAAGCAAATTAGCTAATACATTCCTATCAATAATAGACACCCAGCCTACCCCTACATTTTCTGCTCTTGCAGCAAGCCAAAAGTTTTGTACCGCACAAACAGTACTATACAAGTCCATTTCGGCCTGATGGGTCTTGCCAAGCACAACGGGACCACCTCGCTTTCGATCACAAGTGATACAAACATTCAGAGGTGAATCGAGTATGCCTTGCAGTTTTAATGCTTGATATTGAACTTGTCGTTCTCCACTAAACATTTCTGCAGCTTCATCATTAGCTTTTTGAAAAGCATCAAAAACTTGCTGACGCTTAGCCTCATCACGAATCAGAATAAAGTTCCAAGGCTGTGATAAACCGACCGATGGGGCATGGTGTGCAGCATGTAGAATATTAGTCAGCACATCGTCAGGTATAGAATTCGGTAAAAACTGACCTCGTACATCCCTACGTCCGTATAACACTTGGTAAAAGTGCTCTCGCGCTAGTTCATCAATATCTAATTGAGGTGTATTTGGTTCAGACATGTTTTACCCATATAAAAAGAAAGCTGCCAACAGATGAGAAATTAAGGAGACAGCACATAACCTTCTCGTCCCTTATACCAGCCCCACAATGAGACTGAGGCCCAAACGATTTGTAACACTAATACCGGCCAGTTTGCATCGGTATAAAGCTGGGGCAACAACATCACCGCCGCATAAGTATTGACGAGATAGTAGGACTGCTGACTTAACCGCCCTGCAGAAAATCGCCAGTAGCCTAAGCAATAAGCAATAGATGAACTCCAAGCTAAGATAGCCATTCCTTGCTGAGCATACGCAAACAGTAAGCCACCAGCTCCTGCCAAAAACATGACGCCCAGTAGTCCATATAATTGCGCATTACTGAAAGGCAGACGTGGCAATACATAGCTTTTCATGGCAGCAAAACTAACCAGCGCCCAAAACACATTAATCACGACCGCCTGCCAAGATGCTATCAGGTATGAGGATGTCGCAACCAAAATTGCGGCAACTAAATTGGCCAGATAGTAATGATAAGAGGCTTTATTCTTAAGCAAGGAAAGCCAAGCATGAGCCAACAGATAAAGTATTGTCCCAAGCCAACCTAATGTGACTGAAACCACTACTCTACCTCTAGATGCATGTTTCTGACGAAAAGTGATCGACCCGCATGTGGTCCATCGACCACCTTCACCTGAGAATACTTCATCATGCCATCAAACACTTTTTCAGTGGCATGCGGCTTTAAAACAACATCATGCCAAGCTAACACCGTCGCCCTACTACCCTGAGGAATAACAAAGAACTGCTTATCCCCTTGTGCATTCACCTCATAGCCAGTAATTAAAGGAAAGCCTTCCGCGGGTACAAGCCGAACATAACCACTACCTTGAACATCTACATTAGAGGTCAGCAGCTGTTCAATCATACCTTTTGACTTTAAACGCGCTAACGCCGCATTAAAGCGCTGAATAAATTCCCGACCTTCATCATTAGCGCTAGCCACTAGATGAACACTGTCTGTACCGCGATGATTTTCGAGCAACTTAAACTCATGTAACAAATGAGGAAAATGCTTATGTAACATCACTTGCGCAACCTCAATACTAGCTGGTAATAGATCAATTTCACCCTTGGATAATGCAGTTAACGCCTGAAGATCAGTGTTAAATACCTTAGCGCTTTTCAATAAAGGTTCAATTTCAGCACCATAACTATAACCAGCGACTTTACCCACCTTCTGCTGGCTAAAATCGATAGATTTACCTGAATATTGCTGCCATTTAGAGTTATAAAAAAGACCATTCTCTACAGACATAAGCGGATCAGAGAAAAGCACCTCTTGCGAGCGCTGATCTGTTCTGAAATAGGGATAACTCAGTAAAACCTGCTGATTTTTTACTAATTTATAGCTGAAGTAATAATCTAGACTAGTTCGCTCAGCCTCCAATCCCATCTCCCAAAAGGCGAGCTGTACCACTCGGGAAACAACACCTTTCTCCTCGTCCTCACCATTAACAAATGGTTTCCAATCAGAGGTATAAACAGGTTGCGTTTGAAAAGGGCTAGCTACCGCCGCATTCAAGAACAAGGCGATGACAACAAAAGATTTAACGACGTTTCGCAACATAGTAAACAACAAATAAAAGGATGATTGAGACAACACTACTCAGTAGAAGCAGGTCAGTTTCCATATTAGCCACACCACTCAAGAAACTAGAGGGCTGTTCATCTCTATAACCTAGCGCCGCATTAGATGTATAAGTGCGGCTGTATTCAGAGATGGTAATGGCCAGATCGAAGAGACTAATAAAACCGATCGCGACAAGAATCAGATCGGTGTAAAAACTGCTTTTTTCAGAACGGGTGGCATGTATATCCTTAATTTTACTGGAGCAAACCTCAATCAGTCGCTCAGAATTCTGAACCATCTGATCATAATCCCAGCCAGCTAGGATATTCTCGAGCAGTAACTTTTTAACTCGGGTGAGATATTGGCAGTTCTCATGATAATCACTGATATGCATACGGGTCGTCGCCCGCACCCCTGCCAAGATATCTTCAGCGACATGGGTATTACTCTCTAAATAGGTATCCGAGATCGCCATATAAAGATTGGAATTACAGGCATGCTGTACTGCATAAAAGTACTGAGCTAATCCCATAGCTTCTAACTTGTAGTCTGACTTGTGACGTAGAGGCTTGTTCTTTTCATCGATCTCATCCACTAACACATAGTTGAGCCACACTAAGGAATCCATTCTATCTTGATCCAGAATCTCTTGAGCGTGCTCAGGATGCGGTGTTTCAGCCAACCAATTCTTAATTAACGACTCATTCCCTTCTCTTTCATTCAGATCTAAACGCAGTAAGCGGGAACTCCATGGCTGATCGACATTAGAGCCATCGGTGTCTTTAATATCATTAAAGCCAGAGAAATCACCCAAAGCTTCCAGATAGTTCACCTGAATCATTTTAGGCAGATCACGAAGCGCTGGATAAAGCTCATTGCGATAATATTTTGAAATAAGATAGGTTGATTGGGCTTGGGCAAATAGCTCTAGTGTTAGTTCAGTATCGTCATCGAGGAGTTGATAGATCTCTGAAAGTAAAACATGCCCATCAGCTTTCTGACGAGCTTTTACAATTGAGTTACACAGAGCTGTGATTCGATCCTGATAGTTAGAATTTTCCGAAGGCAGGCTAATTTCATCATTCAAGGATTGGGCGATATCTTCGAGTGTTGCAACCACATAGTCCATCTCCATAGTAACTGTCACTACGGATAAGGTATTGCTATAGACCTTCGCTTCAAGACTAAGCTGAGCAGTGATCGCTTTAGTGTGAGTGAATAAACACAAAGTGTCTCGATCGTCAGAGCCAGTATTAGTGTAAGCCTTGCCCTGATTATGATGCTGTACAGCAACGCGGTTAGATAGATCTCCGGAACCTTCGAGCTGTTTTACCAATCGCTTTTGCAACACACCATCTAACTGCGAAAGGAACCGATTATATTCAGCACTTCTTTCATTCACCCCCTGACGCAGATTCAAATGACTGCGGATTGGGGTCATGGTTACTAACTGCATTACTTACCCTTAATCTTTTAGATACTGAGCATTCTAAAATCAACGAGTTAGGAATAGAAGTGTGTTTACACTTTAAGTGATGACACCCCAGCTCAGTAGTAGATCAAAGAACATTATTAAACAGATTTATACCCCTGTAATGCACGTAAAGTCAGATATTTTGAATCCAATGGCTGCATAAAAGGAGATTAGATAAACGAATAGCTCATTTAGGCCATGATAACTAAAACAAAAAAGCAGCCTATTGGCTGCTTTTGAAAAATCTTAGAATGGTTTAATAACCTAGTTCACTTGGGTCGATCACAACACCTAAGGAACGCTTATCAACAAAATTGCCTTTGCTGGTTTCTTTATAACGGAAGGTAACTTTCTTACCTAGCTCAATTTCTAGATCTTTATCTGGAGACATATAAGAGTACTCCTCACCATCTACTGTTATCACATGAATGTAGTATGGCGGCATGCCAACCCACTCAACATGAGGACCATCGGTGACAACCTTTTCCAGTACACCACGACCAGAAAGTTTAGGAGTTTTTTTGTAGCCGCCTCTGCGACCTTTAAAATTACCCGCCATTAAGGCTCCTTACAACTAAGAACAACATCGGCAAAAAATTTATTGCTCCATCATTGTAGCTTTACTACCTGTCAGAGCCAAACCCTTATAGAAAAACTGTTAAACTTTATGCTGATTATTTTTTCAGAGTGTCGAAGCCTTGCTACCTATCATTTCCGTTTTACCCGAATTAACTCAAGCGCTTAACGATCAAAATGAAGCGGTTCTAGAAGCACCTCCTGGTGCAGGTAAAACTACGCAAGTCCCCCTCTCATTGCTCCAAGAGAGTTGGCTGGGTAATCAAAAGATTCTCATGCTAGAACCAAGGCGTTTAGCAACCAAAGCGGCCGCCGAACGTATGGCACAGATGCTCAATGAAAAAGCGGGTCAGACCGTTGGCTATAGAGTTCGACTCGACACCTGTATCAGCGAACAAACCCGAATAGAAATTGTGACAGAGGGTATCTTAACCCGCATGTTACAAACCGATCCAAGCCTTGAAGGCTACGGCATTGTAATTTTCGATGAGTTTCATGAACGCAGCTTAGATGCTGACTTAGGCTTAGCCCTTACGCTAGAAGCCAGAGAATATTTCCGTGAAGAAACTCCGCTGAAGATATTGGTGATGTCCGCCACATTGGATGGCGAAAAAATCGCCAAGTTGTTGAATGATGCTCCAATTGTAACCAGTTCAGGTCGTAGCTACCCAGTTAAACCTTTCTATTGTGGCGAACCCTCTCAAGGTGAATGGCTAGAACAAAAGCTGGTTAAAACCGTCACCCTAGCGCTAGCCGAGCAAACCGGCAGTATTTTATGCTTCTTACCAGGCATGCGAGAGATTCGAAAAGTTGAAGAACTACTTAACGAGCAGCTCTCACAAACAGAGAAAAACACTATTGCTATCGCGCCGCTCTATGGCGATCTAACATTGGATGAACAGCGTAAAGCCATAAATCCAAGTGATGAAGGTAAACGCAAAGTCGTACTAGCAACAAACATTGCTGAGACTAGTTTAACCATCCAAGGCGTAGAGGTCGTCATCGATTCTGGTTTAACACGTGTCGCCAAATATGATCCTAACTCGGCAATGACACGCCTACATACGCGCCGAATTTCCTCAGCTTCTGCCACACAACGTGCAGGCCGAGCGGGTCGATTATCCCCTGGTGTATGTTACCGATTGTGGAGTGAAGGACAGCAAGAACAACTTAGCGCGTTCGATAGCCCGGAAATAGCACAAGCAGATCTAACAGCTTTAGCACTACAGCTAGCTAGCTGGGGAACCACCGATACAAACGACCTTAATTGGCTTGACCAACCACCAGCAGGTTCTTTCCAACAAGCGCAAACCCTACTTACCCAATTAGGCGCGCTAAACTTACAGAAGCAAACAACCGCCCACGGTCAGCTTATGGCTGAGTTACCTGCGCATCCAAGACTCAGTCACATGCTTATCAAAGGTTCAGCTTGGGGCTTAGCCGACAAAGCCTGTCGTATCGCAGCGCTCTTAATGGAACGCGACCCTTTTAGAAATGAAGGTACGGATATCAACAGCCGCCTCGAATGGCTAGCAACCAAACCGAGTTTTCAGAAAGGCGTCTGGCATCGAATCAAAAAACAGGAACAGCATTACCATCGAATGCTTTCTAAACTTGAAATTCCAAGCGAAGCTTCTGGACATAAGATTCCAGATCAAGAACAAGCAGCTGTGTTACTGGCACTTGCGTATCCTGATCGCATCGCACAGCAACGCCAGAACAGTACTATTTATAAACTCAATAATGGACGTGCGGCGAACTTCTACGATCAAGATCGATTAAGCCAATATCCATGGATAACCGTTGCGACCCTGCAAGGAAAACAAAACCAAACGAACGACCAGATCCAACTGGCTGCGCCCCTGAATCCTGAGTTGATTGAACAATTCATTCCTGAGCTGATTCAGCAGCATGAAGTGATCGAATGGGACAAATCCCAAGATCGTATCTGTGCCGAGCAGCAAAAACGAATCGGCACGCTCGTTTGGGAATCCGCCCCTCTAGAAAGCCCTTCACCAGAGGCGATCAAAACAGCTATCATCAATCAAATAAGGAAACGTGGGTTATCCCTTTTACCTTGGAATGATGATATTCAAGCATGGCGTCAGCGGGTGATCTTTCTGCACCAAGCAGTTCAAAAGCAATCACAAGATCAATGGCCAGATCTAAGCGACAACTGGCTTCTCGACAATCTTGAAGAATGGCTGACACCTTATTTGGATAACATCACGCAACTAAAGCAGTTGAAGAAAATCAATCTAAACAGCGTGCTACAAGCGATGCTCCCTTGGCCTCTGCCTCAGAAGTTAGATGAGTTAGCACCGGAACGATTTACCGTACCTTCCGGCTCAAAGATCAGAATCGATTACAGCCAAAATCCACCTGTTTTAGCAGTAAAACTACAAGAGATGTTTGGCTGTACCCAAACACCTAAAGTTGCGCATCATGTAGCACTACAGCTTCACTTACTTTCTCCTGCAAGAAGACCACTACAGGTCACTCAGGACTTAGAAAGCTTCTGGCAAAATGCCTACAAAGATGTGCAGAAAGACATGAAAGGCCGATATCCTAAACACCCTTGGCCAGACAACCCTTTAGAAGCGATCGCAACCGCTAAAACTAAGCGTGCTTCGCAAAAGGTTTAAACACCTTAATCCGAAATATGCTCAACTAGAAAATCGATAAAACTACGGACACTCGGCTTGAGATATCGACTGCCTTGATAGATCGCATAGATATCTCCGCTACCCTGCTCATAAAGCGATGGTGTCCACTCTGGCATGCATTCAATCAGGCTTCCATCGTTCAGATGATCCTCCACCATCCATCTAGCGATCAATAAAATACCGGTTCCTGCAATGGCCGCTTCAACCAGAGGTGAGCCGCCTTTAGAAGATAAATTGCCGGTCACCAGAACCTTTTTATATTTCTTAAAAGAGCTCTGTAGAGAGTTCTTCTCAGAGCTCAGTTTAGAATTAAAATGCCAATAACAGCGCTGCCGCCCTTGATTCAATAACAAGCAATTATGATCTGAAAGCTCACTCGGTTTTGCAGGCGACCCGAATACATCTATATAACTCGATGATGCACATAGCACCATTCGGTTCTCTATGAGTTTGCGGGCACGTAAATCTGAGTCTTCTGGTTTACCAATTCTAATACCGATATCGAACGCACTGCTTTTCAGATCGACCAGTTGGTTATCCAGCTCAATCTGTACATTCACTTCTGGGAATTGCTTGAGAAATGCTGGAATTATTGGCGAAACCTTTTGCCTGCCAAAACTCTCAAAAACAGAGATTTTTAGCTCCCCTTTAGGTTCCGCATTGGCATCTTTAACGGAACTGACTAAATCATCGGCATCCGCTAAAAGTAAATTAGCACGTTCAAACAGCTGTTGACCGTGTTCAGTCAGAGACAAAGATCGAGTACTGCGCTTAAAAAGCGCAACGCCTAATTCAGCTTCTAATTTATCAATACTTCTCGTAGCCGAGGATGGCGCGATATTAAGCGCTTTGGCTGTTTTAGAAAAACTCCCCAAATTAGCCACCTGAATAAATATCCGTAGTAACTCAAGCATCTTTTCTTACCCTGTTTGCACACCTTAATTATCTAGCCTTAACTTTTGCAAAATACGCAAAATTGTTCCGCTTTTATAACAGATTCTAAACATTCTTGCTTAGCGCCAAAATAATCAAATAATTCAACGTTATTGATTAGGATTGAAACATGCTACATAGAATAGACTTTGTTAAGTCACACACCTCAGCATTTAACACTATGTTACAGATGGAGAATTACCTCTCAGATATAAGCATCGGTTATAAGTTGAAAGGATTGATCAAAATACGGGCATCCATGCTAAACGAATGTGCATTCTGCATCGATATGCATACAAGCCAGGCACGAGCAAAAGGCGAATCAGAACAACGTATTTATGCGCTATCTGCGTGGAGAAAATCGAAGCTATTTAACGAAGAGGAAAGAATTGCTCTTGCCCTTACCGAAGAGATTACTTTAACCAATCCACAAGACCTAAGCGATCAAACTTACCAGCAAGGACTAGAGCAATTTGGTGAGAAAGGTTTTGTGGAAATCATCATGCAAATCACTGCAATCAACGCATGGAATAGAATTGCGATTGCAACAAGGATGGAAAAAAGCGCAGATGGAGAATAGATAAATAGTTAACAGGAGCAATCTATCATGCATTGCTCCTGTTATCGTTAAGAGCGAGACTTAGGCTTTCTGTAAGGGAAACTTATATCACCACCTTGAGCCTTGAGCACGCTCACTTCAGTAGGCTCACCAACCTGATTTAGCTTAACTAGTCCGACGCCACTGCCATTGAATACCCTTTTAGCCGGCATACCTTCAGGGATGCGAGAGCGAATCTGCATCCGTCTTCGTTTGGTAAACCAGTTAAGCGGTGAACGACTGCCATAAAGCCATCGGTTCATTTTATCAAAGAGATTCAACAAAGCATGTGGGAACTCATTCTTTAAACCACTGCAGGTGATTTGCCAAATATCTGGACTGTTTTTCCGGAAACGAATCTTGATGTCATAAGCAAAGGAGTAATGCACATCACCCGACAAAATCACAAAATTCTGCGGTGTCTTAGGATGACGGAAGATATTGAGAATCACATTGGCAGAACCTGCATGAGCCATCCAGTTTTCAGCATCCACCATCAGCGCATGGCCAAAGTAGGTAAAGATCCGCTGAACTGTCTCGATGAGTTTCATACCAAAAATCGGTGCGGGAGAAACCAAAAGCACTGCGTCTTCACCAATAAGCTCTTGCTGCAGTTCAGACAACGCCTCCCAATCCATTAATCCTGAAGGTTTAGCCCCACTACTTTCCGACCACCAGCGGCGAGTGCGGGTGTCCAAAACCACCAGTTTGGGTGACGTGTTAAGACAGTAACTCCAGGCTTCAAACTCAAGCACCTGAGTAATCAGATCATTCCTAACTTCCCCACCGTCTGCAATCGCATCTTGCTGAACCAGCTGCGTCCATTGCTGCGGGAATTGATCAGGGGCATTCCCCCAGCCCTGACAAAGCCAATAACCGAGTAGCGCATTACCGATAATGCTTCTGGAACACGGATGACTATAAGCCGCTTCTTCCCAACCTCGGGTTAGGTTCCAATCATCAGTAATATCATGATCATCAAAAATCATATAAACAGGAATTTGAGCTAAAGCACGCTGAACGTCAGGTAAACCGTTAACAAATAGATCAATCTCTCTCTGTTCATCTAAGTATCGATCGATATATTTATCTGAAACTTCGCCTGCGTTTAGTGAGATATGACGCCAAAGCTGTGGTGACCAGACCAAGAAATACATCGCCAACATCTCAGCCAATGTAATCAGATGATTGTGTGCCGTATCCGCAGTAAATATCGGTTTCTCTGCTCCGGCAAAAAAGCGATCGGCCAAATCTTGCCCTGCAGGTGTTTGCGGTAGCAACTCTTCACGTTCGTAATAACAATGCTCACTTTTATAAAGTTCGGCGCTGTTCCTTACCGTAGCTCCCTCTATCAACTCAGGCGCTAAACCGAGTAGATCTATCGTCTGATGTATGGCCGATAGCATTGGCCCAGCGACATCGTCCGCATAGATCTGATCACCCGACATCATCAAAAGCGCAGGGCGAGATTCAATATCGTCTATTGAACTTTCTAATACTTGATCGACGCGTAGCAGCGCATCTTCGGATGCATAGTGAGGTTTACGGCAAGAACCATGCAGCACCTGATCCAGCTGAGTTTTTAGGGCAAACTTGGGGCGGTCTTCACCTGGATAAACCAGATGGGGCAACAGGCTTTTTAAATTCTGAATTTCACCCCGAACTTCACACTCAAGATCATAAGAAAACCAAGTATCAGTGGAGAGGGAGTGCTCCGGCCGATACTCAATTAAATTGATAAAAGCAGATTTACCCACCTGAATAGATTGGTTAATCGAAGCACAATCTACCTGAGCAACAAGCTCCTGCTCCTGATAAAAATGGAAAGAGCCTTTTAAGGGCTCAGAGGTAACCAGCCACAAAGCAACTTGGTCAGGCGTAACTTTGCGCAACAAAGGCCCAGCAATAATAAAAGGCAACAACGTATTCTGTTTTTCAGATATGCCTAAAGCGTTCGTCATCGGTGATTCGAATCCATCTTTTACTAACTAAATCTAACTCCCCTACAGTCTAACGACCTTTTGACTGTAGGTTCAAATACCATTTTGGGGCTTTATCTAGAGACTTTTAATAAATAGTTTATCAGCTAAATCACTGAGCTTTATAAACATCTGTGTCGGGATGGAAGGTATACCAAGCAAACCAAAACGAGTTGACTGCCGGATAAGGTTTACCTGTTTCAGTATCGACAACCTCCCCCGTACGAGACGATGCATTAAACTGCAGTTTAAACTGCCGGCCATTAAAATCGTCTAGCAGCTCATTATTTGATGTTTTGGATAGTTCAGCAAAGGGATACGCCTTAAATGTTCCATCCACCTCCACACCCAAAACTCTTTCTTTGGGATGGTAAGCTTGGCTTCGGAACTCCACAGGAAAATACAGCACAGGGCTTTCGTCATAACTGCCATAAGGACTTTGAGAATAGTCCCTTGAATATCCAGTATTACGACTGAGCACTTCACCATCGGGGTAACGAGCTTTCCACTCTTTCCAGGTCATCTGATTCAATGGTAATTGAATGAGTTTTTGACCTTTGAATTTCCCGGTCACGGCCTGACTTTTTAACTGTGACCAGAGAGAATCTGACTGACGATCGTAGAGCAGAACATCACTGTTATATAACAAGCCAGAGACACCAAAGGTCAGCGCCTCACCATTCATATCAGCAGAAAACGCCATGCCTGTTCCGCATAGAGGACAATAACTGATCACAACAGGCTGACCGCCAAAATTATCATTCACGATCTCATGCCAGTTTAAGATATTAATAGGATATGCACGGGTAATACCGGCCAAGGTTAGGCTCAACACCTGTTGATCATCCTGCCAACCGCCCGCTTGCTTCGCCGCTATAAATTCAGGCTTATCAATAGAAGGAATGCCATCACGCGCAGGACCGCCCGGCAGTATTTTTTCGGCAGGGATTAGACTATCGGAAAGATCAAACCCATTATGCTCAGCGAACACCGAACACGACTTAAAACAAACCAAGGTTACGAATATTGCGATAAGGAAGGCTAAAAGGCTTGTCCGTGAAAACATAGTGCGGTCCCAAAATTCCAGTTACTGGTTTGAGCACAAAAGAGGACAATGATTCAATTTAATTGTCCCGCCCCATTTAATTCCTTGTGGTATGATGCCCGCAGATTTTACTTGTAGCAGAGAAGCAACAATGAAAAACAGTTTTTACTACGACTTAGAGTCTGGCGTTAAAGGCAGTCAAACAGATCTAAGTGCAGCACTTGATAACCTTCGCTATAACGAAGACGGTCTGATTCCTGCGATTGCTCAGCAAGCAGAAACTGGCGAAGTGTTAATGATGGCGTGGATGAACCGCCTTTCCATTGAAGAGACATTAAAAACTGGCCAAGTATGCTATTGGTCTCGTTCACGCCAAAGCTACTGGCGTAAAGGCGAAAGCTCTGGCCACGTACAAAAGCTAGTTGAGATGCGCATCGATTGTGATGGCGATACGCTTTTGTGCCTAGTGAATCAGTCGGGTCCGGCTTGCCATACAGAACGTTCTAACTGTTTCTTTCACGCTGTAAAAGAAGACAAGATTGAGATCATTTCTGAACCTTGCTGCAAATAAGCAACTTCAGATAGATATAAAAAAACCATGCCTTGGCATGGTTTTTTTAGTTTTGATCAAGGCTGATTAGCCTTTAGAACGCTCTTTTTGCGCTGCGCGATAAGCGGCTTTGGCATCACGATGCGCTTGAACAGCATCTTGCACATCAGAACCTAGGTGAGATTCACCACGCTCCTTCGCTAGCTGTACTTGATGTTCACGTTCACGGAAACGCTGCTTTTGTGAATCACTCATCTTTTCGATACAGTGCACACAGCTCACACCCTTCTCGTACGAAGCGAGTTGCTTTTCCTCTTCTGTAATTGGCATACGGCACGCGTGACATTGATCGTAGTCACCTACTTCCAAGCCATGTTTTACAGAAACACGGCCATCAAAGACAAAGCAATCACCTTTCCACATCGAATCTTCTTCATCTACCTCTTCAAGGTACTTCAGAATACCGCCTTCTAGGTGATAAACCTCATCAAAACCCTGCTCTTTCAAATAGGCTGTCGATTTTTCACAGCGAATACCGCCAGTACAGAACATCGCAACTTTCTTGTTCTTTTCTGGATCAAGATTTTCAGCAACGTACTGAGGAAACTCGCGGAATGTCTTAGTCTCTGGGTCGATCGCATTTTCAAATGTACCGATCGCCACTTCGTAGTCATTACGCGTATCAACCAAAACCACATCAGGATCAGAAATAAGCGCATTCCAATCTTTTGGTTTTACGTAGGTACCCACCACCTTTTTAGGGTCGATACCTTCAACACCCATAGTCACAATCTCTTTTTTCAGCTTAACTTTGGTACGCATAAAAGGATTGCTGGTATCAAACGACTCTTTGTATTCGATAGGATTCAGGCGGTCATCTTGCTGCAACCACCCTAGCACTGTATCAATACCTTCGCGGCTTCCCGCAATCGTACCGTTGATACCTTCATTGGCTAACAATAAGGTGCCGCGCACGCCTACTTTTTGCATACACTCGAACAATGGTTCTCTTAATGCTTCAAAGTTTTCTAGGGTGACGAATTTATACAGAGCGCAAACAACCGTCTGCTCTTCAGAATTTTGCGGTAAATCAGACATACAAACTCCGCTAATTGGGGCGTAAACCCAACGCAAAATATAAAACCCCAGCCGTTTTGACTGAGGCGACAACAATTTATCTGCACAACAGCAGATCTTGGGCGCAGATACTACCACAAAAACCAAGCGTTTAACTCAGGTACTTTGCATATTCTCCTCGATAAACACTCAACAATTTCATAATCCGAAATTGCCTTCCAAATATCTGGTCTAGAATAACTAGTTATCAACGCAGGGAAATGCCCTGTCACGCTATTGATAAACTTGAAGTCTCGTCTTTGAGGTTAACTGTATGAAAGTTTCACACAAGGTTGCCCTACTCGCTTCCACGGTTGTCGTCCTAACCTTTGCCATCTATTCATGGATTCAATACAGCAGCGTCAAAGATGCTCTGTATGAGAAAACAGAGCAAAGTACCCAAGAAGCCACCTTAGTCCTGAGCTATCAGATAACCAACTGGCTCAACGCCAAATTAAAACTTATCGACATGATGGCGGAGAGTATCAACGCAGACTTTTCTCAAGAAACCATACAAGCCACCTTTGATAACCCCATCCTTAAAAAAGAGTTTATTTTGATTTTTGGTGGCCTAGATACCGACGGTAAAAAGATAACCAATGACCCAGAATGGAACCCAACAGGTTGGGATGCACGAAAACGCCCTTGGTACCCTTATGCAAAACAAAATGACAGAGCGGTATTAACCGACCCTTATGCCGATGCTGCCAGTGGCGAAATCCTTATCTCAGCCGTAGCTAACTTCTACGATAACCGTCAATTCAAAGGCGCATTTGGTGGCGATCTAAGCTTAAAGACCGTATCCGATGCTCTGAACACCCTTAACTTCAACAACACCGGTTACGCATTCCTGCTCAACTCAAACGGCAACATAATCAGCCATCCCAACGCTGATATGAATGGCAAATCCATCAATGATTTATTCGATGGCACTGCACCTAGCTTTAACCGTGAGCTAGCCGAATCATCCGTTAACGGCGATACCGTATTTGTCTCTTTTAGTAGGCTAGAAGATCTTCAAGGTAGCCAATGGCTAATAGGTGTAGTTTTAGATAAAGGCCTTGTAATGGCCGATGCTAATCAAATAGGTATCACTGCTCTCATTGCAACGATTATCAGCGCTCTTATCTGCAGCGGTGCTTTATATGTGACCGTATCTAAACAGCTACTTCCGCTAGAAAATCTACGCAGCTCCCTAGTCGAAATAAACAGTGGTGACGGCGATCTGACTAAACGCTTAGAAGTGAACACTAAAGATGAATTTGGTCAGGTCTCCACCGATTTTAACCAATTTATTAGCTACCTTCAGGATTTGATTATTCGGGTAAAACAGATCTCATCAGATGTACGCTCGAATAGTGACCACACCTTCAATTCAGCTTCTACAGCAGCTAATGAGCTTGAAAAACAACTATACGAGCTCGATCAATTAGCCACAGCAATGCACCAAATGTCCGCCACTGCTCAAGACGTAGCAACTAATGCGCAACACGCCGCTGACTCAGCCCAACGTGCCGATGCTGCTGCTAGTGATGGGGTTGCAGTAGTATCCAAGACCACAGAATCAATCAGCCATTTAGCGGATGATATGGAAAATATTGTCAATACCGTCAATGAGCTAGCTAATTACAGTAACAATATTGAATCGATCCTAACCGTAATTACCGAAATAGCAGATCAAACCAACCTGCTAGCCCTAAACGCAGCAATCGAGGCTGCCCGCGCCGGTGATAAAGGCCGAGGCTTTGCCGTAGTTGCCGACGAAGTCCGTGCCCTCGCTTCCAGAACTCAGCAATCGACTGAAGAGATTAAAGATATGATTCAGCAGCTTCAGTCTGGGGTAAGAAACGCTGAAAGTACGATTACTCAAAGCAGAGAGTTAGCCGCAAAAACCCAAGACATTGCCAGTGAAGCCAACACAGTCCTCAATACTATCCGCGACAACATTCAGGAAATTAACCAAATGACAGTCCAGATAGCGACTGCTGCTGAACAACAAAGCGCCACTTCAGAAGAGATCAACCGCAACACCACCAATATCCGCGACCTAAGCCAATCGGTCTCCAACAACGCCAAAGCACAGGAAACAAACTGCCATCAAATGACAGACCTGACGCGTAAGCAAGATGCGGAACTTGGGAAGTTTAAGGTTTAAGGGCAGGACGCTGCTTCGCAGCTAGAGATCGGCTTCGCCTTTTAGGACGCTTCGCTAGAGGACGCCGCTACGCGGCTAGAGGAAAAACCTCTGGGTACAGATCAAACGATGCGCATCATTCTTTCATGTAAGCCTAAACCCTGATCTCCTTTGGCACAAAAAGAGATCGTCTACACTTAATGATTATCTGATAGGAGAGTGAAATGTCTGGCAGCTCATGGATACTCACGGCTAGCTGCCCCAGCGAACTGGGTACGGTTGATGCTGTGACAGGTTTTCTCTACGAGAATGAACACTATATAGAAGAGCTTCACTCCTTTGATGACGAGAGCAGTGAGCATTTTTTTATCCGGGCGTGCTTCAGAACCAATAGCCACTTTGATCAGGGCACATTCCGCCAGCGCTTTTCCCTCAGAGCGGAAAAGTTTGATATGCAATGGGAGTTACAGCCTAGTGATTACAAGCCCAGAGTTGTTATTCTGGTATCTAAATTTGATCACTGTCTCAATGACCTACTCTACAAAAAACAGATTGGTCAGCTAAACATCGACATACCCGCTATCATTTCTAACCATCCTGATTTGAAAGATTTAGCAGACTGGTATCAGATCCCCTATCACCACCTTCCAATCACGCCAGAAAATAAACAGCAGCAGGAACAGCAACTCTGGCAAATAATTCAAGACACAAACGCCGATCTCGTTGTCTTAGCTCGATATATGCAAGTGCTTTCGGATGAACTCTGTCAAAAACTGGAAGGCTGGGCAATCAATATCCATCACTCGCTCCTACCCGGCTTTAAAGGTGCAAAACCCTATCACCAAGCTTATGAAAAAGGCGTGAAAACGGTGGGTGCTACCGCACACTATATCAATGCCGATCTCGATGAAGGCCCAATCATTGCCCAAGGAATTGAACCTGTTGACCATACCTACTATCCAGAAGATCTGATCGCTAAAGGAAGGGATATAGAGCGCATCACACTCTCTCGGGCGGTGAAATACCATATTGAGAAACGGGTTTTTCTCAATGGTAATAGGACGGTGGTTTTTAAGAAATAGGACGCTGCTTCGCAGCTAGAGATCGGCTTCGCCTTTTAGGACGCTTCGCTAGAGGACGCCGCTACGCGGCTAGAGGAAAAGCCGCTGCGGCATGGATCGTACGGATTTGTGTAATCCGCTCCGCTATTACACCCTACTAGCTGGTTGATGAAACTCGATTACATTGTCATCAGGATCTCGAATAAAGAAAAACTGAGCACCCTTGTATTCAACTTCTCCAGTAATCGGGAAACCAAGTTCCTCAATACTAGTTTTTGCTGAATTGTAATCGGTTATTTCAAGTGCAATATGTGTATAGCCAGGGTATTTAAGGTCTGCTTCCATCAACATATTCTTCTTTGGTGCCTCTTTAGAGACATTCAAAATAAGATTTATATTTATTCCCGATGGATGCTCAATGATAGCAACGGGTTCTGGCCCCACAGGACCAATAAGAAATTCAAAGCCAAGCTTTTCATAAAATTCACGAGAGACATCTAAATCCCTAACTCTCAACCCTACATGATTTATTCTGGTGATCTCTTTCATGATATTTCCTAGATGTTGGGATTTATGGGTGCAGCTAATGTTTAAAGAGGCCGCGCAATATACATCGGATGCCTTTTATTGTTACGCATTGAGCTTTGGTGATTGCTTTCACCAAAACCACCAACGATTAACTATATTCTTCCAAAAATAATCGCCATATTTCATAGCCCAAAGACCTGATAAAAGCGCAGCTATTCCAACTAATAGCCAAATAATGTCAGGGCTATCTAGGCGGATAGTGAAGAGCAAATTAAAGGTTACTAAAGACGACAGACAACCAAATACTGCTCCGCATATAAAGCGTATGACTTTTGCTTCAATGTCAGAAGGAAGATATTCCATGTTCATACTTTCCTTTTGGCTTGATACTTAACGCCCAAAGCAGAGGGTGGCGAAGCCGTCCGGCTGCCTTTGCTTGTTAGGGCTTATATATGAATTCATTGTGATAACGTAGGAATTCATCAGATATTTCATGCCCTTCATTAATGGTTATTTTTTCTTTTGCTAGTTTTATTGCTCCATAGTCCAATTCTGCGTGATGGTTGGGACACAAACAGATCATGTTGTTTTCCGTGTCGGGACCGTTATGAGGTTTACCCAAAGGCTTTATGTGATGTACCTCGGCATATTTCTTCCCCGCAGGCATACCTAAAGATGTGCCGCACAATTGGCACTCATAGGAGTTTATCGCTTTTACTTTCAATGAAAGAGCTGTATCTCTGATAATACGTGAAGTGACAATGTCATTTCTATCTGGTGCCTCAAAATCAGATGGAGTCAGGTCAAACTCTTCGATTAAATAGGGTGACCAATCATGTTCTTTCGAATTTTTGATTTGCTCAGCCCACCAAGCGTAGTCGCCATCATCTTTTCCAAAGAGATTAAAGTATCCTTTGCCGGGTTCAAATGTAGAAAGGTTTATTATAATTCCCGTTATCCCTGGCTTGTTATTTGACTCTGTCCAATCAGCCAAAGAAGAAAGGCCTTGAGGCTTTAAGCTTTCCCCCCACTTCTCTCTTATTTGTGGTAACCCAAGAAGATCATGGCATTCTTTGTAACCAATGTAGGTTTCTGGCCTTCCAGGAACTGCTGTTTTAATTTTAGCAACCAATAGTGAAAGTAGTTTTTTTCCTTGAGCATCTAAATCCATACGTTATCTCGTTACTTGCTTGGTCCTAACGCCCGCATTTGCGGCTGGTTTGGAGCACAGCGAAAAAACAGACCGGCAACATGCATTTATTAGGCATTAGTTTGCTATAGCCAAAGTATCTTTAGATTTTTGAAACAGCTCATCATAAGTAAGCACTTCTACTCCGGCACTGTTATTTCGAAATAGTTCGAATGATTTGTATTGTGTTTCATTCTTGAACTCACTTTCAAGAGTACCCGCTATGACTACGCATTTAGGATTAAAAGCGCTAAATGTGTCATCTTTTAATTGATATAGCTCTTTCATTAACTGTTCTTTGTAATTTAATACTTGTACTACTGAGCCTGATAGCTCTTCACTTATTGAATAAGCATTGTTGCGATATTTTTTCCCTAGTAACTTTGTTTTTGGTGTTTTAATTTCTACCAGCACAATATTACCTGTCAATCTATTCAAGTAGATAAAATCAACTAGGTTTCCACCAGTATTAGTCCAAGATTTACCGCCTACATAACATTTACTGCCTAGCTGATACATACTCTTAGGGAAAGCTTGAGAAATTAGCTGAGGGCAGCTCTCAAATAGGTTTTGCCAAAACTCCTCGGAAGAGTTTTCTCGTTCACTACTCCATACCTCAACTGCTTTCGAAAGCGATACACTTGTTGTAACTTTTGTTTCAGACTCAGGCTTAGATAGAAGCTTCGTGATATTTTTTAGATGTTGCTCTCGCGCAGCTCTTAGCCAGTCAATAGAGTACTTTTCTGGCTCCTTATCGATCAAGCAATGATGATTTGGACAGAGCAATATATAGTTATCTGCATCTAAGAGTTCACTAGCTGTCTTTGAGGGATTAAACCTTGGTGCTCCTGGCGACATGGACTCAATTGATGCAATTTCGCCAATTGTGTTTCCGCTTTCAGTAATCAAGCTCTCCTCACAGCCAGGAAATGCGCACTTGTTTCCACTTAAAGCCATGAGCTGCATTTTCACTTTTTGAGTTGGAAATCGTCTTTTTTCCATCTTTTTCTATCTATTAATTGTAGGTGTTCGAACCAATTGGGTAATGCCTAACATTTGTATATACGGGGGTCCGTATATCTCCCCATGCCAGACATCCATCTGTCTGTTTTATAAGTATTTTTAACTTAGCACTGGGTGGAAAGCAAGCATCACTGAGTTCAGTTATCAGTCCTTCAAGAACAGTTTAACTACCACAACAAAAATATACTGGGTAAATAACCAGAAATAAGAGGCGTTTAATCTATAGGATATTTACTTAAAACATATTCCTTCCTGAGCTAATCATACAAAAAGGGTGAACGGTTAACCCATTACACCCTACTTTCTAATCAACTTCTGAATTGCCCTTTTGCTTTTTCTCTAGCGAAGCGTCCTAAAAGGCGAAGCCGATCTCTAGCTGCGAAGCAGCGTCCTCTAGCGTAGCGTCCTGAATCTATTTAAGAACATCCTTCGCAAAATCCTGCTGACGAATAGTCTGTATATAGTTCAGTACATTTTCGTGCTTAGCCACCAGCGGTTTACCTACTTCATTGCCTTCGATGTAATCGATAATTGGGATCAAGATTAGGTCTGCAGCTGTAAGTTCGTAACCGCAGATAAAAGGATAATCAGCTAGCTGATCAGCAACGATGGATAGTGCGTTTTCGATACCTGGAACAGCAGCTTCTACTTTATCCATGCGTACTGTGCCGTTTTCACCTTTCGGAAAGATGAACTCAAGTAGCACTTTACGCACGATTTCAAAATCCACATAGATACCGCTGATTCCACTCCATGCTTCCACTTGAGCTTGAGCATAAGGGTCAGTTGGATAAAGTTTTGCGCCACCGTATTCATTTTCTAAGTAATGCAGAATCGCAACGGTCTCTGGAATCGGTCCTTTCTCAGTTAGAAGCACTGGGAATTTTGTATATGGGTGAATCGCTTTGTGGCCCGGGGTATGAAAACCCACTGCTTCGCCATCCACTTGTGTAGTTACCTCGTAAGGCAGTCCTTTTAGCTCGCAAGCCATCATCACACTGCGCACAAATGTACTGAAAGATGGGCCATAAATTCGGATTGGTGCAGTCATGCTTAAACTCCTGTTATCTAATTCGGTTAACTCATTCGGTTAACTACCTGAGCTCCACTTTATTGACCGACACAATATGTTCAAGAACATATTTTAAACTTATGCCATACTCCGGCATAAGCAAGTACAGGAGTAGTTTTATGGGTTGGACGGCTGAACAAAAGCAGCAGAGTCGTAAAAAGATCATAGATAGCGCTGCAGAACTCTTTACCAAAGATGGCTTTGATAAAGTGGCGATTAACGATGTGATGAAACACGCCGGCCTTACCCGAGGGGCGTTTTACAATCACTTTGAGTCTAAGAGCGATCTCTACGCCGCAGCGATCTTGAGCGCTGCTCACCTAGCGAAAAGTCATACCATTGAACGCTCGGGTTTTCAGCTGTCAGATATTATTGAAACTTACCTGAGCGATAAACATCGGAATGGTGAGTTCTGCTGCCCTTTAGCATTCTTAACCACGGACATTCATCAACGAGATGATCAGGTTCGCACCACCTATACGCGCGTACTGAAAGGCTTTATCAATAATATCCATGAGCTAAATGAAGGCCAGCCAGCCCTCGATGAAAGCGAAGCGATTAAGAAAGCAGTATTGATGATTGGCGGGGTCGCGATTGCCAGAGCGGTTAATGAAGATGATTTTGCAGAGCAGCTATTAAGTGCCTGCCGTGAAGGGGTTAATAAGGGCGGGTAAGAATCGGATAAAGGCAGGAAGAAACAGCTTGGTGCGGATAAAATCAGCTCTAAACGAAAAACCGGCTAAAAGCATCTCTGCTCTTAGCCGGTTTTAGCTGACCTTAGCTGTTAACAGCCGGTCTTAACTTTTACTTGCCCCACGAATCACGCAGGCCAGCGGTACGGTTAAATACCAACTTATCAGCTGTAGAGTCTGAATCTACGCAGAAGTAACCGGTACGTTCAAACTGGTAAGCGCTTTCTACTGCCGCATCAGCCAGACCTACTTCACAACGGCTGTCAGTTCTAACCACTAAAGATTCTGGGTTGATGAACTCAAGGAAATCTTTTTCCTTATCGCCTGTTGGGTTTGCTTCTGAGAACAAACGATCGTACTCGCGCACTTCACAAGGCACACAGTTATCAGCAGATACCCAGTGTACAACGCCTTTAGCTTTGTAGCCTTCAGGGTTAGCACCGGCAGTTGCTGGATCGTAAGTACATTTCAATTCAACAACGTTACCATCCGCATCTTTGATAACTTCTTGGCAGGTAATAACGTAAGAGCCACGTAGACGAACCGCAACGCCTTGGGTTAGACGCTTCCACTTACGTGGCGGTACTTCAGCAAAGTCATCTTGCTCGATAAGAATGTTGCGTGTGAACGGTACTTTACGAACACCCATAGTTTCATCTTTAGGGTGTTTAGGTAGCTCGAACCACTCTTCCTGACCTTCGTCATAGTTAGTGATTGTGACTTTCAGTGGCTGAACAACACACATTGCACGCGGTGCATTTTTATCTAGATCTTCACGCACGAAGAATTCGAACTGTGCCATATCAACTGTGCCGTCAGTTTTAGCAACCGCTAGGCTGTCACAGAAGTTACGTACAGAAGCTGGCGTATAACCACGACGACGTAGGCCAGAGATAGTTGGCATACGTGGGTCATCCCAACCATTGACATGGTTCTCATCAACAAGCTGCTTCAGCTTACGCTTACTGGTTACTGTGTAGTTTAGGTTTAGACGACCAAACTCATACTGACGTGGCTGTGATGGTACAGGTAGGTTTTCGATGAACCACTCGTACAATGGACGGTGATCAGCAAACTCTAGTGTGCAGATTGAGTGCGTTACGCCTTCAATAGCATCTTCTTGACCATGAGCAAAGTCGTAGCTTGGGTAGATGCACCACTTGTCACCTGTTTGGTGGTGAGACTCTTTACGAATACGGTAAAGAATCGGGTCACGCAGGTTCATGTTAGAAGAAGCCATGTCGATCTTAGCGCGCAGTACACAGCTTCCTTCATCAAACTCGCCCTTGCGCATGCGCTCGAGTAGATCAAGGTTCTCTTCAGGTGAACGCTCACGGTATGGGCTGTCTTTACCTGGTTCAGTAGCCCAACCACGGTATTCTTTTGCTTCTTCTGGGCTCAGGTCACAAACGTATGCTTTGCCTTCACGAACAAGGTGCTGCGCCCACTCGTAGAACTGATCAAAGTAGTTTGACGCGTAACGAACTTCACCCGCCCACTTAAAACCTAACCATTCAACGTCTTGCTTGATCGCATCAACGTATTCTTGATCTTCTTTGGTCGGGTTAGTGTCATCAAAACGTAGATTACATTCGCCGTTATATTTCTCAGCAGTGCCAAAGTTCAGGCAGATAGACTTAGCGTGGCCAATGTGAAGATAACCATTTGGCTCTGGCGGAAAACGTGTAACAACTTTTCCGTTGTTCTTACCGTCTTCCAGATCCTGTTCAATCACCTGATGAATAAAGTTAGTAGGTTTACTGCTTTCTGTATTGCTCATAAAAACGTCTTAATCCCGACATTGCATGAATTCTGAATTGCCCTGAAACGCGTCCACATCTATAGGGCATAAATTGTTGTACATTATAAACGGATGCGCCGCCTAATTGGCAGTGAATATCAGTAAGATTTTTTCAATAAATTTCTAAGTAATCCCCGCATACCAAAAAGGCCGCCTACAATTCTTTGGGGTTGGTACTTTAGAATCAATTATTCGCCACTTAGGAATAAACAGTGATGCGTTTCTCTTAGACTTGCGTATAATGGGCCAGTCAAAGGCGAAGAAGTGGACTTTACAACAATGATCATCCTCCATACTAATTTTGGTGATATCTCTATAGAGCTAGACCACGAAAAAGCTCCGAAAACAGCAGCAAACTTCGAGCAATATGTCACGGAAGGCTTCTACGATGGCGTTATTTTCCATCGTGTAATCAATGGCTTCATGATCCAAGGCGGCGGTTTTGAACCAGGTATGGTACAAAAAACCACTCGCGAAACCATTGAAAACGAAGCAGACAACGGTCTTTCTAATGCGGCAGGCACAATCGCTATGGCACGCACAATGGATCCACACAGCGCATCTGCACAGTTCTTTATTAATGTTTCTGACAACACTTTCCTTGACCACACAGCTAAGACAACTGAAGGCTGGGGTTACGCGGTATTTGGTAAAGTTGTTGACGGTATGGATGTAGTTAACAAACTAAAAGCAGCATCAACTACTATCCGCGCAGGCCACCAAGATGTACCGGTTGAAGATATCATCATCGAGTCAGCTGAAATCGTTACAGAAGAAGTAGAAAGCGCAGAAGAAGAATAATGCCCGTATACTTTGTCTCAGATATACATCTGAAACCCGAACGCCCGGATCTTACCCGGGCGTTTTCGTATTTCCTAGAACATACTGCTACCGATGCGACACAGCTGTATCTTCTAGGGGATATTTTCGAAGCATGGATTGGCGACGATTGCCCTACCCCCGGCTTGGATGAGCTTTTACAACAACTCAAAACATTGAGTGTCAAAGGCTGTGAAATTTTCTTCCAACACGGCAACCGCGATTTCTTGGTAGGTGAACAGTTCTGCCAAAGCATCGGCGCCAAACTGCTACCTGAAGAACTTGTACTTCCGCTGCCAATTGGCAATGCCGTGGTGCTTCATGGTGATCAGCTTTGCAGTGATGATACGGAGTACATGCAATTCCGCGCTTTGGTTCGCAATCCACAGTGGCAACAAGATTTCTTAAGTAAGTCATTAGAAGAGCGTTTAGCTATCGCTCGACAACTGCGAGACACCAGCAAACAGCGCACAACCGAAAAGTCTGATTACATCACCGATGTAAATGCAGACGCGGTTAATCAATCTTTTGTTGATAATGATGTTTCCCTGATGATCCATGGTCACACCCATAGACCCGCGATACATCAAGTGGAGCTAGCTTCCGAGTCTGCGACACGTATTGTGCTCGGCGATTGGGACAAACTCGGCTGGTATCTTAAAGTCGATCAAGATAGTTACGATCTCATTAGCTTCGAAATCGAGTGATGTAGGAACTCACCCTGTGAGCGATAAATGATAAAAATCGCCCACGGGGGTGGGCTCCTACATAATAATCAGATGAATGTTGGAGCACCGCTATGGAAACGGAACTCGTCATCCGGAGATTCAATCAGCTCTCGCTCAACTTCGCGGAAAAATGCCACACGCTCATCAATTGGCTCACCGGCGTAGTCTGCAGCAAGACCTAAATAATCTTGGTAATGACGGCCTTCTGATTTCAGCAGGGAGCGATAGAACTTAGCCAACTCCTCATCTAAGAACGGCGCCAATTTGGCAAAACGCTCACAAGATCGCGCTTCTATATAAGCACCAATAATTAGAACATCGATCAAACGGCCCGGCTCAGATGTACGCGCATGGGTACGCATACCACCCGCATATCTTGCAGAAGACATATGATCATAAACCACACCTCGATCCTGCATGATCGCCAATACTTGTTCAAAGTGAATCAGCTCTTCACGTGCTAAACGTGACATCTTGTTTAACAACTCAAGACGATCAACATAGCGAAACATCAATGTCATTGCTGTAGAAGCCGCTTTCTTCTCACAATGCGCATGATCAATCAGAAGAATATCCTGATTCTGCAAAGCAGCCTGAATCCAAGAATCGGGAGTTTCACATGCTAAAAATTCTTTGATCTCGTCGAGAGCGTCCATTAATACCTGACCTAACACATGTTGTAATAAGGACGCGCATTATAGCCATTGAAATAAGACTTTTTAACCTCGGAAGTCCTATATTCCTTAACTGTTTGATCTACTACAATAAAATGGTCCAATTTGGTTGAGTTGTACAATGCGATCTTTTCTAACACTGCTGTTATTAATATCAAGCCACCTTAGTGCAGACACTCTATCGATCGGTGTGCATGCTAATTACGTTAATGAGCATTTTAAATTAGCCGCAGGTAGAGCCGGCTATTCAAATGTATTACCTGTAAAAGAGTGCCCAGAACTAGACTCCGAACAACTTAAAGGTTCTCAACGAATCACCATGGATATCATGGTCATTTGCAACGCAGTCAAATCGGCCAAATACGTCGACCTACTTCGACTAGTCCCATACCCTAATGTTGCCCGCGGTCTTCAACTAGCTAACAACAATAAGATTGATATGGTTGGCCAATCGCTGTTTGAGGGCGATCATCGTAAGGAAGAAAACCTATTAATCACTCACCCTGTTATTCGAATAGGGGAATTCCAGGTCGGCATTTTTTCTACAAAGAACAGAACTGACATTTTGGAGTTAGGTGATAGTATCGATGTCACTAAATTAAGAGGCGTTACCGTTAAAAGCTGGAAAACCGACCAAGCCGCGCTCAACAACATAGGAGCTAAGCAAGTTAACCTGCTACCCACTAGAAACTTGATAGCTAATTTTATCTCCAGTGGCCGTGGTGACTTTACCCTCTCCTACCTTAAAGAGCCGGTCGTCACGAGAATCGGCGGAGAGTTAATCAGAATACCAGGGGTAAAAGTCAGCTTTGATGCATCCCGCTCTTTTATTTTGCCAGCGCGTAATACTCAGCTTTTCAATATTCTGCAAAGCTACATCAAAGAGCAAAGACAAAAATCACCAGATGCGATTCGCCAAGCTTATATACACGCAGGCTTTATTACTGAAGATTACGATCACTGGCGTGATCTAGCTAAGTAGTACGCAAGATGAAGCAGCATTATCTTTCAGTCGTTACCAGCTTCAGCGCCAAACCAACAAAGACGGTGCCAGCGACTTTATTAATAATCGATTGACCCAATTCGGAATCTTGAATCCAACCGCGCAAACTCCCCGAAAGTAGCGCCACTGAGCTCATGACAAAGAAAGCTACAACGATAAAAACCATACTTAAGGTAAATAACTGCTGACTTAGTGAGCCAACCGCTGGGTCGGCAAACTGAGGCAGGAAGGCCATAAAGAAGATCGACAATTTTGGATTAGTAGAGCTCATCAGAATTCCACGGCGATAGAGCTGCATCGCACTAAGCTGTGGCTGCTCTGACATGGACACCTTGGCAGCAGCCGCACGAAAGGACATAAACGCCAAATAAAGCAGATAAACCACACCGACGATTTTAAGCAGGGTAAACGCCACAGCACTGGCCTGAAAAACTGCAGCCACACCTAAAGTGACAGCAACGGTGTGAAATAGCAGACCAGTACATAAACCTAGAGTGACAACAATACCAGCCTTACGACCATGAAGAATCGACTGTATCAAAACAAAAATATTATCTGGCCCTGGCGCATAGGAGATTAACGTAGACGCAACAATAAATCCGAACAGCACATCAACACTTAACATACTCATAACTACCTAAAATATTTATCTACAGTGGATCATAATCAGTCGTCGCAATCATTCAAATCCCTATTCAATCTAAATCTGTTTCTTTTTTGGGGGCACGACCATTTTTTGGTAGCAAACACTATCGGGAGTTATAAAAGCGATAAAGGAGTGCAATTTAATTTTTTATTCCGAAAAATATCAATAACCCTCATATATCAGTAACTTAAAATCTAATTTTCAGTTAAAAAAACTACCAGATTTTTTAAAAGCCTAGCGTTAATCCCCCTTCTTAAATAAATATCAGCAGAAAGAAGTATTTCCTTGTAATTTTTCTTCGAAAAGTCATAAAAAACCTTGTATACTGTCGCGCAATTTTAGGGCCTCACTTAGTCGAGTATAGAGATGACAGACTTAACCAAGTACAGAAACATCGGTATTTTCGCGCACGTAGATGCGGGTAAAACCACAACAACAGAACGTATCCTTAAGCTTACTGGTAAGATCCATAAGATGGGTGACGTTCACGATGGCGAAGCTACTACTGACTTCATGGAGCAGGAAGCTGAGCGTGGTATCACAATCCAGTCTGCAGCGACGACTTGTTTCTGGAAAGATCACCGCATGAACATCATCGATACTCCGGGCCACGTAGACTTCACAGTTGAAGTATACCGTTCCCTAAAAGTACTTGACGGTGGTGTAGGTGTATTCTGTGGTTCCGGTGGTGTAGAACCTCAGTCTGAAACTAACTGGCGTTACGCGAACGAGTCTGAAGTAGCTCGTTTGATCTTCGTAAACAAACTAGACCGTCTTGGTGCTGACTTCTACCGCGTTGTAGATCAGGTTAAGAACGTACTAGGCGCTAACCCTCTAGTAATGACTCTACCAATCGGCCGTGAAGACAACTTCACAGGTGTTGTAGACGTTCTAACTCAGAAAGCTTACATCTGGGACGATTCTGGTCTTCCAGAAAACTTCGAAGTAACTGACGTACCTGCTGACCTAGCAGACGACGCAGCTATGTACCGTGAGCAACTAATCGAAACTGCTCTAGAGCAAGACGAAGACCTAATGATGGAGTACCTAGAAGAAGGTACTGAGCCATCTATGGACGACATCAAGCGCTGCATCCGTGAAGGTACTCGTAAGCTAGACTTCTTCCCAACATTCTGTGGTTCTGCATACAAGAACAAAGGTATCCAGCTTGTTCTAGATGCTGTTGTTGATTACCTACCGAACCCAGTAGAAGTTGACGCTCAGCCACTAACTGACCAAGAAACTGGTGAGCCAACAGGCGAAGTAGCTACAGTAGCTGTAGATGAGCCATTCCGTGCACTTGCATTCAAGATCATGGATGACCGTTTCGGCGCGCTAACTTTCGTACGTGTTTACTCTGGTGTTCTTAACAAGGGTGACACAATCCTTAACTCTTACACAGGCAAAACTGAGCGTATCGGCCGTATGGTTGAGATGCACGCTGATGACCGTACTGAGCTAGATTCTGCTCAAGCAGGCGACATCATCGCAATTGTTGGCATGAAGAACGTTCAGACTGGTCACACACTATGTGATCAGAAGAACCCTTGTACTCTTGAGCCAATGATCTTCCCAGAGCCAGTAATCTCTATTGCTGTTAGCCCTAAAGACAAAGGTTCTACTGAGAAAATGGGTATCGCTATCGGTAAGATGGTTGCAGAAGATCCATCTTTCGTAGTTGAAACTGACGAAGATTCTGGTGAAACAATCCTTAAAGGCATGGGTGAACTTCACCTAGACATTAAGGTAGACATCCTTAAGCGTACTTACGGCGTTGAGCTAGAAGTAGGTAAGCCACAGGTTGCATACCGTGAAACGATCACTCAGTCTGTTGAAGACAGCTACACGCACAAGAAGCAGTCTGGTGGTTCTGGTCAGTACGGTAAGATCGATTACCGCATCAAGCCAGGTGAGCCAAACTCTGGCTTTACGTTCACTTCTACAGTAGTAGGCGGTAACGTACCTAAAGAATTCTTCCCAGCGATCGAAAAAGGCTTCGCTGGCATGATGGAACAAGGTGTACTAGCAGGCTTCCCTGTACTAGACGTTGAAATCGAACTATACGACGGTGGCTTCCACGCGGTTGACTCCTCTGCTGTAGCATTCGAAATCGCAGCTAAAGGCGCTTTCCGTCAGTCTATCCCTAAAGCGGGTGCACAACTTCTTGAGCCAATCATGAAAGTTGACGTATTCACTCCAGATGACAACGTTGGTGATGTAATCGGTGACCTTAACCGTCGTCGTGGCATGATCAAAGACCAAGAAGCTGGCGCTACTGGCGTACGCATCAAAGCAGACGTTCCACTATCTGAAATGTTTGGTTACATCGGTCACCTACGTACTATTACTTCTGGTCGCGGTCAGTTCTCTATGGAATTCGAACGCTATGCAGCATGCCCACAGAATGTTGCTGACGAAGTAATCGCTGAAGTAAAAGCTAAAAACGAAGCTAAGTAATCTAATTACTTAACTCGTTGAAAAAGCCCGCTGAGAAATCAGCGGGCTTTTTTGTTTCTGCCATGAACTCCCTCCTTCTTACACACATACTCTTTAAACGAAGTTTGTCCAATTAAGCCCTTTCGACTACCCTGAAGCGAACAACTAAACAGAATTTTTTCTATAGGAGAAATAGCGTGAAAACCATGACCTGCAGGCAACTTGGCGGCGGTTGCGATCTTGAGTTTAAAGCCAATACATTTGAAGAGATGTCCGAACTAGCAAAACAACATGGTATGGAGATGTTTCAGCAACAAGATGCCGATCACCTAGCAGCTATGCAAAAAGTACAGCTGATGATGTTAGACCCTGAAGCTATGCAGGCTTGGATGAACGAAAAGCGCGAAGAGTTTAATGCTCTGCCAAATGACTAGCCTTGCCTAATATTGGTATTTGCTTTCGATCGCAGCAAAGGTTCCATCTGCCTTCATCTGCTCCATCGCTAACCGAACTTTCTCTACAAAACTTGGCGTCACTCTCAACTTAGAAAACAACAGATAAGTTGACCAAGAAAGCACCTCCATTCGCTCACCGTTGTAGAGAACAATATCGATCTGATCTTCCAGTTCTTGCTTTTGGATGTAGTGCATCACTGGCAGCAGATCACCAACAAACATATCTACTCGATCATTCAGCAACTGTTTAACACTTTGTTCAGTTGAATCAGCCAACTCAACTTTATGAAACTTCTCACTGTCTAACGCCTGTCTGAACAGACCGCTTCCGTATAGATAGCCCGCCCTAACAGAGATATATTTATCTTTAACATTTGAAAAATCAGGCTGAACCTGAAATTGATCAGATTTGCGCTTAAACAGCACATAGCTTTGCTGAATCAAGACACTATCAACGTAGTAACCCCACTTCTGGCGAGGTTCATTTTTTCCCGCATTAAACAGCAAATCACGCTCTCCATGCTCAGTCACATAGACCGCACGCTTCCAAGGGAAAAACTGAAAATCAATTTGCTTTACGCCGACTCGGGTTAGAGCCTCTTTGGCGATATCTACAGCAAGCCCTTTCGGCTCGCCATTTTCACGATACTCATAGGGAGGATAATGAAGCGTCGTAGCAAAGACTACTTCTGGAATATCATCCGCAAACACAGCTGAAGAACATAGCGTACAAAAACATAACAACTTTGCTATGTATCGATTCAACTCCATCTAGCACGCCTCGAATTTCTCAAATATCTAAACAGTATTGTGCATATTCCACATAGATCAAATCAGGCAATTTGCTACTGACTTACGTTAAGCTTTAAGCCACCGATCGGAAGAACACTCATAACACCGTATCAAAGAATATCAGTCACTTTCTTCCAAATGCACGTAACTGCTCGACCCGTACTTAAAAATTACTGATTAACTAAGCCACTCCCTTAGCAACTCAAACAGACTTATAAATCCCCCTCCTATTTCTGATACCATTACGCGAAACTATTCTTTAGGGCCGAAAATGAAATTCGTCAATCTTGATCCAGCTGATGCCTTCACAAAAGCTATTAAGGCAAGCAGCAAAGATAACAAACTGGTGGTATGCGGTACTGAAGAAGATAAATCTTATATTGAAGAGCACCTTCTAGAAAGCTCGCAATCTCCAAAAGATATTATCCGCGCTGCTGCAAATATCAAAGCAGCTACATGGCTCAGCAAACAACGCCAACTGTTAGAATCAGATGAGGAGTTAAACCTCGCAGAAATAACCGGCGAATTTAAAGCTGAATCAAGCGATAAACAGGGCTTTAATCTTGCGACAGACTTTGTCACAGGCGAGGCCGTTGATAATCTTCTAGGCGTCAAAATTAAAACTAATAGCAGTTGGAAGATCCCTGCTCATTTTAAATTTGGTGGCTGGAACGCTTGCCCTGAACCAGAAGTTCACTGTGCAATATGGAAACACTGGCAGCTAAAGTATGGCGCTAAGATTGTCGGCGTCAGCAACGACGTGATTGAAGCCTATATCACTAAGCCACCACAAACCACCGAAGAAGCAATGGAACTGGCTTGGGAGCAATATCTATATTGTCCGGATATTGTAGATCAAGGCGTTGAAACAGTTTCAAAACTAGCAGAAGTTCTACTTAACCACGACTGCTGGTACTTCTGGTGGGATTAGGTTTAAAGACAGGCCAAGTTCGGTAGAAAACGGCTAAAAGCAGCAAAAGACTGATAGAGAAAGAACTTACAGAGTAAAGTCCCGTTCTGACAGCTAAATGACTGGCCGTCAAAACAGGCTTAGGGTACTGTCCTTACACCTACATACCTAATACCGAGTTAAGGATGACATTAAAATCCAAAGCACTTCTCATAGCTTTCCTGCTAGTAGGTTTGTCGCTCATACCTGTTGGAGACTCCGCCGGTAAACTGCTTGGCATTCAAGGTGTTGATCCACTTTTTATTGCTTGGAGTAGGCTCGCCGTTGGTTTTGCGTTTGTTCTACCCTTCTCTGGATTAACCTTAAAAGAGATAGGCCTGCTATTTAACTGGCGCTTATTAATCCGTGCAGGTTTATTCACCTGCGCTATCTTCAGTATGCTCACAGCGCTGAAAACCGAGCCTATCGCCAATGTCTTTGGTATCTTCTTTATAGGACCAATCGTTTCTTATTTTCTAGCCGGATTAATTCTTAAAGAGACAATTACACCGGCGCGCTCAATCGCTTTGCTTATAGGCTTTGCCGCGGTACTGATGGTAGTAAAACCAGGATTTGATATGGGAACAGGCGCACCCTTAGCACTACTAGCAGGTACGTGTTTTGGCTGTATGCTGGTGTGTAATCGATGGCTGGCCGGGCAATTTAGACCAAGACTCATTCTGCTATCCACTCTCTTAGCAGGCAGTTTGGCTCTGGCGCCTATAGCTACACCAACCATTCCCGCAGAATTGGATACCCATCTGGTCACACTGATCTTAGTTAGCTCACTCGCGTCTGCTATTGGAAATCTAATAATCCTGCAAAGCAGCAAACACCTAGAAGCCAGTATTGTTGCACCGTTCGTTTATTCTCAACTCATTATCGCAACGGCACTTGGCGTTGTTTTGTTTGATGAATGGCCTGATATGATCAGCGGTATTGGGCTCATCATTATCTTTTCTTCTGGTGTATGTTCTTTTTTCTTATCTAACAAAAAAGCGCCTAACCCATAAAATGATCATTTAGCTTTTTCCAGATAAAAAAAACCACGCTAAAAAGCGTGGTCGTTAAGGAAGAGCTGGAGTATCTACTCTGATAGGAAAATAGAACCCCAGTGAGCCCTTCAGGGTTACTCTAGAACTAGAAACTGTCTCCTGGAATGCGTAGATTGCCTTCCATAATTACACGGGCACTTCGGCTCATTACCGCTTTCTTAGCAGTCCAATCGCCGTTAACCTCTTCAGCGGCAGCACCAACACGCAATGTGCCAGATGGATGACCAAAAGTTACCGCTTCACGCTCACCACCACCGGCAGCAAGGTTAACTAAGGTACCTGGTACAGCTGCAGCAGTGGCAATAGCAACAGAGGCTGTGCCCATCATCGCATGGTGTAACTTGCCCATAGATAATGCACGTACACAGACATCAATATCGTTTGCAGAGATCTGCTTACCGCTTGATGCTTCGTAGTCAGTCGCAGGCGCAACAAACGCAATCTTCGGCGTATGCTGACGTGCAACTGCTTCAGAGATATCGCTGATCAAACCCATCTGCACAGCACCGTGTGCACGCATGGTTTCGAAACGCGCCAACTCATCGGCATTACCATTAATATCTTTCTGTAGCTCAGTGCCTTTGTAGCCAATATCTTCAGCATTCACGAAGATAGTCGGGATACCTGCATTGATGAATGTTGCTTTAAAGGTACCAATACCCGGCACTTCCATATCATCAACCAAGTTACCCGTTGGGAACATGGAACCTTCACCATCAGCCGGGTCCATAAACTCAATCACAACCTCAGCCGCTGGGAAAGTTACACCGTCCAACTCAAAGTCACCGGTTTCCTGCACTTCACCATTGGTAATTGGCACATGAGCAATGATGGTTTTCTTAATATTCTTTTGCCAGATACGAACTGTGCAGATGCCGTTTTCAGGAATACGCTCTGGGTCTACTAGCCCGCCACTGATCCCGAAAGCACCTACGGCTGCCGTCAAATTACCGCAGTTACCCGACCAATCTACGAAAGGCTTATTGATCGCTACCTGACCGAACAGGTAATCCACATCGTGATCTGCAACTGAACTTTTATCCAAAATCACGGTTTTACTGGTACTGGATGTTGCACCGCCCATGCCATCAATTTGCTGGCCGTAAGGGTCTGGGCTACCAATCACACGCATTAGTATGTTGTCACGAGCTTCGCCTGGCTGTTGCGCTACTTCTGGCAGATCCTGACGACGAAAGAAAACACCTTTACTGGTTCCACCGCGATAGTAAGTCGCTGGGATTTTTATCTGTGGTACGTGTGACATAAACTTTTCCTACTTGATTCACACAGCTATCTAACGCTGCTCTATCAATTCGAATAAAACGCTTAGTAACAATGACTGACATAACCTTGTATTCAAGGCCACGTGCAGTCTCTACTCTGGCCAGTCATTGTTAGTAAAAACTTTGCTTCGAAACTCAGCAAAATGATGGGCGCTGCTTGCTCGACTTTGAAACCCCAGCCCTACGTGAGCCTGTAGAGCTAGGATTTGCAAACAACGCCTATCGGAACTGCTAGCTATTAATTTCCTTCTAGGAAATCTTTAGCGAAACGCTGTAGAACACCACCGGCGTTGTACACATGTACTTCCGCAGCAGTATCCAAACGACAAGTCACTGGTACTTCTACCTTCTCGCCGTTAGCACGGTTGATGATCAGAGTCAGATCACAACGTGGTGAGATATCACCCACGATGTCGAAAGTCTCAGTACCATCAATACCGTATGTGTTACGGGTATCACCCTCTTTGAACTGAACAGGTAGTACACCCATACCAACTAGGTTAGTACGGTGGATACGCTCGAAGCCTTCAGCAACGATTGTTTCCACACCTGCAAGGCGAACGCCTTTCGCAGCCCAGTCTCGGGATGAGCCCTGACCGTAGTCAGCACCTGCAACGATGATCAGGTTCTGCTTACGCTCCATGTAGGTTTCAATAGCTTCCCACATGCGGCTTTCAGTACCTTCTGGCTCAATACGCGCAAGTGAACCCTGCTTGATCTCACCGTTTTCGTCACGGCACATTTCGTTCAACAGTTTCGGGTTAGCAAACGTTGCACGCTGTGCTGTTAAGTGGTCACCACGGTGAGTTGCGTAAGAGTTAAAGTCTTCTTCTGGAAGACCCATCTTCGCGCAGTATTCACCTGCAGCAGAACTCGCTTGAATCGCATTAGATGGGGACAGGTGGTCAGTTGTAATGTTGTCACCTAGAACCGCCAGCGGACGCATACCTTTCATAGTACGTTCACCTGCCAATGCACCTTCCCAGTATGGAGGGCGGCGGATATAAGTAGACATTTTACGCCAGTCGTAAAGCGGGCTTTCTGCGCGCTCAACGTCACCCAGATCGAACATTGGGATGTAGATCTGGTTGAACTGCTCTGGCTTAACTGCCTTAGCTACGATTTCATCGATCTCTTCATCAGATGGCCATAGATCTTTTAGTGTGATCTCTTTGCCATCAACAACAGCCAATACATCATTCTCGATATCGAAACGAACTGTACCTGCGATTGCGTAAGCAACTACTAGCGGTGGCGACGCTAGGAATGCTTGCTTGGCGTGTGGGTGGATACGCCCATCGAAGTTACGGTTACCCGATAGAACAGCTGTTGCGTATAGATCGCGTTCAACGACTTCTTTCTCGATAACAGGGTCTAGCGCACCGGACATACCGTTACATGTAGTACATGCGTATGCCACGATACCGAAACCTAGTTTCTCAAGTTCTGGTAATAGACCTGCTTCTTCCAAGTAAAGTTTCGCAACTTTAGAACCTGGTGCAAAAGAGGTTTTAACCCAAGGCTTACGCACTAGACCTAGCTCGTTTGCCTTTTTAGCAACTAGACCTGCAGCAACAACGTTGCGCGGGTTAGATGTGTTTGTACAAGATGTGATAGCAGCAATGATTACCGCGCCATCTGGCATTAGGCCTTCCGCTTCTTCAGCTTTTGCTGCAGCCAACATATCTTCGCCAGCAATACCACGCTCATTTAGCGCAGTCGTTGGTAGACGACGATGTGGGTTAGAAGGACCAGCCATGTTACGAACAACGCTAGACAGATCAAACTCAAGTACACGTTCGTACTGAGCTTCAACTAGATCGTCAGCCCATAGACCTGTGTGTTTCGCATATTGCTCAACTAGAGCTACCTGCTCTGGTTCACGGCCTGTTAGCTTCAAGTAATCGATAGTCTGCTCATCGATGTAGAACATACCTGCAGACGCACCGTATTCAGGTGTCATGTTAGACAACGTCGCACGGTCACCGATAGACAAAGTAGCAGCACCTGGACCGAAGAATTCTAGGTAAGCAGAAACAACTTTCTCGTTACGTAGGAACTCAGTCATCGCTAGTGCAATATCTGTTGCAGTGATGCCAGGCTGGCGCTCACCAACAATCTTCACACCGACAATGTCCGGTAGACGCATCATAGAAGGCAGACCAAGCATAACGGTTTCTGCTTCTAGACCACCTACACCAATCGCGATTACACCTAGTGCATCAACGTGTGGTGTGTGGGAGTCCGTACCTACACAAGTATCTGGGTAAGCTACACCATCACGGTTTTGGATAACTGGAGACATCTTCTCCAAGTTGATCTGGTGCATGATGCCGTTACCCGCTGGGATTACATCTACGTTATCAAACGCAGTTTTACACCAGTCGATAAAGTGAAAACGGTCATCGTTACGACGATCTTCAATCGCACGGTTTTTCTCAAACGCATCTGGATCGAAACCTGGCGCTTCAACAGCCAGAGAATGGTCAACGATAAGCTGAGTCGGCACAACTGGGTTTACCTTAGATGGATCACCACCTTGATCAGCAATCGCGTCACGTAGACCTGCTAGGTCAACCAGTGCAGTCTGACCAAGGATGTCATGACATACAACACGCGCTGGGTACCATGGGAAATCCAGTGTACGTTTAGTTTCGATCAATTGTTTTAGAGAGTCGGTCAGCGCAGATGGCTCACAACGACGTACCAGTTGCTCAGCCAAAACACGAGACGTGTATGGCAGTTTTGCATAAGCACCTGGTTGGATATCTTCAATTGCTTGGCGGGTATCAAAGAAATCTATAGAGGTACCCGGAAGAGGCTTGCGGTATTCAGTATTCATGGCACAACCTGTCAGGTTCATTCAAGCCAAGAGGGGTTAGCAAAGCTAATCTCTCAGCTTTTTATTAATCAAATCAGGACAGCGATCTGGGTGATAGTTCAAACCGCTGTCTACTGTCGTCTCTTATGGACGATCTTCGATAGCAACCCAATCAGCCGTTTCTGGACCAGTGTAGTCAGCAGAAGGACGGATGATACGGTTGTTAGCGCGCTGCTCCATTACGTGAGCAGTCCAACCTGCCGCACGAGAACATACGAAGATAGGTGTAAATAGCTTCGTAGGAATACCCATGAAGTTGTATGCAGATGCATGGAAGAAGTCTGCGTTACAGAACAACTTCTTCTCGCGCCACATAACTGCTTCAACACGCTCAGAAACTGCGTACAGGTGAGTATCACCAACCTGCTCAGATAGCTTCTTAGACCACTCTTTGATGATCGCGTTACGTGGGTCAGACTCGCGGTAGATCGCGTGACCGAAGCCCATGATCTTGTCTTTACGCGCCAACATACCCATGATCGCTTCTTCAGCTTCATCCGCAGATTTCCACTGCTCAACCATATCCATTGCCGCTTCGTTAGCACCACCGTGCAGAGGACCACGTAGGGAACCAATTGCAGCAGTCACACAGCTATGAATATCAGATAGCGTAGATGCACATACACGCGCAGTGAATGTAGACGCGTTGAATTCGTGCTCAGCGTAAAGGATCAAAGACGCGTGCATTACTTCAACGTGTAGCGGCTCAGGTTTCTCGTTGTGAAGCGTCCATAGGAACTGCTCAGCGATGGAATCAGCATCAGTTTCAACGTTTACACGTACACCGTTGTGGCTGAAGTTGTACCAGTAGTTGATCATGCCAGGGAAGACTGCAAGCATACGATCGATATGATCGTGCTGCTCAGAGAAATCTTTCTCTTCTTCTAGGTTACCCAACATTGAGCAACCTGTACGCATCACGTCCATTGGGTGCGCTTCAGCAGGAATCTGTTCTAGAACTGTTTTTAGTGCTTCTGGCAGAGCACGCATACCTTTTAACTTAGCTTTGTATGCATCTAGCTCAGCCTGATTTGGCAGTTTTCCGTAAAGTAGAAGATAAGCAACTTCTTCAAACTGCGCTTTATCAGATAGTTCTTTGATATCGTAACCACGGTAAGTCAGACCGGAACCTGTTTTACCTACAGTACATAATGCCGTTTCACCTGCAGACTGACCACGTAGACCAGCACCACCCAGTTTTTTGTCGACCATGATTATGCTCCTGTTTCCTATCTATGCGGGTTCTGCGACCCGCTTGCTAAAATCAATTAAGTAAAGCGTAAAATAAAAATAGCGCTTACTTATTCTTACCTTCTGCGAACAATGCATCCAACTTCTGCTCGAAGTCGTGATAGTTCAAGAAATCGTAAAGCTCCATACGTGTTTGCATGGTGTCGACAACCGCTTTTTGATCACCATCTTTTAGAAGGTGCTCGTATACATTAAGGGCTGCCTTGTTAGCTGCGCGGAATGCAGACAGTGGGTATAGCACCATGCTTGCACCGTGTTCAGCCAATTCATCTTTGTTGAATAGTGGCGTAGCACCAAACTCAGTGATGTTAGCCAATAGATGCGCTCCATTGATGCCATCAGAAAACGCTTTGTAATCATCTAGCGTGTGCACTGCTTCTGCGAAGATGCCATCTGCACCGGCTTCTAAACATGCTTGTGCGCGCTCAACTGCAGCATTCAAACCTTCCATCTGGAAAGCATCTGTACGCGCTACAACAAAGAAGTCATCATCAGTTTTGGCATCAACCGCTGCTTTAACGCGATCAACCATCTCTTCAAGCGTAACAATCTCTTTGTTTGGACGGTGACCACAACGCTTTTGTGCTACCTGATCTTCAATGTGAACTGCAGCTGCACCTGCTTTGATCATCTCTTTAACTGTGCGTGCAATGTTAAAAGCACCACCCCATCCCGTATCAATATCAACCATCAGCGGAGTTTCTACTGCGCTGGTAATACGGCTTACATCTGCTAGAACATCATTCATTGATGTCATGCCTAGGTCTGGCAAACCGTATGAGTGGTTAGCGACACCACCACCAGATAAGTAAATTGCTTTATGACCTACACGCTCAGCCATCATGGCGTGATATGCGTTAGTCGTACCTACAATCTGAAGTGGGTTTGTTTCAGCTAGTGCTTTACGAAAACGTGCACCGGCAGACAGGTTATTGGACATGTTCTTCCCCTCTGGTTTCGGTCGCTGCGTTCAGTTTCTCTTCCACGTTTCGGCGTGCTGCACCTATATGTCGGCGCATGAGCATTTCAGCCAATTCCGGATCACGAGATTCAATCGCGTCTACAATCTGGCGGTGCTCTTTAAGTGCACGTTTTGGTCGTGAACTAGAGACACTGAACTGGTATCTGTACATTCGTACTAAGTGATATAGATCCCCGCCTAAAAATTCGAGCAGCTTCTCATTTTTGCTGCCGTGAACAATGCGGTAGTGAAAATCTAGATCACCCTCTTTTTGGAAATACGATCGGCCCTCTAGCTGTTCGACACTCTGTTCATGCTCATCTAATAGAGCACGCAGGCTATCGATTTCGTCTTGAGGCATATTCTCTGCCGCTAAGCGGCAGGCCATACCTTCAAGTGCTTCGCGGACACGATATATTTCAATAAGTTCTTTTGCCGACAGATTAACAACCCGCGCACCAACATGAGGCTTACGTTCAACCAACCTCAGCGCTTCCAAACGACGCATCGCTTCTCGCAATGGCCCACGGCTAATGCCGTATGTTTTGGCAAGCTCAGGCTCGCTGATCTTCTGACCGGGAGGAATATCCCCCACCACAATCGCAGTTACAATTTGTTCGCAAACGCGATCGGCCAATGTGCGCGTTTCTTGTTGAAACGCTTTATTGTCTGTTTTATCAGTCATAACAACCCTTGATTGAAGATTGTCGACAATCTTGAACTGAGACCAAGATACTCCTGCTAAATTGAGCCGTCAACTCGAAATAGCGAAAAGATTGTCAACACAATACAAAAGTTTAAGGGTTTTACCTTATCACTTCGTAATTATTTGTTAGTTATATAACGCTGTAACTCATCATTCATCACTCGCGCGATCTGGCGCGGCTTTTGAAACGGTAACGAATGATCAGTTCCAGCCATCAAAAAGTAGTGCCAATTGGGCAGACGCTCCGCCAGCTCTCGCTGGTACTGGTGCATAAGATCGACACTGTTACCGCCTATAAAGCTGGTAACATCACCTTGCGCCGCCACTAATTCTTCTCTATCTATCTGCTTAACTGCCTGTGTTACGCAGTCCAAAGCATTGGCAAAACCTTCCGGTCGTGCCCCTAATCTGCTGACAGTTAACTTTTCCACTTGCGGTGAAACCTTACGATTAGGCGAAATCGCATCTAAAAAGTTAACAATGCCCTTCTCTACCTGCACAGAACCTCTGAGATTCAACGCCGCTTCCGAGAATTGATTACGTAGCTCGATGGTGGTTTCCCAGCAAGGACGATCTAGCACCGCTGATTCCAATAGATACTGCTTACCAACACGATCAGAGTGCTGCTGTTTAAACAGCAGCGAGATTAAGCCACCTAGGGAATAACCTGCTAAATCAAACTGCCACCAGCCTAGGTGATCAACTAAGGCATTTAAGTCTGCAACCAGCTCCTGCGCTGCAAAGGGGTGCTCTTTCTTATCGGGGAAATAGGTATCGCCCATGCCTCTCTGGTCAGGCACCAACACCTCAGACCATTGAGTTAAAAATGCAGTGATATGCTCCCAAGTATCAACCCCAGCAACACCTGCGCCATGCAGTAAGACCAGCCTTCTGGAAGGCTTAATATCAGGATTTCGATAGATTTGATAAACAATATGCTGATCAGGCAAAGTAAGGCTTTGCTTATCAACACTGAAAGGATGCTTCATGTAGCAACAATACTCTTAATGCTTTAATAGATTTAATCTCATTCTAGCTGAACAGAGTATCCAAACCAGCATTTTGTCGACAATCTTTGGTATGAACCAAAAACAAACAACGATTTTTAAAGGTTTTCAGTTGTTTTCACTTATTTCGTTGCGACAAAGCCTTTCACATAGACAGTTCCAATGGGGTTACATACAATTCACACACTTCATTCAATAACTAAGAATTAAGCCAGTTCATTGATCACCCAACGTTCTGTTCCGTATTTAGCTAACAGTGAAATTTACTTTGAGCGCCTTCGCCCTCTAGGTAATGCTGTATTTCTTGATAGTGGTCGCCCTAACTGTCCATGGGGACGGTTCGACATCATCGCGGCTGCACCGGTTGAAACCTTGAGCATGAATGCAGATCAACCTGCATTTGATGCACTACAAGATCTGTACAACCGCTATCAAAACCCGCAAGCAGAACAAGCAGATCTGCCTTTCCAAGGCGGTATCATCGGTCACTTTGCTTATGATCTGGGTCGATCCGTTGAAAACATGCCGGCGAAGGCAGAAGATTTTGCATCCCTACCCGACATGCAAGTAGGCATGTACCTATGGGGTTTAGTGGTTGATCACCATAAAGAGCAAGCTTACCTCGTTGCCGATCATCGCGTATCTAAAGAGCAACTCGACCAGATCGAACTGCAACTAACTCGAGCAACAACCTCGCCAAACACTGATTTCCAGCTTGATAAAGCCTTTAGCGCCAATATCACTGAAGCGGAATATCAACAGAAGCTTGAGCAGATAGATAACTACATCCATGCTGGCGACTGTTATCAGGTTAACTTTGCTCAACGCTTTAATAGCAGCTATCAAGGCGACAGCTGGGAAGCCTATAAAAAGCTAAGAACCCATGCGCCAACACCCTATTCTGCTTATATCGATTTGGGTGAGCAGCAAATTCTGTCTCTATCCCCTGAGCAGTTCTTAGAAACTAAAGACGGGGTAGTAACGACTAAGCCGATTAAGGGTACGCGACCACGCTCATCTGATACGGCAGAAGATCAACGCCTGAAGCAAGAGCTTAGCGATTCGCTAAAAGATCGCGCCGAGAATCTTATGATCGTCGATCTGATGCGCAACGATCTTAGTAAGGTCTGTCAGCATAACTCTGTAAAAGTACCTAAGCTCTTCAACATTGAGAGCTACGCCAATGTGCATCACAAAGTCAGCACAGTCACTGGCTACTTAAGCTCCGATTACTCGCCGATTGCACTGCTAAAACATTGCTTTCCTGGCGGCTCCATTACCGGCGCACCAAAGATAAGAGCAATGGAGATTATCGAGGAACTAGAACCGCATCGTCGTTCTATCTACTGTGGCTCTATCGGCTATATCAGCCTATGCGGTCGCATGGATACCAGCATCACCATCCGTACTTTGCTATGCGAAAACAATCAGATTTTCTGCTGGGCTGGCGGTGGCATTGTCGCAGACTCTGTTTCGTCCATGGAGTATCAAGAAACCTTCGACAAAGTGAATAACTTGCTGCAATGCTTGGAAGCGACTATTCCTAACTAGAAGGAGTATATCTATGGCTAAAAACAAGACGCTCAGTAAAGAAAGTGCTCTAGCCATTCTGGATAAAGTGGCTTTATTCGACGATATGAACCGCAAGGACAAACAACTCCTTGCTCAGTTCAACTGGTACTTTGTCGCATACAATAGCGGCGACTACTTAACCGACGAAGACTCCTTAGATAAACGCTTCTTTATCCTACTAAGCGGCGGTGTCAATGTACTTAAAGGCACATCACAACAACTGATCACCCAGCTATCCCCTGGCGAAATTATCGGCGAAATATCATTCCTAACAAATGAGCCACGTACCGCCAGTGTCATTGCCAATACAGAGAGCACCGCGCTCGTAATCGACCAAGAATTGCTGGATGAGCTTCCGATAGAAACTAGAGAGAAACTCAAGGATCAATTGATCCTAAAAATGGCTCTACGTTTAAATCGAATGAACAATCGATTCGCACTGAGTCAGACTTAGCTAAATTTAGCCAACAGATCCCAATAGATTGCCTATACTTGAACTGTCGTGTTCCAAAAGGAATTACTATGCAGCAAAACAGGCTATTTTCCATCACATTATTGATGCTCTTTCTGGCTAGCCCTAATGCTGCTGTAGCCGATAAACACCCATCAAAAATCTCAGCTAATGAAAAGCCTATCATTGTATGGGCCAGAACCGATTTTGCTCCCGTATTCATCCTAAAAGGCAAATACAGCAATCAAGGTATCGGCGATGAAGCAATCAAATTATTTAAGCGAAAGTTAAAACATTATCGTCATATCAGTACCGATATGAGCCTAAAGCGCGCAATGCAGTTAGCTAAAGAGGGACAGATGATCTGCCATGTATCTTTAGTTAATTCGAAAGAAAGACAAAAATTTATGGATTTTAGTCAGCCATTAATGCGTTTATATGCAAATGGCTTAGTCACCACAAAAGGAAGCCTGCATAAATTTGGCGTCAGTGCAGATAAAATTAACCCTGTTAATCTTAAAACTTTAACCAAAAAGCCCCTTTCTATTAGTATTCATGATGCAAGAGCCTACTCTGCATACATCGACGAAGTCATTCAAAAGAATAAAACTAAGCCCAATAGCATCTTCAAAGTTAAAACAGGCCAAAAAGATCAGGAAAGGCTTATTCAGATGGTGGAGAACCATCGATTAGACGCAATGATCGGTAGACCTGAAGAAGCGCAGTTCAGCAAGCTACAACACAATATCAAAGCAGATCTGTATTTTGTTCCGCTTGAAGGACAACCTGTCACCAGTATGGGTCATGTAGGATGTGCAAAAGGTGACTGGAATAAAGCGCTGATAAACACACTCAATCAGATGATCGAGAAAGATGAAGAGCTAAAAGCAACCATCTATGAGTCCTACCAAAAATGGCTACCTTCACAGCTCAGGACTACCCGCGAAGCATTTAACTACCCGCTAGTTCCTCAGCCGTAGCGAGATCATTTTCGGCAATAAGATCGCTCATGGAATGAAGCATCAAATCAGCACTGGATGGGAACACATCCTCCAGCTTGAAAGAGATCCTTTCAAACATATCCTGTAGATCCAAAAACGCATCCACAACTGCTGGATCAAAATGGGTACCGCGCCCAGAGACAATAACATTAGTCACGCGCTCATGATCAACAGCACTTTTATACGGTCGGCGAGAGATCATCGCATCATAAACATCAGCCACCGCCATTAAACGCGCAATTAATGGGATGTTTTCACCTTTCAAACCTTGAGGATAGCCTTCTCCATCCCAACGCTCGTGGTGACTTAAAGTCACTTGCTGAGCCAGCTCCAAGAACTTCACTGCTTTGCCGCTGGATGAACTATCCAGCAATTGTTGCGCAGACGTCACCGCTTGATAGCCTAAAACAGTATGCGTTTTCATCACGCGGTACTCTTCGGCAGTTAACTCACCCGGTTTCTGAAGGATATGATCTGGAATTCCCACTTTACCAATATCGTGCAGAGCTGAAGTCTTGTAGTACAGCTCAATCGTCTCAGCATCCAGCTCGTCATGATAAGCAGGATTCTTATAAAGGTGCTCAGCTAATGCTTTTACATAGTGCTGAGTTCTAAGAATATGGTTCCCGGTAGAATGGTCACGGATTCGAGCAATAGTCGCCAAACATAAGATTGCCGCATCTTGAACGGCTAATAGCTCTGTTACATCAACCTGATCACCAGCAGGTACTGCACTCGTAGGCACACCTGTTGCTGCACGTGATGTAAAGTTCTGCTTGAGTTTAGCCAAGCTGATATAAGTTTTACATTTGGCATTTACAACTGATGGAAAAAACGGCGGTCTTAGATAATCAGAACATCCTACTTCGATCGCGAACTCACGATAATCTTCCTCTGCATTGTTCCAAACTAAAATGACCGGAACATGCAGGCGCTCATACTGCTGGATAGCCGTAACTAATTCGGATTCGTCATACTGACCAACAAGGTCATGATCAAGTAACACTAGATCACTATCTACACATACCTCTCTCAAGCTAGAAGATATTTCCAGTTGATAGTCCTCAGCCAAAATACCAACCAATTGGTCGGATAGTAGAGAATTAGCACTGATAATCTTTGCCAGAGGCATAGGGTAAACACCTTAAATAAGAGGGAGAATAAATCCGGCGCTTAAACGACGACGGGAAATATATTAACAAAAACTAATAAGAAAGGCTTGGGGAGAATGCCTAATCTACTGCCCAATATAGACTTTTTTGAGCAGTAGATTAAGTAGAAAAGAACTTACAGGCTTAGATCGCGGTTACTTGCCTTGATAAATTCTTTTTTCAGATCTTCGTATGTGTGTACTGCTGGGAACTGAGGGAACTCAGCAATTACATTATCAGGCGCGTGGAACAAGATACCCGCTTCTGCTTGCTTAAGCATAGTTGTATCGTTGTAAGAATCGCCCGCAGAGATTACACGGTAGTTCAACAACTGGAATGCACGAACAGACTGACGCTTAGGATCTTTCTGACGCAAAGTGTAGTCAGTGATACGGCCATCTTCGTCTACTTCTAGCTTGTGGCAAAGAAGTGTTGGGAAGCCTAGCTGACGCATTAGCGGCTGAGAGAATTCGTAGAACGTATCAGATAGAATCACAACCTGAAAACGCTCACGCAACCAGTTAACAAACTCAACTGCACCTTCTAGAGGCTCAAGTTTGCTGATAGTTTCTTGAATCTGCGGCAGTTTTAGACCGTGCTCATCAAGAATGCGAAGACGCTGCTGCATTAGCTCGTCGTAACAAGGAATATCACGAGTCGTCGCTTTTAATTCTTCAATACCAGTTTCTTCAGCAAAAGCGATCCAGATTTCTGGGATCAATACCCCTTCAAGGTCAAGACATGCGAGTTCCACGTGTAACTCCTAATATTGTATTTTGGTGTGCTTATTATGTTTGCCTAAGCAATATTCTGGGCGCCAATTTACCCGCAATAGCCCTACCATGCAAGGCGATATTAGGCCTAAAAATTCATACGCCAGCGGGATTCACTACAAACTCACAGACAAAAGAAAACCCGCACTCGGCGGGTTCTCTAAACAAAAAAGCCACTCAATGGTGAGTGGCTTTTTAAAAATCTTGATCAGATATCTTTCGGCTGAACAGGAATTGCGCGTTTCATACCTGTTAGCACGTTGCGCTGATGAAGCTCTTCATCAGTTGCGCCTACGCCGCCATCTGACTTCGCATTTTCAAAGTAGCAAAGTGTTGGCTGGTGTTCGTCAACTTCTTTGTCGTCCAATTGAACGTAAGAAGCGATGATCAGTAGATCACCTTTACTTGCTTTATGCGCCGCCGCACCATTTACAGAGATAATACCGCTGTTCTCTTCTGCACGGATTGCATAAGTGGTAAAACGCTCACCATTATTGATGTTGTAGATGTGAATTAATTCGTATTCACGAATGCCTGACTTATCAAGCAGTACACCATCAATTGCACATGAACCTTCATAGTGAAGCTCAGCGTGAGTTACTGTTACACGGTGTAGCTTGCACTTTAAGAATGTCTGCAGCATAGACTAAATCCTGCGTTTGCTCATCTTAACCAGGGTTAAACCCGGTTGCCCCCTTTCGCTACCCATCTCAGCTTTTGGCCGAAGAAATATGAGTAACACATCAACGCTGTACCTGTTTCTACCCTTTTTAACGGTATGACAGGAAAGCTTGTCCACAAAAAACGGCATTTTAACCAGTATTTTGCGCTGCACATAATACGAAAAACGTCTAAAGGACTGACATTTTTGCCCTTCGAGATATATTCGCACTGCACAAAGGGCGGCTATTCTACCACCATCTGGGAAAATATTAAGGGGTTATTGAGCATTCTTTAGCACAAACAGATTTAATACCCGCCCCTCATATAGGACCCAATACTAAAGGCATAGCTAAATTAGTGCTATTTATTAGCTTTGCTCAGCTCAAATTGAGCGAAGTTCATCAATAGATTAACTTTCCTCACTCCCTTTCTTAACTAATTGATTTACAATAGCGTCCTTATTCTAGTAGTCGCTGATTTAGGTATTTAACTGTGACAGACAAAACTTTGATTGAAACGCTTTCAGAGAGCCTTAAAAAACGCATTATGATTCTGGATGGTGGTATGGGTACCATGATTCAGGATTACAAGCTTGAAGAAGCGGATTACCGCGGCGAGCGTTTCGCAGACTGGCACATTGAGGTCAAAGGTAATAACGACCTTTTGGTACTGACTAAGCCAGATATCATCAAAGCAATTCACAAAGAATACCTATTGGCCGGTGCTGATATCATCGAGACCAATACCTTCAACGCGACCCAGATCGCTATGGCTGATTACGAGATGGAATCGCTCAGCCGTGAAATCAACGTAGAAGCAGCACGCCTAGCCCGCGAAGCCTGTGACGAAATTACAGCCGAAACACCGGATCGCCCACGCTATGTAGCAGGTGTACTTGGCCCAACAAACCGTACTTGTTCTATTTCTCCAGATGTAAACGATCCGGCTTACCGTAACGTTTCCTTTAATGAGCTAGTTGAAGCGTACACTGAATCTATCGACGGTTTGATTGAGGGTGGTTCTGACATCATCCTGATCGAAACTATTTTCGATACTCTAAATGCGAAAGCGGCTATCTACGCAGTAGAAACGTACTTCGAAGAAAACGACATCCGTCTGCCAGTAATGATCTCCGGTACGATCACCGATGCATCTGGTCGTACCCTATCCGGTCAGACAACCGAAGCATTCTGGAACTCCGTTCGCCACGCTAAGCCAATCTCTGTTGGTCTTAACTGTGCGCTAGGTCCTAATGAGCTACGTCAGTATGTAGAAGAACTGTCTCGTATTTCTGAGACTCACGTTTCTGCTCACCCTAACGCAGGTTTACCAAACGCCTTTGGTGGTTACGATGAAACGCCAGAACAGATGGCCGAAGAGATCGGCGAATGGGCGCAGTCCGGTTTCCTAAATATTATCGGTGGCTGCTGCGGTACGACCCCAGCACACATCAAAGCGATTCGTGAAGCAGCCGAAAAAGCTGAGCCACGAAAGCTTCCAGATCTTCCAGTAGAGTGCCGCCTATCGGGCCTTGAGCCAATGAACATTGGCGAAGATACCCTATTCGTTAACGTTGGTGAGCGTACCAACGTTACCGGTTCTGCGATGTTCAAACGTTTGATCAAAGAGCAGGACTACGAAACAGCACTGGATGTTGCACGCCAACAGGTTGAAAACGGTGCCCAGATCATCGATATCAACATGGACGAAGGCATGTTGGATGCTCACGCAGCGATGGTTAAGTTCCTTAACCTAATCGCGTCTGAGCCAGACATCGCTTGCGTACCGATCATGATCGATTCCTCTAAGTGGGACGTTATCGAAGCAGGTCTACAGTGCATCCAAGGTAAAGGTGTTGTTAACTCGATTAGCCTTAAAGAAGGCGAAGAGAACTTTATCGAGCAAGCGAAAAAGCTTCGCCGCTACGGTGCCGCTGTAGTGGTAATGGCCTTCGACGAAACAGGTCAGGCCGATACTTACGAGCGTAAGATTGAGATCTGTGAACGCTCCTACCGCGTACTTGTCGATAAAGTGGGCTACCCACCAGAAGATATCATCTTCGACCCGAACATCTTTGCGGTAGCAACCGGTATCGAAGAGCATAACAACTACGCAGTCGACTTTATTCAAGCAACAGGCTGGATCAAACAGAACCTGCCATACGCGAAGATCTCCGGTGGTGTATCCAACGTATCCTTCTCCTTCCGTGGTAACAACCCGGTACGTGAAGCGATCCACTGCGTGTTCCTTTACCATGCAATTCAGCAAGGCATGGATATGGGTATCGTTAACGCCGGTCAGTTGGCGATCTACGATGATCTACCAGAAGAACTACGCCTAGCAGTAGAAGACGTTATCCAAAATACTCGTGAAGACGGTACTGAGCGTCTACTGGATATTGCTGAAAAATACCGCGGCGATGGTTCTCAACAAGAAGATACTAAAACGCAAGAGTGGCGCGAGTGGGACGTTAACAAACGTCTTGAGCACGCATTGGTTAAAGGTATCACCGAATTTATCGAAGACGACACCGAAGAAGCACGTCAAAACCACGACCGCCCACTTCATGTAATTGAAGGTCCATTAATGGACGGCATGAGCGTGGTTGGCGACCTATTTGGTGCCGGTAAGATGTTCCTACCACAGGTAGTAAAATCTGCACGTGTAATGAAAAAAGCCGTTGCTTACCTAATGCCGTTTATCGAAGAAGAGAAAGACGGCGCGAGCAGCTCTAACGGTAAGATCGTACTAGCAACCGTTAAAGGTGACGTACACGATATCGGTAAAAACATCGTCGGCGTAGTACTGCAATGTAACAACTACGAAATCATCGACCTTGGCGTAATGGTACCGGCAGAAACAATTCTACGTACCGCGCGTGAAGAGAACGCTGATCTAATCGGCCTATCTGGTTTGATCACACCATCTCTAGACGAGATGGTTCACGTTGCCAAAGAGATGGAACGTCAGGAATTTAATATTCCTCTACTGATCGGTGGTGCAACTACATCTAAAGCCCACACAGCGGTTAAGATCGATCCTGTATTCCACCGCGATCAGGTAGTCCACGTAACCAACGCATCCCGTGCAGTAAACGTTGCTTCTAGCCTGCTAGGTGATAAGAAACAAGGTTACGTAAAAGAGATTCAAGAAGAGTACCAAGCGGTACGTGATCGTCACGCTGCCCGTATGAACGACAAGCGTCGTGTCACACTTGAAGCAGCACGTGAAAACAAATACCAGATCGAGTGGGATAACTACACCCCACCAGCACCGCTAAAACCGGGCATTCATGTATTTGATGATATCGCCCTAAGCGATATTCAAGAGTACTTCGACTGGACGCCGTTCTTCCACTCGTGGGAGCTAGCGGGTCGTTACCCTCGCATCCTAAATGACGAGATCATCGGTGAAGAAGCGACTCGCCTATTTGCAGATGCTCAAGCGATGCTAAAAGACTTGGTTGATCAGAAACTACTAACCGCTAAAGCGGTTGTTGGTATCTTCCCAGCGAACAGCGTTAACCACGACGATATCGAGCTATACACAGATGAAAGCCGCAGCGAAGTACTGATGCAGCTACATCACCTTCGTCAGCAGACTGAAAAAGTCGCTGGCAAAGCGAATATGTGTCTAACCGACTTCGTAGCGCCAAAAGAAACTGGTAAGCAGGATTACCTAGGCGCCTTTGCGGTAACTGCAGGTCACGGCTGTGATGAACTGGTAGAGAAATACGAAGCGGATCACGATGACTACAACTCCATCATGGTTAAAGCCTTGGCAGACCGTTTTGCCGAAGCCCTAGCTGAGATGATGCACGATAAAGTTCGTAAAGAGATCTGGGGTTATGCTTCGGACGAACAACTTTCTAACGAAGATCTGATCGCCGAGAAATACAAAGGTATCCGCCCTGCGCCAGGTTACCCTGCGTGCCCAGAGCACACAGAGAAAGGCCTGCTTTGGGAACTGCTAGATGTTGAGAAGAACACTGGTATGACCATTACCGACTCTTACGCAATGCTGCCAACCGCAGCAGTAAGCGGCTTCTACTTCAGCCACCCTGAATCACAATACTTCGGTGTTGCGAAAATCAGTGAAGACCAAGTAGAAAGCTATGCGAAGCGTAAAGGTATGGAGATGAAAGAAGCTGAACGTTGGTTGGCACCAAACTTGGGGTATGAGCCTGAGGAGGGGTAACTAACAGGACGGCTTCGGCTCTTTCCGGCGGTTTCACCTTTAGGCCGCCTACGGCTAAAGATCGCTTCGCTTTTAGGACGCCTTCGGCTAGAGAACGCCACTTCGTGGCTGTTAGAAAAAGCAAAAAACCGAACCTTTGGGGTTCGGTTTTTTTATGCTTAAGCCTTGTAGGAAAGGCCAATTAATCAACACAACACTCCTCTTACATTTGAAGTTTTAACAGAACTAAAACATAGCTGTAAGAAGCTCAATTCAAACATAAGTTAAAGCAGATAATTTTACTGTTTTTACATACAGCATTTAATACGTTCGTAGGTTGTGTAAGGATAGTAAGTCAAATTGACGCTTTTTCCCAAAAGCCTACGAAAGCTAAACAAGGAAAGTTTATGAAAATCAGAATATTGCCCGCCCTTTCTAATTCCATATCTTGGAGATATATGTCAATTTGACGCGTTTAAACACGTCAAATTGACATATATTTAGCTGTTATGCATATTGAGGATTGTAGTGTTTAATCGTATCTTCCAAGATTGTTCTGGCAGTATCGACCAATTAGAGGGGAGCGTTGTATCGGCGCTTTATACTTTGGATGACGCAAATACTGGCAATATCTTTCTTATCTGGCTCCAAGTAGCTCCATCAAATAAATGGTATCGAATTTTTATCGATGGCTGGTACTGTGGAATAGATGCATATGAAGAGTGTATGGTAGAGGATGATAAGGACGATGATGTCCTAGTTCAAAATTTAACTTCGGAATACGAAAATCAAAGCATTGTGACGGTTCAAGTTAGTGACCCCAGAAAGCCTAATTATCATATTGTTCTTTCTATACAGTTTCAGACCTCGAGTATTGAGCTTGTTTGTAAGGCAGTTGATGGTGATTGTGTGCTGGTGAAAAATGCATAACAAACGGTTGAAAATCCGACGTCCAACACTCCGCTGCCTTTGTGTTGTTCGCTTCGCTCTTAAGTTAACACAAAGGCAGCTACATATTGGTCGCGCCTTAACCGGGCGTTATAAGTAAGGTGCCCATGGAAGTGGATTTTGAAGCGAGTTGGAAAGATTTTCGTTTAAGAAGGAATCTATTCTATGCATCCTGGGTAGGTTGGCTGTTTATAGGCCCTTTATTAAACTTTGTTCTGAACTCATTATTTGGTTTAGCCTATTCTGGATTATTAGCCCTTGCTATTTGGGCTCCATTTTTTTGGTTTACTGGATATCGGTTAATGAACTTCAAATGTCCAAGCTGCCAATCCAAGTATTCTAATTTTAGTTCGCCGCTAGTAGGCAATAAGTGCTCAAATTGCGGCCTCCCCAAATGGGCTACACATAAGTAGCTTATAACAAGAACAGGCATCCAACGCGCGATGTGCGCAATTGCTTTGAGCGTTATGTGTAATTAACAAATGATTATGCCGACTGAAAGTGAAGTGAAGAAAATTAAAGGGGTCAAAGCCCTTTTTAGCTCCCTAATCTAAATCTAATTCCTAGCTTACTCATTCCCTCTCCTCCCAATAGCCGGGCCTTTTACGATTATGCATAACAGCCAACACCAAAATGACTTCTGTAGATGGGGTATAGATGACAGAAAAAGGAAATTTATTTAGGAGGAAACGACGTGTTCTTGCACTAAAAGCAGGCCACGTATTTGGTTGTTTTCGGATAAGCTTAAATGAATATTCAAGCTCGATAAGAAAGTCATCGCCTAACCCTTGGGCTTGCTCTTCATACCATTGGTATGCAGTTCTGACTTCTTGGCTCACATCCGGGTGAAATTTGATATCTGGCATCCTAGCCCTTTACTTTACCTGCTGTTTTATCTCTTCCCAAGATATAGCTTTAGCTTCGCCAGATAACAAAGCATCATGCCGCTTTTCAGCTAATTCTTTCCAAGCTTGCTCAGCATCGTCATCTTGTGCTGAATCCAGTGATTCAATCAGACGATGAGCCACAAGCGCCTTCTCCTTTGGGGACAAGGAGTCTATTTCATCAATAACTCTTTCGAATGCAGCTGACATAGAGCCTCCGATAAATTTCTGCTCTCAGTCTAGCATTTGAGGATATTCAAAGCACATAGCAAAATATATTTAACAGGTCGGCTGCGGCTAGGAAAAACCATTGCTCCAATCCCCCCTTTAAAAATCTGACTCCCATTTACCAAAAGCTCACCTTCTCGGATTTATTTAATGCTTGTTTTATTGATCTGCTCAATGGTTTTAAACCATGCAGAAAGTTAAATTTGTTAATCATATATTTCTATTTCGTGACGAACGGAACACTTCGGGGCTACATGATAATTCCTGAAAATTCGTCCATTAAGGTGAAAACCTGAGGAGTAAAACGGAAGTGGATATCAACCAACTCGACAAACTAGAGCAGGCTACACTCTTCGGCAGACCAGAAATCGTCAGGCTGGGCTACGCAGTCCTCTTTATTGTAGGGGTCATTATGTACAGTTACTCGACAAAATTAAAGGGGTCAAAGCCCTTTTTAGCTCCCTAATCTAAATCTAATTCCTAGCTTACTCATTCCCTCTCCTCCCAATAGCCGGGCCTTTTACGATTATGCATAACAGCCAACACCAAAATGACTTCTGTAGATGGGGTATAGATGACAGAAAAAGGAAATTTATTTAGGAGGAAACGACGTGTTCTTGCACTAAAAGCAGGCCACGTATTTGGTTGTTTTCGGATAAGCTTAAATGAATATTCAAGCTCGATAAGAAAGTCATCACCTAAGCCTTTGGCTTGCTCTTCATACCACTGGTATGCAGTTCTGACTTCTTGGCTCACATCCGGGTGAAATTTGATCTCTGGCATCCTAGCCCTTTACTTTACCTGCTGTTTTATCTCTTCCCAAGATATCGCTTTAGCTTCGCCAGATAACAAAGCATCATGACGCTTTTCAGCTAATTCTTTCCAAGCTTGCTCAACATCTTCATCCTGTACTGAATCCAGTGATTCAATCAGACGATGAGCCACAAGCGCCTTCTCCTTTGGGGACAAGGAGTCTATTTCATCTATAACTCTTTCGAATGCAGCTGACATAGAGCCTCCGATTAATTTCTGCTCTCAGTCTAGCATTTGAGGAGATTCAAAGCATATAGCAAAGTATGTTTAACAGAACGGCTGCGGCTTGAGAACGCCACTTCGTGGCTGTTAGCTGTTAGCTGTTAGTGGCTAGGAAAAACCATTGCTCCGTTCTCCCCCTTTAAAAATCTCGCTCCTTATTACCAAAAAAATCACCTTCTCGAATTTATCTATTTAAAGCCTGTTTTATTGATCTACTCAATGGTTTTAAACCATACAGAAAGTTAAATTTGTTAATCATATATTTCTATTTTGTGACGAACAGAACACTTCGGGGCTACATGATAATTCCTGATAATTCGTCCATTTAGGCGTAAACCTGAGGAGTAAAACGGAAGTGGATATCAACCAACTCGACAAACTAGAGCAGGCTACACTCTTCGGCAGACCTGAAATCGTCAGGCTGGGCTACGCAATCCTCTTTATTGTAGGGGTCATTATGTACAGTTACTCAACGGTGGGTAACGTTCCAAACGGTATTATGCTTGTTGCTGCGGCCATGATCGGTGGTTATATGGCGATGAATATCGGTGCTAATGATGTGGCAAACAACGTAGGTCCAGCCGTTGGTTCCAAGGCATTATCATTGACCGGTGCCATTATCATTGCTGCAGTTTTCGAAGCTGCAGGGGCATTACTGGCCGGTGGTGATGTCGTTAGTACCATCAAAAAAGGCATCATCAATCCTGAAATAATTCAGGATGCGGATACATTTATCTGGCTAATGATGGCTGCCCTTCTCTCTGCGGCTATATGGCTTAATATCGCCACGTCATTAGGTGCACCTGTTTCGACTACCCACTCCATTGTGGGTGGCGTATTAGGTGCCGGTATGGCTGCAGGGGGCGTTGCCGTCGCCAACTGGGACAAAATGGGCATGATTGCCGCCAGTTGGGTTATCTCCCCTGTCATGGGTGGAGTAATTGCTGCATCCTTCCTAATGCTCATCAAAAAGAACATTACTTATCAGACCGACATGATCACCGCAGCCAAAAAATGGGTGCCTATTTTAGTTACTGTCATGGCTTGGGCGTTCTCTACTTACCTTGCCCTGAAAGGTCTGAAGAAAATCTGGAAACTAGACTTTACCACTGCCGCATTAATTGGCGCTTTAGCGGCTGCCGTTGTCTATGTGATTGTAAAACCCATGATTAGATCTGCGGCCGATAAACTTGAGAACACTAAAGATTCCGTTAACTCTTTATTCACAATCCCATTAATCTTTGCCGCGGCACTGTTGAGCTTTGCTCATGGTGCGAATGACGTTGCCAATGCGGTTGGTCCGCTTGCCGCCATAAATGATGCCATTATGAGTGGTGAAGTATCTGCCAAGGCCAGCATACCAATATGGGTAATGATGATTGGTGCCCTTGGTATCGCGCTCGGCTTAGCCTTATACGGTCCAAAATTGATCAAAACGGTGGGTTCTGAAATCACTGAACTTAACCAGATGCGCGCTTTCTCTATCGCAATGGCAGCAGCAATTACCGTAATCATAGCTTCACAGCTAGGACTGCCAGTATCTTCAACCCATATTGCCGTTGGTGGGGTTTTCGGTGTTGGCTTCTTGCGTGAGTATCTGAAAGCCAACTATGCGAAGAAAATCGCAGAGATACACGCACATCATCCAGAAGAGGACGAAGAGAAGGTTCAGCAGTTCATCGATACATTCGAGAATGCAAGCATCGAAGAAAAAGGCCTGCTGCTCAAACAGCTAAAAGAGCACAAAGCGTCTGCTGAACTGAACAAGAAAGAGCGCAAAAGCCTGAAGAAAATCTACCGTACAGAGTTAGTTAAACGTTCGGCATTGTTAAAAATCGCTGCGGCTTGGGTCATCACCGTCCCTGCGGCAGGCATCATGGCAGCCATTCTTTTCTTCACATTACGAGGAATGATGCTAGAAATATAGATATAGCCTATTTTTCAATAAGTTAAATACTCAATGTAATTCTACCTTTAAAGCTGAGTTGCATTTAAAAAATCGACAAAGGTAACGCTCGTAAATGTTCAGGAAGATAATTTTATTCACCATGCTTGCGATTTTGGCTTGGGGGTTCTGGATCAGTCCGAACTTCAAGGAAATTGCTGCCGGCGTTGCTATTTTCCTTTTCGGGATGCTTGCCCTTGAAGAAGGCTTTAAATCCTTCACTGGCGGAGTGTTGGAGCGAATACTACGTAAAACGACTGATGGCCCATGGAAATCACTAACATTTGGTGTGGTCAGCACCTCTGTTATGCAATCCAGCTCATTGGTTTCAGTTATTACTATCTCTTTCTTGAGTGCCGGTCTTATTGGCTTAGCCGCCGGAATCGGGATAATTTTTGGTGCCAATCTAGGCACCACCACCGGTGCTTGGTTAATTGCTGGCTTGGGCATGAAGGTAAAGATTTCTGCCTATGCTATGCCAATGCTGGTATTCGGAGTTATTCTGATTTTCCAGAAATCGAGAACGATGAACGGCATCGGCTATATTCTTGCGGGGCTCGGTTTCCTATTCCTCGGCATCCACCATATGAAAGAGGGTTTTGAGGCCTTTCGCGACACTATTGACCTGACAGCTTTTGCAGTTTCAGGCTATGCCGGGATTATGCTTTTCACCCTTATCGGGGTCGCCGCAACTGTGATTATGCAGTCCAGTCATGCAACCTTGGTAATCATAATTACCGCGCTGGCGGCACAGCAGATCACTTATGAAAACGCTTTGGCCTTAGCAATTGGTGCCAATATAGGTACCACTATCACGGCTATAATCGGCTCGATGAGTGCCAATGTGCAGGGTAAACGTCTTGCTGTAGCCCACTTGATATTTAACATGGTCACTGCGTTCATCGCCATTGTGTTTATCTACCAGATTGCCAATCTTGTAGATGGGTTCAGTGCTTGGATTGGTATTGCCGCAGATGATTACACCTTGAAGCTGGCCGTATTTCACACCATTTTCAATGCAATCGGTGTGGTTGCGATGATGCCTTTCATCGAGAAACTGGCCAACTCTTTGATTAAAGCTATGCCTGAAAAAGTACAACCCAGAGAAAAACCTATCTATCTCAATGAAGCAGTTGAAGAGCTACCAGACACAGCGATAGAGGCAGTACGTAAAGAGACATTGAGATTGTATGACAACGCATTCGCCATCCTCGCCCACGGCTTGAGTTTACATCGAGATGATATTTTGTCGGATAAAAATCTTGAAGATGTCGTCAGACAAGACAATCACGTGATTCCAATCGATTTTGACGACGAGTATGAAAAGAGTATCAAAGGGCTCTACAGTGACATCGTAAAGTTCATCAGTAGCGCGCAATCGAATATGACCCCGGAACAAAGTGATGAGCTGTTCAGGCTGCGCGCCGCAGGACGCGACATTGTGGAAGCAATTAAAGATACCAAACACATGAACAAAAACCTTTCACAGTACATTCTCTCCCCAAACTGTCATATCCGAGCAGAATACAACAAGTTCCGTATTCAACTGGGTAACCTGATGCGTGAACTGGATAATATCCGCAATGATGATGAAGATGCTTCAAACATTCTTTCTCTAGATAATCTAAAGCTTGATATGAAAACAAATGACGTGACTGTAAACGGTGAGATGGAGAGGCTGATTCGCGACAAAAAAATCACTGCAGTAATGGCAACTTCGATGATGAATGACGCCAACTATGCTTATGGTGTTGCCAAAAACCTGATCCAGATGGGTGAGTCCCTATTCGCTAGCGGAAATTTGGATATGAATGAGGCGGTGCGCAGCGTGGCACTTAACGATGATGAAGTTGCCGAAATTTTAGAAGATAACAAATAACATCTCAGCATGGATTGATTGGAGTTAAGATTGTGAAACTGCTTAAGCTTTTAGAAATCACCCAAGAATATCTCAACGATGAGAAGCTGAAAAAGGGTGAACGAAAGAGATGCCTTAAGGACATCCAGCAAAAATTAAAAAAGAAAAAGAAACAACTAAAAGAAAAAATGGCTGATGAACAAGATGAAACAGAAAGAAGCCTCCTGAGTAAGAAACTCGATATAGTCACGGCTCAACGTAAGAAAGTCATTGCAGCGCTTAAGGAGCTCGATTAAGACATTAAAGGAGTATGCCTGTCTCAAAAATCCAGCTAAACACTAACCACTATCAGTAGTTATAGCTACGGTCACTAGATACAGAAGCCCCTATTCTTCTCAGCCACCTTCGTATAGTATCCGCCCATCAATTAGACGATGACAGTCACGTCTCAATAGCGAGCCTACTCACTAGGGTTTGGTTAGCTGCCTTCTTTCAACACCTAAATGACACAATCGAAATGCCTGATATCACGATAGTAACGCACAGCGGTAATTTTCATGCAGATGATGTTTTTAGTATCGCTGCGCTTAGAGCCGTTTTTCCTTCTTTTAAGCTGATCCGTACCCGTGATGAAGAGCTTATCCGTCAGGCTGATATTGTGGTTGATGTCGGGGGTAAATATGATCCTGACACAGGTCGGTTTGATCATCATCAACGCGGCGGTGCCGGTGAGCGTGAAAACGGTATTCCCTACTCCTCATTTGGATTGATTTGGCAGAAGTATGGCGTTGAGATCTGCCAAGGCAATGCTGAAGTGGCTAATGCGGTTGATGCTGATCTGGTTTCTGCCATTGATACGATCGATTGCGGTTATGGTGATGGCGTTGCAAAAGGGGTTAGCCTGAGTCAAACCATCTCTATGTTTAACCCGACTTGGCATGAAGATACTCATTTCGATGAGGGTTTTGATGAAGCGGTAGATTTTGCATCACGTGTTCTAAATCGCTTTATTGCATCGGCTGACGGCGGGATCAGCGCCAAAGATATCGTCGCTAAAGCTATAGAGGATGCTGAAGACCCTCGAGTGATTGTGTTAGAGCAGTACACACCTTGGAAAAGAACCGTACATGCCCTATCGAAAGAGGCTTTGTATATCGTTTACCCTTCAGATACAGGTCAGTGGCGTATTCAGGCCATTCCAGTTAAACCTGGCTCTTTTGAGGATAAAAAGTCACTGCCTAAATCATGGGCAGGATTATCCGGTAAAGCCCTTCAAGATGAGACAGGTATAAGCGATGCGATGTTCTGCCATAACGGCTTATTTATTGCAGGCTGCGAGTCCTTTGACAGCACAATGAAAATGGCTGCATTAGCGCTCGAAAATTAGAATACCCAAGATGCCATAGAGCTTAATCTTAGCTCTATGGCTCTTCACTTTTAGACGCTTCCTAGTATTTGCTTTATCCTATCCAGAGGAAAATCAAATACCCTTAAAAGACACGCAAGATCTCTAAGTTGTTAGGCACTTTTCTTTTACTGATCAGCATCCTTTTTATTTTACTAGCCATACCTTTTGCGCTGGTAAAAATAACAAATGCTGAAAATAGGAAAACGCCACGCAACCTCTCCGGTATCACCTTCTATCGCAAGCACCCAAAGCTTCTAGAACTAAGACGAAAAGTCACGCATATAGATGTAGTTAAATGGCACAACCGTGTCAGCGTGTTTTGCATCATACTAGGTGCATTAACTATAGCCTTGTCAGGTTATTACCCTGAAGAAACTAGGGTAAACACTGTCGGTAATTCATTTTTCACTCTTGGCGGAGTTTTCATCGTGTCCTTTTGTTTACTCTCAATTAAACGGGGACGAACATATCTAATTTTCTCTAATAGACACGACATAGCGCACCGCCACAAAGAACCGACAACTTTTTGGTGTTTAATCATTGTTCAGTTCCTCCTTGCCTTTATTTGCATCTTTGCGATGAAGAGTTAATTCGAAAAAAACAAACAACTCAGTTGCACGGATCTATAAATTTAGGCCTCCCTTAATCTTCACAGCCTGCCCAAAATGGCCGATAAGATGGGCTTTAAACCACCTCATTCTGATCCAAACATATTCCACCCGCGTAAATAGGTGCTTAACCAGTCAATAAAAGCCGGTGACGCATGAAAACCACTCCTGATTCATCAAGTACAAACAAGCCCTCCTCTAACAACAGGCTTCCATGCAGAGGCTGTAGAAAAACATGTAAGCATTATCACACTTGCGAGGGAAAACCTTGGCGGATGAACAAAGCTCAATCTTGAGTGCCTGTTGTAAGCCTATATAGATGAATTTGAAATTAGTTTAGTTGTACATATAACCCAACATTGACAGGAAATATGATGAAGTCACTCGTCATTGTGGCCCACGGCAGTAGACGTGAGCGTTCGAACAACGAAGTCCTTGAGTTAACGGTCTCACTCCAGAACAAGATTCAAAATGAATACCCGATTATAGAGACTGCATTTCTAGAATTAGCGCGCCCTTCGATCGAGGAAGCAATAGATAAGTGCATCCAACAAGGATCGACTGACATAAAAATACTACCCTACTTTTTATCAGCTGGTATACATGTTCATGAGGATATCCCTCAAGAGGCAGAGAGAGCATCTATGAGGAATAAAAATATCAGCGTAGAAGTTCTTCCACACCTTGGAAGCTCGCTGATGATGCTTGGGTTACTAGAACAGGTACTTGTTACACACGATACAATAGACAGTGCGATTGCTAGTTAGACTCAACCATTCCCCTAATCTTCACAGCCTTCTCAAAGTGATCAAGCTGGTGAGTTTTGATCCACCACTCGGCAGCTTCCATTAATAGCTCTGGATCATCATTTTTGTTTTTGAAGAATGCATAGAACGAGATACCTACATTGTCTCCCTTACTCGCAATCTTCTTATCGCAGACTTCGATGATCTTCTTTCTTAAACTTTCTCTCATTAGGCTGCTTTACTCACCATCAAATAAAATATTCCGATCACACCTAAAAATGCAGGTACACCCAAGCTATACCAACAAAACATTAAACGCTTAATACCTTGTAGATCCGGCTGATCTGATTCTAGAAGTTTTGCAACTTTGATCTGGATAAACACCACTGGAAGCCAGCACGCCCCTACTAAGATAAAGAGGCAGATGCTCCAATATAACCATGGTTGCTGCCAGCTAAATCCGGCTAGATACATCATACCTATACCCGTTAAGGGCTGGATAACGACGGCAGGAGTAGTGAAGATCCAATCAGCAAGAACGACATTTTTCGCAACGATTCTAAATGTAGATAAATCGCCACTTAGCTGCGCTCGCCACATATAGAAAGCAGTGCCTAATCCGGTACCAAACAGAATTGTGGATGAGAGGATATGGATCAATTTTAGCGTCATGTAATCCATCAGCGTACTTGCCTCATCACCATATAAACCAGTATGAGAGGAACTATCGCAAGATTTTTTAGGAGTCCGCCTAATGGATCTAACCAAAGCTCTGGAGCCATTACGCCGAGTAAACTGCTATAACCCAGTGTACTGAGTAACATCAGCCAGAGGGTTAAGTTCTCTCTGTATCGAACCAGTATCATCAAGCCCAATACCAGATCTAAAACACTAGTAAGCATTACTAAACTAAAATGCCACGCTTGCGGGAAACCGACAGCTGATAAGATCGGAGCAAAGCCTTCTGGCTCAGCACAAAAACCAGCGGCTGCAGACATAAACCAGATCACCGTAAGTAAAAACCAGATCAGAGGCTGGATGAGGAAAAGCTTGGCATGCCAACGATCTTGAACAAAACTCGCCTGCTGATTAAAAGCGGTTGTTACGCTTCGTGGTTGTGCTTTGAATTGTTGCTGTGCGGCTGGATCATTCAGCACATTACCCTGCTGTAACATCGTCCAGATAGTTTTGTTTAAAGGCCCTGCTTTGAGCTTATCGCCAATAGTACAGCTGAGGTTGATTAACCCCATGGGAACATTGATAGAGCCTCGGGTAGGAATATCTAACCAGCCTCTTACAGCGGTAAGGTAATCTTTGATGCTGACGGTATCAGGCCCACCAATTTCGATAACACCAGATATAGACTCTGTGGTTGCAGCCTCAACCATTAACTCTGCAAGATCTTCTAAAAGAATCGGTTGTATCGCTTGCTCACCTTTCCCCGGCAATAACATTACTTTTGGGAAAGCTGCTAAACCTCGAAGCATGGAAGAGCCACCATAAGAGCCTCTTAACGAGGTTACCACCGACGGTCGAAGCACCGTAGCAGAAGGCATGAGCTCTAATAGCTGCTGATCAAATCGGTGTTTACTCGCAATAAACTCGCCCTGCTCAGGCTCACCTAAAGCAGATAGCTGTATGTATCGTTTAATCCCTTTCTCATGACATGCTTTAGCCAATGCTAAAGGCGCTTTGATATGAACGGTTTCGAAATCGTTTGCAGAGGAGGCTCTTAAGATACCGGCACAATTAATAACGCCATCTATACCGTCTAATAGAGGTAACCAATCAGCAGGGGTTAAAGCCGTTTGGAGGTTTTGACTAATCCATTGAAGATTTGGTCGGCTAGTTTTACCAGTAACACTGCGCCCAACCGCAATCACGCTATGCTCATGAGCGAGCAGTGCTTCAACAACAGCACTGCCAATAAAACCATTCGCTCCAGCGACCAAAAACTTCATAAAAATCCTTTTTTATAGCATTAGGTTACTGAGCATATCGGATTGAAAATGCCTATGCACCTTTTCTATACCTGAAAGACCGACATTAGAGATGGGTGCTTAAAAGATATTCTGAGCTCTTTACGTGTTCTCAAAATGCTGTTTCAGAACACCTTCAAGCAGTTCATAACGTTTAGGAAGTGGACGGTATTTTTTCTGCACTCTGTACACAGGCTCTTTAACGACTTCGGTTAAGTCAGCAATTTCGATGGCTTCATAATAAGCAGACCCCACAATCGAGGATTCTGGCAGTACGGTAAACCCCATGCCTTCAGCCACTGGCAGTATGATCTGACTTAGCTGGTTGATATAACCCGACTGCTTTATTTTCCCCATCCCTCTGAAATGTTCAGCAAAATTACTTTCCAATACCTGATCAGCGTAATGATGACCGTCTGGATGATTGATAAAGCCTAACGCCATTAATCCATTCCAATCGGCGTCAAATCCTTTAGGTATAACGAGGCATAATGGATCATGCCCAAGGAGATCCTGCTGTAGCTCAACATCATTGATCAATTGAGTCACTAAGCCTAGATCGACTCTGTTGTCTTTTATCTGTTTAAGAATTTCATGATTGGGTGCCGCTTCCATACTGACGCATAGCTCTGGATAACGCTTCTGTAATTGCAGTAGATCAGGGTAAAGCTTTGTCACCATAGATCCTGAACAGGCGAGTTTGATTTCACCCTTTTCTGCTTGAACGTCAGTTAATCTATCTAAAAGAGCAGACTCTGCCTGAAACTGTTTTTGCGCGAACTCATACAACTCTTCACCCGCTTCGGTTAGCTCAAACTTTTTACCGAAGCGACTGATAATCGGGCAATTCAGATGAGTCTCTAGTTTCTTAATATGCTGGCTAACCCCCGGTTGCGTCATATGTAATAACTCAGCCGTTTTCGTGAAATGTTGCGTTTCAACAAGGGTAATAAAAGTTCGGAGATGATGCGGATTAATCATAACAATAAATTATTATTTTGATTTCAAATGATAATTTTTAATAAGCATAACCTCTTTATAAACTGCTTCCAATAAATCTTGTTGGAGCATAACGATGAATCAACCTTATCCACGTACTTTCTCTCATATTGGTATCTCTGTACCTGACCTTGAAGCCGCAGTGAAATTCTATACCGAGGTTCTAGGTTGGTATCTGATTATGGAACCAACTGAGATAACTGAAGATGACAGCGCCATAGGCGAGATGTGTACCGATGTGTTCGGCCCTAATTGGGGCTCTTTTAGAATCGCACATCTATCTACAGGCGATCGCATTGGTGTTGAGCTATTCCAATTCAAAAATCAGGAGAATCCTGAAAATAATTTTGAATACTGGAAAACGGGCATCTTCCACTTCTGCGTTCAGGACCCAGATGTCGAAGGCCTAGCCGAAAAGATTGTCTCAGCTGGCGGTAAAAAGCGTATGGCTAAACCACGCTATTACTACCCAGGTGAAAAACCTTATCGCATGATTTACATGGAAGATCCATTCGGCAATATTCTCGAGATCTACAGCCATAGTTATGAACTGCATTATGCGGCGGGTGCTTACTAGATTTTTCAGCGATGATTACAAAATATTATGGGGTTAGCGGCTTAAGCTCAGGTAGATCCAAAATACCATGACGTTAACAGAGCGCTTTTGATAATCTATTCTGCAGCTCTAATCTCCATATAAACAAGGAAACACTTTAAATTAATAACTATGTTTCTTCTAATATTAAGCTTTATTTTGGTATTTCTAGTAATGCCTTTTAGGCTGGTAAACATCATAAAATCAGAAGAAGCTAATAAATATATTTGACATTGTTTTATTCCGAAAACACCCCAAGCAATTTAGGAGCGTGCCGAATGAACCTTGAACAGCTTTTAAATGACCTTGAACAATTAGGGCTCGAGAACGATGAAGCCCAATCTAACCGATCTAAAAAGTATCTTAATATCACACGGGATACAGGTGAATTTTTAGCTGTTTTAATCAAGGCAACTGACGCCAAAACCGTACTTGAGATCGGTACGTCTAATGGCTATTCAACACTTTGGTTAGCCTCTTCCCTTCCAGATGATGGCCATGTTTTTACTATTGAAAATAACAGCCGCAAGATCGATGAAGCCTTAGAAAATTTCCGTAAGGTCGCACTAGACTCAAGGATTACGCAACTCGATGGTGACGTTGTAGATCTACTAGCTGAGCTTCCTCAGAACATTGACTTTATTTTCCTGGATGCAGATAGAAGCCAATATCTAGCAATAGCAGAACAGCTTTTCAGTCTTTTAAGAGAAGGCGGCATACTCGTTTGTGACAATGCGGTTTCTCATAAAGAGGAGTTGGAAGGGTTTAATGCCTGGATAGAAGAGCAAACAAATTTGAGCACTTCTTTAGTCCCTGTCGGGAAAGGCGAATTGCTTGTCTATAAAGACTGATCAATCAGATTGCTAAGCTAAATTATCCGGCCGTATGGAACTAACAAAAGGTACAATTACTATTTTGGTTCTGGCTGCTCTATCTATCAGCCTGTTTAGCTTTATGCTTTTTTTCAGAGCATTTGTTTACGCAGATATGTATATTGCGCCAAACAATCCTTACGGCATATCCGATATAATCGAACTATTGTTGGGTTTTTTGTTTCTCCTTTTATCTATATTCTCTGGCGTCGTAGCCTTGGTGCTTTTATTTAAAGGCGTAAAGCAATCCAAAATAGCAGCTTTCCGATTGATCGGTCTGCATCTCGTTTTGTATTCAACTCACGATTTTCTTCATTCTCAAGCAGCTCTGCTTAGTTCATATCCGCAATAAATCTGCACACTATTCACCCAACTAACTTAAATAAAACTGTACGTTAAGCCTGTCACTTAAAAGCACTCGACCCTATTAATTACAGTATTAGCTATCTCCTATAGTAACTGTAATTATAGATCTGTATTATACGCCCCCAAATGCATTAACATCTTTAAAAACAACTATTTAAGGAACAAATATTGTGAAAAAGACACTACTAGCTACAGCGCTTATCTCTGGAATTTTATCACAAGCTGCAATGGCAGATTCTAATTTCTATCTAGGTGGTGGCGTAGGTAAAACTAGCGTTGATTACGTAGAAGTTACTGGCGCAACAATCACTGATGATTCAGATACTAGCTGGAAGTTTTTTGCTGGTTATAATTTCAATAAAAACTTTGCTGTTGAATTTGCTTATCAGGATTTAGGTGAGAACTCTGCCGATGTTCTAAACGTACCGGTTAAGATTGATGGCGATGCATACTCATTAGCGCTATTAGGCAAACTACCAGTGGGTGAAAAAGCAGAAGTTTTTGCAAAACTAGGTTATGCACGTATTGATGCAGATGCTGACGTTGCGAATACAACTGTATCTGAAAGCGAATCAGATGTTCTTTACGGGCTTGGCGCTAACTACTCGGTAACTGAAAAAGTCGATCTTCGTTTAGAGTGGGAACGCATGGACTTTGAAGACGAAGTGGACACTGTATCTCTGGGTGTAATCTACAATTTCTAATACCTAGATAACTCTTCATAGGTTAAAAATGCCACCTGATTAGGTGGCATTTTTTATTTAATCGAATCGGATACGTACTCTAAAATCTCTACAGAGTTGCACTACCTTCATCTATTCGTTAACCGATGACTTACCATACATGGGCAATACAAAGCACAACACTCCTAAGAAGATATAATCCAGCATCTGGTTTACAGCGGACCATTCTTGCAAAATATAATGCCCTACCAGCAAGCTCAGCATAAATCCAAACCAACCGTACATAGTGTAAGCTTTGAGTCTAGGTAGCAACAGGGCTAAACCTAAGCCCACTTCGATATACTGAATACAGCTTAGATACATATCGATCAGGATTGCAGGCAGTTGAATGCGCAGATCCCCTTGGAATAAGCCTGAGTAGTAATTTACAAAGCCACCGTCACTAAAAAATTTACTGGTGCCAGCCGTTATCAAGATAATAGCCATGGTAATGCGAACTATGCGCTCAGCATCTCTCAACCTTACCGATAATTATCACTGCATGTGGGAAAGTAGATCGCAAAATTGAAAAGGCATTATGGAAAGAGCTGGATCAATACAAACAAAAGCACAACACCATTTACGAAGAGATAAAATCAATTATTGCTGAACCAAAAAGTGTAGAATGGCTAACAGATGAAACACGGTTAAATGCGAGTAACTTCGATCACTTTCTTGCGCAAAAGAAAAATGAGATAACTGCAGAATATCTAGAAACAGAGATTGAAGATAAGAGAGAATTTAAATATTTATGCAATTTGCTACCTTCAGCTTACGAACTGTAGATAGGACGCTTTACCTCAATTTCGAAAGTCCGACACAACACCTCAGAGTTTGGTAATTTGCTCCCTAAAATGAACAGAAACCTCTCAAATATATAACACTGTTAGGAAAAACCTAGTATTCATACTTATAAGCTCATTACTACTATTCACGCTTAGCCATTATGAGCTTTTCTCAACAAGAAGCTTAACATTCACCATGTAACAACAGTACTAGTCATCAATAACTTGGGTTTGTACTTACAATTCTGATAAGGGGTAAAAGTTGTTGGACGACAAAAAAATTATTTTTTTTGGCTCAGTCGGAGCAGGCAAAACAACTGCAATTAGGACTATAAGCGAAATAGACTGTGTCGATACCGACGCAAACACTTCAGACAGTACATCTAAAAGAAAAAAAACAACTACCGTAGCCATGGACTATGGCTATATTACGACTACAAATAATCAACGTATTCATTGCTATGGCGCACCAGGTCAAGAACGCTTCCAATTTATGTGGGAGATCATAACCACTAAATTGGCGCTTGATTGTTCTGGCCTGATTTTGTTTTTGGACAACACCCGAAATTATCCGCAACATGACCTAAAATTCTATACGCAGCATTTTCGTCACCTTACACTTCATAAACCCTTGATTGTGGCTGTAACAAAATCAGATGAAGTAGCAAATCCTACCCATGCCGAATACAAAGGATGGTTGAACGAGCTCAATATAAACGCGCCTATCTATTTTATTGATGCTCGAGAAAAAGAAGACATTCTCTTTTTACTTGAAGAGTTGGTTCCCACACCAAGAGTGGCTCATACTGAGGTTAGTACAACCATAGCAATCGACGATGAGTTAAACCTAGAAGAAGTTATTCAGTACTCCGCCCCTAAAATTAATTTCTCTGATAAAGTATTAGGCAGGATTTCACTCCTAAAAGGAGTAAAAGGAATCGCCTTAATTTCCCCTGAAAACAAGTTAAATCACTCAACGTTAGAAACCCACTTTCTTGTAGAACTTTTACAATTTTTAACAAGTGACTCGTCCTCCTCAAATAAGTGTCATGATAACCATGGAACGGTGAGCGTTGACCTGAGAACTGAAAATAAGTACCACTATATAATTCACTATATAGACGGTTTCATTCTAGCGGTGCTTTGCTTTAAGGAAATAACTCAACTTTCCCTGAAGCAACAAATTGAAAATATATTGCAGTGGTGATCTGTATAATTGGGTTTTGAAATACAAAAATGCCACCCTTGAGGTGGCATTTTAAATTAATCGCTATAGGACCATTTAGATCATAGCTGGAACTTCATCACCAATTGATTAAGTTCGTGCGCTTCTCTTCGAATCTGATCAGTTGCCTCAACCACACGATCCGTATCACGCTTCGTTTGACCTGCAATATCAGAAATATTTACCACTCGATTATCAATATCCGATGCTACAGATGACTGCTGCTCAGCTGCAGTAGATATCATGGTGTTCATTGAAGAGATCGTATTTGCAGAGGAGATAATCTGCTCAAGTACCGCAGCTGCAGAGTTTGCAAGTTCGCTACTGCGATCGGCAAGATCAGTACTAACACCCATAGAAGACACTGCAGATTCTGCTTTGCTCTGTAGACGTTCTATAATCTGCTGGATCTCTTGCGTCGATTGCTGTGTGCGCTGCGCTAAGGTACGTACCTCATCAGCAACAACCGCAAATCCACGACCTTGATCACCAGCACGTGCCGCCTCGATCGCCGCATTCAATGCCAATAGATTTGTTTGTTCAGCAATGTCGTTGATCACAGAAGTTACGTTACCCACGGCAAGTGTTTCCGCTTCAAGCTCTTTAATCGCCGATGCTGTTTTATTCAGCATTGTTAGCATCTCTTGTGCTTGATTACCGGATTGACCAACAACATCACCACCACTCTTAGCATGAGTGTCAGTCTCTTGCGCGGCTTGCTCTGCTTCTACTGCATTGTTAGCAACTTCCTGTACAGTTGCACTCATTTCGGTCATAGCCGCCGCAACCAGTTCAATATCTTCGTACTGGCGACTAACACCATTGCTGGCATCTGAAGTGGCTTCAACAACATTAGTTACATGACGCTCAGTGTTGCGCGCAACCGTCTGAACCGTTTTCAACAGATCACCTACATGGTTTAACATGTTGTTGTAGGCGTTGAACATCTGCCCTATTTCATTATCGGTATGGGAGATATCAAAACGATGCGAGAAGTTACCCTGACCAACTTCTACCATGCGTGCGTTTAAACGCTTGATGTTATTCATCAGCATGCTCAAACCAAACACTCGACCAAACACAACCAGCAACAGGATGCCGACCACGCATACAAACGCAATTAACAGCTGGTTCATGCTTGTCGCGCTAGCTTGTGTGGTGAGCATACCCACCGCTTTATTCATCTCTTTAAGAATTACCGGTGACTGCTTGGTTATTTCAGCAAGTGTAATATCAGTTGGTTGATTCACATGACTGTTAATCAGTGTTTTATAACTACCCCATAGTTTATCAACGTGCTGCATCTGCTTAACAATCGCTGGATCTTTGATTGCATTCATACCCAACGCTGCATCACCCAACATAAGTTTTTTGTGGGATGACTCAAACAATTCCATGGTTTTACGAAGGGTGGTTTGTTGCTCAACATTTGCAGCAACTAATAGTGCTTCTTTTGCGATTTTCTGACTCAACATGCGCTGACGACCTGCCATATCAATGGTCTGAGGATTGATCGACATGCTGAAGTAAAGACTGATTCCTGAAGATGCGGCCAGTATAAATACTAGGGCATAAGACAGGGTAAATTGACTATTAAGAGTTTTAAAACCACAGGTTCTTAAAACTGTATCGATTACATTAGCTAGAGACCGGAACATGACCCCTCCTTGGCTAGTGGAGAAATAAACTTAAGAGAATACAGAAATAACTAAGCAAAGAGACATCAGACCGAACTCCCGCTCTAGTTTTGTGCTGCCATTGTATGCAATGGCATAAGTAATTTACTTGTTTAAGATCAAGTAATCGTTGGAAGGTATTATTATCGGCGTAAAAAGCCCCGAAACGTATGCTTCAGGGCTTAATTAAATAACAATAAATCGTGCTATATGTTTACTCGTGCGTCACCACTGCAATACGAATCGAATCCATCTTCAGTGAAGCGCCTTCAACAGCAGCCAACAGATCTTCTTCGCGGATTGTCAGCGCCTCTAGCTCTTCATCACGAATATTTGGATTCACTTTAGCCAAGGCTTTTAAGCGATCCAACTCTGTTTCCATCTGTTCAGTAATGGACGCTTTCGCTTGTGCAAGCAGATCCGCTTCTGTTTGCTCAACCTGAGCTTCAAGCTTAGTAACTAGCTCAGTAATCTCTTCACGGGTATGTTTTACCAAGTTGTACGCAACATTCTTACCTACACGTTTACCCAAAGTAGCGAAGTGCTGTTCGGTAATCACACCCGTTAGATCGTTGCCATTACTATCGATCACACGGCGAACGCACGCATCTGGAAGGTAACGCTGCAGTTGCAGAGAACGATCGGAAATAGAGTGGATGCGGAAAACGGCTTCAATCAGCAAACTACCCGCTTTCAGTGGTAGAAGCTTCATTGTACACAGGGTTGAGCTACCGTAGCTGCCTTCTAGCATCATCTCCATACCGCCAGACACCATTGGGTGCTCCCAGCTTAGGAAATGCATATCTTCACGAGATAGTGCTTCGTTACGCTGGAAAGTAGCGGTCATACCGTCACTTGGTAAGCCTGGGAAATGGCTATTCAGCATATGATCGCCCGGATGAAGGATCACACCATTAATGCCTGTGGTTTCTTGCTCAACACCAAAGTGATCAAAGATACGGCCCATAAAGGACGCTAACTTACCTGGCTGGCTATCTTCTTCAACCGCATCTAACAGCTCTTCAGCCATATCAGCGTTGCAGGAGTTAAGCTCGAGCAAACGATCACGGCCTTCCTGCAATTCAGCTAACAACGCTGATTGAGTTTGAGCCGTTTCATCGATGAGTGCATCAACCGCTGTCTGATCCAGTGGGTTTTCCATGCACTCATGTAACTGCGCGGCATATTGCTGTAACAAGGATTGACCTGTAGGGCATACCTGCTCAAACGCACCTAATCCTTCTGCGTACCAACGTAGCAGCACCGATTGCGCGCTACCAGCGAAATAAGGCACATGAATATTTACATCTTGAAGCTGACCGATACGGTCCAGACGACCGATTCGCTGTTCCAGTAGATCTGGATTCATAGGCAGATCGAACATCACCATGTGGTGTGCAAATTGGAAGTTACGACCTTCACTCCCGATCTCAGAACAGATCAGCAGCTGAGCACCCTGCTCAGAATCTGCAAAGTAAGCCGCAGCGCGGTCTCGTTCAACAAGGCTCATGCCTTCGTGAAACAGTGCTGTACGCTTACCTTCAAATAGGCGTAGCTGTTTCTCTAGAGTAATAGCTGTTTGCGCGTGCGCACAAATCACTAGAACCTTTTCACCTTTGTAATCTTCCAACCATTTGATCAACCAGTCAGCACGGTTATCTTCTAATAGCCAAGCAGAACCTTCACCATTACCGATCAAAGATTCTGGGTGCAACTGACGCTCCATTGGTGCATCGGCAATCACTTCTTTATACGCGTCCGGTAACGGTAGTTCGTAGCTGTGAAGCTTACGCTCTGGGAAGCCTTGTACACTTTCACGTGTATTACGGAAAAGCACTCGGCCTGTGCCATGCTGATCTAAAAGAGTGCGTACGGTTTTCTCGATTAACTGTTCACGTTCTTCAGAATCATCATCTTTGTGAACTTCCAGATGATCTGCCATCTCATCGCCCAGATACTGGTGCAATAACGCAGTAAAGGCTTCATCCTTCAATGCTTCACCCCAACCTTCTGGGTTCTGTAGCGTTTCGATCAACTGGTTAACGCATTTGAAAGCCTGCTCTTCTTCAATGAACTTTTGCAGATCGTAATAACGGTCTGGATCCAGCAAGCGCAAACGAGCAAAGTGGCTCTCGATACCCAACTGTTCTGGCGTTGCAGTCAAAAGCAGTAGGCCTTTGACATGCTGTGCAAGGCTCTCAATGCAGGTATAAGCGTGGCTCGCGCCCTCTTCACTCCAACCGAGGTGATGAGCTTCGTCCACCACCATAAGATCCCAACCTGCTTCTACCGCTTGTTCAAGATGCTTTTCATGCTGAGTAAATAGTGACAATGGGCTTAACACCAATTGTGCTGTCTCAAAAGGATTACCTTCGCTTTCAGCGCAACGACCCTCATCCATAATAGAGAAATGCAGGTTAAAACGACGCAACATCTCCACCAGCCACTGGTGAATCAAGCTATCAGGTACAACCACCAGCACTCGACTCGCTAAACCAGAAACTAACTGTTGATGAAGAATCAAACCTGCTTCAATGGTTTTACCCAAACCTACTTCGTCAGCTAGCAATACGCGTGGTGCAGTACGCTTACCCACTTCAGAAGCGATATAGAACTGGTGTGGCAAATATTGAACACGAGGACCGATCAAACCGTAAGCGGCAGAGTTCTGGTGCTGATGTTGTAGCTTTAAAGTTTCTTGACGTAGTTCGTAGTGACGAAGCTTATCGATCTGGCCTGCAAACAAACGCTCGTAAGGTTTACTGAAATGAACCGCACTTTCTAATGATGCTTCATGAATAATCTGTTCGTTACCTTCGGCATCATCTCCAAAATAGATAACACAGCCTTTGCTTTCTTGATGCTCAGTAACAGTGATAGACAGACCTTCATCGTCAGAAATTTGGTCGCCAATAGGGTAAACAATGCGGCTTAATGGAGCATTGCTTTGCGCGTAGGTACGCTCTTCACCGATTGCAGGAAAAAAAATCGTTACACTGCGATTAACCAATTCAGTGACTACACCTAAACCTAACTCAGCTTCTGTATAGCTGTACCAACGTTGGCCGACCTGAAAATCTTCTGTCATGAACTCTTCGCTTACTAAGGGCTGGAAAAATAGCTGGGCATAATAGGCAGTTACAGCCCGAAAGCCAAACGGTTTTAAGCTTTTGTAAATTTTAGTTGGCGTTATACTGTTCGCAACCCTGATCTATACGAAAAGAAGGTGAAATTTGATGAAATTTTATACTCCTATCGTTCTTATACTAACCGGTGTTGTTTTAAGCGGTTGCTCAAGTACGTTAAAACAGTCGTCTTCTCCAACTGTATCTATGCAGGCGCAATCACCTGTAAGCCAAGCTTTACTCGATCAATATAATAGTTGGGCAGGTACACCCTATCGTCTTGGTGGGAACAATAGATTAGGAATTGATTGCTCCGCATTTACCCAAATCACTTTTAGAGATCAGTTTGGTCTGGATATTCCACGCACCACACGCGATCAATTAGGTAGCGGCTCCAACATTTCTAAAAGTCAGTTAAAGGCAGGAGATTTAGTCTTCTTTCAGACCGGCTATAAACAAAGGCATGTAGGTGTGTATGTGCAGGAGGGGCAATTCTTACATGCCTCCACCAGCAAGGGCGTTATCATCAGTCGTTTAGATAACCCTTACTGGAGCAAACATTACTGGACCGCTCGCAGGCCAGAAGGCATTGATGTGCGGTAGTAACTAACTGCTGCCACCACCCCCCCCCTCCTCCGCTACAACCGGAGCTACAGCTAGAGCCACTACCCAAGTCGCTACCAGAATCGCTGCTAGAGTCGTTACCAGAGCTACAGCCACCGATACCACATCCGATATGGCTAGCGCAGTAGCCATCGTTTTCACGACCTTTACAGTTTAATTGGTAGGTGAAGCCATCCTCGATTTTTAGTTCAGCATCAATCGCGAACAAAAGAGGTAAACGCCTAGGCTTAGCAGGATAGATTCCCTCACGCAAACACGAGAATTTCCAAGCCCGTTGAATCCCTACTTGCGCTTGGGTTGGCTTTTCCATCGCTTCAGCGGGTGTATGATGTAAAAATTGACCCAGCGCTTTAGAACAGAACACCTCATAATCGCGGGTAAACAAAATAAACTCATGCCATACCACATCCACCGCCTGCGATGGCATTGCTATAGCTCTGTTTTTTGCAGCTAGGCAGATTAGAAAGAACACTCTTAGCCCTTCCATTACCTTGTCACAATCAGCATCGGAAAGGTGCGGATAGCGCTTTCTTAGTTCTACGGTTAGACGCTCAGGGAAAACATAACTCTCGATCAGTTCTCGGCGTTGCTTCTTAACCTTCCGTTGTCGCAATTGCCAATACATTATCAAGAGAAAAACAGAGATAAACGATAATGCTATAAAGCTCATTTCACATCCTTGCTTATTCGTTTACAGAAAAACCATCGTTAACTGAAACACTATCACGATGGCTCATCAAATAGTCAAAAGACCATCAAATTAAGAATTTTTCTGATAACAAAACCTAGTTTTTGCGACTAGGCTGCAACGTAATTAAAACTATAAAAAAGATGGCAGGAAAAGTAATGGAATATTGTAAGGAATGCACCGAAGTGATGATCGCTACGGACGGCAACCCAAGTAAAGAACAATTGCAAAAATTAGGGAAGCCTGAAGCCAAAGAGTGGTGCAAAATCTGTAAGGAGTTGATGATGGCTAACTATCAACTCCGTCAAGAGTGCGATAACCAAGCAAAGCACTTTGGTCAACGCCATCAGAAAAGTGAGGGCTTTACACGCTTTGACGTATAAAGCCCCTCTGTTTACTTCTCTACTAACACGCTCACCTGCTCAACAATATGCTGACCAATCGGGATAGCAGAGGTTGCAGCTGGCGATGGCGCGTTACATACCGCTAGTGCCCTACTCGTATTCATAAACAAGAAGTCATCGATCACATCCCCGTTTTTAGAAACCGCCTGAGCACGAATACCCGCTGGATACTCTTTCATATCATCTAGCGTTAGAGACGGACAGTATTTCTGAACCAGCTTTAGATAACCCGGTTTTGAGATTGAGTTTTTCAACTCCGTCATACTTGCCTTGAAGTGCTTGAATAGCAGCTTAATCATCCCCGGATAGGTAAGCATCTGGAAACTATCTTTCAAACTGATATCGGTCTTTTTGTAACCTTCACGTTTGAACGCTAACACGGCGTTAGGGCCAACGGTTACCGTACCATCGATCATACGGGTCAGATGTACGCCCAAGAACGGCAGGTCAGGGTCTGGGATCGGGTAGATTAGATGATTCACAATCTGATTATGTTGCTCATCTAACAGATAGTATTCACCACGGAATGGAATGATACGGAAATCAGGTTCTAACCCCATCATCTCAACAATACGATCAGACTGGAGCCCCGAACAGCTCACTAAAAAGCGTCCTTGGAAACGCTCATTTTCAGCAAAAACAGTCACGCGATCGGCGAACTCTTCAATACCTGTAACGCGAGTATTAAAGCGAACTTCACCACCGGCCTGCTCAACCAATTCACCCATCTTACTGGAGATCTGTGTGTAACAGACAATACCTGTAGAAGGCACAAAGATGGCACCTACACCATTGATATTAGGTTCACGCTCGTGCAGTCGCGCTTGATCTAACACCTCGATCTCGATGCCATTTTCAGCGCAACGGCCAACAAGTGCCTGCATACGCTCAAGCTCTTTCTGGTTGGTCGCAACTAAAAGCTTGCCGCACTCATCAAACGGGATATCGTGTTCACGGCAAAACGCTTTAGTAGCTACGTTACCTTCTTTACAGAAACGTGCTTTCAAGCTGCCCGGCTTGTAATAAACACCGGCATGTATAACACCCGAGTTATGACCCGTTTGATGTTGAGCCGCACTGGACTCTTTTTCTATAACCAAGACCGATTTGCCTGGATACTTTTTCTGTAATTGCCACGCAGTCGACATCCCTAGAATGCCGCCACCAATGACAATGAAATCATATATTTTTTTATCTGAAGTCAGGCTCACACCTAATATCCTTAAGTCAGTACTCGAAGGCAGTGCTATGCAGCACTACCTTCTGAATCCGCAAAACGACGGCTATACATAAAGATCACAGCGAACAGTGCCGCAGCAACCAAATTGATCAGCACTTCACCGTGTGGCCAAAGCAGAGCAACTGCCAGAGCGCCACAGATTATACGCAGAACAATATTCAACTTCCCTTCTAAATAGCCTTCCATAAAGCCAACAAAGGCATACAAACCAAAGACAGCAAAGATAAAGATGCTAAACACCTCCATCGCTGTACCACCAATAAAGTTGGTATAAGCAAATAGAAGCGGCACGATATACAAACCTTTCGCGACCTTCCAAGCAGTGAAGCCTGTTGCCATAGGTGGTGTTTTTGCAATTGCAGCTGCAGCAAACGCGGTTAAGCAAACCGGTGGCGTAACGTTAGAGTCTTGCGACAACCAGAAGATAATCATGTGTGCAGACAGTAGAATCATCGCCAACACTTCCGGCGCCATCGCCTGCTCTAGAAGCTGCCCTTTAAAGTCCGCTGGTACTAGATCAAGTAGCGCTCTGGCATCAGCTTCCGCCATAGGTGCAGATAACAAAGCAACCTTCTCCATATCCACCAGCATAAAGATGGTTTTAGCTGCTTCTGGTAACGTGCCCTCAACAATCATATCCAACAGTCGGCTTTCAGCCATCAAACCATAAAGCGCTGGCGCAGAAAGCGTTGCCAATACGATATAAGCCGCCGTAACCGGTAAGCCCATACCTAAGATAAGCGATGCTAAAGCAACCAATACCAAGGTGATAAACAAGCTACCGCTCGCCCAGTCAGTCACCATCAGTGAGAAGGTATTACCGATACCGGTCATCGCAACCACATTCACAACCAAGCCTACTGAGATCAGGAGCATTGCAGTGGTCGCCATGTTTTTAGAGCCTTGCGCTAAAGCATCCAAAATGGCTTTAGGCCCCATTGGGTTCTTGGATAACCAAGATGAAACAATCACCGAGATAATCGACAAGCCTGCAGCATAGGTTGGCGTGAAGCCATAGATAAGCAGTGCGACAAGAACAACCAGAGGAAGCAGGAAGTGCCAGCCCTCTTTAAATACTTCACCAATCGGGCGTGTATCCAGCTCAACCGCGTGCGCATGGCTACGCTTTGCTTCAACTCGCACGAAGAAGCCTACAGATAGGAAATACAACAATGCAGGAAGTGCAGCAATGGCAATGATATCCAGATAAGAGATCTGAGTATAAGACGCCATGATAAAGGCACCCGCACCCATAACCGGAGGCATTAATTGTCCACCCGTTGATGCTGCGGCCTCAACCCCGGCAGAGAATCTGGCAGGGAAACCCGCCTTTCTCATTAATGGGATAGTAATTACACCCGTAGATACAGTATTTGCTACAGAAGAACCTGATACTGAACCCATTAGGCCAGAACCTAATACCGCTACGAAACCCGGGCCACCAACAAATCGGCCAGCCGCACAGCGGGATAGATCAATAATAAAATCACCTGCACCAGACTTAACTAGGAAAGCGCCGAACAGGATAAACATAAACACATAGGTCCAGGAGATACGCGCGATCTGACCGAACATACCTTCTGAAGAGAAATAAGATCGATATAGTAGCGTCTCAAGACTCAATCCGGCAAAACCGAAAATGCCATCGATATACTTACCCCACCAAAATACATAAGTCAGCGCAGCAAGAATTAAACAAGGGATAAACCACCCAGTTGTTCTACGCGCCATTTCTAAAGCAATAAAGATAGCGCAAACAGAGAAGACCCAATCCCATTGGGCAAACTTCACACCTCGGTCATACAGCGCATCTTCAAAACCGATAAGGTAAAGCGCACAGACAATAGCGGCGATGCCTAACAGTACATCCAACACTAAACCAAGCTTTTGCTTAGCCTCGCTACCACCTTTGAACATAGGCACCATCAAACCACACATCAGCGCAAAACCGCCAAAGTGGATGGCAGAGACATAAAGCTCTGACCAAGTACCCAGAGTATTGAAGTAGATATGAGCTATGGCGAACATTACGCCAATCCAATAAACCGCTCGCCCTGTTAGCGACTGTTCTGGACGCTTTGCTAACTCTAGCCCTTTTAATTTTTCACTGACTTCCTGGTCGGTAACAGAAGTTTCTGTAGCCATGCTTTCTGATCGCTCACACTGATATTACAGCCAGCCGATCCCCTTCCGAGTTCGGATGACCATGATCGTAATATAGGAATTAGGGTGGTGCAGATCTCAGTCTCGCTGGTAACTGAGTCTGCACCGGGTCGAACCTAAAAGCTGGGAACTAAACTAAATGACCACATAGTCAACGTTTAGTTCCTCTGAAGAGTCGTCTCTCCAGCTTATTTAGCTGTTAGGTGCTCAGGTATGTTGATACCTTTTTCTTTGTAGTAACGCGCTGCACCTGGGTGTAGTGGTACAGGAAGACCTGCGATCGCTTTTTCTAGTGCCATCGCTTTAGTCGCTTTATGAATACCGTTTAGGAACGGTAGGTTTTCATAAACAGTTTTAGTTAGTAGGTATACATCTTCCTCGGATACATCATCACGTACCGCTAGGAAGTTTGGCTGTGCCATTGTATTGATTGCTTTAGTTTGACCTGGATAAGTATTCGCTGGAATCTGATAACGAGTCCAAAGCTGGTAACCACCGTTAGCTTCTTTGATCTGCTCATCAGTAAAGTTAAGAACAGTAATGTCGCTACCTAGTGCAGCATAAGCACGTGTAATCGCAGACGTTGGAACACCTGATGGGATGTTCATACCTTCGATAGTACCGTTCTGAAGAGCATCAGCAGAAGCACCGTAACCCATGTGCGCTAGATTAAAGCCATCAACATTAACATCTAAATTGCCAAGGATCGTACGGCCAGAACCTTCTGTACCTGAGTTCTTTTTACCAATTGAGAATTTTTTACCTTCAAAAGCAGTAATGTCAGAAATTGTGCCTGTTTTAGCTAGGTCACTTTTAACTACAAACTGCTCAACGTTCTGCCATAGCATAGTTACAGAACGAAGATTTTTATTTGCGCCAGTCTCTTTTAAACGCCCTTCACCATTCCAAGCCCACGCGCCGTATAGACCTTGTAGGATCGCAAACTGAGCTTCGTTTTCGCCCAACAGTTTAACGTTCTCACCCGAACCTGCTGAGTTGATCGCGGACATAGAAATCTTATGTTTTGGCTCTAACTTAACTTTAGTTAGTGTCGCCAACGCTACACCTACAGGGTAATAAGTACCGCCAGTAGATGCTGTAGCCAAAATGTAAGAGCGCTTATCATCAGCCTGTGCCAGACCTGCAGCGCCCATAGCTGTACTCATTGCTAGGGCTACGCCCATACCTTTAATAAAAGTGCGTTTTGTTATTGTCATCCTCTTACCCTTCTCCAGTTTGAGGTTTTTTTATAAAGTTTTGAGTTACACCCCTTCTGTATAGCAATGGGTATGCCATAAAACAAAAATTAAAATTAACCATTTAAAAACAGATAGTTATAAGAAACCCACAAAACCCCTTTACCTCGATAGGCAAAATATTGCTTATTTAAAATCAAGTAATAAGCAAAATTACGCTCAAAAATTCGATTTAATCAGCAGTTCTCGATGAGAATTCAGAGATCAGTGGGCGAACCTGTTGATATAAAGAATGATTAAGCGTCATAAAGTATTTTTCGATCTCCAAACAAGACTAAAGGCTAACAAGGATCCACTAGCTGAATTCAGCATCCGTAAAAGTAGGCAAAAAATTGCTTATCCAGCAAAGCAATCAAATCTTAAGGCATATTCAATGGAGAAAAAGATCATATTTCCCATAGAGATAACGGAACTAATCAGGGAGAATGATCTCAGAAATATACTACCTAACTGGACGCTAAGGCATTACTGATGACCCTGACTACAGGCAGCATCGGCCAACATCAAACATCGGTTGGCACCACCCAAAATACCGCTGAAACGGCTTCGACAAATAAATCGGCAACTGAAAAAGAAAGTAGCAAGGCCTCAACACAGCCAAGCAACCTGTCGGATCGCGCGCAGAAGGTCCAAAAACTCAATGAAGAGTTTTTTACCGGCGGTCCAAAAAGCGTCAAAATTACACCTGAATTTATCCAACGCTTGAATGAATATGGCTTTCTAAACGACAGTGAAGCATCTCGCTATCTAACCGACCAACAAAGCTTAGGAACGGCGCAAGACGACACTGTCGGTCAGTTAAGTGACTTTATTGATGACTTCAGCAATAAGCTGCGTGAAGAATCTAGCGAGAGCAGCTTGGTAGCAACGCTGGAGAAAGCGAAAAAAGTCTTAGACAACCTTGGTAATACCAACAGTAATTCCGCACTGGATATTAAAACGACCACAGCAGAGCTTACGCAATACCTCAATTCTGATGACGCTATAACACTCAACGAAGAAGATAGAGATCATCTATCCCAGCTTCAGATGGTTTTGGGGATCGCTGATAAGCTACAACCAGAAAACCTATCGCGATCACAATTAAACGATTACGTCAGAGTTCTGAACGGGTTTTAAGTCAGTAATTGCTTTGTCCTACTATAAGAAGAGAAATCAAGAGTAGTAATATCTGATGTTTTTCTTTGCTGCAAACCACCCCTTTTCAAAACTCAGCTCCTTCTTTTGGTTAATTTTTTCTAATTGAAATCTCTTATACCATTACCATTATTGTAACAAAACTGTAACAATTGGTTTTTTCTAATAGAATACTTCAAACAATTTTGTCAAAATACGCTTATTGGTATTACAAATAGCAAATATTGAGGCGCTCCATTGCTTTATAAGTTTTTGTCTAACTTTTCTACCTCAACGCTAAGGAAAGCAGAGCAAGAACAGTCGAATATATTTTTAATTTTTCTACTACTTCTAATTGGTTTAGGGCTGCCCGCCCATGCTAATCAGGTTAGCCAGATTAAAACAATCGCACCTCAATCTTCATACGATGTCAGTCATCATTACTTTGTAACCCTCTTGCAGAATGTTCTAGAAACTACAGCAGACAAGTATGGACATAGTCAGGTTGTATATTCATCTCAGATGGAACAAGGACGTGCCCTTTATGAGCTAACGAAAGGCTCGAAATTAGATGTATATTGGGCAGGCACGTCTATCTCACGTGAACGAACACTAATACCGATTCGTATCCCTTTGCTTAAAGGCCTATTAGGTTTTAGAGCCAGCATTATTCGCGCAGAGGATGAAGAAAAGTTCAGAGCTATTACTAGTATTAAACAACTACAAGATCTCACAGCTTGTCAGGGGGCTCATTGGCCTGATTCAGATATTTTAGAAAATGCTGGATTGGCTGTTCGCCGAAATCCAGTCTATGAAAACATGTTTACAGAACTCGCTGAAGGCCGTTGCGACTTTTTTCCACGCGGCATTCACGAAGGCGGTGGTGAAGTTGCCGCTAGATTGGCAATCTATCCAAACTTAAAATTGTTCACGGATTTTGTTATCTATTATCCCTTCCCTATGTACTTCTTTGTGAGTTCAAAAAACCCAGAACTCGCAGAGCGTATCAGCAAGGGCTTAGAAGCAAACATAGATTCAGGTTCGTTAGATCAGCATCTTCAAAGCCACCCAGTTACATCACGCTTATTCCCTATGGAGCAATGGCAAGACAAACAAGTATTCGTTTTGGATAACCCGCTGTTACCACGTAATACACCAACAGAAAATAATAGATATTGGATAAAACCTTAGTGTATTAGGCAGTTAAGATCATCAAATTTTGTTTCTCCCTACTGCCTAACTCTCTATCTTTACTTATTGCCTATCAGAACCTTTAACAAATATCCTTTCAGAACCACTTTCATTCCAGTAAAAGGCGTAACCCTGCTCAAAATTCCACTCACCAATTAGCTTCATCTCTGCCCCCTCTTGAGTCCATTTCAGATCGGCTAACTGCAGCATCGGTAAAGGGATCTCACCTAAATTATTCTTATGCTGATCTACGATCTTTATGAATCCGGGTTTATCTGAGGAAGATCCGGGCATCGTCGGGGTAAAAGATCTATAAGTGTTGTAGCTTATGATCGCGGTATATCGACCAGAAGGATCTTGCAGGGTGTAATAGACAGTTCTCGATGTGAAGAATAAAAAGCTGATCACCGCTATTGTTACAAGTAGCAATAAGGCAATTTTTAATTTCATGATGGGTAAATCCTTTTTATCTCATCCATTGCCTTAATACTGCAGCCGTCGATAAACAATCGTCTTAGCACCATTACAAAAAACGGGCGACTGTCCAACACAGCTCGCCCGTTCTTTTCAACTAGATAGGTATTAACTAACTAGTAAAATAGATGCTTATCTATTTTGCTGAAAATTCAGTTCTGTTAGGAATTGCAGCGAAATCAATGAGCTCTTTTTCCATGTTAAAGCCATTAGCTTCAAACCAATCGATAAGCTCTTTCTCACGGTTTTCGTTGTAGAATCTGTGCGAATACATCAGCACTACACTGTGACCATCCACAAGGCTAGCACGGGCCATAACCCCTTCAGCTACCTCTTCACCAGACATTACACCAACTACAACAAACTTAGTTGAAGCGCCATCTTCAGCTGCTATTTTAATCGCTTTTACCAAACGGCCGTTCTGCGAGTAGCCATCACGTAAATCGTTAGCTAATTCTTCAAGGTCATCTTCACTACGTGTGCTAGATGAGAAAATCACAGAAACCTTTTCGTTCCAGCTTTCTTTGTCTTTATCGGCACCCGTGAAGTACGAGTGCGTGAACTCTTCACTACCGTTATATGCGTAAGATTTGCCGTTTAGCTGAATTGGCTCAACCGCCAAAACTGAGGTACTCAGCATCATCGCTGCACAAAGAGAGACTACACCTGTGATTCTTTTGATCATGTTCTTTCCTAACCGTTTTTATAATTTTTGGTTTGCTACTTACTTTTCGTCTCAAATAAGCAACAAACAGAATAATTCTACCCTGACCTGATTATTGCCAGTTGTCAGCGCTCTTCAAACTGGCCGACAGTAGTAATTCCTTCGGCAATTGAGCCAATAGAAAACTTAGATACGCAGCATTCGCCGATTGAAGAGAAATGCGCTCTAATCAAATCCACCATTTCTTCAAGTTCAAAATGCTCTTCGACGAGCCTTGGCATAACAAGGCGATCCTCTCTCTCCTCTAGAGAAAATAAGACGCCATCCGAATCGATTAAACGGTCATCAGCATCATAAACAACGGCATGAAGATCATGATCGGTTTCCCACTCAGATCCATTGGAGATATAAGTCAGTTCACTATCTCCCTGATACTTAATAATGGCTGGCCACTTAATCATGTTACCTCGCATGTACCTTTATAAATGCCTTTAGTTCTGAAAGGCTACGGATCACAAAAACAGACTTATGCTGAGCCATACCTTGAACCTCCGCCATAAATTCATCGTTCCAAAACGAAGGCGACAAGCGCAGCATTTTATAACTCTGCATACTGCCTTTCAGCACCGAACTTCCTTCTGGCCAACCTTCAGGCTTAATAAACATTCCTTTAAGCAACCGCTTAGTAACAAACCAATAACTCGTCGGATAAGGAAGGTCGATATACACTAATGTATCGGCCACATCTAAACGCTTCTTAAAAGCCCCCAAAGGACCTAGGCCATCGATGATCCAACTATCAGAGGCCAATATATTTTCATGGGCTTTATCAAAGATTTCACGTGCGACAGGCTCGCCACTTTGCTGATAGAACAATGAATCGAGTTGATGAAGTGGCAAACCGCTTACCTTTGCCAAGGTTTTGCTCAAGATTGATTTTCCACTACCCGGCTTTCCAAAAACTGCGACTTTCCTCATGGGTGCTCCCTATTTGAATATCCCCAGAGGCAGAAACAATAAACCCACCGTCTAGGGTGGGTTTAATAAATTCAGCGCATCAAGCATCCCACCATTCCTAAGGAATGATGATAATTCGTGCTACGTATTGATCTTGTTTGATGCTCATACAGCTATCGTCATAGATGGTGCCGAGATTGTCAATTTCTCAATTGCTGTATTTATTTCAACAGTTAGCGTCTCGCTTTAATAACCCATCAGCTTTAAAGAAAGGTAAGGGATAATAAATAGGCACAACGATAGCAATTTGAAATTGGCTAAGTATTTAAAGTACAAAGCAGGCAACTGATCCTCACTAACACCCAAAAGCTTTGAATGTAGAGGGATCACAGACGAGCGCATGAACATCAAAGCCAACGTAGTAAAAAGAAGAACAGCAATACTTAAAATAGATCCCCAACCAAAGAACGCCGTAATCTGATCAACACTCATATCGAACTCTCCCTATTTCAAATAGCTTCTATTTCAAAAGCCTCAGCTCTAGAAATAGTTTAGACAGATTCTGAACCTAAGACGTTAATCAGAAAGCCCTTTGACCTTAACAACCTTCTTAAACCAGTTTTGTTTAGGATAATGGATAAACATCTCAAATTGGTTTGGGCCGTTAAAGGTTAGTTTGTAGTGATCTTTAGATAGCTCAACCACTGTATCCAAAAGATAAGAATTATAGAAAGGCATAAAGCTGTAAGAGCCAACAAGCTCTAACTGCTTACTAATCACGATAACTTCACAGCCTTCTTCGAACGGACAGTCCCAATTCAAAAAGAGAAGATAATAATCCGGCAGCTCAAATTGCTGATCGATAAGATAGCCTGGCACAGTGAAATCTAGCCTTTCTCCACAAAAGAACAGCGCAGATTGAAGCGGCCGACCTTCATACTCTCCTTCGTGTTCTTGAATGGTGAATTTATCGCAAGAGATCATAATTTTACTCTGGCATTATGTGCCGACTATTTTGCAGCAAAAACTGTCAAAGTGATTGTTTTGAGTAAACGGCAGATACTGCGAAGAAAACGAAATATCGTGATAGCGATAAAGGGAGTCAATACCAACAGAGCGACTGTAAACAAGGGATCAGAAGGTTCCACTATAGACGCGTTATTACTCTTATCCCTAAAAATCCCACCATGTCGCACATAGGTGTAAATAATATAATAAGCCCACGACTGGAGGATAAGTATTGCAGAATGGACTGCAAGCTCTATAAGCTGTTCTCTTAGTTTTTCACTCAACTATTAGGCTCCCATACCACTTACAGAGTTACTAAGAGCAATCCCAGTTATACCAAACTTTGGAAAAGTCATTTTGCTTTAGGGCCTCCTCCTCAATAAAGAAGTTACCGACCCCCATATCACCCCACATAATTTCGTCATCACCTACGGATTCCGAATCCATTTGAAACAACAACACCCATCGATCATCTTTCCCAAGGGTACGCGGGTCTTCTTGGGTAAAACAAGCATACCCTCCAACCTTACTCCCCTCGGAAGAAAAATTGTCATAAATATACTCGCCAAGATCCTCTTCATAATCGAACGGATCACATGCGTATTTTTCAAATCGGAAATCAGTAGGCGAAGGGATTTCGCTTTCAACTCGGCCTTCTACACGAAACTCACGATTGAGAGGAAGGTAACTATCCTTATGAGGTGTTGGTAGATCACTCTCCAGCAATTCAGTATTCATCTCAATAACCGAATGATAAACGACTCTGTATCCACTTGGAGAATTAAGGACTTCCTCGATTGGATTATCAAAGTCCATCCCGTAAAGGTCATCATCTTCAATAAAGAACTGAAGAAGACCACTTACGGGATAACCTTCAATATTTGGTAGCTCAGCAAAATTTAGCTGAGCAAGTAATATCAACTTTTCGCCAGCCTTAGATTTGGGATAATCCATTCCCTTAGGCCAATAGGCTTTGCCACCAAACTTACTACTCCATACATGCTTTGCGTTTTCAGCTATGGGGCTTAGTTTTAGGGCAGGTAGTGCGTACTGCTGTAAAGAAGCGCGTATTGCTTGAGCTTGAGTTTCAATATCCATTTGTTACTCCTAAATACATTTATTAAGACTGAAAGGCTCTGAATTAAAGGGCTTTGACCCTTTTATATTGGCTTCCTACCTATTTCATCAGGCGCCGCCTGTGTAGAAGCCCAATGAACATTTCCTCTTATACGCTCATAAAAACGAACAATATTCGGGAAACACTCCCAATCAATAGGCATTGCTGCTTGAAACATTTCAACGTGGCCTAGTGCATAGTCTGCAAGAGTCCAGTCGTCACCGACAATAAACTCACGCCCGTCTAAATGCGCCTCAAGCACAGGACCATAACGATTCAATTCTTCTGTATAAAAATCAACGACTGCCTGATTAGTCTCACCAAGACCAAACGATGGTTTTGCCACACTTTGAAAAGCAATAACGCCTAGCGCTTTGTTGAAATGTGCCAACTCCCAGCACAGCCATTTTAGTACCTCAGCCTTTCCAGCGGCATGTATAGGCAACAAACTCTGATTTGCCGTGATTTCGCATAAGTAGGTATTGATTGCATTGGATTCCCAAAGTACAACATCGTTATCCACCAGTGTGGGTGACAGTCCGTTTGGGTTTAGCTTCAGGTATTCCTCAGTTTGGGTATCACCTGCAAAGATATCCAGCCAAACCACTTCAGGCGTTAAACCCAAATGACGAACAACGGAAAGTACTTTTCTGCCATTAGGCGAACCATTAATTAAATAAAGCTTCATAGTACATTTCTCTTAATTCCTCAAAAGGCTTTGCAGACCATTTACTTGCAAAACGAAAGTAATACAAAGCTAAACCAACAACTTTCGTTTTGCAAGTAATGAAGTTATATTATGCACATGAAAAAGACATTACGTTCATCCTGTCCGATTAACTTTGGTCTTGAAATATTTGGTGATCAATGGAGCTTGATGATCATTCGCGACATAGTGTTCAATCAAAAGAGCACTTATGGCGACTTCCTGAATTCCGCGGAAAGCATCTCAACCAATATACTAGCCAAGCGATTAGACCACCTATTGAAGTCAGGCTTACTGACGAAGCATCGGTGTCCTGATAATGGTCGAATTATTCGCTATAGGCTTACCGACAAAGGTAAGTCACTTATACCTGTATTGCTTGAGATGATTATCTGGGGAGCAGACAATGGTGAACATAATCCGTCACTATCTGCATGGGCAAATTCGATTCGTGCGGACAAGGAGCAAGCATTAAAAGATGCTCTGGCACGGATTGATGAGTGAAAACCTTAACTTTTAAAGTTGCTCGCAAACACTAAAGGGCTTTGACCCCTTTAGTTCTTTTAGTTTCTATTTATTTAGCCTCTCAAACTCTCTAAGATCTACCTCTTCACAACCTTCAGACATCAATAGTTTCAACTCATCATTGATTGGATACACCCCAGCACTTGAGTGACTGTATCCATACGCACCTATATACACATCTTCTGTATCAATTTCAGGAACGGGTTCAAAATAGACATAGCCATCAATTTTATAATCAACTAACAGCCCAAGGATCTTAATAACGGAATGAGCATCCATATGCTCATTTAAAGCGACTACCTTACATTCTAAAAGTTCGGAGTATTCATCTGCACCAAAAATTGACTCTAACCTTATACCGCCTACTTTCAAAGACTTTCTAATTTCAGAATAGTCAGGCATTAGTTTATTAAGAGCAACAGCCCAACTTCCCCAGCTAATAGTTTGTGTCTGAGCAGACACTTTCAACAGGTTTTCTAGTCTTTTGACTTCATCCTTCAATGCATTTGCATCTTGAGACTCATCTTTCTTGACCGTAACAATCTGATTTGATTTCTTATCGAGGTATTGAGAATAGAAAGCATCTTCTTGAAGCTCAGGTCGAAATCTTGTTTGTAATAAGAAAATAGCACCTAGGAACATAGGCACGTTGAAAACCGCCGCAATAACTAAAACAGAACTCTCCCATCCGTCAGAGCCCAAAGCGACAGCCGAGCTTAAAAAGCTTCCATTAACTACGATTAAGCCAACTAACCACGCTGCCAACAATTGAATCGGCTTTGTTACTTTTTGTGGATCAACTTTCTGGTTATTCATTATTACCCTTACATACCTCATGAAGCCTAATGCTTAAATCAGGTGCGCCGTGGGCGGCGCCTAGATTTACTTGTTAGAGCATTTTTTCATAATGCTTTATTAGTTTTTTGTTGTATTTTTGACCTAATCCAAAGCGAAACTTTATAAATCTTTTTTGATCTGCGGTTAAATCGCTCACATCTGGTGTGTGAAGAGATGTAATCCAGTTTTGCCACTCATATATGTTAATTAAAGAGCGTATCGTAAACTCTCTTTCATAAAGGTTTTCATCGATATTAAAAGTGATATCCTCACCAGATGAATACTCAACATAGTCTCTAGAGCATTGCTCAAATATGGTGCCAATCCCTTTTTTATAGTCTAAAGAGTGATCTTTAACATACGCAGAATTGTATTCTTCAATGTGTGACTCAGATAAGTCATTTGCGAACATGGGTTGTATAAATATTCTACCGTTCTCACGTATGTTTTTTCTTATGATGGGATTCATGATGCGATTTCTTCCATTCACAACATCAAACCCCATTTCGTCCCTATCTTTGTATAAAAAAGAATGTGTTGGATATGGGAACCCTAAACGCCGTGATGCAAGAAATACGGTTGATATATTGGTGAAACAAACGTTGTTGATAGATAGTGTGAATGCAGTGGGTGCCAATTGAAATGAGAAAGATTCAATTCCACCCATGTTGAGCTTTTTCCTGTCAGATTTGAATTTCTCAATGATGAGCATTCTATCAAACTGACCAATCCTGCTCTTTATATGAAAGTGTGGTTCTACTTTTAATGCTAACTCTGGATTTGTATGGGTTTTATCTAGCATGATCATACCAAGCCAGATTCCAACCCGGACTTTATCGAACCAGTCTAAGCAAATCGACAGCATTTCTGTTGTAATGGAACCGCCTGTAATTATAGTTTCTATTATTGGTTTAACTTGACCTTCCAAATCTGCAAATTCGTTATTGCATATATTACATGCAGGAAAAGTGAATTGGTCAAAAGCAAATATTCGATCTTCTATTCCATCTGCACTCTTTTTAAAACCAAAGCTTGCTTGCCTCTTCGGATTCCCAGTCATTTCTATAAGCCATCGCGGAATGACATGTTCTTTAGTTTTTCCGTCTGGTTTTGAACCGCAAAATACACAAAATCTAGACAATTAATATTACTTCTATATTGATGGTTGATGTATATGATGCTCTAACATTTGTATATGTGGATTAATGGGCTTTGACCCCTTTAATATTAGCTAGCTGACCACTCTCGACACGTTGAATAGTCCTTGTGCTCAAGCCAACCATTGTTGCGAGCTCTTCTTGAGACCAATTCCGATCTGTTCTTAATTTCTTTACGATCATTTGTAATTCCTCGCCAACTGAGCCTCAAATATGGCGCAAAAGCTAAGTTGGCGGTGACGAAAGCGACCTGACAGTTAGGCGACAGGTCTTTATATAGCGATAAATCACTGATATTTAGTAAAGGCTTTAGTACAAGCAATGAAACTTTATTAAAAAGGCTTCGCCCCCTTTAATTCACTTTAATTATTATTTCTAACCGAATCAGCTCTAGTAAATATTTCAGACTGATCAAAGACTTAGCAATTAACAAGAAAGTACTTGGCACTCTTTTTTTTATATCGCTTTACTCTGGAGTATACTCACGCAATATCCGCTTAGATAATGAATTTAAATCTTGGTATACAGTATCTTCAGCAATACCAATTTTTAACAAAGTTTCCATGAGTTCTCTACGAGCTTCACTTCCATTGATTTCAATCTTAAATATTTCCTTACAATTTCCATCAACAAAATAATCGTCAATTTTTTTACTGTTATGTCCATGCAATGTAAAAGTCCCTTGTTGAGACGAAATTCGCTTATTTGTAAATTGCATTTTTATAGCAATTGCATTTTTTCCTGTTTTTGCGGTTACATTTGAAAGAGTTTTTGGAAGATAACTACTCAAATCGAATTGCTTTTCATCAGAAACACTATGAGTGAATATCGATTGTTCAGACCCTGTATTAATGTTGTTGAGTTGTAAGTGGTTCATACACCAAACAACTCTATTTTCATTTTCTTCATCTTTTTCAAGGGCAAAAAACAGAGCTATAAGTGGAGATATACTCCAATCAAGCAACCTCGTTGGCAGTCCATAATGCTGCATTAGGGCATACTGCTCAAAAGCACCTAGTGTCTTCACCGTTGAATCATACAATGGGCTACTCGTGAGAAACTCATCTATCATGCCTTCATGCTTTATTTCTTCAACCTGTCTCCATTGAATCCCAGATAATAGTTCATAACTTTGATCAGATACTCCTCGGTACCAAAGCTCGGACTCATGACAAGAAACTCGCTCATTGATCTCTTGGACTGCACGAACATAATCACAGAAGTTATTTACATCAAATGTTGTAATCATTGACCACTCTTAAATTAAAATTATCTTAAGTATGTTTTTAAGCTAACGCACTAAAACTCTTAGATAAAATACTTCGTGCATTGACCTTATCTACATACGTTTAAATTCAGATATAAAATCTGCAAGTAAGGAGAACTTAGAAATGAAAGAGTTTCCCCATAAAAATAATCACATGTTATATAGAAATTGATACAGCAGCCTAGGCACAAAAAGCTCGATGTACCTACAAACGCCCGACTTCCATCTGTCTGATGCAGTTAACTTTTTAACCTAGCTGTGGAGGCAATACAAGAAAAGTGTTTGAGATAGAGCCTGTAGATGCCCAAACTCTATCTCAAATAGCCTACTGATACATATTTGATTTTGATTGAACCGCTTTAAGTGTAATCAGCCCTATTAATCCCGTACTTCGCCATCTTCTGGTTTAACGTACGTCTTGGCAGGTCAAGGGCATCCATCACCGCTTTGATATTACCTTGGTGCTGTTGTAAAGAGCGTTTGATTACTTCAGCTTCAAAGCCTGCCACTTGTACTGCTAGGGGTTGGCTGATATCCCCATCTAAATGTGAAGCCTGCAGATTACTAGTATCAGGGAAAAGAATGTCACTCACCGATACGCGCTTATCCAAAGCGTAACGCATTGCGATATTTTTTAGCTCGCGAACATTACCCGGCCACTGGTAACTTTGCAGGGTGCGGAAGTCTTGCTCGGGCAGTGCTCGCTGCTCTTTATCGTGAGACTCTGAGGTCATACGCACATAGTGCTCAAACAGTAATGGCGTATCTTCTAGACGATCTCGTAATGGCGGGATATGCAGCTGCGATACGTTTAGGCGATAGAAAAGATCTTCTCGGAAATCGTCCTCTTCCCGCAGATCCGTTTTAGCCGCAGCAATCACACGCAGATCGACTTTGATCGGTGAATTACCACCTAGGCGCTCAATCACACCTTCCTGCAGTGCACGTAGTAGCTTGATCTGCAGATGAAGTGGCATGCTCTCGATCTCATCAAGAAACAGTGTGCCACCACTGGCGTATTCAAACTTACCGATTCGGCGTTTTGCTGCACCGGTAAAAGCTCCCGCTTCGTGACCAAAGAGCTCGCTCTCAATTAGAGATTCTGGAATTGCACCGCAGTTGATCGGTACAAAGTGTTTATCTTTACGATGGCTAAATTCATGTAGCGATTGCGCCACCAGCTCCTTACCCGTACCGGTTTCACCGTAGATGATGACATTGGTATCAAGATCAGCCAGCGTTAGGATCTCTTGCTTTAATCGCCTGATCGCTGGCGATATACCAATTAAGCGTTGGTCGATACCGCTGGAAGACGCTAAATTTTGCTGCAGGCGTAGGTTATCCAACATTAGACGACGTTTTTCACAAGCCCGTTGGATTGTCTCTACTAAGCGCTCTGGGTTGAAAGGTTTTTCAATAAAATCATAAGCGCCCTTTCTCATGGCGCCAATGGCCATATCGACATCGCCGTGACCGGTTACCAGTACAACAGGGAAACCGGGTACAGTCTCTAGGATTTTGTCCATCAACTCTAAACCGGTCATCTCTGGCATTTTGACATCGCTGACAACAATACCAGGGAAGTCGACTTGGATATGGCTAAGCGCCTGCTGGCCGCTATCACAGCCAATCACATCAAAACCGGCCATTTGTAACCATTTTTCGGTAGATTTCCGCACCATGGCTTCATCGTCTACCAATAAAACAGTACCTCTGGATGACTGATTTGGTGATTGCTTATCTGTCATTACAACCTTCTCTAATTAGTTTCACAAATAGGTAATAGCAAGGTAAACACAGCACCGCCCTGCTCGGTATTCCCTGCACTAATATCACCATTTAAATCACGCATGATGGATTTAACAATCGCTAAACCTAAGCCTAGGCCATCGCCCATAGGTTTTGAGGTGATAAATGGGTCAAATAGATTAGCCAATAACGCAGGATCGATACCTTCCCCGCTGTCGATCACTTGCAATTGTAACTGTTGGGATTCGCTATCTTCGGTCAATTCAATCAGAAGCTCTTTATCAGTAATACCTTGCATGGCATCGATAGCATTTTTAACAAGGTTAACGACAACCTGCTCTAGGCGGGCGTTATCACCGAGCACAAACAGCGTTTTCTCGGGTAGATCTAACTTGAGCTGTACGTCTTCATCAGCAATGCGTTGTTTAAACATCTGCAAAGAGTTTTCGAGCACCATCTGCATGGAAACCGGCTGCTTTTGTTCTGGTTTTTTATAAGCGTAGGTTTTTAGCTGGGTAGTAATTTGCGCCATGCGTTGTGTAAGCCCATCTACTTCTAACAGGCTTTCTTCTAGCATTTCAGGTTGTGTCATCACCTGTCGGCAGATCGCTACATAGTTCCTAATCGCAGTTAGCGGCTGATTAAGCTCATGCACAATTGCCGTAGACATGCGACCAAGCACCGCCATTTTACCGGCCTGCACCAACTCTTCCTGCGCTTCTCTAAGGGCTAGCGTTCGCTCTTCAACTTTGTGCTCCAAAGACTCATTGGCTTTCTGTAACTGAATCTCCAACCCTTTACGTCTGGAGATATCGATGACTGTCACAAGGAACTGCTTTGCCTCATATCCCTGCATTTTTCTGATAGAGATCATCAGCGGGAATTCAGCCCCGTCACTTCTGGAACCTACCGCTTCGTAGCCCACCAACGGAGAGAAACCTTTTTCACCGAGACGATGTAAAACCCTGGCAATAGGCGTAACTCCATCTGAAGCCAGCAACTCTAGTAGAGGTTTGGCGAGGATCAATGGCATTGATACCGCAAACTGCTGCAAAGCCATATCGTTGGCAAAGGTGATATGACCTCTTTCGTCGATAAGCAGCAAGCCAACTTGTGCGTTATTAATAATCGCTTTTTGTTGAGCTTCACTTTTCGCTAAGGTCTCACGAGTGACATTTTGTGAGCGGAGTTTTAGCTGCCTCTCTCTAAACCACAAAGCAAACAGGCCAAGCGCAATACAGCCACCAAACGAGAACAATGCGGCATTTCTGACATTTCGCTTAACGACTTCGGTGTCTGTGAGTACCGAAACCTGCCAGTTCAAATCATCCAGCGCTACGGAGCGTGATAACCACTGATCGGCACCTCGCTTCCAAAGCCGTGTAATCACACCGCTCTCAAGCATTAACACCTCTTCATCAACCTGCTCTTTTACCGTTTGAAATCGAGTAAGTGGCGCCGTCGTAAAGAAAATAGAACCGGTCTTATCTCTTAAGATCACTTCGCCAGTGGAGCGCAACTTCTTAACCATCGCTTCGAGTTCAACCCGAACCACTGCTGCACCCGAAAACTGTGTGCCGTTATAAACAGGTGAAGACAAAAAATAAGCGGGGGATTGATTATGTTCATTCAAGCTAAATTGGCCACCTCGGTGACCAGCTAACGCTTGTTTATAGTAATCTTGTCTTCGATGTGATCGTTGAATGAATTCCTGTTCATCCCGCCAATGGCTATAGGCAGCCGTATTACCATCGGAATTCAAAACAAAAAGAGAGGATGAACCCGCCACAAGGTTGATCTGTTCTAAATAAAGACTAACTTCTCTAGCTATGCTCGGAGAAGGATCAACCAAAAGGTCTTTAACATCGGTATCTTGAGAGATTAAAAACGGCAAATAACGATACTCGTCTAATGCCGATCTTAACTGGGTGATAACTTTTAAAAGCTCATCAGAACCTTGCTGATGCAGGTTTTGCAGGGTCCAGTCACGCGCAAAGGTAACTACCTGCCATGTACAGACAAGCGTTAGTAATAGAAAGAGAAGCGTGACAAGCAGTCGTCTGACCATTAGTGATTAATTCGAAACCCAAAAACTCAGATTAGCAGGGGTTCAGGGATTGAATCAAACAGCAATGCCGCTCCAATCATATTTATCTGCCTGATCAGCCTGCACACGTTGATGCCAGCCCGGTGCGTCAATCACATCGCCAATATCATCAAGCGGAGGATAAGCTAACCCTTTATCACGACAGAACTTCGCCAGATCACGATTACCCCACTCAAACAGGGTACGTGAGATCTCTTCGTTGCTTAGGTGCTGCTTTTCATACAAGCCCGCTAAAATGCGCTGGCGCTGAGCTTCGACTAAGATAATGCCGGCAGCCGTGGCTACATTAAGCGAGCTCACCATCCCCATCATTGGGATAATGATGTGCTGATCGGCCATCTCCGCTGCAATATCACTCACACCCTGTTTTTCAGCGCCCATCAAAAGCGCACATGGTTGGGTGTAATCAAACTTGCGGTAATCGATCGCTTGATCGGTAAAATGCGCAGCCACCACTTTCATGCCCTGAGCTTTAACCGTTTCAATCGCCGATTCGACTGATTCGTGCTGCCTATTTTTAACGTAGAAATCACTGCCTTTCGCCGTACCACGGTAAGTACGGTAACCCTCTTTAGGCACAACGGAATGAATACTGTGAATACCCACAGCATCACAATTACGAATCAGTGCTGATAAATTTCGAGGTTTATTTACTTGATCAGCAATCAAACTTAGATCAGGTTGGCGGCGTTTAAGCACACTTAGCAGTTTTTCAGTACGTTCTGGCGTCATAAAACTATAATTGCAGGTAATTTAACTGCGCGAACAGTAACAGAGTTTTTATCTCTGTGTAATAATACGCGCCTCAATTTTCGTTAAACAGATAAAGACCATGACCAACCTGCCTGCCATTATTGCTTATCAAGGCGTACCGGGTGCTTATTCACACCTTTCATGCCGCAAAGCTCATCCAGAACTAGAAGCTAACGCCTGTGCAACTTTTTCGGATGCGATGTTTATGGTCGAGCGCGGTCAGGCACGTTTAGCGATGATCCCGCTCGAGAATTCCACAGCGGGTCGCGTAGAAGAGATCTACCGCTTAATGCCGAAAACGGAGCTACATATTGTCGGTGAACACTTTGAGCCAGTGAACCACTGTTTGTTAGCGCCTAAAGGCACAAAACTAGAAGATATCACGACTGTGGCATCTCACCCGCAAGCACTAGCGCAATGTGACGGTCATATTAATGAACTCGGCATTAAACCGGTTGCTAGCCTTGATACAGCAGGCGCGGCTGCAGAACTAAGCCAAAAACAGACACCGGGCCATGCAGCAATTGCATCTAGCCTAGCAGCAGAGCTTTACGACCTAGAGATTATCCGTGAGAATTTCCAAGATAAAACCGGTAATACAACTCGCTTCTTGATTCTTGCACGCGATAGCCATATTCCTACGCTAACCGACGGCTCTCGCTTTATGACATCTATCATGTTTACCGTACGCAACATTCCAGCAGCGCTATATAAAGCCCTAGGCGGCTTCTCTACTAATGGCGTCAACATGTTGAAACTAGAAAGCTACATGGCGTCTGATACCATGACTGCGACGAGTTTCCACCTAGATGTCGAAGGTCATCCAGAGCAAAAAGCGATGAAATATGCGCTACAAGAATTAGATTTTTTTGCCAAAGATGTGCGCATTATGGGCACTTATCCATTACATCACTTCCGCTTGGAAGACGATCAGATTATTGAATAAATAGCCTGAAAACCGCTTAACCACACAAATCTAATTGATACCTAGCTAAACTAAACGTAAGTATCAATTAGGTAATTACTTTCTGCACCAAAGTCCAATTTTGCACTGCACAAAAAATCAACATACTAGTCGTGCACTTGCGGCTTAGCTATCAAGGACATGTGATAGCTACTGAGCCCATCTGCATCCCATCTTCAACTCTGGCCTCGCCATGAGTTAACGCATTTTTTACCCCTCTTTTAGAGGGGTTTTTTTTGCCTATAAAAACTGCTCTCTTGTTCTATTCACGAATCTAACCTGCGATACCTAAACCACTATTGCTAGCTCTATAAATTTTTGCCATCATATATGGAAAAACATATATAAAGATTAAATATGCAAGCCACGACTCTATTTAAGTGCTTATCAGATACAACAAGATTTGAACTGATAATGCTAATACATCACCACAAAACACTCTGTGTATGTGATTTCACAACGCTACTTGAGCTAAGCCAACCGAAAATTTCGCGACATCTGGCGCAGCTAAGAGAACACGGAATTGTGAGTGATAGCCGCAAAGGGCGCTGGGTTTATTACAGTCTGAACGACCAACTACCCGAATGGTGTCAGCGCATAATTAACGAGACTTATAACGCTAGCCAAACAGAGCTAGCGGAACTGCTAAGTAAAAGCTTAACCTCAGAAAGCTGCTGTGAGTAATAAAAAGATGACTATCAAAATTGGTATTAATGGTTTCGGTCGCATGGGCCGACTGGTAATGCGTGCGGCTTGGGAATGGCCAGAATTTGAATTTGTACAGATCAACGATCCACAAGGTAATGCCGCTACTTTAGCGCACCTTATGAACTTTGATTCTGTACACGGCACATGGAAGCACGAAGCTACCGCAACTGACACTGGCATGATTATTAAAGATCAGCAGATCAGCGTTACTAATAATAGCCGTATCGAAGATACCGATTGGTCTGGCTGCGATCTTGTCTTTGAAGCCAGCGGTGTCATGAAGAAAAAAGCACTGTTAGATAAATACACCGAACAGGGTGTAAAGCATGTTGTTGTGACAGCGCCAGTAAAAGAAGAAGGTGTGCTTAACCTAGTAATGGGGATTAATCACCAGCTGTATACGCCAGGTGAATTCCAAATCGTCACTGCAGCATCGTGCACTACTAACTGTCTCGCTCCCGTTATCAAAGTTGTACACGAAAAACTTGGCATTAAGCACGGCTCAATGACCACGATTCACGACATCACGAACACGCAAACGATCTTAGATGCACCGCATAAAGATCTTAGACGTGCACGTGCTTGTGGAATGAGCCTTATCCCAACAACAACGGGATCGGCCAAAGCAATCACTCAGATATTCCCTGAGCTTACCGGTAAGCTAAACGGACATGCCGTTCGAGTACCGCTAGCAAATGCTTCGTTAACAGACATGGTTTTCGAACTTGAACGCGAAACAACAGAAGCTGAAGTTAATGCCTTATTTGCTGAAGCCGCTGAAAACTCTCTTAAAGGTATTTTGGGTTACGAAGAGCGCCCTCTCGTTTCAATCGACTACCGTACAGACCCGCGCTCTAGCATCATCGACGCCCTATCCACCATGGTTGTGAATGGCACTCAGTTGAAGCTATACGCTTGGTACGACAACGAATGGGGCTACGTAAACCGTACTGCCGAATTAGCTAAATATATCGCGATTGATTGTGAAAAATGAGTAATCTTGCCAACAGTGCCATCCGGCAATACATGGTCGTTACAGGTAATTACTGGGCCTTTACCTTAACGGATGGCGCGTTGCGCATGTTAGTTGTACTGCACTTCCACCAGCTTGGTTACGGTGCACTCAGCATTGCACTGCTGTTTTTGTTTTATGAGTTCTTTGGCGTTGTCACCAACCTATTTGGTGGATGGCTAGGCGCTAGAATTGGTTTAAACAAAACCATGAATATAGGGCTGTCTTTACAGATCATTGCCCTACTCATGCTGACACTGCCAACGGATTACTTAAGCATGGCTTGGGTGATGGCCGCTCAAGCTCTCTCCGGTATAGCTAAAGATCTGAACAAGATGAGTGCTAAAAGTGCGATTAAATCACTCGTTGATGAAAGCGCAAAAAGCACGCTATTTAAGTGGGTAGCTATTCTTACAGGCTCTAAAAATGCACTGAAAGGTGTAGGCTTTTTCTTAGGCGGCGCTTTGCTCCACCTTGTCGGCTTCCAAGGCGCTATGTGGATCATGCTGGTTGGCTTAATCATCATATTAAGTTGCAGCCTTATTTTGCTTAAAAAGAGCCTCGGGGTATCCAAATCTAAACCGAAGTTCGCAGAGATCTTCTCTACAAATCAAGCGATCAATATCCTCTCGGCAGCACGGATGTTTCTATTTGCCTCCAGAGATATCTGGTTTGTGGTTGCTTTGCCGGTTTATCTTAGTGAAACCATAGGTTGGGATTTTTGGATAGTTGGCAGCGTCATGGCAGGTTGGGTCATCATGTATGGCTTTATTCAGTCAATTGCACCAAGCATTACCGGTAAAAAATCTAAAACACCGCCTAGCGGGCGCAGTGCTGCACTGTGGGCAGGCATACTCTGCTTTATACCGGCGTTGTTCGCATTGAGTCTAGGCACTAATGAAGTATGGATTCTACTGGCGGGCTTGGGCATTTTCGGCGCGGTCTTCGCTCTAAATAGCTCACTTCACAGCTATTTAATCGTGAGCTATGCGCGTAAAGACGGTACTTCTCTCGATGTTGGCTTTTACTATATGGCCAATGCGATGGGGCGCTTGATCGGGACAGTGCTTTCTGGTGCTGTATTCCAGCTATGGGGACTCGAAACCTGCTTGTACTTCTCATCCTTAATGCTCTTGATAGCTGCGATTATCTCGCTATGGCTACCTAAAGAAGCAACGACTCAGCCTACCGCTTCAGTTTGAGTCGTTGCACTAAGCTGTAGTTTTAGACACCGACTCTGACTTAAGCAGCTAAACTTAGGAGACTAATCAAAAATACATTTGCAGCTTTATTCGAATAAGCCATGCGGGGGCTATGCGAATGCAACCGACAGCTAAAGTCTCAGATTATTGCGACGTTTTCTTGGCATTGACGGAACAACGCGATCAAAGAGCACTGAATCAACTGCTGATCAAAACCTGTTTAGAGCTGTTTCCGCTACATCATTTCTGGCTGTATAACTACGCGAACTTCGATCTGTCGACTGAAAAACTCATTGCCAGTAGCGAAAGCTCCGATGAGTTTTCATCACCCCTCGCGATCCCTGAGCACATCCAGCACATTGAGCCGCACCAGCCTACACGTTATGTCCGTGAAGAGGGTTATAGATATTACAGTTTTAAAATCCTGCATTCTCAAAATGGCGTTCTTATAACGAATATCGAAGACACCACTGATTTAATGCATGAAGTGATCACCAAGTTGATCTCAGTGTACGCTAACCAGCGCTTTTTTATGTTCTCTGCTATGAACGATGCCCTGACTGGCCTATACAACCGTCAGGCCTTTGACCAGCAGATGGAAACGATTCTTTTAAAGCAGCAATCCCAGCGGCGCAAAAACGATAAATCAGCAGAACCCCATTGCTTTGCCCTCTTAGATATCGACCACTTTAAAAAGGTTAACGATAACTTTGGCCACCTATTTGGTGATGAGGTGTTGTTGATTCTTTCCCAGCGGATGCAAAGTGCTTTTCGAGATGAAGATCTAATGTTTCGCTATGGTGGAGAAGAATTTGCGCTAGTACTCAAAGATATCTCATTAGAGTCTGCATTAACGGTACTTGAGCGATTCCGCACACAAATTGCCCTAACCAGTTTTCCACAAATAGGCCAAGTGACATTAAGTATTGGGATTACAGAGATCACGGAGGGTCTGTCACTTCCTAGCTTAATCGATCATGCCGATCAAGCGCTCTACTTTGCTAAAGAGCATGGACGAAATCAGGTTCACAGTTATGAAACGCTTCTAAGTAGTGGATACCTCACCCCTCCTAGTGAGCATGAAAGCGATATTGAGTTGTTTTAGCCGTTACATTTAATCGATATAACTTAATGCTAAGTCCACTGTCGTTTTATTCATTTTATTTATACCTACTTAAGTAGTATATTCGCCGCCTTATTCGAGCAGCTGGCCAGATCCCAGTCGTTTGTCTTCTCCAATATTGAAACCATTACCCATGGTCTCTAATAGGATAAAGTTAATGAATAACTCTTCCCCTCTTGCGTTACTGCCATTAGGGCTGTTTTTAGCTCTGTTTATCGGCAGTGGAATTTACTATCAAGCTCAAGGAACAGAGTTCGCTTTCTACCAGATATCTGCACCTGTCGCGATTATCCCAGCGGTAGTCCTATCACTGTTATTAGCTCAAGGCACGCTCAACGAGCGCCTTGAAATCTTTATCAAAGGCATTGGTGATCAGACCATTATTACTATGGTGGTTGTCTTCCTGTTGGCAGGCGCTTTTGCTTCTGTTGTAAAGGCAATAGGTGGCGTCGATGCAACGGTAAATCTCGGCCTAAATTATATACCTGAGTGGCTACTGCTCCCTGGCATCTTTGCGATTGCAGCGTTTATTGCCACCTCGATGGGCACTTCCATGGGTACCATCGCGGCAGTAGCGCCTGTCGCGGTAGGCATTACTGAAGCCAGTGACCTTCCTCTACTGCTAACTGTAGGTGCGGTTGTTGGCGGTGCTATGTTCGGTGATAACCTATCGATTATTTCGGATACAACTATCGCAGCCACTCGAACTCAAGGTTGTGAAATGAAGGATAAGTTCCGCCTTAATCTTCTTATTGCGCTTCCTGCAGCTATGGTAACTATGGTTGTTCTCGCGCTTCAAAGCAGTACTGCTGGTGTATCTGAACAAAGTTATGAGTTGATTAAAGTTGCGCCATACCTAACAGTGCTGATCCTCGCTATTGCGGGCCTGAACGTAATGTTAGTGCTATTGATAGGTATTGTTTTAGCCGGAGCTGTTGGCTTTATAACCGCACCTGATTACAGCATTGCTATGCTATCCAAGCAGATCTATGACGGTTACACCGGCATGCAAGAGATCATGATCCTATCTATGCTAATTGGCGGCCTAGGTGCGCTGATTAAGCATCAAGGTGGATTAAACTTTATCGCTTCAACGATTGAAAAACTAACCGGCAAAAGCGGCGGTAAAAAGGCTGGAGAATTCAGTATTGCAGCTAGTGTAACCGCAACCAACCTATGCACGGCCAACAATACGGTATCTATCGTTATTGCCGGTTCATTAGCGAAAGATATCGCGCAACGCTACGGCGTTAATGCTAAACGCTCTGCCAGCCTGATGGATATTGTCTCTTGTGTGGTACAAGGCATCATCCCTTGGGGTGCTCAGATACTATTAGCCTCCTCTATCGCTAAAGTATCACCACTAGAATTAGTCACCTCAATTCAATATTGCTGGTTCTTAGGCTTAGCTGCGATTATTTCTATCCTAATTTCACGTCCAGGCTATAAATAATCGAAGTACTAAATAAGTACTCGTAATAAAAAGGGAGCTTGATGCTCCCTTTCTTTGTTTCTCTTTCCAAGCTATTAACCTTGCGACTGCCTTTCCCAGCGTAAGCGCATTTTCTCCAACACACGCGCTACCGCGGCAAAACCAAAGCTAGCAGTCACACAGGTCGATGCACCAAAGCCACCCGCACAATCTAATCGGGTATTGCCATCGGTAATACTCTTTTGTGCACAAACCGAACCATCAGGTTGCGGATAAACCAGCTGCTCAGTGGAGTAAACACAATCGACAGAGAATCGTCTACCGCTTTTACTGAATCGATAGTGCCTACGTAGGAAAGAGCGCACTTTAGCCGCGAGCGGGTCGTGATTGGTTTTAGCTAAATCACAGATATCAATCTTGGTTGGATCTGTCTGGCCACCGGCACCACCCACAGTGATAATCGGAATCTTGCGATAGCTGCAATGGGCGATCAACGCGGCTTTTTCTTTAACGCTATCGATCGCATCAATTACATAGTCGAACTCATTGGTAATCAGCTCTGGAATGTTCTCTCGTGTAATAAAATCTTCGATCTCATTCACTTCACATTCTGGATTGATTAGCTTGATTCGCTCTGCCATAGCTTCGGTTTTCGAGCGACCCACATTCCCGTCTACAGCATGAATCTGACGATTTGTGTTGGTAATGCAGATATCATCTAGATCAATCAGTGTGATCTTACCAATTGCTGTTCGGGCCAAGGCTTCAGCCACCCAAGAACCAACGCCACCAATACCAATCACACAAATATGAGATTGGCGGAACATATCGACTACATCCGTACCATATAGACGGCGCGTTCCACCAAAACGATTTTCAAAACCTGAGGACAACGTAACCTACCTCTATCGCCTTAAAACGAAATTAGAATTCGTCTTCAGTAATTTCGGTCAAAATAACATGACCGCATTTAGCACATTTACCTTCGATAAATATGATGTCATTTAATTCATATTCTTCCGGTTCAACCATTCCAAGATTCACTTCTTGGCAGTTGTCACACCATGTTTGCTCTAGAAAGGCCCTTTTTTCATCTGCATCACGTGATTCAAAATCCCGTTCTATACGTTCACCTTCGCTCATTTTTGTGCCTTATCTTTTTTCAGGTAATTTCGGCCAAGAAAGACTCTCTGGCCGATCAAAGTGTTCTTTAATAATACCCAAAGCCTCTTGATCAAATTGATCGCCCTGCTCAGGATAGCTCTTATAAGTATATCGCTCACCACCATAACTAAATGCCAAAGAGTATGCGTGCAGATAGGTACGGTCTGATAACTCACCATTGTAGGTATTATCCCCCAAAATTGGCGCGCCTTCACTTTTAAGCGCCACCCTAATTTGGTGGGTTTTACCTGTGGTTGGTTTTAGTAGAAACAGCCTAAAGCCGGGCTTAAGTGAGCAGCTAAAAAACTGGGTCACAGCAGGGTTTTGACGACTTTTTACAAGCTTCCAGCCACCGCGTCTCGCTTTCTCCATATCCCCCATAATAAGCCCTTGCTTACGCTTTGGTTTATTAGCAGAGATAGCTAAGTAGTATTTCGAAACTTCACGGCTTTTAAATTGATCAGCGAGCATTTTGGCAGCTTCGGTACTCTTAGCGAATACCATAAGGCCTGATGTTATTTTATCTAAACGGTGCACCAGAAAGATCTGCTCTAAATCTAACTGTTGCTGCAACATCATGGTAAATCCTGCTTCCTCTTGATCTTTATGCACACTGATTCCTGCAGGTTTAACCACCACAACAAAATCACTGGTTTGATCAATTATTTGAAACACAGAATTTCCCGCCAAAAAGTCGCGATCATGCGGGAGTTAAGGAGATATTTCAAGGGGCGAAAAAGAACATTCCGCCCCAGAGGCGATAATCTATTTTGGCTTATAGATTATCAATGTGTTTAAGCAGTTTATTCACTTTATCCGTATAGATATGAAAAACTAAGCTGCGTTCAGAATCTGGCTCTTTAAAATAACGCACTTCTAGGCAAGCTACGTTTTCTTCTACAAACTTAGCAGCAGTGAAGCGTTGATCCGATTTTTTGATGTTAAGAAATTTTACGCCATCAGATACCAATATCAGGCGCTTGCCTGAAACAGCGATAAATCCCTTATACCACTCACGCCCCAAAACCTTACCTTTTTCATTCAGATGGGTAACTGTATAGCGAACATTGTTGGCTTTGACTTTGATCTCTTCTTTTTCAAGCTTAGCGCGTAATTTGTCTGTCAGATGCTTGCTACCCATGATGACCTCCTAGCCATAATGACCTGCGAAAGAGTACCGAAATTTAATACCCCTATTTTCGCATTACGCACCTGCAAAAATGATGAAGAATATATGAAGAGTTGGTTTAAGAGCTGATTAATTACAGCCCTGTAACCTCTTTAACGAAAGGAATTGTGATTTTACGCTGAGCACTCAGAGATGCGCGATCCAACGTATCTAGCAAACAGGCTAAATCGTTCATATTGCGGCTGGCATGATGAAGTAAGAAGCGTGCGACTTCATCTGAAAACTGTAACCCACGGGCACTTGCTTTCGTCTTAATCGCTTTTAGTTTCACTTCATCATTAAGTGCTTGCACCTGGAATACCATGCCCCAACTTAGTCGGGATGCTAAATCAGGTAGGTTGATACCAAGATGACGCGGCGCAGCTGTCGAAGCGATGATCAGTGTATTACCCTGCTCACGAATGCGGTTAAAGAAGTGGAAAAGCGCCTCTTCCCAAGCTTTATTACCAGCAACAGACTCTATGCCATCGATACAAACTAGATCGAGATATTCCATCCCTTCTAGAATACCACCACCCATCTGCTTTAATTCATCCAGAGGGAGATAAGCCGCACTGCGTCCTACAGGATCGGCTTCATGACATACCGCTTGGAGTAGATGAGTACAGCCAACGCCCTCACTACCCCAAATATAAGTAAACTGCTCACCATTACCGTTTGCGGCCGCTTTTAAACTCGCGCAAACCAGCTCATTGCCTTGAGCGTAATAATTCTCAAAACGAGCATCATCTCGGAGACTAACCGATAGAGGTAATTGGAATGGTTGTTTACTTGTCATTAACTACTGGTTCGACTTGTTCTAACGCTTGATCTTCTTCTGAGCCGTACAACGTACTGCCTTTGTAACCTTCATGTAGGTGCCGTAATAGCACCATAATAACAGCTGCAACTGGTAGAGCTAAAAGTACCCCAACAAATCCGAACAGCTGTCCGCCTGCCATGATAGCAAAAATTACCGCAACAGGGTGTAATCCAATACGGTCACCTACTAATAATGGCGTAAGTAACATCCCTTCAAGCATCTGACCAATGATAAAGACTACGCCAACGTAGCCTAAAACCATTGGATCTTGGAATTGCATAAATGCAGCAATACCTGCCACCGCAATACCGATGATGAATCCCATGTAAGGAACAATACTAGCAAGACCCGCGATCATACCAACCAATAGCGCTAGATCAAGCCCTACGATCCATAAACCTACTGCATAAACAATTCCCAATGCGACCATGACTAAAAGCTGACCTTTCATAAATGCGCCAAGCACCTCATCACATTCGCTAGCCCATAAAGAAACCCTAGGCTCAACATTGCGCGGTAAAAGACGCTTAACCTTAGCAATCATCACATCCCAGTCACGTAACAAGTAAAAAGTAACCACGGGAATCAGGACTAAATTAGCCACCCATGCCACAATTGCCAGCCCCGATCGTGTAATACCTCCTAACAACTGGCTCATAATATCGCCAGTTTTTTGCAAATCACCAATCAAAACATCTTTAACATTGGCAAAACCAAACGCAGTTGGCTCCAAACTGAATGTCGCTAATATCCAAGGAAAAATCTGTTCTTCAAATAACTGTATCGCCTGCGGTATACGAGCTAGCAATGTCTGTATTTGATGCCCTAGTTGCGGAAGTAATAACAGGAACATCATCGCCACCAAGGCCGTCATACCGATAAACACAATGATGACAGAGCCTGTGCGAGACATGCCTAAATTTTCTAATCGATCAGCAATGGGATCTGACAGATAAGCAAACAACGCCCCGACCAAAAAGGGTGAAAGAATTGGAGAAAGTAGATACACCAAACCGCCCAATACGACGGCAAGTATTAAGAAAAACCAACGTTGTGATTCAGTCATTTATTGTTCCTGCTATCCTTGCCAGCGGTAGATCATCACCGCAGAACCATCTTGATTTCGAAGACTATCGAGCGTCTGTAATTGCGGCTCTAGGGCGATAGCTTGGCGCAATTGCTCTTCACTGCCATCTAACTCAAGTCTTACTGTAATTTGATTACCTATTGCTTGTTCAATTTTTACCTGACTAACAACAGATAACCCTTTGAGAAAATCAATCAGTCGGATGTAATCAGACAAGTTAAAGATATTCTCAACTTGAACAGCGATGCCAGTCTGAAAATGACTGAGTTTATAACTCACGACTGGCTTAAAAAGATTATCCGCCACTCGGTTAATCAATCTATTAGCAACCTGATCGATATTGCCAGATTCCGCTATCGGCTGGGTGTCGCCGCCATTCATAAATAACCCGGCAACGGTTACTCCCTCTGGCAAACCCTTTGTAAGGCGACCGACGATAACAGCATCAGGATTGTAACGTGCTGAAGCTTTTGTAATAGGTTGATCGTTTAACGCCCATAGATCCACTGTGGTAAGCGCCACTTGGTCAGTTAGATCGAATAATGGAAACTGTAGCGGCAATCCGCGGGACTTCGCTGCTAACTGCAGGGCTTTATGAAAAGGATCATTAGATGGCAGGTAGTCTTGCTCGCCCGATAGATCCGAAGCGAACCAAAGCAAAACTGTGGGCCGCTGCTCGCCTAAGGGTTTAAAGCCTGTACGGGTAACTAAACTATCGATAACAGACGGGTGGAAATCTAAAACTAAATAATCCCCACCCTCTTTAGCGATATAACTAAACTGCTTTAAAGTTCTAGCAGGCACTTTAAGCTGGGATTGGATTTGTAAATCTTCAGCAATACTGGAATTGCCAGACACTTTAACTAGCACTTTTGCCAGCCCAGAACTCATCTGAAGGTCACTAGGTGAAGACCTTTGTTCATCAACAGGCAAAGTCACTTGATAAAGATCAGTTATCGTCCCTGCACAAACAAATTGTGACACTGCCAGCAGAAGCACAGCTATAAAGCTTCGCATTAAATCCATTAAGCCGCCTTCAACAATTTCGAATAAAAATATGCTTTAACTTTACCATCCCACATAATTATTTCATATTCGTTGCCCAGATGAGTGTATTCAAGCGTGATAAAACGGTAGAATATGCGGCAATATTTTTCTTCCTCTTTCCTTGTACATGAAAGGTTAACTGATCCATGTCTACTGGTTCTGATAACAGCTCTCTGAGCTATAAAGACGCTGGCGTTGATATCGACGCTGGTAACGCCCTAGTTGATCGAATTAAAGGCGTTGCTAAAAGCACAACTCGCCCTGAAGTTATGGGCGGCCTAGGTGGTTTCGGCGCTCTATGCCGTATCCCCGAAGGCTACCGTAAGCCTGTACTTGTTTCAGGTACTGACGGTGTAGGTACAAAATTACGCCTAGCAATGGATCTAGGAAAGCACGACACCATCGGTATCGATCTAGTTGCGATGTGTGTTAACGATCTAATCGTTGCTGGCGCAGAACCTCTACTTTTCTTGGATTACTACGCGACAGGTAAACTTAACGTTGATACTGCTGCAGATGTAGTTAAAGGTATTGGCGAAGGTTGTTCTTTAGCTGGTGCTGCACTTGTTGGTGGCGAAACAGCTGAAATGCCAGGCATGTACGAAGGCGAAGATTACGATCTAGCTGGCTTCTGTACAGGTGTTGTAGAAGAAGATGAGATCATCGACGGCACTAACGTAAAAGTTGGTGACACGCTGATCGGCCTTGCTTCCTCTGGCCCGCACTCTAACGGTTACTCTCTAATCCGTAAGATTCTAGAAGTAAGCGGCACAGAATTGACTGCAGATCTTGATGGCAAACCGCTAGCAGATGCTTTGATGGCGCCAACACGCATCTACGTTAAGTCACTTCTAAAACTGATCAAAGAATCTCAAGTAAACGCTCTGTCTCACATTACAGGTGGCGGCCTACTTGAGAACATCCCACGTGTTCTTCCAGAGAATGCGAAAGCTGTAATCGATGTTAACTCTTGGACTATGCCAGCAGTATTCAATTGGCTACAAGAGCAAGGTAACGTTGATGCAACTGAGATGTACCGCACATTCAACTGCGGTGTTGGCATGGTTATCTGCGTACCTGCTGACAAGCAAGACGAAGCACTTCAGCTACTAAACGAAGCTGGCGAAGATGCTTGGGTTATCGGTTCAATTGCTGCTGCGCAAGCAGGTGAAGAGCAAGTTGAACTAGCTGGTCTGGAGGCGTAATTCGCCCAATGACTAAACGAATCGTTGTCCTGATATCAGGAAGTGGTTCCAACCTCCAAGCTATAATGGATTCAATCGATGCAGGCCAAATTGATGGCCGCATCGAAGCCGTCCTCAGCAACAAAGCTGAGGCTTATGGCTTGGAGCGTGCCCGCAACTCCAATATCCCTACCCTGGTTTTAAAACATACCGACTTTGATAGCCGGGAAAGTTTTGACCAAGCGATGATCAAACAGATTGATACTTACCAGCCTGACCTGATTGTTCTTGCAGGGTTTATGCGTATCCTTACTGCCGAATTTGTTCGGCACTACAACGGCAGAATGTTTAACATTCACCCGTCACTACTCCCTAAATACAAAGGCCTTCACACCCATCAGCGCGCAATTGATGCCGGTGATAAAGAACACGGCTGTACCGTGCACTTTGTATCTGAAGAGCTAGATGGTGGCCCGCTGGCCATTCAGGGTAAAGTAAGCATAGATCCGGAAGATACAAGTGAGAGCCTGCAACAGAAAGTCCATAAAGTGGAACACATTATCTACCCTCAAGCGGTAGGTCTGTTTTGTTCCGACAGACTGATCTGGTCTGACAGGGGTGTTACCCTAGACGGTAAAGCCGCACCTACTCAGGGCTTTCAGCACGATCAAATTTAATGAGGCAACCAGTATGCTCAGAGCAAATAAGACGTTAATTAATTCCCTTTTCGCGTCCGCACTTCTCTGGGCAACTCCTCTAGTTGCAGACACCGCAACGCCTTTTACTCCTTTTACCGCAAGCTACGAAATTGATTGGGATGGCAGCATCTCTCTCAGCGGCAACACTACTCGCAAGCTACAAAAAAATGAATCTGGCGAATGGTTTTTTGAATCCAAAGCCTCAGCCATGTTTGCCAGCATTTACGAATCCAGCAAATTCACTTTAGATAACGCAAAGCTAAAGCCACTTAACTATACCTACAAACGTAGCGTACTAGGCAAAAAACGTAAGGCTGAAGTTCATTTCGATTGGCAAAACCAATTGGTAACAAACAAGGTTGAGAACAAACCCTGGCAGATGCCAATAAAAGAAGGCGTTCAAGACAAGATCAGCTATCAACTACTGCTACAACAAGCCGTTGCTGAAGGAGAAAAAGAGTTTAAATACTCTGTAGCAGATGGTGGAAAGTTAAAAGAATATAACTTCATCGTTGACGGCAAAGAGAGCATCAAAGCCCCTATCGGCGAGTACGAGGCAATTCGAGTAAAACGCGTGCGTAAAGAAGGCAGTACGCGACAGACTTTCATCTGGTTTGCACCTGAACTAAACCATCAGATTATCAAGCTACACCAGATCGAAAAGAAAGATAAAGCTTATACCCTTCTTCTGAAAGAGCTCAAAAAATAAGAGCCAAACCTCTAGGCTTAGCTCTTATAACAACAACTCAATTAGCCTATCTCAGGAATCCAGCTTGCTGGCATTGCGCTAAAACCATTAAACAGATCACTCTCCTGCCCCTCATCCAGTAAATCCGCAAGCAGGATACGGGAGTCATCGATAAACAAAACAGCCGTTTGCGCTCGCTGCCCTGTATGAATATCTTGGTATGGCTCTGAGAAGACCAAACGATTTTTCGTATCAGCGGATCCTAGAAGCTCAAAGAAATAAGGTCTCCAACTCCAGTTAAACCCTCTATGTTTTTCATTAAGGATCCAGCCTTTATCACTATTTTCAAAGTTTGGAGAAATCTGATTGCCTAAACGATCACAGATATAGAAACGCATTAAATGCTCTGTTGCGACAAAGTGCTGTAGATCTTCATCACTACTTGCAGCCTTTAAGACCTCTCTTAACGAGAGCAACTCTGCTTTAACCTTTTCCGCACGCCAGTGACTTCGGGAAGTAGCATTAATCGCCATATCACGATAATGACTTAATAGATCCTTCACTTGTTTAGTGGTCGAATCTGGAAGCAACATCTCAGACTGCGCCTCAGAGAAAAGAAAACCCTGAACATATACTGCATTACAGCTCAGTGCCAAATAATATTCATCATCAGTTTCAACGCCCTCACACAGCACCTTACTGCCGAGTTTTGAAGCAAGCTCACCCAACATTTGAACCATTGAGGAACGACGACTGTCAGTCGAACCACTTTTCAGTAAAGTCATATCCAGCTTAATGATATCCGGCTTTAGCAAGGCAATACGATCTAATTGCGAAAAACCCGTACCGAAATCATCGATAGCAATACAGAACCCCTCTTCACGATATCGCTCAACTAGCTTTTGAATCACATCCAAGTCACCATCAAGCTCAGTAATCTCTATAACAACTTTTGATGGATCAACTGCGAGCTGCTTAATCATTTCCAAGGTAGGAATGTTATCTAGGGACTCAAGGTATTGCAGCCACTCAGGGGATATATTGATACTAATAAAAGTATCTTCAGGCAGTGATTGGATCTGCTGAAGCGCCTGAAGCCTCACATCTCGATCAAGCTCAATACGTTCTTTAACAGAGAGGCCCTTATCTGAAAAAATTCTACCCGCAGAAACCGTATCGCCGTTCTCATCTTTCATCCTTGCCAGTGCTTCGTACCCAGCTATGCGACCAGTTGCGGTTTCAACGATAGGCTGGAAGTATGGAAAAAGCTTAAGACTCATAATGAACTACTCTGTTAGATTTTGTGGTACTCAAAGGTATTTATACACATCGCTAATACCTAAAACTAAATACACGTTTTCCTATCAAAAACTGGACTAAAAATAATCAACACTGCCAGCAAGATAGAAAACCTTATACTACAGCCAAGAGTATTTTTTTCACCTCCAATTCTATAGGTACAGACAGATATCACCAATTAGGTGCAGCTCGCACTAAAATAGAACATCACAGCAAAAAGAGATCGAATACATCCCAGCCTTTATAGCTTTATAAGCGACAGATGCTATCAATCTGTCGCCCTCGCATAGAAAAGCAATAAATAGACCAGAAGATGAAGTTTAGAGAGAGTCCAATGGGGCAGGCTCACCTAACAGGAAACCCTGAAGAAAATCGACACCGATTTCACGTGCACATTGCTCTACTTCATAGTTATGTACAAACTCTGCAACCGTCTTCACGTTCAAGCGTCTCGCAAAATCAACAACTGTTTCAGCCACAATACGTGCATTATCATCCTTATCAATGTAACGAATCAAAGAGCCATCAATCTTTATATAATCAATATCGAGTTTTAGAAGGTATTCGAAGTTAGAATAACCCGTACCAAAGTCATCAATCGCTAAGCTACAGCCCATCGCTTTCACTTGATCAAAAAATTGAATAATAAGTTCAGAATCTTCAATCCCTTCACTTTCAACCAATTCAAACACAAGCCTATCACCAACCCCGTAGCGCTTAATCGTTCTAATAATGTAATTAGAAGTATTAGGATTTAAGATATCCGAGGCTGTGATATTAATAGAAAAACTGTCGCTTCGTTCTGCAAAAAACTCACAGGCTTTGGAAAATACAATTCGGGTTAGATCACCATAAAGCCGACCATGTTTAGCCGCCTGCAGGAATAGATAGGGTGAAATGTAATTTTCACCCTCCCTTAATCTCATTAAACATTCATAACGATTAATCTCAGACGAATCCACATCCAAGATTGGTTGAGCAAAGACTTCTATTCGATCTTCATGAATCGCTTCTCGAATTCTTTTAAGCCAAGTAATGTTGTTATCAATTTGACGCTTTAGTGGCGAATAGATGTCATATATTTGTACTGATAGATGCTGCTCTTTAGCGCTATGAAGGGCAATGTCTGCATGTAAAAGTAGATCTTTTGTGCAGCCATTAGAAGCCCCAATAGTCACCGCTAAAGCAAACTCGATCCCTATAATAGTAATAACTTTCTCAGCTACACGCGATACAATAGAGTCACACAACGTATCAAAGCCGATATCACGCAAATGTCCTTTGCAGAAGAGTGCAAACTCATCACCTGACAGACGGTACAGATTTAAATCATGAAGCTCGGCAACTTCAGAAAGCAAAATTGCCATATCTCGCAATAATTGATCACCAACAGCGAAGCCATAATATTCATTAACCAACTTAAAGTCGTTGATATTAAGTATGGCCAATGAGCCTGACTCAACTGAAGTTAAATCCTCTAACAAACTCTGCCTGTTAGGCAAACCAGTTAGCTGGTCAGTAATCTGTCTTCTAATTCGCTTCTCTTTCTCAATGAGCGACGTCACATCAAAACGAACCGAAATGAATTCAATGATATTACCATCTGAATCCATGATCGGAGAGATAGCCGAATTTACATAATAATCTTGCCCATTTTTTGCTCTATTTCTCAGCGTACCTTTCCAGGTATTACCTGAAAGAATGGTACTCCATAGATCTTTAAAAATGTCAGGCCTAGTTTGGGGGTGCCGAACAATGGCGTGAGTTGACCCGATTAGCTCTTCAGGGCTATAACCTGAGACTTTACAGAAATGATCATTAACATAAGTAATAACGCCATTTGGGTCTGTCTTAGAGACAATAGCACTACAATCAACAACACCTTTATATTCTTCTAGTAGCTGCTGCTTCGCACTCAAAGCATTTCGCAAACCAACCTCATGATCTTTTTGCGAAGTAATATCAGTGATATAGCCCTCAATAGCAGAAAGACTACCAGCATCCGTTACACCATGTCCCTGCTCCCACACCCATAAGACAGCACCATTCTTATGTGTAATCTTATATTCAACACTGTAGGGCTTTCCTTCGACTAGAGCACTATCAACAACATCTCGATAGTGAGAATGACATTCAGGATCAATAAGTTCTTTAAAACTAATATCTCCCTTTAACCATTCCTCTACAGAGTAGCCTGTTAACTCTTTACAGCCTGAAGTAATCAACAACAAAGCTCGATCGCCCTGAACAGAACGGCGATAAAAGGCACCGGGCATACGCTCGGCTAAGGCATTCATTGCAATCTTAGTACTACTCAAAGATTATCGCCCTCAACCCAATTAACCACTTATAAATTACGGTTATTATTAAAACGCATAATACTATGATGAGTAAATAAAATTGTAGCAGCTAAATAAAAATACCGAGTTAATAAGTAAACTAGTTTGATAGACAGATAAATCGAAATAAATAAATCTAACGATCAAAATCCGTGTAAGAATCCAACTCCCGTTCAACTGGCACTTCCCACTTTTCAAGAAGCTTACGCGCCTTCTCAAACTTTTCCTCAGCATCTACTCTGAGATGACCAAGAGAGCCCGTCATTGACGCACGCACGCGAAGCATTTGGTATTTAAATAACGGCATCAATTTACGCTCGATATAAGTACCGCAAATCTTTTCTTGCTGCATTACGACAGCAGGATCAGAGGATTCAAACAATTGGGACTCTAGTTTTATTAAAGCCTGTACATCTTGGCAGAGCTCCAATTGCTCTTGCGCAGACATTGCAGCAAGTACATAGGAACCTGAAATTGGGGTAAAAGCAGCAATCGATGTTGCAACTTTTCTTTCTGACCTTTTAACAGCTTGACCCACTGTTACTTTACGATGAATTAGAAATTGCCGCTGCATGTACGCAGACTTTTCTAATAACAGCTTATTTTCTTTTTTAAGATCAAAATTTTCTTTGCTATAAGTTCGCATATCCTTAATCGGACCTAAGGCTTTATATTCAGCCAACTCTGAATACATCTTATAACCAAAGAAACCTGCACCGCCAACAACTGCTAAGCCAACAATTGAAGCAACACCTATCACGATAAGGTTTTTCATAAACGATCTGCACTTAAAATAATGTTATTTAACAATCACATTATACAAATAATGTTTCAACACCTATTTATTCGGGCAATAAAAAAGGCAGCCTAAGCTGCCTTTTTTAGAGATGTTATAGCTTACCAGCCAGTAACTTCTTTTAGTGCATCGCCGATCTGAGCAAGAGAACGTACAGTCTTAACGCCTGCATCTTCAAGTGCTGCGAATTTCTCATCAGCAGTACCTTTACCACCAGAGATGATCGCACCAGCGTGACCCATACGCTTACCAGCAGGTGCAGTAACACCAGCAATGTAAGAAACAACAGGCTTAGTAACGTTTGCTTTGATGTAAGCAGCCGCTTCTTCTTCTGCAGTACCACCGATCTCACCGATCATTACAATCGCTTCAGTCTGTGGATCATTCTGGAACATTTCCAGAATATCGATGAAGTTAGAACCAGGGATTGGGTCACCACCGATACCTACACAAGTAGACTGACCGAAACCTGCATCTGTAGTCTGCTTAACAGCTTCATAAGTTAGAGTACCAGAACGGGAAACAATACCTACTTTACCTGGTAGGTGAATGTGACCTGGCATAATACCAATCTTACATTCGCCTGGAGTGATAACACCTGGGCAGTTAGGGCCGATTAGGCGTACACCTAGCTCGTCACACTTAACTTTACACTCAAGCATATCCATAACGGGGATGTGCTCAGTGATACAAACGATTAGCTTAACGCCACCGTTTGCAGCTTCTAGGATAGAATCTTTACAGAACGGAGCTGGAACGTAGATAACAGATGCATCTGCGCCAGTCGCTTCTACAGCTTCTGCAACAGTGTTGAATACAGGTAGACCTAGGTGAGTTGTACCACCTTTACCTGGAGTTACACCGCCAACCATCTGCGTACCGTACGCGATAGCTTGTTCAGAGTGGAAGGTACCTTGACCACCAGTGAAACCTTGGCAGATTACTTTGGTGTCTTTATTAATCAAAACGGACATTATTTACCCTCCGCTGCGTTTACTGCTTGCTGAGCTGCATCAGTCAAGCTAGTAGCTGCGATGATGTCTAGACCAGATTCAGCAAGAAGCTTAGAACCTAGATCAGCATTGTTACCTTCCAGACGTACAACAACTGGTACGTTTACACCTACTTCTTTAACTGCGCCGATGATACCTTCAGCAATTAGGTCACAACGTACGATACCGCCGAAGATGTTAACCAATACAGTCTTAACTTTTTCGTCAGCTAGGATTAGTTTGAACGCTTCAGTAACACGCTCTTTAGTCGCGCCACCACCAACGTCAAGGAAGTTAGCTGGGAAACCACCGTGTAGAGCAACGATGTCCATAGTACCCATCGCAAGACCAGCACCGTTAACCATGCAGCCGATAGTGCCGTCTAGAGCAACGTAGTTTAGATCCCACTCAGCAGCGTGTGCTTCACGCTCATCTTCCTGAGATGGATCGTGCATAGCTTGAAGATCTTTGTGACGGTAAACAGCGTTGCCATCGATCGCTACTTTAGCGTCTAGGCAGTGCAAGTTACCTTCATCAGTAATAACCAGAGGGTTAATCTCTAGAAGAGCCAGATCTTTTTCTTGGAACATCTGAGCTAGACCCAAGAAGATTTTTACGAACTGCTTAATCTGGTCGCCTTCTAGGCCCAGTTTAAACGCAAGATCGCGACCCTGGTAAGGCTGAGCACCCGTTAGCGGATCAACTTCAGCTTTAAGAATCTTTTCTGGAGTTTCTTCTGCAACTGTCTCGATTTCAACACCACCTTCAGTAGATGCCATGAAAACGATACGGCGAGTAGAACGGTCTACAACAGCACCAAGATATAGCTCGTTTGCAATATCTGTGCAGTCTTCAACCAAAATTTTAGAAACAGGCTGACCATTTTCGTCAGTCTGGAATGTAACTAGGTTTTTGCCCAGCCAGTTAGCTGCAAACTCTTGCGCTTCTGCAGGAGAGTCAACCAACTTAACACCGCCAGCCTTACCACGGCCGCCAGCGTGCACCTGAGTTTTAACAACCCACTTATCACCACCAATTTTTTCAGCAGCTTCAGCCGCTGCTTCTGGAGTATCTACTGCGTATCCTTTGGATACCGGCAGACCATATTCGGCAAACAGCTGTTTACCCTGGTACTCATGAAGATTCATGCTCTAACCCGTTGTGTTATCACTATATGATTTTTTCTGTATCAGGGATCTAAATACGCCCCTGTAACAGCCCTGTTGGTTCTAGCAACAAGTTTTATATACGGCTTACTCCTTGTAAGAGTAAGCCGGATCTCTCTGTGCTAATTACTTAGCGTTTTTTGCGATTCGCCATATGAATCGCGTGTCCATCAACTGCTAGCGCTGCTTCATGTACAGCCTCACTTACAGTCGGATGGGCAAATACTGTCATCTGAAGGTCTTCTGCACTTGAGCAGAATTCCATAGCGATAGCAGCTTGACCGATAAGCTCGGAAGCAATACCACCAACCATGTGAACACCCAGAATACGATCAGTTTCTTCGCAAGCGATCATCTTAACGAAACCTTCGGTATCGTTAGCAGCCATGGCACGACCGGAAGCAGCAAATGGGAATTTACCCACTTTAACTTTAACGCCTTCAGCCTTAAGCTCTTGCTCAGTTTTACCAACCCAAGCTAGTTCAGGATGCGTGTAGATGATGTTTGGAATAACGTCATAGTTAAGCTGTGCATGGTGACCAGCAATGATGTCAGCAACCATGATGCCTTCTTCAGAAGCCTTATGCGCAAGCATTGGGCCACGAACAGAATCACCAATCGCATATACACCAGGAACACCAGTCTGACATTTCTCGTCAACGAAGATGAAGCCACGCTCATCTAGAGAAACACCAGAGTCATCAGCAAGTAGACCTTGCGTCTGTGGCTTACGGCCTACAGCAACGATCAACTTATCAACAACCATTTCCTGCTCACCGTTGGCATCAGTGTATTTAACTTTCACTTCTTTGCCGTCGATGATTTCAGTGCCTGTGCAACGAGCACCAAGCTTGATGTCTAGCTTCTGTTTCTTGAACAGTTTTGCAGCTTCTTTAGCTACATCTTTATCTGCTAGCGCAAGGAAATCGTCCATTGCTTCAAGTACAGTAACTTCTGTACCTAAACGCGCCCAAACTGAGCCCATTTCCAAACCGATAACTCCGGCACCGATAACACCCAAACGTTTAGGCGTTTCATCGATATCTAGTGCGCCCGCATTATCAAGGATCAAACCTTCAGTAAGCGGCGCTGGTGGGATTTCAACCGGTACAGAACCAGACGCTAGAATCACGTTCTCAGCATCGTAAGTAGTAGAAGAACCGTCAGCTGCAGTCACTTCAACTTTCTTACCGCCGTGCAATTTGCCCATACCCTGAAGCAAAGTTACACCGTTTGCTTTAAACAGACCCGCAATACCGCCAGTTAGGTTGCCTACGATCTTGTCTTTACGAGCAACCATCGCTTTAACATCCATAGTGACATCGCCACCCGTTTGGATGCCGTGCACGTCAGCATGCTGAGCATTGTGGAACTGGTGTGTAGATTCCAGTAGAGCTTTTGAAGGAATACAACCTACGTTTAGGCATGTACCACCTAGAACTGCTGCTCCTTTATCATCAACCCACTTTTCAACACACGCAGTTTTCAGACCAAGCTGTGCTGCACGGATCGCAGCTACATAACCGCCAGGACCCGCACCTACAACAATAACGTCAAATTTATCAGACATGTTTTATCCTATCTTCACTCTGTTCTTATCAGGACTAACCTTAAACCTCTAGTAGCATACGTGCAGGATCTTCTAGAAGGTCCTTAATTGTCACTAGGAATTGTACAGCTTCCTTACCATCAATCATACGGTGATCGTATGACAGAGCGAGGTACATCATTGGCAGGATCTCAACCTGGCCGTTTACAGCCATTGGACGTTCCTGAATTTTATGCATACCTAGAATAGCAGTTTGTGGTGGGTTCAAGATTGGAGTAGACATCAAAGAACCGAATACACCACCGTTAGTGATTGTGAATGTACCGCCCTGCATGTCGTCCATACCAAGCTTACCTTCACGACCACGCTTACCGAAATCAGCGATAGTAGACTCAACGTCTGCTAGGCTCATTACATCAGTGTCACGTAGTACTGGTACCATCAAACCACGGTCAGTAGAAACAGCTACACCGATATCTTGGTAGCCATGGTAAACCATGTCATTTCCGTCGATAGACGCGTTAACTGCTGGGAATTTCTTCAGTGCTTCAGTTGCAGCTTTAACGAAGAAAGACATGAAACCAAGACGAGTACCGTTGTGAGTTTTCTCGAATAGGTCTTTGTACTGCTTACGCAGTTCCATAACCGGCTTCATGTTTACTTCATTGTAAGTAGTAAGCATTGCAGCATTTTGCTGTGCTTCAACTAGACGTTTAGCAATTGTTGCACGTAGACGAGTCATTGGAACTCGTTTCTCTACACGCTCACCTGCTGGAACGTTAACTGGTGCAGCAGCTTGTGCTGGAGCAGCAGATGCCGCAGGAGCAGGTGCTGCTGCAGGTGCTTGTGCACCATTTTTGATGAAGTTCTGAACGTCTTCTTTAGTGATACCACCATTTTTGCCAGTACCAGTAATTTGGGATGCATCTAGGCCGTTTTCGTCGATCAGCTTACGTGCGGCAGGGCCAACTTTGTCAGCATCACCTGCAGGAGCCGCAGCTTCTTCAGCAGCAGCTGGTGCAGCAGAACCTGCAGCACCCGCTTCAAACTTAGCGATCACTTCATCACTAAGAACCGTGTCGCCTTCGCCTTTTAGTACTTCAGCAATAACACCATCTTCTGGCGCTACAACTTCTAGTACAACTTTATCAGTTTCAATATCAACAATAAGCTCGTCTGCTGAGCATGCTTCACCTGGCTGTTTGTGCCAAGTTGCGATTGTGCCGTCTGCTACAGATTCTGGGAACGTCGGCGCTTTGATTTCGATGGACATGTTTTTTCCTTTATCGTTATCACCGTCAGGCGATTAATAATTGTGGTTAATCGCCTGATCAACCGTTAAGTGCATCATTAACTAGTTTTTCCTGCTGCTCAGCGTGTACAGAAATGTACCCTACTGCTGGAGCTGCAGATGCTGGACGGGCTACCCCTTCCAAATGTAACTTGCTGTCATGTTTGTGTAGAACATGACGCATATGGTGCTGCATTGAGTACCATGCGCCCTGGTTCATTGGTTCTTCTTGACACCAAACTACAGATTCTAAGTTTGTATACTCAGAGATTGCTTCTGCCAATTGTGCTTCTGGGAATGGATATAGCTGCTCGATACGAACGATTGCAACATCATCTTTTTCCAATTCAGCACGGCGGTTGTAAAGGTCGTAGTAAACCTTACCACCACACAGTACAAGACGTTTCACCTTCTTAGGCTCTAACTGATCAACTTCACCAATAACTGGCTGGAATGAACCATCTGCTAGATCTTCAAGAGTAGAAACCGCTTGTTTATGACGCAACAAACTCTTCGGAGACATAACAACTAGAGGCTTACGTAGCGGACGTACAACCTGACGACGCAGCAAGTGGAAAATCTGTGCTGGCGTAGTTGGTGTAACAACCTGAATGTTGTGCTCTGCACACAATTGTAAGTAACGCTCTAGACGCGCTGAAGAGTGCTCTGGGCCCTGACCTTCGAAACCGTGAGGCAACAACATTGTCAGACCACATAGGCGCTGCCATTTATGTTCACCAGAAGTGATGAACTGGTCAATTACTACCTGTGCACCGTTGGCGAAATCACCGAACTGAGCTTCCCAAATAACTAGCGCATTTGGCATCGTAGTCGCATAACCGTACTCAAACGCAAGTACCGCTTCTTCCGATAGGAAAGAGTCATGCAATGTTAGACGAGGCTGCTCATCGGAAAGATTATCTAATGGCAGGTAAGTTTCAGCTGTCTTCTGATCATGTAGTACCGCGTGACGGTGAGAGAACGTACCACGCCCCACATCCTGACCCGTGATACGAATTGGATGACCTTCAGCAAGGATAGTTGCATAAGCAAGAGATTCAGCCATACCCCAGTTCAATTCCATTGCACCGTGAGCCATACGCTTACGGTCATCAATGATTTTTTGAACTTGGCGCTGAACTGCGAAACCTTCAGGCGTTTCACAAATCTTATTACCTAGCTCTTGCAGCAACTTAAGATCAACTTTGGTTTCTGGGCAGTCGAATGACCACTCATGACCTAGGTAAGGCTTCCAATCTACAAACAGTTCAGAGTTTGGCTCATGTACAAGTGACTTAACAACATGCTCGCCATTCTCTAGCAGCTTACGGTACTCTTTCTCCATCGCCTTGCTTTCTTCAAGTGTAACAACACCTTCAGAAATCAACTGCTGAGCGTAAAGTTCACGCGTAGTTTTCTGCTTTTTGATCTGCGCGTACATCAACGGTTGTGTACCAGATGGTTCATCAGCTTCGTTGTGACCGCGACGACGGTAACAGAACAAGTCAATTACAACGTCTTTCTTAAATTCGTTACGGTAATCAACAGCCAGCTGTGTAACAAAACGAACTGCTTCAGGGTCATCGCCATTTACGTGGAAGATAGGCGCCTGAATCATTTTCGCAACATCGGTAGAGTACTCAGTTGAACGTGAGTCTTCTTGCTTAGATGTTGTAAAACCAACTTGGTTGTTAACTACAATATGGATTGTGCCGCCTGTTTTATATGCACGGGTCTGAGACATCTGGAATGTCTCCATTACTACACCCTGACCACAGAAAGCTTGGTCTCCGTGAATATTTACAGGAACAACAGAAGTACCATCAGCATCTTCACGACGATCCTGACGCGCGCGTACAGAACCTTCTACTACCGGAGCAGCAATCTCTAGGTGAGATGGGTTAAATGCCATAGCGATGTGAACTTCACCGCCTTCAGTTTCTACGTTAGATGAGAAACCTTGGTGGTACTTAACGTCACCAGATGTATCTACAACACGCTTCCCTTCAAATTCGTCAAACAAATCAGCTGGGTTTTTACCAAAGATATTAACAAGCGTATTTAGACGGCCACGGTGAGCCATGCCGATAACAACTTCTTTCGCACCCTGTTTACCAGCACGCTGAATTAGCGTGTTTAGGGATACGATCATTGACTCGCCACCTTCCAGACCGAAGCGCTTAGCACCGGCATAACGAGAGCCCAAGTATTTCTCAAGACCTTCAGCAGCTGTTAGGCGCTCAAGAATCATTTTCTTCTTGTTAACTTCAGCTTCTGGATGTGAGCGAACAGGCTCTAAACGAGACTGAATCCAACGCTTTTCTTGTGTATCAACGATGTGCATGTACTCTGCACCGACCGTTGTACAATACGTTTTCTTCAGATCAGCAACGATATCACGCAGCGGAGCTTCTTCAGGACCGAAGAACAGAGAACCTAGCTGGAATACAGTATCGTAATCAGCTTCAGACAGCTCATGGAAACGCAGATCAAGATCCGGTACATCTTCACGTTGCATCAAACCTAATGGATCGATGTTGGCAACCTGATGACCACGTACACGGTAAGCGTTGATCATACGCAATACACGAACCTGCTTTTTCTCATGTTCGGAACTAACCGAACTTACAGCAGTTGGCGCAGCGCGTTTTTGGTTTTTAGATAGATAGAGAAAATGTTCTCTGATAGCAGAATGCGGCACATCCTGTGTCAGATTTTCGCCAACTTTTGGTAGTCGGTCGAATTCTTCTCGCCATTCCTGAGGAACCGCATTTGGATCCATCAGGTAAGTTTCGTACAGTTCTTCAACGTATGAAAGGTTGCCACCATAAAGGTGAGCATTCTTCCACATGAGATCCATGATGCTTTCTTGCATTCTTGATCACCCTGGCTCTGGGAGCTTTTTGATTCTATCGGGATCTTCCGATAGATATCGCTCCTCTTTGAGTTACCTTCAATCCCCCGATCAAACAGCTTTAACTGTCTCGGGATTCTTATATTAAAGCTTTTGGAAGCAAGCTTTAATCATTCTTTATGCGAATATGGTAATTTTTTTACAAAAAATTCTTTTTTCTTTTTCAAACACAAAAAAGCGGTGCCAATGGCACCGCTTTTTAGGGTAGATCAGGTTGCTTGCGCTAGCAGCATGTTGCGAATCTTGCCGATCGCCTTAGTAGGATTCAATCCTTTAGGGCAAACGTTAACGCAGTTCATGATGCCATGGCAGCGGAAGACACTGAATGGGTCATCCAAATCCGCTAGACGCTCACGAGTCGCCGTATCACGACTGTCTGCCAAGAAGCGGTACGCTTGAAGCAGGCCAGAAGGACCGATGAACTTATCTGGGTTCCACCAGAAAGACGGACAAGAAGTTGAGCAGCATGCACAAAGAATACACTCGTACAGACCATCCAACTCAGCACGATCTTCCGGAGACTGCAGACGCTCAATCGCAGGCGGCGGAGTATCGTTGATCAAGAACGGCTTGATTTTCTCGTAAGCTTTGTAGAACTGAGTCATATCTACAACAAGGTCACGGATAACCGGTAGACCTGGTAGAGGACGCAGTACAAGCTTATCGTCTTTAACTACAGCAGATAACGGAGTAATACATGCAAGACCGTTAAGGCCGTTCATGTTCATACCGTCTGAACCACATACACCTTCACGACAAGAACGACGATACGCCATAGACGGATCTTTGTCCTTTAGAAGCTGTAGCAAATCCAACACCATAATGTCCTTACCACCAGGAATATCGATATGAATATCCTGCATGTAAGGAGCATCGTCTGTTTCAGGATTGTAGCGATATACACTAACCAACATGATAGAAGCTCCTTAGTAAGTACGTGTTTTAGGTGGGAATGGTTCCATTGTCTTAGGTGCAAAGTTAACTGCACGCTTACCAATGGTTTTATCCGTAGGGAAGTAGACAGAATGGCATAACCAATTCTCATCATCACGATCAGTAAAGTCGTTACGTGCGTGGGCACCACGAGATTCTTTACGCTCTTCCGCAGCGATTGCAGTCGCTTCAGCCACTTCAAACAAGTTTTCAAGCTCAAGCGCTTCAATACGCGCAGTATTAAATGCTTGGCTCTTATCTTCTAGATGAAGGTTATTGATCTTCTCGCGAATGCCTTTCAGCAATTCAAGACCTTTCTGCATACTTTCGCCGTCACGGAATACACCGAAGTAAAGCTGCATCGTGCTCTGTAGCTCTTTACGAACTTCAGATACGCTCTCACCACCCGTTGAGTTATTTAGGCGGTTCAGACGAGCCATTGCAGCTTCAATGTTCTCTTCAGTAGCACTTGCCACTTCGTAACCATCACGCATTTGCTGTTCGATCTGCATACCAGCTGCACGACCAAATACAACAAGGTCAAGCAGTGAGTTGCCACCTAGACGGTTAGCACCGTGTACAGATACACATGCAACTTCACCACAAGCGTAAAGACCGTCAACAATCTGATCTTCACCGTCTTTATTAGGAGCAATTGCCTGACCACCAATGTTAGTTGCAACACCACCCATCTGATAGTGACAAGTTGGAACAACTGGAATCGGCTTAACAACTGGGTCTGTAGCTGCGAATGTTTTAGACAGTTCACAGATACCAGGTAGACGTGAATGAAGAACCTCTTCACCCAAGTGATCCATCTTCAAGTAAACGTGATCACCATCTTCACCACAACCACGACCTTCTAGGATCTCAAGGATCATAGAACGTGCCACAACGTCACGACCTGCTAGGTCTTTAGCGTTTGGCGCGTAACGCTCCATGAAGCGCTCGCCGTCTTTGTTGATTAGGTAACCACCTTCACCACGACAACCTTCAGTTACAAGTACACCTGCACCTGCGATACCGGTTGGGTGGAACTGCCACATCTCCATATCCTGCGCCGGAACACCCGCACGCAGAGACATACCCATACCGTCACCAGTATTGATAAGAGCGTTAGTAGTAGAAGAGTAGATACGGCCAGCACCGCCTGTTGCGAGAACAGTCGCTTTAGCCTTGATGTATACAGTCTCACCTGTTTCGATGCAGATAGCGATACAGCCAACAACTGCGCCATCGTCATTCTTAACTAGGTCTACTGCGTACCACTCATTAAGGAAGGTAGTACCTGCTTTCATGTTGCCCTGGTATAGAGCATGAAGCAGTGCGTGACCAGTACGGTCTGCTGCAGCACATGTACGTGCAGCCTGACCACCTTCACCAAAATTCTTAGACTGACCACCGAAAGGACGCTGGTAGATACGGCCTGTTTCAGTACGGGAGAACGGAAGACCCATGTGGTCTAGTTCGAATACCGCCTGAGGACCTACAGAACACATGTATTCGATAGCGTCTTGGTCACCGATGTAATCAGAACCTTTAACGGTATCGTACATGTGCCAACGCCAGTCGTCGTTTGGATCAGCACTTGCGATCGCACAAGTAATACCGCCTTGAGCGGATACTGTGTGAGATCGAGTTGGGAATACTTTTGTTACACAAGCAGTGTTTAGACCACTTTGTGCAAGCTGAAGTGCAGCACGCATGCCTGCACCACCGCCACCGACAACAATCGCGTCGAAAGTAAGCGTACGTAGTTTAGACATCTTTTAAACACCCCACAAAATCTGAATGCCCCACACAACGTAGATAAACGTTAGGAGACCACATGCAGATTGAAACACGAAACGCAAACCAGTTGGCTTAATATAGTCAGTAGAAACAGACCACATACCAATCCATACGTGTGCAGCAAAGGATAGTAGCGCTAGCATTGTAAAGATGCGCATTGCAGTTCCTTCGAACAAACCAACCCACATTTCGTAAGTTAGTTCTGCGCCAAATGCTAGATAACCAATCATAAAGATTGTGTATACAGCTAGGATTACCGCGCTTACACGCTGAATCATCCAGTCATACAGGCCACTACGGCCAAAGCTAGTAATACTAGTTACCATATCCATACTCCCGAAATGAGGATTGCTGCAACAGCTAGACCCAAGGTCACTTTCGCTGCCATCTGACCACTTTCAAGTTCTTCACAGTGGCCAAAATCCATTACCAGGTGTTTGATGCCCGCGAAGAAGTGGTATAGCAATGCTGATACACTTCCCCACGCTATAAGCTTCGCGAAGAAGCCATTCTCAAACATATCAACAGCTTCATTGAAGCCCGCTTCTGATTCCAGGGACAAACCCAAAGCATACATTGCAAACACAGCACCAAAGAATAGCGCCACGCCTGTCACACGATGCAGGATGGATGTAATCGCCGGTAGCGGCATTTTGATAGTTTGAAGATCTAAATTTACAGGTCTTTTCTTATTCACGGCTCTTGTTCACACTTTTTACGGCCCCTTTGCAGGGCTCGGTTGCTCGGAAGTGTTGAAGATAAGTACCTCGCTCCTCAAGCATATCCATAATATATGAACTAATATAATAGGACATAAACTAGGGATAAACTTCGGGGCGAGAGTATAAGCATTTCACCTTGACAATACAACGCAAACACAGCGTAGTTCGCCTTTTGTCTAGGACCTTACGGCATATCAAAAGTCGTACAACCAAATGACTATTCAGCCTTAGTACCATTCCTGATAAAAATTCATCCGTTTTTGCTGCGATGCGGTAACTAACCCATTTAGTCGGATTGACAAACTTTTTTCAGTCTCTATATTGTGTGGGTCCAATTTATCGGGCCAAGACTCTTAGATCTGACTAATAAGAAAGTCAAAACAGAACTAAAACATAATGATAGGAGCCTTTTAATGGCTGATAAGAAAGCACGTTTAACAGTCGACGGTCTGGATGAAGCTATTGAGCTTCCAGTGTATTCAGGCACTCTAGGTCCAGACGTAATTGATGTGCGCCCACTGACTGGCAAAGGCCTGTTCACGTACGACCCTGGTTTTGTTTCCACAGCTGCGTGTGACTCTAGCATCACTTTCATCGATGGCGGCAAAGGCGTGCTACTGCACGGCGGTTACCCAATCGACGAGCTAGCAGAAAAATCAGACTACATGGAAGTGTGCTACCTACTATTGAACGGCGAACTGCCAAGCGCAGAGCAAAAGGCTAAATTCGTAGAAACTGTGAAGAACCACACCATGGTTCATGAGCAACTAAACCACTTCTATAACGGCTTCCGTCGTGACGCTCACCCAATGGCGATCATGTGCGGCGTGGTTGGCGCTCTTTCTTCGTTCTACCATGACTCTCTAGACATCGATAACGAACATCACCGTGAAGTTTGTGCATACCGCCTAATCGCGAAAATGCCTACTATTGCTGCGATGTGCTTCAAGTACTCGAACGGTCAACCGTTTATGTACCCACGCAACGATCTGAGCTATGCAGGCAACTTCCTGCAGATGATGTTCGGTACACCTTGCGAAGAGTATCAGGTTAACCCTGTACTTGAGAAAGCAATGGACCGCATCTTCGTACTTCACGCTGACCACGAACAGAACGCATCTACTTCTACAGTACGTCTTGCGGGCTCTTCTGGCGCCAACCCATTCGCATGTATCGCTTCTGGTATCGCTGCACTTTGGGGCCCTGCTCACGGCGGTGCTAACGAAGCTGTACTTAACATGCTTGAAGAGATCGGCGATGAGTCACGCATTGATGAATTCGTTGCTAAAGCAAAAGATCCAAACGACCCATTCCGCCTAATGGGCTTCGGTCACCGCGTATATCGCAACTTCGATCCACGCGCACGCGTAATGAAGAAGTCTTGTGACGAAGTACTGGCTGAATTAGGCCTAGAAAATGATCCTCTTCTTAAGATCGCGAAACGTCTTGAGACAATCGCTATCGAAGACGAGTACTTTGCTGCACGAAAACTATACCCGAACGTAGATTTCTATTCCGGTATTATCCTGAAAGCAATTGGTATCCCAACCAACATGTTTACAGTGATCTTTGCATTGTCTCGTACAATCGGCTGGATCTCCCACTGGAGCGAGTTCCACAGCAGCCCTAACAAAATTGGTCGTCCACGCCAGCTTTACACTGGTCCGACTCAGCGTTCATACCCTAAGTAAGACGCACCAATTACCAAAAAAGCCGCTTTATGCGGCTTTTTTATTGTCTATATTCCTCAATTTACCGAACCCCAAGCGACGCTAATCTAAACGTTTCTGCCAACTCATTCGCAACATTGATATCCCGCCTATAGCGCAACGATGTATAAATCATTGGCAATTCAGGCAAACCAAGACGCTCTCCAATCAACTCAACCCCTGGCAGAACAGCACTCCTCGGCCTCACAGTAACGCCCAAACCGCTCTTTACCGCCGCCATAAGCCCTTGATAGCTTGACGAGGTATAAACCAAGCGCCATGGAATTCCCGACTGATCCAGAGATTCAATAGAAACTCGCCTAAACTGACAAGCTTTGGAATATGACGCCATAGGTAACTCCCTACCCAACGACCAAGAGAAGCCTTCAGGACCAATCCACGCCAACGGTTCACCTCCTAAAACCTCCCCCTTCCCTGAGCCACTCAACGATAACGTGACGATAAGATCATAATCGCCCCGCTCGTACCCTAACTCCAATTCATCGCTATAACCCGTCTCTACAAACAGCCTTACCGCGGGATTCTTCCGAGCAAACCCAGCCAAGAGCTCAGGCAATACAGTTTCAGCAACACCTTGAGAGACACCTACCTTTATCTCCCCTAGCTCCCCACTACTCGCCAAGCTCGCTATCGCATCGTCCTGCAACGCCAGCATTTTCCTTGCGTAACCAACCAACATCTCCCCTTCATGCGTCAGCAGCCGCTTACGGCCGTGAGGACGGAACAGAACAGCCCCCAATTCCAGTTCTAGTTTTTTAATCTGCTGACTTACTGTGGATTGCGTCTTATGCAGGAACTCTGCCGCTCGAATAAAACCATCCCTTTCAACCACAGCAAGAAAAGTCCTCAATAATTCAGTACTTATATTGGGCTGCGCCATGCCTGCCTCTTACCAATCGCATTTTACGATCAATATAAACTATATTAATCGTTATTAATAATATAAATGAGCACGTAAGCTGGATTTAAACAGACAAGGAGAGCGTTATGCCTTACATATCAATACATGTATCCAGCGACTTGACCCAATTACAGATCAAAAACCTAGCCGAAGGTACAACAAATATCATGGCTAAAATTCTTCATAAAAAAGCAGAATTAACCGCCGTAAGTATTATAAAAATAGATAAAGAGCATTGGTTTATCGGCAATAAATTAGCCAGCAATTCGGTATCTGCCTATGTGAATGCCAAAATCAGCAAAGACACCAATACCGACAAGGAAAAGTCCGATGCACTTAGCGCATTCAATCAACTTTTGGATAACGAAATTGGGCCTCTAACACCTACCAGTTACGTAGTTTTAGATGAAGTACCCACAACAGACTGGGGCTATGACGGCTTAAGTCAGCAAGCACGAATGCTAAAAAGAACAGAATCAGGCGTAATAGATATGCAGTACTATACAGAGAAAGGAAAAAAAGAACGTTCTGATTTTATTTTTTCTAAACTACAAAAATTCAGACAAGCAATATTTAACTAAACACTACCAACAAAAAAGCCGGGCAATACCCGGCTTTTTCAATAGATCTAAAGCGACAGATTAGTTATCGCTAGTAGATTCAATCTTATGGATAGATAGGTCAGCACCGTTATACTCTTCCTCTTGAGTCAAACGTAGACCAGAAACTGCACGCACACCACCATAAACAATAACACCGCCGATCACTGCAACAGCAATACCTGCAGCCGAGCCGATTAGCTGCGACATCAAACTTACACCACCTAAACCGCCAAGTGCTTCAGTACCAAAAATACCACAAGCGATAGCACCCCAAACACCACAAACACCGTGTAGCGGCCACACACCCAACACATCATCGATCTTCCATTTGTTCTGCTGAATTGTGAACAAGAAGACAAAGATTGCACCAGCAACAGCACCTACGACAAGAGAACCCATTGGGTGCATAACATCAGAACCAGCACATACAGCAACCAAACCAGCCAACGGGCCGTTATGGATAAAACCAGGGTCGTTTTTACCAAAGATCAGAGCAGTTATAATACCGCCAACCATCGCCATTAGCGTATTAACAGCCACTAGACCAGAGATACCATCCATTGTCTGAGCAGACATTACGTTAAAGCCGAACCAACCAATACATAGAATCCAAGCACCTAACGCCAAGAAAGGGATATTAGATGGAGGGAACGCAACAAGACGACCACCTTTATAGCGACCATTTCGAATACCCAGCATGATCACAGCAACTAGCGCTAACCAGCCACCGACACCGTGCACTACCACAGAACCTGCAAAATCATGGAATGCCGCACCAAAATTAGCCTCCAACCAATCTTGGAAACCAAAGTTACCATTCCAGATAATGCCTTCGAAGAACGGATATACAAACGCCACAATAAGAGATGAGGCAATCAAGAACGGCCAGAACTTAGCACGCTCAGCAATACCACCCGATACGATCGCAGGAATTGCAGCCGCAAACGTCATTAAGAAGAAGAACTTAACTAGTTCATAACCATTATTTGCAGCTAATTCAGCAGCAGGGGAGAAGAATGTAACGCCGTAAGCAACCCAATAACCTACAAAGAAGTAAGCCATGGCAGAAAAACCAAAATCGGTCAGAATTTTAACTAACGCATTCACTTGGTTTTTGTGGCGAACCGTACCAACTTCAAGAAAAGCAAAGCCGGCATGCATGGCAAAGACCATGATCGCCCCCATCAAAATGAATAGAGTATTAGAACTCTGAATAAGCGTCTCAACTGCGCTGTTGACGTTTTCCACTTGGTGTCTCCCGTTTCTTTTTGTGCACCATATTAGAACCACAACCTAAAACTGCGCTTCATTTTGGTGCACTATTATAGTGCATATTATTCTGTGATATTGCTGCTACTATGCCAACTAGGCTTAAAAGCCCCGAAACATAGCTGCTTAAACTGCAATTCACCAAAATAGTGCTAGTAACAAATTTTTTATGCCTTAATAGTAAGCACTATATGTGCCAGATTTATTAAAGCGCACAATTTGCGAGCACAATCACTTATGACGAATACGGAAACAACAATGAATTTTAGAATTACGCTTAAAATCCGGATCCAGAGTAGATTGCGTAATCTCCTCAATCTCGAATTCTGACAACGCTTCGTAGTCCAACTTAAAGCGGCGGTAGTTATTGGAGAAGTACAACACCCCATCTGCACGTAAACAGCGCATAGCCCCTTCTATAAGGTCTACGTGGTCGCGCTGCACATCAAGCACTCCAGCCATTCGCTTAGAGTTAGAAAACGTTGGAGGGTCCATAAAAATCAGATCGTATGCTGGCCCTCTTTGCATCCGCAACCACTTTAAGCAGTCCGCCTGTGCTTGCTGATGCTCTTTTGTATCGAGGCTATTTAGATCTAAATTTCGCTTAGCCCAGTTAAGATAAGTAGCCGACATATCAACACTGGTTGTGGATTTAGCGCCACCCTTGGCAGCATGCACAGAAGCAGTGCCTGTGTAACAGAACAGGTTTAAGAAATCCTTACCAGCCGCTTCTTTCTGAATCTGATAACGAATTGCTCGATGATCCAAAAACAAACCGGTATCAAGATAATCGTGCAAGTTGACCAGCAAACGGCAACCGTGTTCGTTAATCTCTTTAAAGCGGTGAGTTTCAGAGTGCTTTTCATACTGATTAACACCCTGCTGTTTTTTACGCTGCTTTAAAATTACCTTTTCTGGAGATACCTCTAAGGTTACCGGTAACGCATTCATCACATCTTGTAGACGAGCAAATGTTTTTACCGGATCAATCTTCTTAGGTGCGGCATATTCTTGGACATGTACTTCGTCTTTGTAGATATCCACTGCAACAGAGTACTCAGGAATATCCGCATCGTAGAGACGGTAGCTCTCTATATTGTCGCGTTTAACCCACTTAGCCAGCTGCTTACGATTTTTCTTTAAACGATTAGCAAACATCTGCGCCCCTTCACTCAAAGGAGCTGGCTCACCCTCTTGACTTACTTGCTTCTCCGCTCTCTGTTCAGACACCGGATAGATAAACAAACGACTTTCAAGCGCACCGTTAAACAGTTTATATTGCTTATCTGCGCGTAGACCTGTGACCTTACAAAGATCTGGGTTAGAGGTAAAAATAGACGCAGTCCAACCTGCAAACTGCTCTTTAAGCTTATCGCCAAGGTGTCGATACAAAAACATCAACTGCTGAGTTTCACCCAAACGCTCACCATAAGGCGGGTTGGTAATCAGCAAACCTTTACCTTCAGGTAATGTATTGCGATCCAGATCTTCTAGACGGCACGTTGTAAATTCAATAAAGTCCGCCACACCTGCCCTTTCGGCATTCTGACGAGCTGCGCGCAAAACCTTGCTATCTTGATCGCTACCAATAAGGCTCGCTTCTAATGAAAGTAAACCTTTTACTTTGCGTGCCTGAGCCTCAGCAACAAGATCTTCCCAGATATCACGCTTATGACCTGTCCAACGGGAGAATCCGAAACGCTTACGCTGTAAACCTGGCGCAATATCAGCCGCCATCAACGCTGCCTCAATAAGCAACGTGCCAGAACCACACATCGGATCAAGAACTAGACCAGATTCAGAAGAACGCTCCGGCCAACCACTGCGAATCAAAATAGCAGCCGCCAAGTTTTCTTTCATTGGCGCCTCACCTGCTTTAAGACGATAAGCACGTCGGTGCAAACTATCACCCGACATATCTAACGCAACGGTAATTTTGCCGCGGTGCATACGTACATTAATTCGTAGATCAGGTGCAACTTTGTCGATACTCGGGCGAGCACCAGTTTTATCGCGAATTTGATCGACAATTGCATCCTTAACTTTTAATGCACCAAAATGGGTATTGTTGATACCACGAGTTTGACCACTAAAATCAATCAACAACGTACCCTCGCTACGCATATGATCCAGCCAGTCAATTTGCTGAACAGCCTTGTAAAGGTCATCTGCCGTTTCTGCTTCACCTTCATAAAGAGGCATAAGAACTCTGTTAGCTAAACGAGACCATAAACAGATACGGTAAGCATCTTCCAGCTCACCTTGGCATTGAACCCCTGCCACTGTTTGCTTGGTTTCGGTAACACCCAGTTGCTGCAACTCCTCTTCAAGAAGTAACTCAAGACCCTTAGGGCATGTCAGAAACAGTTTCATACGTATCTTTACTCAGCAAATATTTCACTTAATTAACAACAGGTATGAAAAAAATTCACCCTGCTGTTCAAAAACCAATTTTTTGACTAACTTTATGAATGCAATCGTTTTTTTGCACCCACACACTAACTATTTTTATTAAGCATTAATATCATGATAGTCATATTCAATCGCACTATGATCTATTTTCCGATATTTATAGAGGTCTGGCTGCAAAACTTAAAACTCGCAGACAGATTTTAAGCGGATACCATGTCTCAAGGAACCGCTGCTCTCAAAAAACTAAAACACGAAGAGAGGCTCAATTGTATGAAGAGACAAAAGCGTGATCGTACCAGCACACTTTTTAATCGAGGTTTTCAAGCAGGATTAAGCGGTAAGTCCCGGGATAACTGTCCCGTCAATACATCAGATCTCAGAAGCCATTGGATGAGCGGATGGCGCCAAGGACGCGAAGCTCACTGGAGCGGTATGGAAGGAGTATCAGCAATACAATCCGACCCAGCTCTACACTAAACAGAATTTTCAGGCTCCCCAAGGGGAGCCTTTTTATTACCCGCTCTATTCTGAAAGCTGCTTAATCGCTTTCACAGAATCCGCAACCAATGAAGGCCCACGGTAGATAAACCCAGAATAAATTTGTACCAAACTTGCACCAGCTTCGATCTTTTCTGCCGCATCAAAACCTTCAGTGATTCCGCCTACACCAATAATTGGTAATGCTCCATCGAGCTCTTGTGCCAGCGTACGGATTACTTTAGTTGATTTATTGCGTACAGGTGCACCTGACAGGCCACCTGCTTCATCTGCAAACTCAAGCCCTTCAACACCGTCACGAGATAGGGTTGTATTGGTCGCAATCACACCATCCATTTCATAAGACTTTAGAGATGCAGCAACCAGTGCAAGTTCTTCATCCGTCATGTCCGGTGCAATTTTTACCGCAATTGGAACATAGCGGTCATGGAACTTAGCTAACTTAGCTTGTTCGGATTTAAGCGCGTCCAATAAGCTGTTTAACGACTCGCCGTACTGAAGAGTACGAAGGCCTGGTGTGTTTGGAGAAGATACGTTAACGGTAATGTAAGACGCGCGTCCGTATACCTTTCGAAGACAGTATAGGTAATCGTCATTCGCCTTCTCGTTTGGAGTATCTTTGTTTTTACCAATATTGATACCCAGAACACCTTTATAAACGCTCTTATCCAGATTAGAGAGCAGCTTATCTACACCACCGTTATTAAACCCCATACGGTTGATGATCGCTTGCTGTTCAGGCAAACGGAAAATACGTGGCTTAGGATTACCATCTTGTGGACGTGGAGTTACAGTACCCACTTCAACAAAGCCGAAGCCCATTGCAGCCATACCATCTACCGCAATGCCGTTTTTATCTAGACCTGCTGCTAAACCTACGCGGTTTGGAAAATCAATTCCCATCACCTGAACAGGATCAGATAGTACTTCAGCGCCCAGAAGCTTATTTACTCCCAAAGAAGACGCAAGATTCATCGAATGAAGCGCTACGTTGTGAGAAAGTTCGGGATCAAGCTGAAACATCAAAGATCGAGTCAGTGAATACAACATAATCAGGTCCTAGAAAAAATTTTGGCCCGATTATAGGCGAGGCGAGGATGGAATAACAGCATTGAGCACTAAGAGTGACAATGTTAACTCCCAAAAGTTATAAAGAATCACAAAATTGGTGCATTTATTACACTAACTCAGTTTCTCTATTCCCTGATATTTGCCTTGATCATCAAACAAGATTTTAAACCGACCATTAATACCATCACGTAGTAGAAATGGTTTTAAGATTCTAGCGGGGAACTGTACGCTACGACCATCAAGAGATCGGGTATAAACAGTTTCCGCGACCCCTTGATACAACATTAAAAATTTTTCAGAACTAATCCGAATATCAACCAAAATTGCTTTCATACAATACTATTTAGAGGAATGACCCTCATATACACGTTCAGGTATTAAACTGGCTTGTTTTCGCCAAATCAAACAACTCTCTTAACGCGACAGTATACATTGCATACTCTTGTTTTTTAGCACTTTTAACTTCATTGAGAACATTTTGCCAACGATCAAGTAGCCATTCATTTTCAGTACACCACTTATCGATCACCTGTTCTACTGTAGACCCTTTGACCCGCCCTTTAATAGCTGTCGCCACCAAGGCACGCTGCTGCCAATCCAAATCATCCCTAAACGCTTCTCGCGCCAACGCCTGCCAGTAATTATCAACACTCAACTTGCTGAGCTTTCTAGACAACCAATCCAATTCCAAACGCTGCCCTAAACCGAAATAAACTTGAGCTACTTGATCTGGTGGCACGTCCGCTTCATCAGCAACCTCAATTACCCCTAAAGAGGCGTATAAACAACGTGCACCCGAGATGAATTTAGCCAACTTACTCGGCACACCTGCTTCCTGATAGCGACTGAGCGCACTCTCCCAACGTGTTAATGGCTCTCCTCTGAGTAATTTTTCCTGTTTAGGGACTATTTTTCCTAGCTGAGCTCTAAAACTATCAACCTCGTTCTCGCAATCTACTTCCGCACGGCGGTTACGAACAAACCAACGCGTAGCTCGACGCATCAGATGTTGTAGCTCGTGCATCATCTCTAATTGGATATCACTGCTAACTTTATGATCGAGCTTTTCAATCTGCTGCCAAAGATTCTCAATACCGAATACATCACGAGCGAGTACATAAGCTCTAGCGATTGCCGCCTCATCGGCCCCTGTTGAAATGCGTAAGCGGTCAACAAAGTTCACCCCCATCATATTAACCATGTGGTTTGCGATTTGAGTGCCGATGATTTCTCGGCTTAGACGGTGAGCTTTTAGTTGATCACCAAACTCAGAAACCAATCTCTCAGGAAAGGCGGTAAATAGCTCTTGTGATAGATACTCATCATCAGGAATAAACGATAGGCTCAACGATTCTTTCAGCTCAGCTTTACTGTATGAGATCAGAACCGATAGCTCTGGACGGCTTAACCCCTTTTTCGATGCCCGTCGTTCATTCAGGACCTCATCGGTAGGAAGGAACTCTAGCGCTCGATCGAGCTTACCTGCCGATTCCATGTTGGTGATGTAACGCTGATACTCTGCCATCCCTTCAAAAGATCGGGACTCAGCCATAGAGATCGCTTGAACTTGTCGATAATTATTTTTCAAGACCAAAGAAGCGACTTCATCAGTCATCTCTTCAAGCAATGCATTTCGCTGCTTCTCAGTCATGTCACCATTAGCAACAACTTGATTGAGAAGAATCTTGATATTGACCTCATGGTCAGAGCAGTCCACACCTGCAGCGTTATCGATAAAGTCGGTGTTCATCCGTCCACCAGCGAGTGCATATTCCATTCGCGCCAACTGACTCATCCCCAAGTTACCGCCCTCACCTACAACTTTACAGGACAGCTCTTGACCATCTATACGCAGAGCATCATTGGCTTTATCGCCAATATCCGCATCAGTCTCGGTACTTGCCTTAACATAAGTACCAATCCCGCCATTCCAAACCAGATCTACCGGCGCTTTTAGCAGTTTATTCAGAAGATCATTCGGGGTAACAGTCGCTACCTTTTCACCAATAAGCGCCTGTATTTGTGGAGACAGAGTGATCGATTTGGCAGAGCGCTCAAAAACACCACCGCCTTCTGAGATTAATTTCTTATCGTAATCGGTCCATGCCGAACGAGGCAGCTTAAATAAGCGGTCACGCTCTTTCCAACTTTTTGCAGCATCTGGATTTGGGTCGATAAAAATGTGTAGATGGTTAAACGCTGCTACCAGACGAATATGCTTCGACAGCAACATACCATTACCAAATACATCACCTGACATATCGCCTATGCCAATCACCGTAAAGTCATCTTTATCGGTGTTTACACCCATCTCACGGAAATGCCGCTCAACAGAGACCCACGCACCTCTTGCGGTGATCCCCATTTTCTTATGGTCGTAGCCCTGACTACCGCCTGAGGCAAACGCATCACCTAACCAAAAGCCATAAGATTGCGCCAATTCGTTAGCAATGTCTGAAAAAGTCGCCGTACCTTTGTCTGCAGCCACTACTAAATAAGTGTCATCTTCATCATGGCGAATCACATCAGCAGGTGGGCTCACCTCACCTTCAACGAGGTTATCTGTAATATCTAATAAGCCACTGATAAATGTTTTGTAGCAGTTGACCCCCTCTTCAAACCACTCTTCGCGACTCATGCCATCGTGTAATGATTTAGCGACAAAGCCACCTTTAGCCCCAACAGGAACAATTACCGCATTTTTAACCTGCTGCGCTTTAACTAAACCTAAAACTTCGGTTCGGTAATCTTCCATGCGGTCGGACCAACGCAAACCACCACGAGCCACCTTACCGCCACGAAGATGAACACCCTCAACCCTAGGCGAGTAGACAAAAATTTCATATTTAGGTCGTGGTAACGGCATATCTGGGATCTCATCAGGGGACAATTTAAAAGAGAAATAGCTTTTAAGATTTTGCCTATCTTTTTGATAGAAATTTGTTCGCAGCGTTGCCTTGATAAGTAATAAATACTGACGAATCACGCGATCATCATTCAAACTACTTACATCTTCTAACGCGTCGATAATAGTGGATTCAACCGCTTCTTGATCGGCCGTGTTACCCGGTTCAAACCGTGCTTTAAAGAACTGAACAATCTTGGCGGCTATATCGACGTATGAATTTAGCGTCGTACTAATCGCTTCTGGGCTGATTGGAAAGCTTATCTGTTTCATGTACGCAGCATAAGCACGAAGCATCGCCACCTCGCGCCAGCCAACCTTCCCCGCCAACACGAGACGGTTAAACTCATCATTCGCGGCTTCACTTTGCCAAATTTTTAGAAAGGCCTCTTCAAACACCTCTTTGAGTGTTGATAGCGATACAGAGCCTGCTCCTGTGTAGTGAAGATTAAAATCATGAATCCATACCAGATCACGCTTACTTTCTATTTTGTACGGGTGCTCGTCTATGACTCTTAAACCTAAATTTTCTAGCACAGGGATAACATCAGATAGAGGTAAAGATGCGCCTAGACTGAACAGTTTGAAGTTAAGGCAATTCTGTTCCTGCTCCAATGCTTGGTAAAAACTTAGCTGCAATGGCGCTTGATCGGATAGTTTTTCTATATGCTGTAGATCTACTACCGCTGTTCTAGCGGAAAAATCCGCGCTGTAACTCGCAGGAAAACCACTACCAAACTGGTTGTAAACTCGAATACCTGATTCCTCACCAAGTGTTTCAACCAAGACATCTCGCAGATCATCACACCAACTACGGGCCGCCAATCTCACCACCCGTTCTAATTTATCGGAATCAAAATCCTCGACAATGTTATCCCCACGAAGAATAAACTGCGTACGCGTCAGAATGGATTCAGAAAAATAAGTCGTAAAATCTGCATGGGTGCAGTTCAACTGCTCCATCAATAGCGACTGAATTTTGTGCCTAAAGTCAGTGCTATAAATATCCCTTGGTGAATAGACCAGACAGGAATAAAACTGACCAAAGTAATCACGGCGCACAAACAGCCGTATCTGACGTCTTTCATGAATTTGTAGCACGCCAATAACGGTCCGATAGAGGTCATCTACCGATACCTGAAATAGATCATCTCGAGGATGAATCTCTAAAATCTGTAGCAGCTCCTTCCAGTCATGGCCATGACGGTGCAAGCCAGACTTTTCCATAATCGCATCCACCTTCCGGCGTACAATTGGAATTTGGCGGGAGCTCTGAATATAAACGCTAGAGGTATATAAGCCTAAGAATCGGCATTCACCTACCACTTCACCCTTCTTATTGTATTGTTTGATACTGATGTAATCAGGGTAAGTAGGACGATGAACACTGGAGGCTCGATTGGATTTCGTAAAGGAGAGAATATCGGGTATTAGAACAAAGCCTTCGGCATCACGATCATTCTCATTAACTAAAGCAGAACGGCAATGTTCATCGCAGAATTTCAACAAACCGAGTTGACTACCCGGAATAGCTTCGAGGGTTTTCTTCCCTTTCTTCTCTACTAGTTGGTATTCGTCATAACCTAAGAAGGTAAAATGATCCTTTATCCACTTAATAAAGTCATGTACTTCCGACGTAATCTCAGCATCAAAGCCTTTGATCGCCTTTGAGAAAATGTCTGCTTGAGCATCGCATCGCTCAACCATAGGCTCAAAGTCTTCTACCACCATAGTTACGTCTTCAAGGACATTTCGTAGCGCTTGCTCCAAGTCTTGAAGATCTGCAGTATCCGAATGTCTATCAACCTCGATCGAAACTAATGATTCTCTTTGAGAATTTTTAGCTCGACTGTCCTTTTTGAGTAGAGAAGATAAGCCGCCTTTATCATCCCTTTTCAAAGTCACAACCGCATTATGTATGGCGTGAATGGTTAAATTACGTCGATTAAGCTCCATTCGCAGAGAATCAACTAGGAAGGGAATATCCTTCTGCAAGACTTCAATCACGGTATGAGTCGATTGCCAACCATGCAGCTCGTAATCGGGGTTAAATACCCTGACCTTCACCTGCCCGGCTTTACGCTCTTGAAGAAACTGCCAACAAGCGAGTGTCGAACCGTAGAGATCTTCTAACTTCCATTCGAGGAGATCAGCTAACGAAGCGGATGAGTAATATAGAGTTGCAAACTCCACCAAGGCTTCAGACCTTTCTTTCGGTAATCGATTTTCTAATTCTTGGCACAGTGTTTTTAACAGATTAGCTTTTTCATCCTGGCCTAGGTATTCCATCTGCAACCCTCAATTTTTCTCAAATAATCAAAAGTATAGACAAAATGTAGCCAACAGCCGTTTAAGTACAAAAACGTTTGATACAAACAAATTTTTAACGGTTTAGAGAACTAGAAATCACACAGAAACGAAACATGCGAGAGCAAAAATAATCAAACAATTATTAAACCGGAATACGTTGATTCACCCTGCAGGATTACTCATAATAAAATGAAAATCATAATTATGACTTACAGTCCTAACCCAATGTAAGCTATAGCCAGCGATGATAGCGCGAGGATTCCATTGCGATTTATTTCTTCTCACTTTTTCTTTCTACTGGCTTTCACTGCTTTTCAAGCTCAAGCTAAAGTATCTTCTTCTCTCGATACAAACACCCTCTATTTAGGTCAAAAAATCACGCTGACCTTAGAAACTGATCAGCAAGATGTCACTCGGCCAAACCTAAGCCAATTACAAAAAGACTTTAATATTGTTGGCACACGCAAAGTCACTGTCTCGAGCCATACCACAGGATCGGTAACGACAAAAACACGTTGGGTGCTACAACTAAAACCTCGAAGGGACGGCGAGCAAGTTATTCCTTCTATCTTTGTAGGACAGCAAGCCAGTCAAGAACTTCCAATCTCAGTGCTACCCGCTAATGATAATCCTGAACTTGCAGAAGGCACTGGCAGAGCGATCTTTCTAGAATCCAGCCTTGATAAAGATGAACTCTACGTAAATGGGCAAGCGATTTTACGCTCGAAGGTTTTCCATCTTGCTCCATTACCTTTGGATGCAAATTTAACAGCGCCAGAATCACCTGATGCGATCATCAAGCCGTTAGAAGAGCAAAAGCAATATACCAGTATGGTGCGTGGTCAGAACTATAATGTTACCGAAACAAGCTATACGCTGTTCCCACTTCAGGAAGGCGAAGTAGAGATTAGCCCAGTGTTTTTCTCAACCACTCTATCGAACAACACAGTGGTCGAACTGAATAGTGAACCTCTATTGCTTTCGGTATTACCTCCCGCTAATCAGAACACACGCAAGTTATGGCTTCCAGCCACATCGATCTATATCGAAGACAACTTGGAAGAACTCAATCAGGTTAGTCAATCTGACAAGCTTACAAGGATAATCAAACTAGAAGCTGAAGGATTACCCTCTTCTTCTCTACCCTCAATGGCATCATTACAAAACCCTGATGCCACCATCACCCTACTCAATGTCGTTTTAGAAGAACGCATGACCGAGCAAGGTGTTATCAGCCAACGAGTGGAAGAACTAGAAATTACACCTAGCAATAGCAAAGAGATCATCTTGCCTTCAATCGACATTCCTTGGTGGAATACAACAGCCGACAAAGGCCAAACAGCCTCTATCACTCAGAGGAAAATTGAAGTTACACCTGCGGTTATCCCTACCAACAGCTCTGAATCAGATAAAGAGGGGTCCTCTGGTTCGATCACTTTTTTAGTTTGGATTCTAACAGGGATCAGTATTGCAGCGACTCTGGCCTTTATCTATACGTTTAACCATCTGCGTAATATTAAAAAGCAATCTAAAGAAGAACCTGATCATTCGTTCTTTGAAGAGGAACAAAAGCGGGTTGCGTTTGAGATAACAGAGAAAAACACTTTTCAGGCTTTCTCAATCGCCTGTAACCAAAACAATCCCAATGTTGCTCAATTGCGTTTAGTTGAGTGGGCTCAAAGCTTTTGGGCTTCACCTGAAATACAGTCGCTAGAATCCGTGTGCGAATACGCGAATAACCAAACGATAAATCTGTTGGTAATGGATCTACAGCAACATCTATACGGCCAGCAAGACGAGTATTGGCAAGGAGACCTCATATTAGACGCCATGTCGAAAGTGAGGGCTCGACAGCTTCGTCAACGCTTGGATCTGAAAGACGGACAACAACGTTTGGACTACAACCATTAACAATACAGACCCAGTAAAGTGGAGCGCTAAATGGAATACACTCGACATACGGCACTAATGCGTATGGTTGGCCTAGGCGGGGTCGCTTCAGAAGAAAACGAACGCGCCAAACGCTGGGGGCGCCGATTTGAAGGGCCAATGGTGCTGGCTGCGATATGGATTCTTATAGACTGGTATCTGCAATCTAAAGGTGTCTCTAACGCTTACACCTCTTTTGCTTCCGACTGGCTGATTTGGCTACTATTTATGTCAGAGCTGTTTGTGATGCTATGGCTGGTTAATGATCGCATTAAATACCTCAAGCACAATTGGATGAGTCCACTCATCGTACTTGGTGGTCTACCGGTTATATGGGGTGTTGATACCTTCTATGCAGGGATAATCCGAACCCTTAGGCTTGCTCTAACCATCGGAATCTTCCTGCGTGTTTCTAAAGATACCCGTGATCTCTTGTCTCGGCATAACTTAGGTATCACACTCTTTATCTGCTTTATCATCTTGGTGATTTCCGGACTGCTAATTTCAGGTATCGATCCTGCCTTTGAAACACCTATGGATGGTTTATGGTGGGCCTGGGTTACCGTTACTACTGTAGGTTATGGCGATCTTGTACCCGCGACAACTGAAGGCAGAATATTTGGCTCGCTTCTCATCCTAATGGGATTAGCCATGTTCTCCATGTTAACCGCTAGTTTCTCCGTGTTCTTTATCGAACAGGATGAAAGAGAGCTAACTCAAAAAGAAGAACGCAATATTGAACGTATCGAAGGTTTAGAAAGAAAACTAGAAAAGATTGAAAACCAGCTAGACCAAACTCTAGAGGCGTTAAATAAACTCACCGAACAACACAGCCAATCATCTGATGACAAAAAACCTAACTCCTAAAATTCCATTCAGAAGTTAGGTTTTGTCTAAGTGTCTTACGACAGAACTGCTCGATTAAATCACTTTCTTAAAGCAACAGCTGTCTAATATCGGTTATAGCGCTATTGATATAGGCCATAAAGCGACCTGCATCACCACCATTAATTACCCGATGATCAAAGGACAAGCTCAGTGGTAACTGCTTTCTCGGCTGAAACTCACGTCCATCCCAAACAGACTTTATACTTGCCTTAGCAACACCCAAAATCGCGACTTCTGGGGCATTAACAATCGGTGTAAAGCCTGTGCCGCCTGTAGGCCCTAAACTCGATATAGTGAAACAACCGCCCTGCATATCCGCTGGCTTTAGTTGCCTTTCACGCGCTTTACCAGCCAAGTCATTTATCTCAATAGACAGCTCAGAGATACTTTTGCTATCTGCCCCTTTTATCACTGGTACGACCAATCCCGCAGGAGTGTCTACAGCAACGCCTATATTGACGTAATTTTTATAGATAATCTGCTTACCATCAGAGCTTAACGAACTGTTAAACAATGGGTACTTACGTAAGGTTTGAGCAATAACCTTCACAATAAAGGGCAGTATGGTTGGCGCTTTTTCTAAGTTCAGAAACTCAGGCTTAAGCCCTTTTCGAAAAGACTCTAGCTCTGTGATATCAGCTTCATCAAATAGAGTGGCATGGGGAATATTCAACCAACATCGCGTCATATGCTCTGAAGTCGCACGCGCAATATTAGACATATCCTTAAAATCAACGGCACCAAAGCGACTAAAATCCTGTTCAGGTATCTGAGGAATACCTGAAGATTGCGGCATTGCCGTTTTCTGAACTCGTTCTAGTTTAACGAATGCCTTAATGTCTTCTTTTAGAATTCGGCCTCGAGGGCCTGTTCCCGAGATATCCTCGAGATTTACGCCAAGCTCTCTAGCCAATTTGCGAGCTGCAGGCCCTGAATACACCTGACTGGATACTGCACTCTTTGCACATTGCTCGCTTTTAACAGGTCCTTCAGAACTTCTATTGTCGCTGCTTATTTCAATGCCCCCTGCATCATGCTTTAGTGCCTCAGTTTCAGTCTCTTCTTTAACTTCTCTAGCAATCTCTTGATAATCATTTTTACCCACTACTCCTTGTTCCAGCACTGCACAAAGTAAAGTTCCACTTTCAACCGTCGAACCCACGTCAAGGAGCCATTCCTCCAATATACCCTCAACAGTAGAGGGCACTTCCATAGACGCTTTATCTGATTCAATCACTAGCAGTGATTGACCAATTTTGATCTCTGCACCTAAATCCGCGCACAACTCAACTACTTCGCCAGATCCATCAATATCTGGCATAGATACAACTTCTGAACCCATCTTTATTACCGCTTGTTAGTCTCTACAAATGAGAGACGTTTTATTTCTTAGAAAATTAAAAATAAGCAGGGTCTGCTTTTTCATAAGGAATTTTGAGCTTATCTCTTGCGCTATTTAGCGTTTCACGGCTAAGCACCTCTTTGCTATAGAGGCGAGATAAGGCTGCCCAAGCGATAAAACGGGCATCAACTTCAAAATGATCTCTGAGGGTTGGACGGCTTTCACTTAATCCGAAACCATCCGTGCCCAATACAACGGGATCTTCTGGGAACCATCGAGCAATGCCGTTGGGTAAAGATTTCACAAAATCACTGACAGCTACAAAAACACCCTGTTCGTGTTTCAGAGCAATTTGAAGATAGCTCTCAGCATTAGCATCGGGGTTCAGTAAATTCTCCCGCTCGACAGCCAATGCATCTCTGACCAACTGGTTATAGCTGGTCACACTCCAAATATCGGTACTACAACCAAACTCTTCTAAGATCTCAGCGGCTTTTAAAACCTCCTGCATTAAACTTCCACTACCAAACAGATGCACTTTATGCCCAGAGTTTTCATTCTTAACGTAGCGATACATCCCTTTTAGAATCTCCTTTTCACACCCCTCAGGCATAACTGGCATTAAGTAGTTTTCGTTGTACAAGGTGATGTAATAAAAAATATTTTCATTATTGATATACATCCGCTCGATACCATCTTTGATTATCACCGCTAACTCGTAGGCAAACGCGGGATCGTAGCTGAGCATATTAGGTACTGTTGCAGCGACAGCTTGGGAGTGACCATCTTGATGCTGAAGACCTTCACCATTTAGGGTTGTTCTACCTGCCGTGCCACCTAAAAGGAAGCCTTTCGCCATACTATCAGCACAAGCCCAAATCATGTCTCCAACACGTTGGAAACCGAAGATCGAATAAAAGATATAAAACGGGATGGTTGGCACCCCGTAGTTTGCATAGGAGGTTCCTGCCGCTAAGAAAGACGCCATCGCACCTGTCTCACAGATCCCCTCTTGCAACAGCTGACCATCTTTAGCTTCTTTATATGGAAGCAAACTACTTGAATCCACTGGGTTATATTTCTGACCTTCAGAAGAATAGATACCAAACTGTTTGAAAAGAGACTCCATACCAAAGGTACGTGCTTCATCCGGCACGATAGGCACAATGTATTTACCTATCTCTGGATCTTTTAATAGATGAGACAACATACGAACAAAAGCCATGGTTGTGGATTGCTCGCGTTTCGTACCAGATATCGCCTCTTTAAACAGGGCTAAAGGAGGAAGCGCTAGTTTTTCGAAGTTCGCATTTCTGGACGGTAGATATCCACCTAACATTTGTCTCTGTTTGTGAAGATACTGAATTTCTTGGCTGTCTGGGCTTGGCTTATACAAGCTTGCCGCAGCCAACTCTTCATCACTCAATGGAATTTCAAAACGACGACCAATCTCAATTCGCTCTTCGGCCGTTAACTGCTTTTTCTGATGACTTGTATTTTGCCCTTCAGCACTCGCCCCCATACCATCGCCTTTAACAGTTTTCATTAGAATAACCGTTGGCTTACCTGTATTTTCCATGGCTTTATCAAACGCACTAAAGATCTTCTGTCGATCTTGGCCGCCACGTTTTATACAACGAATCTGCTCGTCGCTCAGCGTCTTCATCAACTCCTCTAAACGAGGATCATTTTGCGTCCAGTGATCGCGCACACTCTGGCCATCGGAAACTGTGTAATATTGGTAATCGCCATCCACAGCTTGATCCATTCGATCTTGCAGAATACCTTCACGGTCTCGTAAGAACAGTTCATCCCATTCACTGCCCCAGATCACTTTGATAACATTCCAACCAGCACCACGATAGCTTCGTTCTAGCTCCTGAATAATTTTGCCATTGCCTCGCACAGGGCCATCCAAGCGCTGCAGATTACAATTGATCACCATCACCAAGTTATCTAAGTTATCTCGGCTGGCCATGTTGATTGTCCCTAACACTTCGGGCTCATCCGATTCACCATCACCAATGAAGCACCAGATTTTTCCACCGTTTGGCTCTTTCAAACCACGATTTTCTAAATACCTCATAAATCGTGCTTGGTAGATTGCCGAAGGCGTAGAAAGCCCCATCGATGCGGTCGGTCCCTGCCAAAAATCAGGCATACGTCTCGGATGAGGATAAGAGCTTAATCCTCCCCCTTGTTGAAGTTCTCGACGGAAATTAGCCATCTGCTCGTCAGTTAGGCGGCCTTCAAGGTACGCTCTCGCATATATACCTGGAGCAGCATGCGCTTGGACTAATAGCTGATCACCACCATACTTATCTGTGTGCTGTTTAAAAAAGTGGTTTAAACCCACTTCCAACATAGTGGCTGCGGATTGATAGGTCGCAATATGCCCACCAACACCTGTACCTTGATCATTCGCCTTAACCACCATCGCGAGAGCATTCCAACGAATAATGTTTTCAAGCTTCTGTTCTAACTCTCTATTTCCGGGGTAGCTGCGTTGCTCATTAACAGGAATCGTATTCCGATAAGGTGTATTCAACGTGGCTTCCGTTGTGTGAACACCCTGTTTAAACAACGAATTTTGTAAGAGACGAATGATGTCACGGCCACGCTGCGAACCTTGTTCTGCCATCACATCGTCAAGCGCATCAATCCACTCTCTGTTTTCTTGATTTCGCTCATCTTCACCTAAGGCTTCAATAGCTTTATTTAAATTGTTCATAGGAATTTCCAAGGACTAAGAATCTATAAAAAGGGGATTCTTATGGAATCCCAAACGTCCCGGATTAGGACAAGCTGCATCAATCTTGTGAATTGAACTCTGGCTCAGGGGATGAATTGCCCAAGCAAGTTTGGTGTAAATAAATTAGCAGCAAGCCCTTAGTGAAAGTTCTCAAAAAAATCACAATTCAACTCATTTTCTAGAGAAAAAAGCCAATAAAAGAGAATAAATTGGCACAAATAGCCAACAACGAACTTAATATATTAGTTAAGCGCTTTTTATACCGATAAAGGATGCAAACAAACCATGTGCAGGAGTCTGCATCTTAAAGAGCGAACATTTGCGTTTAAGAATCATCGCTAGAAAGGCTTAATCAGAATCGTTAGGATAGTTAAAATACCTCTGATCATTGCTATTTAAATGCGAAATTCATTCAATCATTAGCAAGCATCACTAGTTTCTAAAATAGCCGTAGGAAATTATGCCAAGCAAAAAACTAGACCGAATCGACCAGCAAATTTTGGAAGAGATTCAAAAGAATGGAGATATCAGCAATTTAGAACTAGCTGAAAAGGTCAACCTATCCCCTTCACCTTGTGCACGCAGAGTTAAACAACTAGAAGACGCCGGTATTATTGAAAAACAAGTGACGTTGCTGAATAAGAATGCTGTGGGGCTGCCTATGAGCGTTTACATTCATGTGTGTCTAGATAAACAAAAGCCCGAAATTTTAGACAATTTCGAGCGTATTATTGCCAGCTATGAAGAAGTCGTCGAGTGCGCATTGATTACAGGTAGCGCAGCTGACTACATCTTAAAAGTACTTATGCCAGATATGTCCTATTATGAGAAATTCCTTCTGAAAGAGCTTAATCAGATAGAAGGGGTAAGCAGTATTAGAACTAGCTTTGTTATGCGCCAAATAGTAAGCCGTACAGAACTTCCGTTATCCCACATTAGCTGAGGTTATCAATTCATGTCGACGAATCCAGATACAACAAAACTCACTGGTCAGTGTTTATGCGGCGGTATCAAGTATGTGGTCACTGGCTTACAACCTAAGATGGCGCATTGCCATTGCAGTATGTGTCGTAAATTCCATGGCGCGGCATTCGGTACTTATGGAGTCGCTAAGGTAGAGAACTTTAAGTGGCTACAAGGTGAAAAGTTACTTAAAACTTATACGTCACCTAATGGCACCAAACGACAGTTCTGTTCCGAATGCGGTTCTAGCTTAACCTTTGCACCTATTAATAACCCTGGCACCCATGTTGAATTTACTTTAGGCACATTAGATAGCGAAATTACCGTTAAACCAGATAGTCATATCTATTGCAGCTATAAAGCTGATTGGTACGAAATTTCAGATGATTTACCACAATTCCCCGAAGGCAGAGAAAGCTAGAAGCACTCGTTAGAAGTTTACGGCTGAATACATCGCTCCAGAAAGCTCTGGATAGTGAAACTTATAGCCTATCTCTTCTAGCTTTTCGGGGTAAACGCGTTGCCCTTCCACCAACAACTCCGCGCCCTCACCCAACATCAGGTTGATAACAATGCCTGGCATTGGCATAAATGCTGGTCGACCTAAGGTCTTTCCTAAGGTTTTGGAAAACTCCGCATTCGTTGCAGCGTTTGGTGAGGTTAAGTTAAATGGGCCTGATAGTTGATCGTGGGTTAATAGCATAGAGATTATTTCAATCTCATCATCAATATGTATCCATGACATCCATTGTTTGCCACTGGCAATCGGCCCACCTAGTCCGAGTTTAAATGGCAGTAACATCTTGCTTAATGCACCACCGTCACCCAGTACCACCCCTGTTCGGATGAGGCATACTCTGACTCCAAAGGCTTCTGCCTTTAACGCTTCTGCTTCCCAATCGGCACAAAGTGTATGCGTAAATCCTCTATTTGGCAGGCTTTCTTCGCCAAGTTTTTTATCGTCGTCATGACAACCGTAATAGCCTATTGCTGAACCACTAATGAGGACCTTCGGTTTTACGGTTTGTGCTTCGATCCACCCAACGAGCTCATGGGTTAGATCGATACGACTCGCTCGCAGAAGCTGTTTACGATCCTCGGTCCACTTCTGATCGGCAATCGGCTCACCAGCTAAATTGATAACAGCATCTACCGCTAATTCATCCTGTGGAGGTAGATCACGAATCGCCTCAACTCTTCCTTGAAACAATTCCGCAACTTTAGAAGGGTTCCGGCTCCAGCATACCACCTCGTCTCCTTCAGCTAATCGAGCTTCGATAAAGTGTTTACCGATAAAACCTGTTCCACCTGTCACTAAAATTTTCATACCTTTTTCCTTAAGGATTAAACCCATCATATAGCTGTTATTCGGTGCTTATAACAATTACAGCGAAAAGTAATTTAGTCGCTGCAGCAGAACTCTATTGTTGTTACGATGCATTGCAGTATTTAGATTAGCAAATTTATAAGAGTGCACCGATGTTTACTGGAATTGTTCAAGGTAAAGCGACAATCAAAGCTGTTGAAACTAAAGCCGATTTTATGCGGCTGCAAGTAGAGCTTCCTTTAGAGCATTGTGACAATTTGCAAATTGGCGCCAGCATCGCTTTAAACGGCACCTGCCTAACCGTTGTCGAATTTGAGAATAACTTAATCAGCTTCGACCTGATTATGGAAACACTTAAATTAACCAATCTAGGCGACCTCGCGCCAGGTGATCAGGTTAACTTTGAACGTGCCGCTAAATTTGGTGATGAAATCGGTGGCCACCTACTTTCAGGTCACATCCACCAGCAAGTAAAAATTGCCAAAATCGAAAAGCCTGAAAACAACTGGATTGTATGGTTTGAAGCGGCCCCAGAATTTCAACGCTATATATTTGCCAAAGGTTTTATCGGACTTAACGGCTGCAGCCTAACCATTGGTGAAAAACAGGATAATCTGTTCAACGTTTACCTCATCCCAGAAACCTTAGCGGTTACAACCTTTGGAGACTTAGGCGAAGGCAGCAGGGTTAATATGGAAATTGATGCCCATACGCAAGCGGTGGTGGAAACAGTAGAACAATATATGAACAGCCATAACTTATTAAAAACTAAATAAAATTGTCATTAATATTTCTCAACAAAAATGTTAAAAAAAACTTTATAGTTTAAGTTAAGTGCCGATAACCCTTTAACGGATCCTATTAAAGGCGAACTATGAGTTTAAACGAGCTAGAAAAGGAAAATCAGGAGCTCAAGCGCACCCTTCGCTTAATCTTAAGCAAGGCTGAGCGCAATGAGAGTGTCCTGAATAGCTTTTTTGATGTGGAGATTCGCCTTCTCTCATGCGCTCGTTTATCTGAGTTACTCGATTTAATGCTGATTGAGTTTAAAGACCTCTTTAAACTGAGCAATGTAAATCTCATCCTATTCGATCCGGAACATGCTGCACGCACTCTGCTAGACGATTATGTACCGCCACCTCCAGGCAATACGTTACGGTTTGTACAAAGCCAACGCTTACTAAAATCGTTATACCCTAATCAAAAACTCATTGTGGGTGCGCCAAGCGAAGCTGTGCGCAGAGAAGCCTTCCCTGTAGCAGATAACCCGATTGAGTCCTGCGCACTGTTGCCACTGATTCGCCAAAACTGCCTTATCGGCAGCCTGCATTTAGGTAGCGCAGATGCGAGTCGATATACCCAACATGTTCGCTACGACTATATTCAGCACTTAGCTTCTGTGATTTCTGTTTGTATCGAAAACTGCATTAACCAAGAAAATCTACATCGATTAAGCAGCATCGATATGCTGACGAAAGTGCATAATCGTCGTTCGTTTGATCAGGAGATAGTTCGAGAGCTGTCCCGTGCAAGCCGTGCTAATCACTCTTTAGCCTGCCTGTTTATGGATCTAGACCATTTTAAAGTAGTTAACGACACCTACGGCCATCAAACCGGTGACAGAGTTTTAAGAACGGTAGGTTTATTCTTAGGTAAACAACTGCGCAAAACTGATATTATTGCGCGCTATGGCGGCGAAGAGTTCGCGGTACTACTGCCAAATTGTGATAAAGCGCGGGCGATGGAAATAGCAGACACATTGAGACAGAAACTTTCTCGTCTTATTTTCCGCGATGAGAATGCCAAGCCATTTAGGATGACGACATCTGTCGGCGTATCTCTGTGTACACCAGCTAACTATCCTAAAGAAAGCCTTAACAATATTGCCTATCAACTGATCCAGTCAGCGGATAAGGCAGTCTATGAATCCAAACATAACGGTCGTGACCAAGTCTCTTTTACTCAGTTTCAAGAGCCTCAAATCGATCTAAGCCAAATGCTTAACTAATTCTACTTAGTATCTCAGTAATCAGAGAGAAAACTATGTTCCCCTCTGAGTAAAAACGATATTGGTTAACAAGCTTCGCTCAGTTCCAGCATAAGCTCTTTATAAAGTACCATATACTCTCGAGCCTGAACTTCCCCAAAAAGCGGATCCTCTTGTTTTGGAAGCTGCTTTTCAATCATCGCTAGCTCTTTATCGCTCACCGATTCTTGAATCAGTGGAAACAATTGCCCCTCTTCGAAATTAAGATGTGTCATTTGTAGCGAGACAAAATCATCTAATAGGCTGGCAAATTCATCCATTGGCATCACTGAATCATGCAAAATACCATCAACAGCCTCTTTCAGTTGAAGGCTGGAGCTTTTTAAAGCTTCGTGATCTTTAGCGCAGTTGAATAGATGCTTATCCAATTCGGGATTCCGATCAGCCAAACATTTGTACATTTTATCTTCGCGGGGATGATGGTGGCCGTCGGCGTAATTAGAGATATAGTCAATCAGATCAGCCATAAGACTGAAATTAGGCTGCTGTCCTGCTTTAAGCTGATTAACTTTCTGACGCAAGATTACTAATAGCTTATTAAGATTTACATGATCCTGATGTAGCTCGGCTAATATCGTCATACTTACACCTCAAAAGGTTAGTCCAATAACCCAATATAGACGATCAGGGAGAAAGACCTTTGACAAAGATCAAGCAAAACTGGGTTTAAATCGGGAGAGAGAATGCAGTTATTTTTAAAACTGAAATTTTTCCTTTAGCTTCAAAGGGGTAGGTATAAACAAAAGTTTAAGCCAAGGTCAGTAATGATGTTAACTCAGACAGGTTTTTCACTCTGATATCTGTATCTTCCGGCCAGTGACGATCTTTCAGATCAACATGTACAGTACTTACACCCGCTGCACGCCCTGACAACAGATCCAAATGAAAATCCCCCACCATTACGCCTGAATGGTTTGGCAATGCCCACTGCTTTAATAGTATATGAATACCTTCAGGGGATGGCTTGGGCTGGCTGTCTTCACGACCCAGAACATGAGCCTTTTCGAAGAATGTATCCGCACCAATCGCCTTTAATGATAATAATGCTAATTCGTGGGTATTACGGGTAAGAATACCCATCTGACAATCAGCTGCAGCTATCACTTCTAGGCAATCGAGCACGCCTTCAGCAGGAGCTGCTTGGGATGCATATTCCCTTTCTAGAATATCAAGCTCAGCATTCATCCATCGCTGACGCTCTGGAGGCTGACGCTTAATACATTCAAGAATATCATCACTAGGATCTATACCTAGTTTCTGGCGAATCAGTTCAAAATCATGAACAGGTTGAGTTAAAGTGCCATCAAGATCAAATATCCAAGCACGCTTCTCTTTTAGATCTAACAACTCTTCCTCACAAATAATTTCTCACAAATAAAAATGCCGAAAAGCTTTCACTTTTCGGCATTCTACGACCCCACAAGTAAATCTGGATCAGATTTTATTCTGCAACTGCGTAGCAAGCTTCGTTAAATGGATCTAGTGGGTTTTCCAATAGATCATCTTGTTTGAAGTAAAGAATACGACCTTCAAACTTAAGGCTCTTAGTAGAGAACCAACGATCAAGCTCTTCTAAACTTTCATCGCTAGAATTCGCGTCTAACCAACTAGTGATTACATTGTAAAAATAAACACCAAATAGACCTGCTGCTGCACCGAGGAAAAATTCAGACGCTAGCGCAAACAACATTAACACAATGCCAGCAATCCAAATGCGGTTAGCTTTGGCATTTTTGTAGGCATCAGTAGATGATTCATGACTATCTTTCAAACGCATGTAGCGACGGAAATTTTGTTGGATGTCGAATTTATCTTCAGTAGATAGTAATTTAGACATGTTGCTTCCTTGGTAAAACGTATCTTTATTATTTGTTATAGCGCTAAACAAGATAACGCATGTTCAGCTTTATTCCTAAGCGAGTATAGCCGAGGTAAACTCATCCGTCCCCCCGGCTAAAGGCGTATATTGCATTTTTTTTTACGCCAAGCTTTTACTCACCACTTCGAAGACATCTTTTGATAGATTTCCACTGTCTCGAATGCGCTCTAGCTCTTTAAGCATAAGCGCTTGACGCACTTTGTCATATTTCTTCCAACGACTCAATGGCGTCACCATTCTCGATGCTACTTGCGGATTTTGAGCATTCAGCTCAATAATTCGATCAGCCAAGAACTGGTAACCCGAACCATCTTTCGCATGGAAATTAACTGGGTTCTGAGCACAGAATACAGAGATAAGAGAACGCAACTTGTTCGGATTTTTAGCATCAAACGCCGGATGTTCCATCAATGCTTTAACGCGATCAATAGCTTTCTCTTTTGGATTAGAGGCTTGGATAGACAACCAGATGTTGACCACTAAACTCTCATCCTTCCAACGATCATAGAAATCATCCAATAAATCTTGAGCTGCCTTGTCATTTTCAGAGTGGGCCACTTGCACCAATGCCGCCTGCATATCGGTCATGTTATCCGACTTAGCATATTGAGCTTGCGCAAGCTCTAGATACTCAGGTTTATCTAAGGACGTTAGATAAGATATACATAGATTTTTCAGGCTTCGACGAGCAATGGAGTCAGAATCTGGTGAATATTGCAGATCAAGGTCATTATCTTGATAACACTGCAACAATGTAGCCTCTAGCTCTGCCGCTAATGTATGACGTACGAACTTGCGTACGTTGTAGATAGCATCGACATCAATCTCATCAGCTAGCTCAGACAAATAAGCTTCTGAAGGCAGCGTTAGCACCTTGCTGACCATTGCTTTATCCAAACCTTCTGTTTCCAGAATTGATTTGTACGCTGACACTAGACGCTCATCTAACTCCAACGTTTTACCTTCACGATAGTCAGCAATTAACCCTTGCATGATATCCACTGCGAGCTTTTGAGCAGCATCCCAACGACTAAAGCCGTCACTGTCATTTGCCATCAGGAACATCAGCTCATCACGCTGATACGGATAGAACAGTTTCACAGGGGCTGAAAATCCACGCAATAACGAAGGCACTGGCTTCGCCGTTAAGCCTTTAAATGTAAAGGTTTGCTGAGCCTCTGTGATATTAAGCACCTCAGTGCTTTGACCATTAGCCAACACAAGGTCTTTACCATTCTCATCAAGCAAGCCAAGAGCTAATGGGATATGGAATGGTAGCTTCTCATCCTGACCCGGTGTCGCTGGGCAGCGCTGCTCCACATGAAGCTGATAATCGCCCGTTGATGCATCAAAACTATCAGTAACATGCAATTCCGGCGTACCGGCTTGAGAGTACCAATTGCGGAACTGAGATAGATCTTTACCCGAAGCATCTTCCATCGCAGAAACAAACTCTTCCGTTGTCACCGCTTGACCATCGTGGCGCTCGAAATAAAGATCAGAACCTTTACGGAATAATTCAGGGCCTAATAAGGTGTGAATCATTCGCACAACTTCTGCGCCCTTTTCATAGATAGTCAGGGTGTAGAAGTTTGAAATTTCAATAAACGAAGCTGGCCTGATTGGATGTGCCATTGGGCCTGCATCTTCAGCAAACTGAGCTGTACGCAGTACACCAACATCCTCTACGCGTTTCACTGTGCGTGAGTTCATATCAGCAGAGAACTCTGCATCGCGGAATACGGTGAAGCCTTCTTTCAAACTTAACTGGAACCAATCACGACAAGTGACACGATTACCCGACCAGTTATGGAAGTATTCATGGGCCACAACCCCTTCAACGCGCTGAAAACCCATATCAGTGGTCGTAGCAGGATGAGCAAGCACACAAGAAGTATTAAAGATATTTAAACCTTTATTCTCCATTGCTCCCATATTGAAGAAGTCGACCGCAACAATCATATAGATATCTAGATCATACTCACGACCGTAAACCTGCTCATCCCAAGCCATCGACTTTTTCAGGGACTGCATCGCGTAATCTAATTTATTCAGGTCTTTCTGCTCAGCATAAATGAGCAGCTCAACTTCACGTCCGGACGAGGTCGTAAAGGTATCTTTAATATGCTGAAGATCGCCTGCTACTATTGCAAAAAGATAAGCTGGCTTGCTGAAAGGGTCTTCCCATTTGACCCAGTGACGACCATCACCAAGCTCACCTTTATCAACCAAATTACCATTGGAAAGTAATACTGGATAAGCCTGTTTTTCAGCTTCAATTGTTGTGCTGAAGACAGACATCACATCGGGACGATCAGGATAGAAAGTGATACGGCGGAAGCCTTCGGCCTCACACTGTGTACAGAACATACCGTCTGATTTATACAAACCTTCTAATGCAGTATTCGTTTCCGGATGAATTTTTGTCAGCGTTTTTAAGGTAAAGCTGTCTGGCAGATCAGAAAGCAACAACTCTTCACCTTCACGCTGATAATCAACGTGTTCGACACCATCAATCGAAAGATTCGATAACTCTAGCTCTGGGTGCCCGAATAGCACTAGCTTCGGAGTTAAATCCTCACACTTCGGATTTCGGCAGATTTTTAATTCTGCTGTGACCAGAGTTTCCTGCTCAAACAATTGAAAACGCAGGTCGGTGGTTTCTATCAGATAAGATGGAACTTTATAGTCTTTAAGGTAAATAACATTGGGTTCTTGAGACATGATTTCACCTAGTCAGTTATCAGGCAGATACAGATACCTGATACGCTGTGAATTTACGCATATTGATAACGCCAGTATCTAAGATCAGGTACTGCCCTTTTATCCCCTGCAAAACGCCAGATACTTCGGCCGTTTTATCAAAATTAAACGATGTAACTTTTGTCGGGTAAATCAACACAGGGTAGTTGATCTCTATTTGTTCAGCATCTGGCAAACGCTGAATAGCTTGGATACCAAAAGTCTGTTCGAGTTCCGCCAAACCTTCACTACATTTTTCAAAAAGCTGATCACGAATTTCAGCAAGCGTTAAAGGCTCAACTTCATTTTTAAGCATTTTGCGCCAGTTAGTTTTATCTGCTACATGCTCGCCAAGAAGGCGCTCAACTTTGCCTGACTGCAAACGTGTTGCTACTTTCAGAATCGGCAATGCTTGAATAGCACCTTGGTCCATCCAACGTGTTGGAATTTGAGTGCCGCGGGTAATACCAACTTTTACACCCGATGAGTTAGCTAGATAAACGTAATGGTCTTGGAAGCAAAACTGCTCACCCCAACCGGCATCACGACAAGTGCCTTCATGGAAATGGCAAAGTTCAGGTTTAACTATGCATTGATCACATTGAGGGAGACTTTTAAAGCAAGGGTAACAAAAACCTTGGTTAAAGCTTTTGTTAGTTTTACGCCCACAATGAGTGCAATTGATCGCACCCTTGTATTCTAAGGAGATAGGTTTACCAATGAGCTCATTCATTGGCACTTCCTGGTCACCTACAGGTAATTTGTAAACAACGCCTTCAAGTGTTAGTTCGGTGCGCATTTTTTGTAGCGCACCCTGCGCTAGAATCTGCATTAATTTTTATCGTCAGTCAGAATTTTAATCGTATCGGCTGCCAATGGGTCTTTACCATGCTGAGAACCGTCTTGTTTTGTACGATCAATATATCCAACTCGTTCTTCTTCTGGCTTGTGCTCTAAGTCATAAGCAACAACGGCACGCATACAGATATCACGTTGTTCTGGCGTTAACTTACGTCCATCAGGCCATTTCCCCAACTCCACTGCACGCTTAAGGGATTTATGCATATCAGGGGTCATTGCTTGAATTAGTTGTTCGTATGTCATCATCAATCTCTTACTTTTTATCAGGTCTCACCACCTGATTTGGAATCTACAAAGTCTATCACATCCCTATTTCATTCCGCATAAATGCGACCACTTGTTCTTGAATCAAACGTCTATTCTCTTCACAAGGGATATGTAGATCTTCGAGTTCTTTTAACTGTTTTAGGTTTGCCAGAGTCGATCTTGCTTGCTCAGCTAACTGATCCGGATCGAAATAGATATCTTCACTTGCACTGAAAATCTGTACAGGCGATTTAAATCTGGACAGCTCTGCTTTTGAAAATGGCCCCGGCGGTATCAACGTCATAGGAATACCCGCTTGAAACGTCGAATAATAATACTGTTCCAATTCAGGCCAGTTATCTTCCATCAACGGTTTCATTAGCTGATCAAAATGCGGCTGGTCGGTATTAATTTTAAAGCCAATAAAAGGCAGAATCAGCTTTTTCAATGGCCGCCACAAGGGCCGAGAAAAACCCGCTGGTACAATCAAAGATGCAGCAGATATACGCTCAGGCTTGTAAGCAGCCAAATCAAGTAAAACCGCTCCACCAAACGAGAGCCCTACCATAGGTGCTTGCTCAACACCCAAAGCATCCAAAAGCTGATCGAGCCACATGGCATAGGCACTATTTGAAGGCACTGGCGCAATACCTGGAGTTTTACCTGCTTGCCCAGGAATATCAGGCGAAATTACCCGAAAATGCTTAGTCAAAGGCCATAGCAGCTCGAGGTTAAACGGTGCAGGTGTATGCAAGCCATGCAGAGCGATTAATGGCGGCGCATCTTCAGGCCCAGCCTCCATTACCCAGATAGGCCCTAAGGAGGTGGCTTGATATCGACCAGTCACATTACACTCTGGCAATTGGTTAAGTCGATCACACTGCCCTTGATAACGATGGTTAAGATCTAATGACAGTGAAACAGGATCCACTTTTTATCTCCTAGTAGCTAAAAGCTTTCCAAACGGAATAAATGCTAAACCAGCTAGCAAACCCACTAGGTGAGCGGTATTTGCAATAGCACCCAATTGCAGTGCTTCTAGAACACCAGCATAGCCAAGCACTAGCCAGAAAATTAAGAATCCCATAATACTCTGAGGCAAGCCGATCCGATGATCAGACTGGGTTTTATCCCACAACCACGCATAGCCAAGGAAGGCAAAAACAACACCTGATAAACCGCCAAACATTGGCCCCGCATCGTGATATTGCGCAATGTTAGAGATAACGCCGGAAAACAGGATTAATAGACACAAAGTTACACGGCCTTGATAGATCTCAATCCTGCTACCCACGATCCAGATCCAAAGGGCGTTAAACGCAATATGCAGCTCACTAAAGTGCAGAAAGATAGGCGTAATAAAACGCCATACTTCGAATGACTGGACGGTACCTTCCAAACCAGAACTGTAGAGACTTCCATCTTTTTGAACAATGTCTGCAATCGTGAATAAGCGCAGCCATTCTAAATTGTCACCAAAGGAGATTAAGAAGGTCAGTAATAAACTGCTCGCAATCAACAAACAGCTCATCCAAGCCTGTTTAACTTGAGATAAAAGATCTGTCTGCCCCACCGCTTTAGGAATCGCTAAAACAAAGCCTTCAAGGCTCTCACCCCGGCGACATTTCTCATATAAAGCGACAATCTGCGCAGGCTCAACCCCAACAGCAATCCAAACCTCTTGAGTATGCTCAAGCTCAACAACCCTATGCGGCACCTCGTAGCGCCATAGGATTTGGGTAAACTCTGTGAGATCTTCACCTAAGGGTACAGAAAGCACCTTAATCATTAGAGACCCAACTCATCGGCAATTTCGGTTCTTACATCAACCCATACAAATTTGTCAGGCTGAATAGTTTTTTCATCATCCAATCGATATGCAACCAACTTACCGTATTTAACCGCACTGTAATCTAAACATGCGATATTAGGTGTTATAGGTTCAGGAACCCCTTCCCGCCAATAGTGACCAATAAATAACATCTTCTCTTCTGGACCGTAATAGAGAAGATCATTATGGTCCTGCTTAGTTAATTTCAAACGAGCTATATGCTCCGGCAAAGGATCCGGCTGAAACACAACATCTGCATAATATTCCGGCTCAGCAGACCAAAACTTGGTTCTAAAGAAGCGTCTGCGATAACCGTCTTTACTCACCATGACCTCACCATCAGGCAAGCTTAAGTGTGTCCCGCGCAACAAGCGATCAGTCAGCGCCCATTCAAAGGTGCCACGTTTAGATGAACGGTGTAGAAAACGATCATCGATAATATGATTCGGGTATTCACCCTCGAACCGATCAATTAACTTTTGATGCCAACAAGCATGCACAACACGGAAATGCTCGAACTCTAGATAAATAGGCATCTCTCGAATCCACTGTAAGAACATCTCTTGCTCTTCAGGGTAATCGGCAAACTGCTCTAGGGTTTCAGCAAGAATACGGTGGTGACGTGGACTATGCTCACGTAGATAGCTAAGACCACTGCCCTCATGCCCTTCCGTACAGTAACTTAGAAAGTTGAATTCATGGTTTCCCATAACAATCTGAGCAGCGCCCGATTGCACCATATCGTAAACAACATGTAGAGACTCACGGATTCTAGGACCGCGATCAACAATGTCACCTAAAAAGATCATCTGGCGCTCTGGGTGGCAGTAGACACCATCCTTTTTGCTGTAACCTAACTTGCTTAACAAAAGCTCTAAGCTAAGGCCGCAGCCATGGACATCACCAACCAGATCGTAGCCTTTAAACTGATCAGTCACATCAATCTCCGAGCTTAGTACCCCAACCAAGTTTCTCTCGGCAGGTACTATAGAAGTCATAATTGAGCGGGTGTAACAGTTTCAGTTTATGGGGTTTTTTATGAACCGTAATCGTATCCCCTGGTGCACAGCTAATATCTTTTTGACCATCACAAGATACAGTTGGGTAAGCACCATTATTTGGACTAATTACCAACTTCAACTCACTATTGCCATTAACCACGATCGGACGGCTAGAAAGCGTATGCGGGAACATAGGCACCAGTACCAAAGCATCTAACTTCGGGTGCATAATTGGACCGCCACCAGATAGCGAATAAGCAGTAGAACCCGTTGGCGTAGAGATGATCAAGCCATCGGATTTTTGCGTGTAAACGAACTGCCCTTCAATATACAGTTCGAATTCAATCATTCGTGCGGCTTTACCTGGGTGCAGTACACAGTCATTAAGCGCAGTGGCTTCGCCAATAGGTACCCCTTCACGCTTAACAATAACATCAAGCAGGAAGCGACTATCAACGGTGTACTTACCTTCTAGTACTTCGCCTACTTTTTCTTCAATTTCATTTGGAGAGATATCAGTTAGGAAACCTAGATTACCCCTATTCACACCAAGAACTGGAACATGGTACTGAGCTAAAGAACGAGCTGCGCCCAACAGACTTCCGTCCCCACCAACCACAATAACGAGGTCGCAGATTTCGCCCATCATTTTCTGTGTGCTGGTTTGTTGGCCATGACCTGGCATAACTTCAGCGATTCGCTCATCAATAATAGTATTCAGACCGCGATCACCTAAAAAGCGAATAAGGTGCTTGAGTGTATCTATAACTGATTTACTACCTAAACGCCCAATTAGACCAATATTACGAAAGTAATCCATTATCTCTCCGGATTAACGTTTGTATGAAAAACCAGATTCTATCTAACTGATTTTTCAGATTCTTTTCAATGATTCTTTATGACCAAAACCGCAATTTGGCGCTAATCAAGCTTAAGCTAGACTTCGGGCTCCTTGCAGACCACCGGTATGAATAGCCAAAATAGTACTTCCTTCTGCATAATCACCACGCTCAATTCTCTTCAACAGGTGACTAAGCATTTTTGCAGTATAAATCTGGTCTAGCGGAAGCTGATGCTCTTTCAGCATAAAATCCATGAAAGCTATCAGATCATTAGACACTTTAGCATAGCCACCACCATGCCCTTCCAGATCTAAATCCCAGTTATCAGTGGGATCTGCACCGGATTCAGTCATAAGGTTTTCAATATCCGAAAACAGAAAATCTGCCTTTTTCAGCACAGGTATACCTAAAACCGGAATATCAGGAACAGACAAAGCCACACCAGCTAAGGTCCCACCTGTGCCAGAAGCCAGCACAATTTGATCAGGATTAACCTTAGCTAGGATCTCAGGCGTGATTATTTCTCGTGCGCCCTGCACAGCAAATTTATTACTGCCCCCTTCCGGCACGATCAAAGGGTTAGAAAAGCGAGCCTTTAAAGTCTTAAGGTATTCGGAATCATGCCGCTGACGATATTCCTGACGATTAACAAAACACAACTCCATCCCCCATGCTTTCGCATCTCTTAAGGTTGGATTATCCGCATACTCTGGCTCACCCCGAATAACACCCATGGTTTTTATCCCAGACAAGGATCCAGCCTTAGCTAAGGCGTGAATATGATTAGAATACGCCCCACCAAAACTAAGGACGCACGAGTAGCCATTTTCAAGGGCATGCTGCAGGTTGTACTTCAACTTAAACCACTTGTTACCGCTGACTATTTCATCAGTTAGATCTAAACGAAGCAGGTAAAGCTTAACCCCCGCCTGAATAGTCTCATCGGTTTCTAAAAACTGTACGGGGAACACGGGATTTTGAAGTAGCATTTTAATTAATTAGCACTGCAACATTATTGAAATATAAATGAAGTACTTTAAAAGAACATTAAATTACAGAGGAAGAAAAGCGTGGAAGACTATATCGAAGAATTACTGCTGCTTAATATTGATGAATATGAAGACGATGAATGTCTAGATGATGCTGAAGAACAATAACAGCATCATCTAGGCTGCCCTATTTAAGCGCTATCGGTCTGAACTAAATTACCAATATGCTGCTTAATCAAGAAAGTACTATTCCCGCCCGAACTTTTAGATTCATACATTGCCAGATCTGATCTTTGAACAATTTGATCTGGATTTTCCATACCGTTTGTCTCAGTCACTCCAAGGCTAACTGAAACCTTGATCAGAGAATCCGTATCATGATCAACGCTAAACGAACACTTAGAATTAAACATCATTCTAATCCGCTCAGAAGTCTTAGCTGCTGCATCAATATCGGTCTCAGGTAACAACACCATAAATTCATCACCACCATATCGAACAGCCACATCTGATGCTCGCAAGGTTTCCCGAAGAATCTCGCCAATAAGCCTTAAAACACGATCCCCTTCAAGGTGGCCAAGAGAATCATTAACCTTTTTAAAATTATCCAGATCAAAGCAGATCAAACTTAAAGGATGGTTGTAGCGCTTAGCACGATCCAACTCTTGCGCCATCACAGTGTAGAAATGTCGTTGGTTAAACAGACCTGTTAACTCATCTGTAACAGAAAGTTTATGCAATTGCTGCTCTAAACTTTGCCTCTCCGTCAAATCATGGAAGAAACCAATACTGCCACCTTCATCTTTATCAACAATCGCAGCTGATAAACGAATCGGTACGACCGCTCCATCCTTACAAGCCAGCTTAGCCTCATAACCCTCAATACTTCCAGGCTTTCCATACGAGTCGGATAGCAAAAGTCGTTTAATCTCTTTCGCCTCCTCTAAACTCGGATAGATTGACGCAATACTAACTTTTCCAATAACTTCTTCAGCCGAATAACCCAAAAGCTTCTCAGCTGCCGCATTAAACAACTGAACAACCCCTGAGCCATCAACCCCTATAACTGGGTCTGGACAGAGTGATACAAGCACGGTTTCATCCACATAATTCACTGAGGTATTCCCATCTCTTTTATTTTTATTCCAGGAAACATATTGTCTAGCGTTATTTACGCTATAAGCACATAGACTCACAAAACGAAAGGGTAACAGATACAGCCTTTAAGTAAACAACTCAAAAGTCTTGGTGCAGAAATTTAATAAATAGGAAATATAAGTAATACAAGGAAGGTACTTAGTGGTGGGCGTGGAGAGGCTCGAACTCCCGACATTCGCCTTGTAAGGGCGACGCTCTCCCAACTGAGCTACACGCCCACTAAGCATATGGCTTATTTACGACTCTTTCAGCACTTCGAAAGAGAAGTTACCCAAAGGGCATAAATGGCGGAACGGACGGGACTCGAACCCGCGACCCCCTGCGTGACAGGCAGGTATTCTAACCAACTGAACTACCGCTCCACATTGTATACGGGGCTCGAACCCGCGACCTCTATCTACCTTGGCAGTGACAGGCCTCTACCATCAAACTATCGCTCGACAGTAGTGCTTAGTGGTGGGCGTGGAGAGGCTCGAACTCCCGACATTCGCCTTGTAAGGGCGACGCTCTCCCAACTGAGCTACACGCCCACTAAGCATATGGCTTATTTACGACTCTTTCAGCACTTCGAAAGAGAAGTTGGCGGAACGGACGGGACTCGAACCCGCGACCCCCTGCGTGACAGGCAGGTATTCTAACCAACTGAACTACCGCTCCACATTGTATACGGGACTCGAACCCGCGACCTCTCTCTACCTTGGCAGTGACAGGCTTCTATCATCAAACTATCGCTCGACAATAGTGCTTAGTGGTGGGCGTGGAGAGGCTCGAACTCCCGACATTCGCCTTGTAAGGGCGACGCTCTCCCAACTGAGCTACACGCCCACTAAGCAGATGGCTTATTTGCGACTCTTTCAGCGCTTCGAAAGAGAAGTTACCCAAAGGGCATAAATGGCGGAACGGACGGGACTCGAACCCGCGACCCCCTGCGTGACAGGCAGGTATTCTAACCAACTGAACTACCGCTCCACATTGTAGTGCCTAGTGGTGGGCGTGGAGAGGCTCGAACTCCCGACATTCGCCTTGTAAGGGCGACGCTCTCCCAACTGAGCTACACGCCCACTAAGCAGATGGCTTATTTACGACTCTTTCAGCACTTCGAAAGAGAAGTTGGCGGAACGGACGGGACTCGAACCCGCGACCCCCTGCGTGACAGGCAGGTATTCTAACCAACTGAACTACCGCTCCACATTGTATACGGGACTCGAACCCGTGACCTGTCTCTACCTTGGCAGTGACAGGCTTCTACCATCAAACTATCGCTCGACAGTAGTGCTTAGTGGTGGGCGTGGAGAGGCTCGAACTCCCGACATTCGCCTTGTAAGGGCGACGCTCTCCCAACTGAGCTACACGCCCACTAAGCAGATGGCTTATTACGACTCTTTCAGCACTTCGAAAGAGAAGTTGGCGGAACGGACGGGACTCGAACCCGCGACCCCCTGCGTGACAGGCAGGTATTCTAACCAACTGAACTACCGCTCCACATTGTTCGTCCAAGACAGTTACTTACTGCCCCAAACGGAGTGCGAATTTTACGGGTTTTGTTCCCCATGTCAAACGTTTAAACAAAAAAAATTTCATTCTTTTTGATTGCACATTCTTTGTACAAAATCAGTAAGTTAGAATAAATCAAAGCAAAACAGTATGTTCCATTAAACTGTTCAAAAATCATCCTACACATATCAACTTACCAACTACTCATTTTTCCCAACAAATACGATTCACTTACTTATAAAGATATTTCCACATCCCTGAATTAAGTTAGAATCGTTCACTGATCAGCGATTTATATAGAGAGTGTTATATGCCAGTCTCCCCCACCGTTTCAGCTTTAGATAGTTTTATGGAGAAGCTTGATGCCATGCAGGCGCAGCCCCCTCTAATCCGATTCAATTCAGATTGGCCTTCAAAGTGCTACGCTACCCAAGCTAAAGATGGAGTTACTGTATCTTGGTGGCCAACACTACAGACGTCCCCAAGCGATATGTTTACTCGATTAGAGGAGGCTCTAGAAGAATCCATTAATCAAGACATTATCGATTACTACTGCCGTTACTGGTCAGATCCACTACCAGCTAGCTGCAGTGATGGCGATCTCAGCCTGATACAAGTTTGGAATGATGAAGATATGGAGCGCTTACGCAGCAATCTAATTGGCCACGCACTTTCTAAACGTCAACAAAAAAGACCTCTGACCTTTTTTATAGCCTGCCCGGAACCAGATGAAGACTTTTTTATCAGTGTCGATAATTTTAGTGGAGAGGTCTGGTTAGAGCGCCCAGGTAAACCGCCTATCAGAAAGTTGGCAGACAACTTAGCCGACTTTCTTAATTCATTAACCCCCCGTCTAATTCCTGATACGGAGTAAGTTAAGTTGAAACAGATACGTTTATTAGTAACCGGATTACTAGCCATATTAGCCACTAGCACCTTAACCGGTTGCATGACATTTAATTCACAAACGCTAGATCTACACCCGCAGATCCAAATCTCTAGAGTATTAAGTAAAGAAAAGCGTATAGAAATTATTCCGAAAGACTTAAGAGCAGATTCAGTCATTGGCTACCGCTATACAGGTGAAGCAGATGCACCATCTATTGTATTAAAAGATAGCCTTCATCTTCTGCAGCATACGACTGAACACGCATTGGAAGATATGGGAATCGTTCGCTTCTACGGTGGTGAATTTAATCTAACCATCAGCCTTATTGAACTTAATTACCGCGCTTCTGAATCAAAAATAAAACAGACTGTGAACTTAGATACCAAGTTAAAGGTAACGGTAAGCAAAGATAACAAGAGTTACACCGGTACTTATACAGCAGATAAACAGCAGACTTTTGTGGGCGTACCTTCAGAGGAAGAAAACGAGAGGTTGGTAAATGATCTTTTTTCCAGCGTGATGAACCTAGCAATGAATGATCAACAACTAATAGATTTCATTCAGTTTAACTAATCGTTAGAAATTACAATAAAAAAGCCTGCTATCTGTTAAGACGCAGGCTTTTTTATTTTCTACCAACCAACAGTATGAGAGAGCAAACGACTAATCTGACACATAGGCCTACCAGACTCTTCTCGCCATTGATTAAAACACTCTTGAACGAGCTTCAAATCCCTTTTCGCTGTTGGCTTTTTCTCAATAATTCCTTGAGCTTTCAGTCCAGCAACAACATCATCGGTCAAAATAAACGTATCTTTGCCGATCATTCTCAAAAAATAGCTTCCTGAATTTCCACCCAATTGCTGACCTTGTTTTTTGAGCAAATCCCATAAACCAATAATATCTTCGACCGCCCAATGAGCGACCAACTGCGCAAAACTACCATGCTTACTAGCAAGGTCTGTAACCATCAAAGCATTCACACGAGTTGCTTTAATCTTGCCCCAATGCCTGATCAGTTGATCATTCTGCATTAAATTTTCTAACTGTTCGTCGCTCATCAAGCTCACTTTTACTGGATCAAATCCAAAAAAAGCTTGTTCAAACGCGGGCCATTTAGAATCAACTAAAGAGTGTTTCAACCCTGCGCGAAACACCCTACGCATCATGTCGCTGAACAATCGATCATCAGTCACTTGCACTAGCTCTAACTCACTTTTAGCTACAGGCAAGAGCGCTTCTACATCTTGATCTGGGTAATGAGCCTGAACATGTTCGTAAATCCATTGGAAGGATTTCATTTACTATTTCACTTTTTTACAAAATCTAAGGATGCAGAGTTCACACAATACCGGAGGCCGGTTGGTTGCGGCCCATCCGTAAATACGTGCCCTAAATGTGAATCACACGTCGCACAAGTGATCTCTACACGCACCATGCCGTGAGTTGCATCACTGTGCTCGTCTATAGTTCCTTCCTCGACCGGCTGCCAAAAACTCGGCCAACCACTTCCTGAATCGTATTTTTGCTCTGATCCAAACAACGGGGTTCCACAACAGATACAACGATACTCCCCGCTTTGCTGGTTATTGTAATATTCACCCGTAAAAGCACGCTCTGTGCCCTTTTGGCGACAGATTCGATATTGCTCGGGGCTCAAACGATCTTGCCACTCTTGCTCAGAATGAACGACCTTTTGGTTTTTTTCAGCCATACAATCTCCCTGATAATAAAAAAGCCTGCAGTACGCCATTTCCCTAGGTTTCAACAAATAAAAGGCGTATGATTAGTCTCTTTTTTTTCTGAGGCTTATACCATACAACCTAGGTCTCTATGCATAGGACAACATCTAGCCGCAGAGATTCCCGGCTAGGTTTGCAGGACAATAAAATGCCAGTAATCCGTAAATCAAACAAGCTGATCAATGTGTGTTACGACATTCGTGGTCCAGTACTTCAGGAAGCTAAACGTCTTGAAGAAGAAGGACAACGAATCCTTAAATTAAACATTGGCAATCCCGCCCCATGGGGTTTCGACGCGCCTGAAGAGATTGTACAGGACGTTATTTTGAATCTACCCGCCTCCCAAGGTTACTGTGATTCAAAAGGCTTGTTTTCCGCCCGTAAAGCGGTGATGCAAGAGTGTCAGAAGAACGGAATTAAGAATGTAGGCATTGAAGATATCTACATTGGCAATGGCGTTTCAGAACTTATCGTCATGGCAATGCAAGGGTTGCTAAACGATACCGATGAGATGCTGATTCCTGCGCCTGACTACCCGCTTTGGACAGCTGCAGTAAGCCTGAGCGGCGGTAACCCAATCCATTACCGTTGTGATGAAGAGAAAGATTGGGCTCCGGATATTGAAGATATGCGCAGTAAAATTACTGATCGCACAAAAGGTATCGTGGTTATTAACCCAAATAATCCAACGGGCGCTGTATATCCAAAAGCCGTACTTGAACAGATCATAGAACTTGCCCGTGAGCATAATCTGATCATCTTCGCAGACGAGATTTATGACAAAATTTTATACGATGACGCGGTTCACACTCCGCTAGCATCACTAGCTGATGACGTTCTGTGCATCTCCTTCAACGGTCTATCTAAATCCTATCGAGCAGCAGGTTTCCGTTCTGGTTGGATGATTGTAAGCGGTCCGAAGCACAATGCCCGTGATTACATCGAGGGCTTGGAGATGCTCTCTAGCATGCGCCTTTGCTCCAACGTACCAACTCAGCATGCTATCCAAACAGCACTAGGTGGATACCAGAGCGTCAATGAATTGATTGTATCGGGTGGTCGACTTTACGAGCAGCGTAATCTAGCTTGGAAGATGCTTAACGAGATCCCAGGTGTAAGCTGTACGAAACCAGAAGGCGCACTGTATCTGTTCGCTAAATTAGATCCAGAGGTTTATCCGATCAAGAATGACGAGAAGATGGCTTTAGATCTGCTACTTCAACAGAAAGTCCTTATTGTGCAAGGCAGCGGCTTTAACATGCCGGATACTCAACATTTCCGGTTGGTATTCTTACCTCGTAAGGATGAGCTTCAGGACGCTATCGAAAGGATAGGCACCTTCCTCAAAACCTACGAGCAATAAACAGAACGGCCATCTTCGATGGCCGTTTTTTTTGTAATGTCATTGTAATAAGACCATCCTAGACTAAGCTCAATATTGTGTATTCGCCTTTAGAGTAAATAGGATAATCAATGTTTATAAAGGTAAGAAAAAACTGCGGTATCTATATGGAACACAACGGCCTAGAGCAGCGCCACCTTGTTCCCGTTACATCCAACTTTCTCATCAACCTAAATCATGTCGCAGAAGTCTCTTTCTATACAATTAAAGAGTCTAAGATCCGTTACGACCTCGAACATCATGAGGTAACCATACCTCCTCATACCCGTGTTATTCACGTACAAATGAACTACCTATATGGCTCCTACAAAGAAACGGTTAACGACAAAAAAGGCCGTTTAGTGGACCGTTGTTACTACAAACTTTACTTTATGCCAGAAGAGATGGGACAGTACGAAGGCATTCGATCTCAGATAGAAGGCTTAGTCCTAAATGAGGACTAATTGATTAAAAAGCGGCCACCAGCCGCTTTTTTTTTGCCTAAAAATCAAAAACTTCTTGCAAAAAAACTCATAGATCTCTAATTATCTAATTAGAGCTTTATGTTGATACAGGTATGGGTGTTAAATAAGCTCAATCATATGAATCTTATCTCTAAGGAGTGCACATGGAGATTCGCGAACTACTTGAGCAAACAGACAAACTGCCCAACGTTCCTGAAGTCGTAAGACAGTTAATTCAGCAATTAAACAACCCTGCTGCAGATTATGGCGAAATTGCTGAAAAAGTTGCACAAGATCAGACACTGTCTCTAAAAATTCTGCGCCTCGTAAACTCTGCCCATTTCGGTCTAAGACGCAAAGTATCATCTATTGATGAAGCAGTCGTAATGCTTGGCATGGTGCGACTCAAAACGCTTGTTATCGCTTCGGGTATTGCTGGCTCTGTTAAAGAAGTGGAAGGGTTAGACCTGAAGAAATTCTGGAGCGAATCATTCCGCGTGGCAGCTCTATCAAAATGGTTTGCTGAACGAGATACAGAAGTTGATCCTGACATTGCCTTTACCGCTGGCTTAATTCATAACATTGGCCGTCTTCTGTTACACCTATCCCAACCAATACGTGCACAGGAAATTCAAGCAACAATAGATAATTCAAGTTGCAGCCGCTGTGACGCAGAAATCGAGCACTTAGGCTTCACAGCGCCTGAAGCAGGACAAGCTTTATTAGATATGTGGAGCTTTCCGAAAGAGCTAGGCATTGCTGTTCGCCAACACAAACAAGCAACCTCTTTCGAAGAGCCATCAGCACTGGCTGCAGTGGTCAATCTAGCTTGCGTTGTGAATTCGGCTATCCGCAATGAAGACAATATCGATACACTACAAAGTAATTACCCTAAAGATGTCGCCACACTTGCAGGTGTATCAGCAGATACATCAGGTGATCTAGAAGAAGCACTAAATCTTGAATCAGGTTTAGATGGTTTAGCTGATTAGCTTCACTTCAACATTTAAAAAGGCAGCTTAGGCTGCCTTTTTTGTTTCTCTTATCGTTAAACCGGTTCAGTACCGGTTGCTGTAACGGCTTTAATACAAGAGATAATATCTCTTACATCTTGCAACGCACGATGACGACGAAATTGAGCTTTGGCCAAAAAGCCAAACTGAATAAGCTGTTCTTTACTCAATATTCGATCTAACCCCGCCATACGGAAACTCGGCTGAATGCCCGTCGCTTCAAATAAACGAGTTAACCAAAATAGATCAAATTCAAATGCATCGCTAATCAGCGTTTTACCTTTAAGCTTTTGATTTAAACGTGAGCAAGCCTGCTTAATATCAAGACCTTTGCTTACCGCTTCTTCTCGCTCTATGCCGTGCATCTCTTCAGCATATTCATCCCAATATCGCCATCCGGCTGCAGAATCTGGATTAATCAGAAAGTTATCTTGTTCGCCTGTCTCATCATTGATCCAAGCGATTTCGATAGGATAAGACTCAGCGCCTAACCCACTTGCTTCCAAATCAATACAAATTAACTCCACTCAGTTCTCCCTTACGTACAACAACACTTTAAGGCTTTTTTCGGGTTCGGCTTCCGGAAAATCTTCTGGATTTTTTAAACGTTCTACAAACTTAAAATCTGGGCACTCTTCTAACATCAAGTTCTTTAAAAACTCAGTGCCATTTTTCGGGTCGTTATGGCAAGCCAAAACCTGCCCACCCTCTTTAGTTAATTCGTTCAAACGACGAATAACCTTACGATAGTCTTTTTCTGCCACAAAACTTCCCGGCTGGAAACTTGGCGGATCGATTACGATCAAATCATAAGGACCGTACTGTCTCACGCGCTTCCAAGACCTAAAGAGATCGTACGCCAAAAATTTAACCCGGTCTCCTTCTAAGCCATTTAAAAGGTGATTTTCCCGACCGGTATTGATAGCGCCCCTGGACATATCTACATTCACTACCTGATCAGCACCACCGGCAAGGGCTGCAACCGAGAAAGCGCAAGTATATGAGAATAAGTTTAGCACGTGTTTACCACCCGCATTGTGCATCACCCATTTACGCCCCTCACGCATATCCAAAAACAAACCACTATTTTGATTGCGTTGAGGTTTGACCTGATAAAACAGGCCAAGTTCCATCGTATTCATCTGCTCAGGCACTGAGCCCCAAGCAACATTTTGCTGCGCTTCTTTACCTCGAGAGCGCTGCTGAATCACCAAGCCTTCGATTTCATCTACACTCTTTAAAGTATCGCTTAATTCAGTAACCCACTCAGGTTCAACTTCTTTATACAACCGAGCTACGGCATAAGGAGGAAACCAGTCAATTACCAGATGCTCAAACCCCGGAAAACAGTGCCCACGGCCATGAAAAATCCGGCGCGATTCACCCATCGCTAATGGTATTTGCTGCTTTACGACTGTTAAGACTTGCTGCATCTGAGATCCTGTATCCAAAGGGTCATAAAAAGGGGCTAAATTATAGGCTCGGGCGCAAATGGACACCAGCAATAACAGGACAAATAGACTTGAAACTTTTATCATTCACCCCTATCTAAGCAATGAGGTTAAACAATAGGAAATCTTTCACTTATGATGCGTATCGGCTTATTTCTATTAACTAACATCGCTGTGCTAATCGTTGCCAGCATTACCCTTAATCTACTGGGTGTTGACCACTATGTTTCCGGTGCTGGCCTTAATATGACCAGTTTGCTGATCTTCTGTGCAGTCTTCGGTTTTGCAGGTTCATTCATCTCGCTATTCCTATCTAAGAAAATGGCGAAAATGACAACAGGTACAGAGATCATTACCCAAGCACGTAACTCTGATGAACAATGGCTTTTAGATACTGTTGCTGAGCTTTCAGAAAAAGCGGGTATTAAAATGCCGGAAGTCGGTATTTTCCCAGCTCAACAAGCAAATGCATTTGCAACAGGTTGGAACAAGAATGACGCATTAGTTGCAGTTAGCTTAGGTCTGTTACAGCGCTTCCAGAAAGAGGAAGTAAAGGCTGTAATGGCCCATGAGATTGGCCATGTAGCTAACGGTGATATGGTTACAATGAGTTTAGTACAAGGCGTTATAAATACTTTTGTAATGTTCTTTGCTCGCATTGCAGGCTACGCAGTAGATAGCTTCCTAAAAAGTAACGATGAAGAAAGCCAGCCAGGTACTGGTATTGGTTACTTCATTACTGTAATTGTCTTCGAAATCATTTTTGGAATTTTGGCTTCGTTTGTTGTTTCTTGGTTCTCTCGTTACCGCGAGTTCAGAGCAGATGAAGCAGGAGCAGACCTATCTAGCAACCATGCGATGATCGGTGCACTGCAACGTTTGAAAGCTGAATATGAAATGCCAGATCAGATGCCTGGCCAGCTAACTGCCTTTGGTATTAGCAGCCATATGAAGTCTGGCCTGATGGAATTAATGTCTAGCCACCCTCCGCTTGATAAGCGAATCGAAGCGCTTCAGAAGCGAGGTTAAGCATAAAAAGGTCCCCGGCAAGCCGGGGATTTTTTTTATTCCAGCGTATTTCCATCGATAAACTGTCTATACCGAATAACCTTCTCTAACTGTCCAGCGTCACTCAGCCTATACTTATAGATTTTATCGCCTTGTCGATAGATGCCTCGACAGCGGAATTCTTTGCCTTCCATACTTAAACAGATTTCGTCTTTGTTATTTACTTTCCAGACACCCTTTCTCTCTTCCCAGTATCGCTCCTGCTGAATCTGCCCATTTTTAGCGTAGTACGTGAAACTGCTGCTACCGGATATGACGTTGAATGATTCAACGGTTTTGCCTACAAATAAAGCCTTGATTTCAGAACCATTCAGCTGCGTCAAAGGTTCATCACTTGGCTTGACCTGACAACCCACCAGCATAACTACTGTACTCAACCCAAGTATTGTTTTCAAAGTTGTCATCTTTATCTCCGATTACATTCCGACCAAAACTGGTCAATACAAGTCTTTAATCCACTAGCAAAAAAACTACCCGCAAAGTCATGTCCCTGTTCGGGTAAAACACAAATACGTGGGGTAGTTACATCTAATAATTGGCCTTTCAATTCAGCTAATTGTTTAAACCAAGTATGAGCACGTTCAAGCCGATTCATTCCTTGTACTTTATCTACACGTGCCCCAGTCCTTAAACTTTTATCACGTACCGTGTCCTGTTCCCCAACGGCCACCATTAAAGGTAGTGATAGCATCCGGTCTAAATGCGCTTTCCCCATCCATTTAGGTATATCTCTTAACCCGTAGGGGTAGGTATCTTCATGATTAGGAAGCGTGTACCAACCCGCACTACATATAACCAGAGAGGCTATTTTGTTTGGGTGGAAAAGTGCATATCGGTGCACAAACTGTGCGCCACCCGAATAACCACACAATTTAATTTTAAATTCCGGCAACCCCACATGTTTTCTAAATGCGATCAGAAGTGTATTCAACGCAATATCAGCACGTGGCATATAAGGGCCTTTAGATAATTTCTGATATTGTGGAAAGATTGTTTTTTCAAACTCAGGCACGACCAACCAACAGCCAAATTTATCAGCAAGGGTTCTATAAGCATCCAACTGATCATCGTATTGCCGAGAAATTCCATGCACCGCAACAATAACTTGAGCATCATTCTTCAGCTGTTTTGGGCGGTATAATCTCGCAGGCAATGATTTTACTGACGGGTAAATACAACGGACAGCAGCGCCTGGAGCAGGTATTTCAAGCAAGCTCATGATTTATCCCTCTTGGAAATTCAACAACATTGCTATGTTTAGCATCTTCACTTGCTGAAACTTTAATCTCACCATTAGTCAGAAACATTAACTCTTCCAACTCCTCGGCAATAACAATAGCTCCATCAAAGCGATTGAACACATCCACTAAAATGCTTCTAATATCAGAACTTTTTAACGCAACATCAGAATCGATAAGCAATAGTTTTGGGCGCCTTAGCAAAGCTCTTGCAAGCTGAACCCTAAACCTTAAATTACTGGGCAGATTTGCCCCCCTTTCTGCAATTTTTAATTCGCCTTCTTCATCAGCGCAATATGCCTGCAAACCGGTTGTTTCAAGAACCTGCTCTGTAAACTCTTCTGACCTTTTCCTTGCACCATAGAAAAGATTACTACTTACCGTTCCTTTCAGTAGAGGAAGCTCTGGACTTACAAGTGAGACCGTTTGAGCCCAAATTGATGGATGAATCGATGAACTCCTTCGGCCGCAAAATCTGAGTTTCCCATTCGTAATAGGAGCAAGTCCTGCTAAAGCCTCCATGAATGAGCTCTTGCCTACTCCTTGATCGCCTCTTAGCAACAAGCGATCTTGTTCATTGATTACGAAAGAGATTGGGCTGAAACGCCGCTTAACAGCCATACCTTTTGACTCAACTCTAAAGGCCTTTTTAGGCAATCGACGTTTGCTCTGCTGACCTACGATATCCCGCTGCAAAAACGCACCTAACTTATCTTCGGATACCTTTTTTAAGGTCCACAGCTCATACAAGCGGCTAAGCCTTCTAAGCTGATTAACCAAATACAAAGACGCTACGAGCAACACAGGAATATAAGTTTCTGCAATAAGCCCTGCATGACTAAGGTTTAACCCCTGCATCACTATAACGAGCACAGATATAAGTAGAACTGCTTCGTTAAAGCCTCTGATTAGAGAAGACGCATGAGCTTTACGCATCTGACGTGTTTTTAATCGATCAGCACTACGAGAAAACTTTCGCTGCTCTTTTCCAGATTGATTGAATAACCTGATTAACTTAAAGAGGGCTAATCGCTCATTAGTCGCATTTATTAAACGCCCTCTTTCACGCCTCACACTCACCGTCGAATAATATAAGCCCTTACCTAAATAAAAATTCCCTAAGACAGCAAAAGCCAGCGGTATAAAAGCCGTTACTAACAAAGTCCAATGGATCTGACTGAGTGCAACAAATCCAGCTAATAGCCAAACTCCCAATACAAGCAGTGGAGCAATACCTTGCACCATCCAATTGCGAATGGGCGTCATATCCCCAGTCAACCGCAATAAAGTACCACCTCGGTTAAGAGTCTCATCACTCACGGGGAGCGCCAAAGTGTGTTTATAAACTGTATTTCGTAACTCACAGATATAAGCTTGAGCCATACGTTCAGCGAAATAACGTTCACAATATCTGGCCGCCGCTAATCCAAAAATTGCAGTTAACACAATTGATGTTATACCCAGATCAAATGAAAACTGCTCGTGGCCCAACTGATCCTTGGCTAAGGTCATTAAGCCTAGGAAACAGGCAGTCTGTATCAATCCAATTAGGATCAAACCACCGATTCCCTTCCAACGTTGTTTAGATAGCATAGGAGGTAACATAACTATGATCCCTCTCCAAACTAGCCATCAATGCCTTCGCTGTGCTCACTTTGCGCAAAGCATCCAAGCTATAAATAGGTAAACCAAGGCTATCTTGTACTTCATCCGCACATAATTCTGCACGTGTGAATAAACCACCTAAGCCATAAATAGGGAATCCAGCTTCAATCATTTTTTCAGCGCAAAATGCTGCGGCGGTTGAGCTATCTGCAGCGATCATCGATGCACTTACTTCCTTAAGCAAACGGCCATTCGCTATGAGTGCTTTGTTTTGTGGCTGTAAAACCCCATCTGCTAATTCAACAACCAATAGATCCGCATCAGCTTGAACCGCATCCATTTTTAATCTTTGAAGCAACTGAACTAACTTTGTTTCACTTAGATTAACTGTGGTTGGGTAACCCGCATCAAGGAAATCTTTCACTTGAAAAGCCCCAGCATCAACCATCTTCCAATAGTCAGGCCCTGACCCTGTACCTGTTAACTTGGCAGCTGCGGCTTTATAACCGGCTTTGGTAAAGCCGTTAATTAACGAAGATGCCATTGAGGTCTTACCACTGTTCATATCACTGCCGACCACCAACAAAACAGGCATTTCATTAGCCGATGGATGCAGATAAGCATCTTTAAGCGTACTATAGTTCTCTAAGTTAATTTTCTGCCCTTGGCTATTAACTAACACCCCTAAAACTGTAATTTCAGTCGCGGCTTTTACTTGAGCGCTTTTACTAATCACATCTCCTGCAATACCACCGGCAGCAACGAGTTGAGTTTTACCTAACTGCGCCGGAGACTTAGCGTAGAACTGATCCGTGGCATAACGATCACCCGCAACGACAATAATCAGATCATCCACAAAAAGGTGCTCACGGCGTCCATAAGGGTTTTCAATCCGGGTGTGCTGCCGAATCCGATCCACTCTCGCTAATAAAAGATCTCCTGTCTCAGGCAACAGTTCCGCAACGTCAGCAACATCATCAAAGTTAACGTTACGCGTGATATAGCTTCTTTTGACACGATTCAGATCAATCATTTTCTACCTCTCTTTTGTTTACGTAGTTTGTAAACAATTCGGGATATTCTCTTTGCTGTCGCTCTTTCTGGTGTTAATAGGGCTTCCAATTCCACTTTTTTTACATCCCAATTCCGATCTTTAGTTCTTCGTGAAACTATCAAACCTAGTTCAGGGGAATATTCAATGTCATGAACTTCCCTAACCTTAGCCACAACCTCTTTCCAAAATGCCGAGCGGGCACAGGTGTATTTATTAGTTTTGTACTTTTTCTTTTTCAGTTTGAAGTTGCCTTCACCATGATAAGTACAACGCCAATAACGTATTGAGTTCCCAGATTTAGGGCTTTGACGGTTTAGTTCGAATTCAACAACATCATCTTTTCCAAATGGGATTAGTTCTTCAGGTGATCCAAACTTCACTGCCTGTGTGAAACCCTGAGTACGATCCGGATATTTCTGATAACTCAAGACAGGTACAACCGGATGAATAGATCGTTTATATAAGCGCTTTCGCTGATCTTCCCAAACCTCCCAACCAGTACCTTTTTCGACAAGTTTCTCTACTTTTCCATCACTGTAGATAGCAACAGTACCAATATCATTACTGGCAGCGATGGCTCCGGCGTACCCTACAAAAAACATTGCAATTAATGCTCGTTTCATCACCTTTAACCCCTAATCAAAGCTTCTTAACTAGCTCAACTTTTACTCTTAAACCGCCTAACTCGCTGGCTGATAGAGTTAGACTTCCACCGTAAACTCGTGCGATCGATTCACAGATTGACAACCCTAGACCGTGACCAGGCAAATGTTCGTTTTCATCAACCCTAACTCCACGTTTATTTGCCTGTTCGATCTTACTTTCGCTAATACCTACACCATCATCGTCTATACAAAAGAACCAATGATTACCATGCGTCTCTACTGTAATTCGTACTTCTGACTGCGAATACTTCCATGCGTTATCTAGTAGATTCCCTAACAGCTCCAACATGTCATCTCTGTCAAAAGGCAGCTTGTCATGTTCACTATTTACATCTAGCGAAAGGGTTCTGTCATGGATCTGGTTCAATAGGACCTCTAAATGCGGCAACTCTTCAGCAAACGAAAACAGATAGCCTGGCATCGGTGCACCAGAGATCCGTGCACGTCTCAATTCACAATCAATTCGGTGATGTAATTGCTCAATGCTCTTATCTATGGCTTGTCGCTGCGCTGTATCCGTCAGCATCGACGCATGTATCTTTAATTCTTGTAGTGGCTTCTTAAGTTCGTGCGCTAAGTTACCCAACGCCATGCGCGAACGAGACAACTGCTCCTCTGAGCCTGACACCAATTTTCTAATAGACTCAACCAGTCCTGATATCTCTTGCGGTACATCCTCAGGGAAACTCAATTCACCCGTATTTTTATTGTTTTCAATCGCCTCTTGAACGGGAGCTAAGCGATTAAAACCCGCTCGAATGACATAGCGTTGCCATAGAACAAAGCCAAAGATAGATATCCCGGCGACCGCAACTAAAATCCACTCATAGAATCGCTGCTTCTGTTCAATCGCAGTGATATCCTCAGCAATCCACAAACTGAAAGTTTGGCCTTTTTTCGTGAACGCTTCTTGATAAACCAACCACCTTTCACCCGCATTATCGAAATATTGATATTCTTCTGTATCACCGGAAGAAGAACCCGAAACATCAATTACGGTATCCCACAAAGATCGAGAACGGATTTGTTCTTTGCCCCAGCTTAAAATGAAGTAATGGCCAGAGCGCACACGCTGATAAACCGTCGGTAAATATTTCTCATCGACCTGCCAAGCAGCGTTTTTTTTATCTATTGAGGTAATCAAGCTTTCCGCATCCTGCTTAAGACGACTAACTACCAAATCATCTACAAGAATGTGAACACTACGATCGATGATAAATACCAAGACCATTAATAGGGGCAAGACCACCAGTAATAATCGGTTTCGGATACGCTGCTCTAATGAGATCACTCGAGTCATGGCTTAGCCCTTTAACCTGTAACCTTGACCACGAAGGGTCTCGATAATCCCTTTGCCAAAACGCTGTCTGAGTCTATTTACATAAACCTCGATAACGTTACTGTCTCGCATCTGCTCTTCTTCATAGACATGCTCGCTAAGGTGGGCTTTTGAAAATACCTTTCCAGGATTCAACATCAGATATCTAAGTAACCGAAACTCTATCCCCGTTAGCTGAATGGAATTCCCATCCTTATCCTGCACTTGCTGCGTATCTGGGTCCAAAGACAAACCGCACACCGAAATAACTTGAGATGCTCTGCCGAAATAGCGTCGAATCAACGCCTCTAAACGCGCTAACAATTCTTCAGCGTGATACGGCTTACCTAAATAATCATCAGCGCCTGCTTTAAGACCATCAACACGCTCCTGCCAGCTATCACGAGCGGTTAATACTAAAACTGGTGTCATATCACCTATAGCACGCATCTGTTGAAGTACCTCTAAGCCCGAACACTTGGGCAAACCAAGATCCAAAACAATCGCATCGAATGATTCCTCTTTAATTCGAAACAACGCATCTTCACCGTCATAAGATTCTTCAACCGCATAACCACTTCGTTTTAAAACCGGCTTTAAGGCTTCAACTTGTGCGATTTCATCTTCAACTAATAAAATCTTCATAGCCCTACTCTTCAAACTGCTCTTGGAGGAACAAACCGGTTACTGCATCAATCTCAAACTCCACTACAGAGTTACTTTTATTGATCACTTCCACCGAATACACATAACTGTCCTCACCTTCGCGGCTGAGGGATAGATCCAATAATCTTGCGTCACTAATCTCTGGATGGAGCGATAAGATCTCTTCAAGAGGCATTACTTTGCCATCTTTCACTAGCTTTAATACTTCATCCGCACTTAGCTCTTGAGCTTGTGCTAAAGGTGCTAAAAGCACGTACAGTAATAAAATAATTCGTATCAACATTGAGTCGGTCCGATCAAAATCTACGCTAGTTTTATTGGCAGTATAAACAAGCTTTCTTAAATCAAACTTAAAAAACCGGCAGATTTGTTAAGGAAATAGAGCCTTTTGATTATAGTCACAATTTTTACAATAAAATCATAAAGTTATACCTTTAAAAATCTTTATAAAATCGTCTAAAACTACCTAAAACATAAAAAAACCGGCAAGTGCCGGTTTAAGAAAGGTTCGTTATCTTAAAATTAGTAGGGCCAGACAAAAGGCAAAAATATTGCGGTAAAAATACCGATTAATCCCATACCCAGAGATGAGAATGCTCCGGCAACAGGGCTGATTTCAAAAGCCCTGATAGTGCCAACGGCATGACCGTTGATGCCTAACACTAAGCCAACTAAACGCTCATCAGTGACGTTTAATCTTGAAGCTAACAAATCAACGAAAAAAACGGCAAACACGCCTGTCGCTAACAACCCACCCATCATTAATGACACTGAACCACCCAGCTGTTCCGTCAAGCCTATGGCTATTGGCGCCGTAACTGATTTTGGTGCAATTGAAGCCAGCACCTGATCACTAGAACCTAAGCTGAAAGCAATTAAGGCAGCGTAAACCACAGCTAAACTCGCAGAAATTGGCACCGTTAACAGAATTTGTCGCCATGCAGCTCGAATATGATGGCTCTGCTGATACAAAGGAACACCTAAAGCAACCGTGGTTGGTGCAATAAGTACAGATAACCACTTTGCCCCTGAGTAGTACTCTTCGTAACTGATCGACAACCCAAATAAGAACAGCGCCAAGAATGAGGCTGCCAGTAACATTGCCGGACACCAAACGGGCTTGCCCATTTTCTTGAAGAAGTAGCCACCCAAGACAAAGGAAAACAATGTTAGTCCGATTGCAAATAAAGGCATTTCAAGGAAGTGAGGAATCAGGCTTGATAGTGAATGTTCAGTCATCTGGGCTTTGCTCCAATCGACCAAATTTCACTAATAGCAAAGACGTCAAAACACTCAGTAATGTCCCCACGCCTAGTGCTAACCCTAGATTCATCCATTCGCCTTTAAATTGCTCTCCTAAAAAGAACACTCCAACAACACCAGGCACGACAAAAAGAACCAGAGCGGAGATCAGTTGCTGACTGGCTGTTGCGAGTTCATCACTTACGGAGCCTCTGATCATCAACCATAGGGTGATGAGTAACATACCGATTGCAGCACCATGAACAGGTAACTGCAGCAGATAGCTGATTGCTTCCCCAAAAATTAGGAAAGCAAACAAAATGAACATACCTAAAATCATAAAGGTAGCCTGAAGGGAATTAGCGGTGGTCGCTTAGACTTAATCAATATCTGATGAATTTTTTAACGTCATAATCTCTTGTTTGAGATCAGCGACCTCTTGCTCTAGCCTTGCAATTCTTTGCTGCAAAGTAAGATTGTGATCGTCAGTATCCGTTCCGGCCATTTCAACATCAGCATCTTCAACCGCACCACTGAAAAGATGGACGTAACGTGATTCTCGCTTACCCGGTTCACGCGCTAAGCGCTGAACCAAAGAACCCATAGGGTGATCCGCTAAACTAGTTAACGTAGTTTCTACTTCAGATACGTCTTTAAATTCGCATAAGCGATTTGTTCTAGTTCTTAATTCACCTGGTGTTTGCGGCCCACGAAGGAAAAGTACACAAATAACAGCAAGTTGCTGTGCGGTAAATTGAAGGTCGCTGAACTCGGTGTTGCAAAAGCGGTGCTTAAACTTAGATACACGGCTGCCAAAGCCGCTCTCATCACGCACTAAGCGTTTCTCTTTAAGCTCATCCAGTATGTTCTGAACCTCGCTCTCATCAAGTGACAGAACAGGTTCTCGATTACTTTTCTGATTACAAGCGGTTGTTAGGCCATTTAGTGACAGAGGATATTGATCGGGTGTCGTTATCTCTTTTTCCAACAAACAACCAATAACTCGAGTCTGTAGTGAAGTTAGATCCATATCCACGGTTTACTTCCTTCTGTTTCAATATGTTATCCACCATAACATATTAGTCATGTTTCGGTAGAAAACTGTTTTATGGATCAAAACGAGATAATTCGTAACTGATCACCCCACCCTTAAATAACTCCATACTTAATGGCTCTTCACGGACAAGTTTTACTAGACCAACGCCCGGAGCATACCATTCAGTCTGGGTAATCGGGATATCTTGATATCCAAGTTTAGGATCAACATAGAGTGTTAACATTGTAGTCCCTTCAACCCTGATACAACGCTCAAAGGTTCCTGCAGGAACTTCAACAGTATCCGTAACCGACTTAATCTCAAACTGTAAGTTAATATCCCGCTTTCGCGGATCGGGTACTGCGAAGGAAGCAGTCGCATGCAAAGCATAAGGCTTGGTAGGTACGGTCCAACTGCGACCTACTTCAAGATCTTTATTATTGGGTAAGATCCTAACGAGAGACTTTTCAAACCTTGGTTGGTATTCAATCAATGTACGACGTGCAGCTCGATAAACCCCTGTATCATCTTTGAGAATATAGTAATCGGTGCCGTCACTGGTATGACGCACACTGATTGTATCTTCAGTAAAAACCTCTCCCTCTTGAAATTGGGTTTCTCCGAGATTTTCGATTGAAAACTCACGCTGGCTCTCTCGAGAGCCAAATAGCTCATTAACCTGATATTCCCACACAACACCTTTCTGCAAAGGGAAATAATCTGTGTCAGGAATATCAGCGCTACAGCCCGCTAATAACAAGCTCGCCAGAAAAAAAGTAATTCGCATAATCACAGTTTATTTCTCCGGTAGAGCGGGATCAGGGACTTGAGTAAAATTGATCAGCGGAGATTTTTGCCCCAAAGCATCCTTGCGTTTCGCATCTGAAGGTTTAGTAAAACGCTTTGAAGGCTGCCCTAACTGAGGCTGTCCACTTTTAGTTTTCTTTAAAGCTTCTTCAACAGCCCCATGGGTCGCTTGGTCATAATCGATCCGGAATGCTCTGGGCTTTTCGTCCAGCTCATCATTTTTCAGATCGGTAAGCCAAATGTAGATATCACCCTCTTTATTTGCTTGCTTATCCGGCTCTTCAATTACCGCGTAGTGAAACAGGAACTTATCAGGCAAAGCTGTAGGACTCGGCCAGCCCTGACTTTGCTTCCACCCCAAGTAGCTACAACCGTAGAAAAACAATGCAATGACAACTAAACCGGCTTTAACTGGCCACTTCAATCGCCCACTGATGACCGCCAACAATAACAGTGCCGTTAAAAGCACATAAGCCAATGTCAGCACTAGGAGTTCTTCATTCATTTCTGATTCGCCTTAATAATGCTTTTCTGCAGTTTGTTAATATTGGTTACTTTGCCTTGCGTATTCAGGGTAAAACGCAAGGCTGTCAGCTCATCATTTTCAGCTGCCAAGGTTTCAGTGGTGTAACTTATAACCTTAAGTACTGGATTCACCTCTGCCAGATAGACGGTCACTGGAACAGGTTCGTCATTCTCACTTTTAAAGTAATGAAGGTTGATCACGTACTCACCTGGAGGCCGACCTCGAATCGTCAGTACCTCCTGATTAATTGGATTCGTAATCGTTTTCCCATCAATCACCTGAGTATCATTGGCGTTGCCACGATCATCTCGATCCAAATGCATCAGACCTTGTTGTGTCCGCTTGTAGTAAACCTTTTCGCCTTTGGGACCTAAGGCCCAAACGTCAATATCGTTAGGGCTTCCATCCGGCCAACTCACCGTAATAATAAACTCAGCTTTGGGATCAATAATCCCCGACTTTGCCGGCGGATTGAGCAGTAACAGTGCAACCAAAAACAAAAAGGTAAAAGTCAGCAATGCGTTAAAAAGCAGATCAGTAAACGGATCTATTTCAAAGTTAGACCGCTGCCCAAAGAGTTTCATGACGCAGGCTCGCTTTCAGCAACACCATTTTTCTGCTGACCTAAGGTGATACTTAAAGCCACAAAACGATCAGCCATACGATCAAGCAGTAAATATTGAACACTTAATAGCATGCTGCAGGTTAAACCAATCAAGGTAGTACTCATGGCGATGCCCATACCATGAGTCATCTGTTGCATTAAGGTTTTAACATCATCAATCGTCAGATTTTCCAACCCAGAAACAGAGCTCAGCATGATGATAAAGCCAATCACCGTACCTAAGAGCCCCAACTTGACCATGACACCCACAACAAACCAGCCTACTTGATGAGAGCCTCGAGCCCCTTCAACAAGTAGCTCTGCTAAAAGTCCTTTATCAGCATTTTGATCATGTAACTCTTCGTCAGACACATTGAACAGGTAATCCTGTGAAAGGGAGAGGCCGTCAGGAAAAGCTTTTTCCTCGGGGGTTAACCCCGTCTCTTGGCGGCGGATATAGTAATGATCCAACATCGAGAACTGTTGGGAGAGATAAAAGCTGCGATAAGCACAATGGCAGCTCATACCTATCAATAACACTAAGATGAATATGCAAACGCGGGTTTGATCTTGCTGAATGATCTCCAACAACACTCCTTGATCCCAACCGACATAGAAGCCAAAAAGAATCACACCAAATAATAAAGCCCAGTAGAGCAGAACTTTATATTGCACAGGATTGTACATACTAAGCATCCTTACACATTCAATTATGAGCGATATCTAATACTACTAATTTATTTAGCTGCTCGAGGCAAACTAAATACCAACAAACTATCCCCTGTGGGGTAGCCTGCGATTCTATTTCCGCCTGCTGCAACGGCAATGTACTGAAGACCATTGTGGCTATAACTTACCGGCGGCGCATTAACACCATAGGACTGTTTATAGCTCCAAAGCTTTTCGCCTGTCGTAGCATCTACCGCAAAAAACTCACCATCACCCTCACCACTGAAAACTAAATCACCGGCTGTTGCCAAAGTTCCACCTAGCATGGGCAAACGCGTTTTGTGCTGCCAGCTCAACTTACCGGTTTTTAAGTCGACCGCCGTTAAGGTTCCATAACGTTGCTTCTCATCGAACTCAAAATAGCTATAGGTTTGCCAAGGTAACTCTGAATTCAGTTTTAAAGGTTTGCGGTAATAAGTTGCTGGCATGTGAATACCTGCAATATAGACTTGCTGCTTATCTGGATTGACTGATACTGGAGACCAATTGCTACCACCTGCGATACCCGGAGCAATAGTTACCCCCTCCTCAGTTGGATCAGCAAATAAGTTAATTTGAGGCACAAATGGGTCGGATTTAAACAGCAGCTCACCGGTTTCTCGGTTAAGCACATAGAACCAGCCGGTTTTTCCCGCTTGCCCTACTGCTTTTACAGTTTTGCCTGCCACAACGGTATCAAATAATACTGGAGGGCTGGAAACATCGTATCCCCAACGATCATGTGGCACTTGCTGGAAGGCCCATTTAAGCTCTCCATTTTTACTATCAATCGCCACAATACTCGAGGTATGCAGGTTATCACCCGGTCGAGTTGAACTGTCCATATTAGGTGCAGGGTTGCCAGTACCCGCAAACAACCAACCGGTTTCTTCATCTATGGCTGGCGTGGTCCATATAGACCCACCACCGAGTTTCCAATTATGTTTAAATCTTTGAGCAGCCGCTTTTTCCGCTGCAATATCACGATTAAGCGTTAAACCACTTGTCGTGGTTTCTTGCCAATCACCCACCCAGTGCTCACCATTAACACTGTACCAACGCCACAACTCCTTACCCGTCTCCATATCAAATGCAGATAGAAAACCACGTAATCCCGTCCGACCATCTCCAATACCAACAACCCTTAACCCTTTTTCAGTATCAAGATGTAAACCATACCCAGCCCCAGTACTACCGACGATTACCATATCCTTGTAAATCTGAGGGGCCATATTGAAACTATGGCTTGTACCACCAGTAATCTTTACGTCTCCACCAAGATCCATCCCCTGTAACAACCCATCGACGCTTTCTTGAACGGAGAGTTCTAAGTCTTCGACTTTGTTCTGCCAAACCAATTCGCCCGTGGTTTGATCTAATGCGATCAGCTGTCCATCTATAGTTGCCTGAAAAACCTTGCCTTTAGCTACAGCCACACCTCTATTTGCTGGCCCACAGCAACTTTTCTTTTTCGGTTTGGGATGTTCATAACGCCACACCTGTTCGCCAGTTCCTGCATCCAGCGCGACGACATGATTGAAAGGAGTCGATAAATAAAGATGATCACCGACTTTTATAGGGCTCGCCTGAAAGCTCGCTTTAATACCGCTATCAAACTTCCAAGCCAACTGAAGTTTGTCTACATTGCCTCGGTTAACTTCTTTAAGAGAACTAAAGCGCTGATTGTCCAAACCATTACCATAGGTTGCCCAATCATCGGCAAATACGACTTGGGATAAAACACTCCCAAGCATTAATCCTAAAAGCTGGTTTGGCACTCGCATAAGTGGTTCCTTGATACGTATGATGTTATATAAATCGATCAAAGTAAGATCGACTTTGATTACTTAAGCATAGAACTAAACTAACTTTTCCTTTTAAAAATCAACAGCGTGAACTTGACCACAAAAGGCGGGTTTATTGCCCGATACACAAACAGGTTATCTACCTACAATATTAAACATTCTTTCAAGGCATAGATTCCAAAGACAAAGATTCTGTTTACTGATGAAGTCAATAAAACTTAACTTTCTGCTAATTTCTCTTGTTGCTATTTCGGGAATGGCTGCGTTACTTATCTCTGCATTTATAGCTTTATATAAAACAGATGCAGACTCACGAAAACATGCTCAAGAGATATCCGCCATCGTAAAGCAACAACTCGAGTTTCAGGTTTTAAAAGTTCAAAACGATGTAATGGCGCCAGAACACTTCCCAGACTTTTTCCTGTGGAAGCACTCTGCTGGCTTCACTGGGTTCTGCGTTTCCTTTGAAACAGATACAGGTGAGGTAGCGCGTAGTCTCTGTACAGGTGATTACACTGAAGATGAATGGCCTTTATGGTTTGAAAACTTCTACCTAGCACTGTTCACTTCAGCAGAGGAAACACGTTCCAGAATAACCTCAAAAATTGGTATTGAAGGTGACATTGTTGTTTCTCCCAGCAAGCCAATTTTGTTGCACAATGCCTGGAATAACATCATGACGCTGATGGAGTTTTCTATCATTGTCGTCGGAATTCTTAGCTTGCTGCTCTATCTATGCCTTCACTGTATTTTAAAGCCGGTCAAAAAAACCCAGCGGGTATTGAATGAGATGCAGAAAGGCAACTTAAGTGCTCAAGTTCCTCCCTCTCATATCAAAGAGTGGCAAGAAACCGCGACCGCGATAAATAACTTAGCTGTCAGCCTTAAAGATACCATAGATGACCGAAAAGAACTCTCATACAAGCTCCTCAACATTCAAGAGAATGAACGACGCTATCTCTGTCGAGAGTTGCATGATGATATGGGGCAATACCTAACAGGACTCAGAGCAATCTCTCATTTCCTGCAACTGGAAGTCGATAGCCAATGCCCAGAGCTTTCGCCCAAAGTTAAACAGGTAAATACGATCTCTGAAGAGATGATGGAGCTGGTGAAAGACTTACTATTTCGTTTAAGACCTGCAGACTTAGATGAGCTCGGTATCTCTGAAAACTTAAAATCAATGATCCAAGACTGGAATACCAAGCACTTCGATAAAAACTGCTCGATCACTTTAGAGGGTGAAATCAACAGTATTCCAGCAGCGATAGCCGTAAATATCCTAAGGACTATTCAAGAGTGTTTAACCAATATTGTTAAACACGCCTCTGCCAGTGCTGCAGAAGTACATCTAACTTACTACCCAACAGATCATAAATATCTAACGTTAACGATCCAAGATAATGGCAATATGACTCAGCCTGAGCCTCTAATTAAACCGGGGAATGGTTTATTAGGTATCAAAGAGCGGATTAATGCGCTTAATGGCGAATTAGAGCTGAGCAAATCACCATTAGGCGGACTCAAAATAGCAGCGAGTATTCCTGTCTGCGAAATTAAGGGATCCAATGAGCACAGTTAATATTCTTCTAGTAGATGACCACGCAATTGTCCGCGAAGGCTATAGAGCCCTTCTAAACCGCGAACCCAATTTTCACATTATCGCTGAAGCGGGATCTGGTGAAGAAGCCTATTCCCTCTACCAACAACATTCGCCTGACCTCGTTCTTTTAGATCTTTCTTTGCCGGGGAAAGGTGGTTTAGCGACCCTTTTACAAATCCGTCAGTATGACCCTAAAGCCCAAGTTCTGATCTTTAGCATGCATCAGAACCCAGCAATGGCTAAGAAAGCCGTGGATGCCGGTGCGCGTGGTTACATCACTAAGAGCAGTGCTCCTGAATTACTAATACAGGCGATCAAAGATATTACACATGGTCAGTTAGCCATCAGCGATGATGTTTCACGTGCATTGGCGCTAGAAAGCCTTCAAGGTGAAGCCGTTATCCTTAGTAAACTATCAACTCGAGAGTTTGAAATTCTTCGAATGATGATTGCCGGTAAAACAAAAGATGAAGTGGCTGAGACACTTTGCATTAGCGCCAAAACTGTCGCCAACAGTTACTACATCATCAAAAGTAAACTTGAAGTCAAAACCGATATTGAGTTGATCCATACCGCTATTCAAGCAGGTATGCTCTCTCCATCGGAGTTAATACCTGTTTAATAACATGCATTGAGCCCGCTCAATAAAATTCATTCTAAAAGACCCCATAGTCTGCGTATATTTACGTATATACCCTGTAGTATTCAGTTACTACGATGTTAACAAGCCACATCTTTTTTTGATTGTATAAGGAAGGTAAATGCGATTAGTAGTCAGACGCTTAGGCCGAGTCAAACTAATGCTGATTATTACTGCGATCTCTGTCGTGATGGCTGTCATTTTAAATTTATTGATCTCTTATATTTTCAATTATCAAACACCTTTAACACAAAGCATGTTGAGGGCTGCAATAATTCCATTGATCATTGCGCCTGTTGTCTCTTGGTATCTGTTAGGACTGCTTCTGGACCTAGATAAACTAGAAGAAGAAATGAATAAATTAGCAACCTACGATGATCTGACTGGTTTATATAATCGCCGTGCCCTTTTCAAATCTTGCCACCTTCTTCATCGCCTAACAGTACGTACTAAAGAAACCTACTGTGTCGTTATCATTGATCTGGATTTTTTCAAAAAGATTAATGATAAATATGGCCACGCAGCCGGTGATACAGTTCTCAAATCTTTCGGAGCCATACTAAAAAAGGTAACAAGAGATTGCGATATTGCTGGCCGATTAGGTGGTGAAGAGTTTTGTATTTATCTAAGTAATACTCAACAGGACCAAGTAGGCCCCATAGTTGAGCGCTTAAATGATGAGATACAAAATAACTTACCAAAGTGCGATGACACGCAGATCAATTACACCATCAGTTTAGGTGTAGCAGAGAATAAACCTGACTTAGAAATGAGCTTTGAAGATATCCTCAATAAAGCAGATATAGCATTATATGCGGCTAAGAATAGCGGCAGAAATAGGATGTTGATATACAGTGATGAGCTGGGGAACAAATAATCTTGGGTTAGAAAGCGTAGCAGGGACAAATAAATAATCTGGGAGTACTAAATAATGGTGGGCCTAGCGGGATCGAACCGCTGACCTGTTCGCTGCCAGCGAACCGCTCTCCCAGCTGAGCTAAGGCCCCAATCGAAGGTTTCCTATCTTAATTCTGTTCAAAAGCAGAGTCAATTTCGAACTACTTAAAACGACATAACCTTTAGATATTTATAGAGAAAAGTCACTCGGACATAGCTTCTCTCTGCCGCTTTGCTTGAGTAGCGCGTCAACCAAAATACCCACCCGCTCAGGCAACCCATTGTCCAACAAGCCGTGTACGGTTTCGAGGACATTGGTTTTAAAACTATCACTCGCGCCAATGTCAGAAGATAGGTTATCGGCACTAAAGTTAAACTTGTGCCCTGCCGCTTTTGACATTAACCATTCAAATGCTTGAGGGCGCACTTCTACTTTTTCGAATTCAGTTTGTTCATCTGCGGTTCTGCCGTCAGGCTTATACCAGTAACCAAAGTCTTCTAACTTTCGGCGTTCTGGGCCTGCGACACACCAATGGGCGATTTCATGAAGCGCACTGGCATAAAACCCATGCGCGAATATAACCCTATGATGGGGATTATCTTGATCTGCGGGTAGATAAATAGGCTCGTCATCCCCTTTAACCAATATTGTATTTAGGGATTCCTTAAAAAGCTGATTAAATAACTGAATCAGCTCATCGACATTCGGTTCTTTCACTGCTTACCTTTTAATTACTTATGTAGGGCTGCCAGGTATTTTGTTTTAACCACCATGTTTCACCACTTATGCGATTAATACGCGCAGCAACGTAACCTTTTACATCTTTATCTGCTCGACGTAGTACCACTTCATATTCGGCGGTACCTATGCGGCTGCTCTCTTCAAGTAGGTTCCATTGTCCTTTATCCGCTAACCAAGACTCGCCCGTATAACGATGGAAGCGAATTAACACCCACTGCCCTTTCGATGTATAAGCTGTGACCATTCGAAAAGCGCCATCCTGAACCTGACTCCCTAGCTCATTCGCCATCATCGTAATTTGGTCAAGTACACCATTAAAGGCATCCGGAGAGACAGGTTCACGCGGAGTAGACGTTTGTGGCTGCACGGCTAGTGCTTGTACTTCATTTGCCAGGTCTTGTAATTGCAGTGCCAGCTCCTGATTCTGTTGCTGTAACTGGCTCGATTGAGACTTAATTTGCAGAAGGTGATCCTGCACTGCAGTCATGCGATTTGCAATAATACCCAATTGATTGGAAGGCTGTTCCTGTGAAGAATTATTGGATGATTTTTCTTGCGCTTGCTGAGAAGATTGTGAAATGCTCGGCTGCCCAGCATTCGTTTCCTCGGTTTGTCCCGACTGAGACTTAACTCCTGCAGAATTACAAGCTGTCAGTACTAATACCGAAGCAACAATAAAAGCTTTTGAAAATGACACAGCGTCTCTCCTAAACAGCCGATCGAAAGACGCTATTTTACCCCATTACTCTGGAGTTGGAAGCTTGTTAAATACCAAGGGTTATTGTGACCATTTAAAATGGTTATTCAGAATATAGACCAACGCGACTATTTGATTTTTACAACTTCTGTGGCTGTTTTACCGCTGCTTTCTACCCAAGTAAAAGAAAGCTCTTCTCCTTTTACTCCACCTGAAAACGTAAACACAAAATATGGGTTTCTAGACACCGTCGGTCCTAGGTTTACGGCAAACACCTCTTTGCTGGCATGAACAACCTGAAGCTCTTGAAGGTAAAGAGCAGGAAAAAAATCACCGGTTTTGCTGTCTTTTCGAAAACCACTTTCCATGGCATGTTTTGCCATCATTTTCACTTTGGTTTTACCGGAAGAAACCTTTGTTTTAACTCTAATAATGCCCGTCGCCATAATAACTCTCCTAACGATTCCTCAGATAAACTTAACCGCAACCACCGACAGTGACGGTGACATCTTTCGCAGCGCTATAAAGTTTACCTTCAGCTTTTACCACGGCAGTGATCCGTGAACTTTGATCCATGCGGACTCGAGTAGACACGTCTGCGTCAGTGCCTTCTGGGATTTTAAACTCAACCGCTAGAGGGGATGGATTATCTTTGACATAAATGCTGATCGATTCAACATTGGCGATACTGGAACGTACAGTTACCGGGACAATTGCACCGTTTTCGGCTGTTTCAGGCGTTTTTAGGATCACATCAGCACTTTCTTTAGGCACGTCACCTAAAAGCTCTTGAATAGCGGTTTCTTGATCTTCAGCTTCAAAGGCTGCTGCTTTCCATGTAGCCAGTGCGACACGTGGCATCAAAACACCAGCCCCTATCATCGCACCGCCTAGTGAAAGCACTTTGACTATTGATCGACGATTTATGCCCATTTCATTTTCCTCAATACCTCGATCTCCTAAGAAGATCGAAAGCCATTTCACTCAACTATCACTTTAGCTTACGCAATTTCATCGCGTTGTAAAATGGCTCGAAAGAACATAAACAACCAAGTACAAAGAAACAGGCAATCAGGTAGCTTTACTGGCCTTTGGATTCCGCATTCAAACGATCAAGCAGATTTGCTACTTCAAGGCTTGCCTGCTCCATCGATGTAAGGTGGCTCGCCGCATCTCTTACTGCGCCACGTCTCACTGCAGCGGCGGCTTCTACACCGGATTTATGCAGCTTTGTATGAGGTGCTTCTAAAGCCGCAAAGCTGGAAAGGTGACTGTATTGTTCACGTCCATTGCCCATGTAATACCACTGGCCAAACCCACTGCCAGTATGATCTTCAATAGTTGATAGATCGTGAACGTTGCCGGATACAATTCTTTCATAGAGAGAATTTTTCCAACTAATTTGCTCCATCTTCAGCTTTTCAATCAGAGTATCGGCCACGGTATTCTTAATAGTTGAATGCATCATTTCAGACATCGATACCGCATCGCGAACACCTGAGGTAATTTGTGAAGCAGAAGAAACCACCTCTGTACTGAGCAGATCAACCTGAGCAATATCTTCCGATGCAGTCCCCGTTTGAGTACTGATTTGACCCACAAGATTGGCAATCTCATTACTGGCTTCGCTCGCCTTACGAGCAAGGTTACGTACTTCATCAGCTACCACAGCAAAACCACGACCGGATTCACCCGCACGCGCAGCCTCAATTGCGGCGTTTAATGCCAATAGGTTGGTCTGATCAGAGATATCGCGAATAACACCAACAAACTTTTCGATTTGATCCGACACCGTGAGTAGATCTTTAACCTGTTGATTACCATCTTGCGCGCGCTTTTGGATCACTTGTACGCGTTCCAGAATCTCTTCTACCGAACGTCGCGTCTCATCAAAAACAGAAATTTTCTCTTCAATATGCTGTTGGTCAGCGCTTAGTGAGGACGTTGTATCAGAAAGAACATCTTTGACCTGTGCTGATAATCGACTCCCCTTCACCCAGGCTTCACTAATTTCATTTTGGTGGGTGTTAGGATCTGGTTGGATATTTTCCTGCTCGTAACAGCGTTTAGTTAGCACCTGATTTTCTTCTATCAGTTGCCTGTTTTCCGCTCTTAGCTTATCGATTTCGCCTTGCAAACTTTCAATCTTAGAGTGCAATTTACCTGAAAAAAACATCCCGCCATCTCCCTATCATTTTTATTAGTTAATGCATCATATATTTTCCAAACAAACGTTTCATTACTTTATTAAGCTGTTTTTAAAAACAAGCAACGTCAGTTAAAATCCATGTAAATCAAAAGGATAAATATCAAAACGAGGATTTTTCAAGATTTCTAAAGGCCATGAACAACTGCTCAATAAAAGTACCACCGTAGAAAACGGTAGCCTGAGCATTAATAGACTCTTAATTTTTAACCTTGATAAATTACCGAGTAGGATAGAGTTTTCAGTACTTCCCCCTATCCTCACATTCAAAACTAACCTAAAATCCAATTAAGGTTTTTAGCTAGTAATAAGGTAAGGAATAACAATGGCAAACATTTCAATGACAGAAGACCAATTCCACGTATTGGTTAAAGACTTTTTTGCCAAAAAATCGGCTCGTAAACTTCTTACTCAGCAGGAAAACATCGCAATAGCAGAACGCTTAAATGAAAAGGTTAGTTTACCTTTCCTAAGTGAAGCAAAAGAACACGCGGTGCTTGTAAAGACCATTCTTAAAATTGATAACTACCTGTATGAACAGCTTCCAAACGAAATTTATGAACTGATTCATAACCTTGATGAAGGTTTCGATGATAGCGAAGCAGCTCAGTTGGCGGCTCGCCTAAGCAAACAAGCTCACGATGATATCAATCTACCGTTCCTAACAGCGCACGTTGAATACTACTCAATTACCTTCGTTCTGACCTTGCTTATTAATGCAATGCGAGAAGGCTCAAATATCGAACATGCGATTGCTGTAACACAGCACCCTCGCGTGATGTGCGATGATTTCCCTTTTCCTGACCTAATCTAATCTCTGTTTCTGGTCAACTGATCCAATCCTCCCATTCCGCCGTAACAAAGCTAAATTACAACCTGTAAACGCTTTGTTACCGGAGTGACATTAGTTTGATTTCCCAAATGCTTAATAAGCATCCATATTAATCTCACCTCCAATTCGACTCATCGAGATAATCTTTTAAAGCGTTTCTGGTGTTCATTTTCTATGATTCCGGCGAACAACTATGACAGAAACAAAACCGCATATTGCGATTATCGGTGCAGGCCTTGCAGGTACAACTCTTGCCGACGTTTTAACCTCAAATGATATTGAGGTGAGCGTTTATGAGAAAAGCAGAGGTACGGGTGGTCGTCTTTCCAGCTGTAAATTAGATGAAATGAGTGCCGATCTAGGCGCACCCTTTATCTCAACAAATAATAGTGACTTTTCTACTTGGTTAGCTGAAAGTGGCGTGTTAGAAACTTGGTCACCTATTTCAAAAAGTTTCGACGGTGAAGAACTACAATCACCAAATCTAATCACAGGTAGCTCACGCCTTAGTAGCCTAACCAGACACTTACTGGCTCACGCTAATTTTCACCCTGCGACTCGCGTTGGCTATATCTGGCCAGAACTTGACGGCTCCCAAAAAAAGGTACGTCTTCGCGATGAAAAAGGTGAATCTCTGGGTGTATTCGATGCCGCTATAGTGACAGCTCCGGCACAACAAGCAGCAACCTTATTAGAAGCTGTACCGCGCTTTTCAAATACCGCTAAAGCCATTACCCCTTCAGCCAGTTGGGTGATACTTCTTGAAACAACAGACTCACTAGATCAACCTGAACAACTTATAACAGGGCATCACCCTATTTTGAATCGCTGTATCAAAGAAAGCGCTAAACCTGGTAGGAATAATGTAAACGGCACTGCAATTTGGTCGATCGAGGCAATACCCGATTGGAGCCAAGAACATATCAACCTTCCCAAAGAGGAGATAGAAATTCTTCTCACTCAAGCGTTTGTTTCTGTAAAACCAGAGGCCAAAGTTTTATCGGTAAGACGATGTCATCGGTGGTTGTATTCCCGTCACCCAAAAACAGAGCACGGCATGCTTTGGGATGAGGCAACGCATATAGGCGCTTGTGGTGATTGGCTCCTCGGAGGAGATTTAGAGGGAGCATGGGAGAGTGCAAAAAAATTGTCTACAAAACTTATCTCTTGTCTAGGTAATAAACTTAGATCTATTAACTCTTAGAATCTTTCGAAAAGCTGATAAAGACCGTACCCAACTTAATGCCAAACTTTTTGACTACTGCTCGGTTCAATAGGACATTGTTTGGCATTAAAAACATCCAGTCATCAAATTTTACTTTATGCTGTCGACCGCCGATGTTTAACAACATGTAATAACGCCAAGTAAAACGTGCTTTGCTTTGTTTGCCTTCGGCTCTACCTAAAACATCCCCTGCCGTTCCGCTATAAATCGCATTTTGCTCACGATTAATTACCCAAGTACGGTTTTCAAGTTCTCCATCTTCGTAAAAGAAATCTTCTTCTAATGTGAGCTGATCGCCCGTCACAGTACCCTTTATCGCGACAGTAAATAATCTACGAACGCTGCCAAAGCGATCCTCAAATAACCCATAGGCCATTGTTTCACCTTGAAAATATTCAAAAAGATCGAGTTCATCACGCCAATCAGTTTTATTCATCACAATAAAATTCGGTTATCTATTTACTGATCGATTACGTAAAAACCGATAGTTCAGATCATAACTGATCTAAAAAGCGATCAACCATGTATAATGCACTCCTCTAATATCAGTAAGGAATAAAACATGATCTCTGCTGAAGCAGCTGCTGTACGCGATCAACTGATCGAAAAAGGCCTAGAAACACCAACAATCGATAACGGCCTTTCACAGGAGCAAAAGTATGAGCGCATAAAAAGCTTAATGACTGAAGTTGTCGGGACACTAGGGTTAAACCTAGAAGATGACAGCCTTACAGAAACTCCCCATCGTGTGGCGAAAATGTACGTCTACGAGGTGTTTTCTGGGCTAGATTATGAAAACTTCCCTGATATGTCGATGATTGAAAATAAGATGGACCTAGAAGAGATGGTAAAAGTTAAGAACATCAGTGTTCTTAGCTCTTGTGAACACCATTTTGTTACCATCGATGGTACGGCCAAAGTGGCTTATATCCCTAAAGATAAAATAATAGGTCTGTCTAAGATTAACCGCCTTGTTCGCTTCTTTAGTCAGCGTCCGCAAGTGCAAGAACGTCTAACTAAACAGATCCTTATTGCACTTCAAACCCTATTAGAAACGGACAACGTCGCTGTATCGATCAATGCCACCCATTACTGTGTTAAGTCTCGCGGTGTAATGGACGTTAACTCTCAGACAGAAACGACTGCATTAGGCGGGATATTCAAATCTAATGCTCGTACACGCGCAGAGTTTTTAACTTAAAGCACATTCGGCGTTAGCTATACCATTAGCTAATGCCGCATTTTTCAAAACCAACGTGCATCAATTTTTCCCGCTTTGGATTCCCTTATTTCCAACCCAATCGCCAAACCTCGGCATTTTTTAGATCTTTCCAATCGATCTGCATTTGATATTTATCAATCACTGCTTCAATCATACAACCTGTAACTTCTTCAGTGCCTGGATCACGCAGCAATTCAATTACGATAAAGTGCTTCCGTTTATTGATAGGTTCAGTAGCTGTCCATTTAGACAGCAGTAATTTTTTAGGATTAATTTGATTTCTCTTAGGTGAAAAAGCCATTCAGAATGACCTCTACTTCGCGTTATAGGCGTCTAAGCTAAAACGGCGCTCTTGGGCATAGTCCACTATAGGTTGAGACCTATTGCACTTCGCACTGATTAACGGATCATGTTGTTGGATGGCGTTATACCCTTCTAAATCCGGTAACCACTGAGCAATATACTTACCCTCTTTATCGAAGCGTTCAGCCTGTCTCATAGGGTTAAAGATGCGGAAATAAGGCGCTGCATCAGCTCCAACTGAAGCACTCCATTGCCAACCACCTAAGTTTGAAGCAAAGTCCCCATCAATCAGATGCTGCATAAAGTAACGCGCACCTAGACGCCAATCTTGACGCAATATTTTGGTTAGAAAGGAAGCCGTTATCATACGAACTCGGTTGTGCATCCAACCCGTTTGATTCAATTGCTTCATACCGGCATCAACAATGGCGTAGCCTGTTTCGCCCCGACACCATGCTTGAAACAAATGCTGATCGAACGACCACTCTAATTTGCTTTCTATTTCAGGTTTAAAGGGTAACCAACGATTCATCTCGGGAAACTGCACAATTAAATGGCGGTAAAACTCTCGCCAAATCAGTTCAGTCACCCATTGATTATCTAACCAATCCGGATCATCAGAATAGGTCTGAATGGCCGTTAAGCATTGCCGTGTGGAGATAACTCCTTGAGCCAAATATGGCGATAAAGAAGATGTCCCCGTAATGCTAGGAATATCTCTATGGTCAGGATAAGGCACTAACTTTGAATGGATAAACTGATACAAGCATTTATATGCTGCTTCACTTCCCGCAGGCCAGAAAGATTCTTGCCAATCAGCGCCTAACTCCAAACAGTAACCTACTTCTGTAGGTACCTCAGAAGGCTTTATCTCAAGTTTTTTCTGTTGTTTTGGTTGTGGCAGAGCCTCAACCCACTCTGCTGAGAACTTTCTACGCCAAGCACGACTAAAAGGGGTAAACACCTTAAACGGCTGCCCTTGCTGGGTAAGGATAGAACCTGGGGTAAATATAAGATCGCTGTCGCAGGCCTGTGCCGGAATACCCTCCGTCACAAAACTATCCATAACCGCAGCATCGCGCTTTTGTTCGAATTCGGGGTACTCACGATTGAAAAATAGTTCTGATACACCGTGCTGTTTAGCTAAATTCAGTAAAACAGCAGGAAGCTCTTTATTGGTGGGTGCTCTAACAATAACAAGGGGGATATTCAGAGCTTTGAGTTGATCACTCAGCTTAGATAGGTTGGCTAAGTAAAACTGAATTTTTGCTTTGGATTCATCCTGTAGCTGCCACTGTTTCGTTGTGATAGCTACAACAGCTAGAACGCCCTCACCATTACTTTGTTTACAAGCATGATAAAGGGCGTGATGGTCTCCTGTCCTTAAATCGTTGCGAAACCAAACCAGCTTCATATAGTTTTCGCCTTTACACTATAGATCATTTTTGAATTGTCGATCAAATATAATTTCTTAAGCCCAGTTCATGAGGATATGGGTCTAAGTAAGCCTGGGTTTGGATGTATTCACTGCCGAAACGCTTTAGGTAATGTTTTAGCAGAGCAAGAGGCACAACTAAGTTAACCTCTTCCTTTCGATACTGCTCTATCGCTTCAAGAAGATCTTGCTTAGTTTCGGTATCAATATCTCTTTTGAGGTAACCCATAATATGCATCAACGCGTTTGTGTGAGTTTTTCGACTCGCGCGTTTTTTTAGATGGGTCATTAGCTCTAGAATATAAGTCTCTAATACCTCTTCCAAAGGCAACTGAGAAGCTTCAGTAGCAAGATATTTACCTAATACCTTATAACCTTCATAGCTGTGAGCCATTAATTGATATTTGTGACGGCTATGGAACTGAATCACTTCATGTAACGACGGAGCCAACATGACCTCTTTTTGCCAGCTGAAATAGACAAATACTCGAGTGATGAAATTTTCTCGCAGTACAGGGTCATTTAAACGTCCCTCTTCTTCCACAGGCAGTGCAGGATTTCGCTTCATAAATTCATCAGCATAAGCACCACTTCCAGCCACATTTGGCATACCATTTTCGTGGTACACCTTTACACGCTCCATCCCACAGCTTGGTGAACCTTGCATAAGGATATAGCCGCAAAGGTTTTGATTGTTATCACTTACCTCAGCAGCATAAGCCTTAAGTGGCTCTGTCACATCCAAAGAGGGATCTTTCGTACCCAAAACCCGCGGGGATTCAGCATCGCCCACCAGCCTTATAGGCTCTCGAGGAGTACTCAGCCCAATCGAAACCTCGGGACAAAAGGGTTTAAACTCAAAACATTCACTTAGGACATTGAGGCAATATTTGGAGCGTTTATGCCCTCCATCATATCGAACCTTGTGCCCTAATAAACAAGCACTTACACCAACTGGGATCAATTCATTCAAAGTTACTGTATTCATTGTTTATCCCTCAACGCTAAGTCGACATAATCTCTTTAAAAACCTGTAATAGGCTGAACCAACTTGCCCAATAATGTGCTGAATTTAAGCGGTGCATCAGTCGCAATCAGGCAGATGCAATCTTCATCACTATCCACTAAAGGTTGGTGCTCAATTTCGCTATCAAGGTCCGCAATATCACCCGCGGTAAAACGCCCCACTTCATCGCTGAAAGACCCTTTTAACACTAAGGTCAGTTCATTACCGTCATGAGTATGTGCCAGCATGGATTTACCCGGCGCTATACGTAGTAATCGTGAGACACCACCACGTTCGCTCTTACAAGGTAGATCATGATAGTAGACACCAGGAACAATGCGTTTCCATTCAATGTTCTCAAGCTTGTCGCCAATGTAATCAGCGAGAGGCGCTGGCACATCAGAATCGATCGATTTAGCAGGTTTGCTACAGGTGAATTCTACGCCTATATCCTCTTCATCTAGCATAGCCAGTACTTGGTTAAGGGATGAATCATCAATTGTTGCAGGCTCAAGGCTTTCTAGAAGCATGCCACCTATCGCTTCGGACTTTTGTGCACGTTCACGACATTCAGGGCACATAGAGAGATGGCAAGCAGCAACCAAAGCCATTGATTGAGACATTGAGCCAGCCGCGTAACTAACGAGGGTAGCTTCATCTAGGTGATGTTTAATGTTCATACATCATCCCTCCACATTACTCTTAATTTTTCAGATGCTAATCGAATTCTGGATTTAACACTGCCTAGAGGTATTCCCAAGCGGTCAGCAATTTCAGAGTGAGACCGCCCTTCATAGAAGGACATGTAAATAACTTGAGCCTGGAGCTCCGGCAGTTTATTGATGGAAGCATGCATACGCGCAGATAGAACTACATCAGTACAAGTATCTTGTGACTCGTCGGCTTCTTCATGCCACTCATCCAGAGAATACTCTGGATATTTCTGCTTACGCATCCAGTCGATACTTTGATTTCTAGCTAATGTAAAAATCCAAGTACTGGCTGCTGCTTTCGACTTTTGATACATGTGCGCTTTACGCCATACAGAGGCCATCGTTTCCTGCATCAATTCTTCTGCGGTGCTTTCTACCAAACCTAATCGAATAATGTAGGCTTTGATCTTAGGAGCGAAATGTTTGAACAGTTGCACAAACAGAGCTTTGTCTTTGGTTTCACCGAGCGACATTAATAAACTACTCCAATCTTGAGTAGTTTCCGGCTGCGGCATAGCAACAACTTTTTCCACGTCTTCACCTGGCGGTTTGTTTTCCATATGACTCCTTACGTGTACTCGCCTGAACCGGATCACCTTTAAGTATTCTTAAATACAATTTTTTTGCATTTAATAACTAAACCTAGTGATCTCAATACATTATGTGTGCGTATTAGTTACTGCAGATAACAATTAAACCTGTACAAACCTAACTATAAAACACATATTCAGTAACAACGGACTAGATAGATGAAAATTTCAGCCATGCGCCCCAAAAAGATTGCGATTGTTGGTTCCGGCATCTCCGGATTAAGTTGTGCATGGCTTCTTAATAAAGTTCACGACGTCACCTTATACGAGAAAGATGACCGTTTGGGCGGCCACTCAAATACCGTCTCCTTTGAACACAATAACCAATCTATCGATGTTGATACTGGCTTTATTGTATTTAACCCTGTGAACTACCCTAACCTAGTTGAGTTTTTCAAAACGCTAGATGTTAAAACCTGCGAAACAGATATGTCATTCGCGGTTTCAATCAATAAAGGTCAATTAGAATATTCTGGTACCGGTTTATCTGGTTTGCTTGCTCAGAGGAGCAATATTTTCAAACCGTCCTTTTGGAAGATGATCAGCGAAGTGATGCACTTCTACCGCAATTCGGAAGCTTTATCTAAACAACATAATTTAGATGAAATGACCTTAGGCGACCTACTTACTCAAGAAGGCTACAGCAAACACTTCATATACGATCATCTATTACCTATGGGTGCGGCGATTTGGTCTACTCCAGTTGAGCAGATGCTTAATTACCCAGCGAGTTGCTTCATGCGTTTTTGCCGCAACCATGGTCTAGTTCAACTGAGTAATCGCCCACAATGGCGAACGGTTATTGGCGGTAGTAAAAACTATGTAAATAAAATTGCTGACACCTTAGGTGGCAATATCAGAATCAACAGCCGTATCCATAAAATTATTCGTTCTGATAACTGCGTTTTTATAGAAGACCACCATGGCAAACGAGAACAGTATGATGATGTTGTTTTAGCCTGCCATTCTGATCAAGCCTTAGCATTGCTTGAATCCCCAACAGATGAAGAAAAAAGGTTATTGCAGTACTTCCCTTACCAGAGAAACAAAGCCTACCTTCACCTAGACGCCTCCCTAATGCCAAAACGAGAAAAGGTTTGGTCGAGTTGGAACTATCTGTCTGAAGGAATCAGGGATAAATCTCAGGATGTATCTGTTACCTACTGGATGAATCAGTTGCAGCCGTTGAATACAGAAACACCTATTTTCGTATCCTTAAACCCGCTAGAAGAACCGGAACCAGGATCTATTATCCGCAGTTTCTTTTATGACCACCCAGCTTTTGGCAAAGAGTCACTTCAATCTCAAAAAGAACTATGGTCATTACAAGGTAAACAAAGAACTTGGTTCTGTGGGGCCTATTTTGGTTACGGTTTCCACGAAGATGGTTTGCAAGCAGGACTAGCTGTTGCCGAAGAACTCGGTGGCATTCCTCGCCCTTGGGTGGTGAAAGATAAAAACGGCCGAATACATGTTCATGAAAGTAAGATGCACAAGGAAGATAGCACCATTGAACGAGCTGAAAGTCATGGCTAATCTGCGATCGTCACTCTACCAAGGAAAAGTGATGCATCATCGCGTGAAGCCTACAGATCATCGATTTGTGTACAGCGTCTTTTCCTTAAAAGTCGACTTAGATGAATTGGATCAACTAGACAAATTTCGATTTTTTTCAATTAACAGATTCAATCTATTCTCTTTCCAAGAACGAGATCACGGTACCAGCAAAGGAAACCTTGCCGCTGAGATTAGACAGCATCTAATCGACAGAGGGCACAGTTCTGCAACTGAACGCATTGAACTACTTTGTTATCCAAGAATTTTAGGCTTCACCTTCAATCCCCTCAGCGTTTATTTTTGTTACAACAAAGAAGATGATGTAGAGGTCATTCTTTATGAAGTCAGCAACACCTTTGGCTCTAGGCATACCTATCTCATCGAATCACAAGGCAGAGACAAAGTGATTCGGCATGGCTGCGACAAGTTAATGTACGTAAGCCCTTTTATGCCAATGGAAACCGCTTATCAATTCAGCATTACTCCACCTAACCAACATGTCTCAATCGGTATAAAACAGGTAGAACAAACGCCCACACCAGAAGAACACTCCACCGTATTTTATGCTTCATTTAAAGGTGATCGGATTCCTTTAAATGACCGTAAGCTATTGAAAATGTTCTTCCAATATCCGTTGATGACTTTAAAAGTCGTGGGCGCGATTCACTGGGAAGCACTGAAGCTTTGGCGAAAAAAACTGACCATTCAACCTCGTGATAAAAAGGTCAGTCACAGCATTAGCTGGCAAGATAAGCATGGAGTAACGCATTATGAAAGTTTATGAATCATCCAACGAGTTAACATCTAGCTCGCCTCAGCCAACTTGGTTTGAGAAAAAGCTTCTCAAATACCTTACTGCCAAGCTAAATCAATCGATTGGAACCTTAAACCTCACTTTACCTAGTGGCTACACCGAAAAAATCGGCCATGCCTTCCCTATAGCTGAGGTAAAGCTGAATAACTTCCGTCCTTTAATTCGTTTATTCTTCGGCGGCATTAATGGCTGGTCCGAAAGTTACTTGGCAGGTGATTGGGATAGTAAAGATTTAACTGCGTTGATGCAGTGGGGCCTAGCCCATGAAGACTCATTGAGTAATCTTTCTCAGGCTGGTTTTTTGATCTGCTCCCTTCACAACCTTTACCACTGGCGTCGTGATAATAGTCGCTCAGGTAGTAAGAAAAACATCGCAGCCCATTATGATCTAGGTAATGATTTCTACCAGCCTTGGCTGGATGAAAGCATGACTTACTCAGCCGCTTTATATAACTCCCAAGAAGAATCTTTGTTCGACGCTCAACAAAATAAATACGGCAGAATCATTGAGCTTTTAGACGCTAAAGAAGGTGAGCACGTCGTTGAAATTGGTTGTGGTTGGGGCGGGTTTGCTAGAAAAGCTAGCCAAGAAAACAACTTACGCGTACATGGCATCACGCTTTCGAAAGAACAGCTTAAGTGGGCGAAGAACCAGATTGCAGAAGCTGAACAAGAAGATAAGGTTCATCTCAGTTTGACAGATTACCGTGACCTCCAGCAGCAGTACGACGCGGTGGTATCTATAGAGATGTTTGAGGCGGTTGGCGAAAAGCATTGGGACACTTATTTTGAAACCTTAAAGCGTGTACTTAAACCGGGCGGCAATGCCGTCCTGCAGATCATAACTATCGATGACGAACGTTTTAATAGCTATCGCAAACAAGCGGACTTTATTCAACGCTATGTCTTCCCTGGTGGCATGCTGCCGAGTGATAAACGACTTCAAGAGAAGTTTGCTGAGCATGGCTTTACCTTAAAAACAAAACAATTGTTTGGTAAAGATTACGCTCGAACACTTCGCGAATGGTATCGTGATTTTGAAAAATCTTGGGGAGAGATTAAACATCAAGGCTTTGATGAAACCTTTTATCGTTTATGGCGCTATTACCTAGCTTACTGTGAAGGCGGTTTTGAACACGGATCTATTGATGTTGGTCTGTACGTTATCTGCCATGATGAAGAGAAATAACTTAAGAGACTCATAAGTCATTTAAAAAAGCCCTTTGTATTCAATCAAATGAATACAAAGGTTTTTTTATTGATGGCTAAATTTTCCTCTCAAAAATTTAACCACTTTTCCTATCACCGGTACTTTAACCAGTAATTCTGACCCATCCCAATAGTCATGGTGGAAATAAACTTTGCCTTGCTGATCTGCTTTTACAAGGCTAGTACCCGCGAAATTTATATCTCCTGTAAGTCTACTTGTAGCGCGGTAATTCCAGTAGATCATCGCTTGATTTCCATCAACTATCACTTTATCGACTTTGAACACAACCTGATCTAACTTGGCGTACATATCATCTAATATGGCGATAAAATCATCTCGGGTATGGGTGTGATTAAAAGGGTCCTTAAAGTCAAAATCATCACGTGTTATCTCTAATAGTGATGCTAGATTGTCTCTGTTTAGCCCTTCTAAAGTTGCTACATATTCCGTTATCCAACGATCCATGAATGCTGATCCTGACTGATTATATTTATCTGTTTTTAAGCAGCGTTGTGCTAATCAAAGCAAAATACCAACGATAAGGAATGATGCTTAGGAGTTTTAGAATGTAGCTGAAACGTTTAGGAAATGTAATTTCAAATTGGTCTTTAATTAAGCCATCTAAGATACGTTTTGCAGCATCCTCAGGTTCCAATAAGAACGGCATCTCAAAATCATTTTTATCCGTAAGCGGAGTTTTGACGAAGCCAGGATTAATTACCTGTAATTTTATTTGAGTGCCTTTCAGATCCAATCTTAATGCTTCGCATAAATGGATTAATGCAGCCTTACTCGCACCATATACGGCAGCTGTAGGCAAACCTCTATAGCCGGCAACTGATGCCATCACAGCAATTTGCCCAGAGTTGGAGTTCAACGCCCTTTCTATGACAGGCTCCAAGCAATTGAGAGTTCCTTGTAAATTAACATCGAGTAAAGTTTTAGCTCTGCTGGCGCTAAACTCCTCGACGGGAAACGGATCGTGCGTGCCGGCGTTTAATACAACCAACTCAGGAAAAGCATTATCAAACTGCTGAATCGTTCGTTCAATTTGATCTGCTTGGGTTGTATCCATAGCTAATGGAATAATCTTACCGGGATAACCCAATTGTTCAGCGTTGTTCTTTACATTCTCTAGTGTAGAAAGCCTCCTTCCTGAGATAAATACATTCACGCCATTCTCTGACAACAAAAGCGCCAATGACTCACCTATACCACTGCCTGCTCCCGTTAACCAAGCGGATTTCCAGGGTAATTCTTGGTTCAACATATCCACCGTCCTAAGAAATAAATAGATTTATCATTACTTGCCTTTCAGTTTTCTTGCGAGTTCAGGGTATTCGCCCTGATCTGAAAGCCATATTTGGATAAAGGCTTCAGAAAATTGCATATCATCGATACCACCAATCCAAACTTTGCTATGGAAAAAGTCAGCCCTTCCGGTAGTACTTATTTGGAAGATAAGTTGGTCGCCCTCTTTAATATCAGGCCATATATTTTCCAACTGGGTTAACCATATTAATCTCGTCTCTTTTGCCACCTGAAAACGTGCAAATTGTTTATCTGTTTCTGACAAGAGATCATCCCGACTGATATCACGTTTGTAATCCAAACTCAGTTGGAGGGGCGAACTAAAACCCTGAAAAGAACCATTTGGCGTATAAAAAACAGCGTCATAAATATCAAACCAAAGGACTGATAACTCGGCTCTTCCCACTTCTTTCCAATTTTCTATATTGGGCTCTACTTGGGCATGCACTTGGGCAAATGCACTCTGAATGAGCAAGAACAAACAAATCGATATATAGCGAATAAAGTTACGCGTCTGAACGGACATATCGAGCCCCTAAACGATGACTGAAATACATAAGGAATGGAAAAAGTAGCAACCAGATCGCTGCCAAAATCAGAAACGAAGAGATCATTGAAAAGCCAAGCGATACTGCACCAAGTTTCGCTGCAGCAATATAAGTACTGCTGCCCCCTATTGCACCTACCAACGCCGATAGCAACAAGCGATTATTAAAGTACGCTAAACTGTGCCTGAGAGTCGCAACAAACCCCATCCAAAGAAGCAGTAACCAAAGAGGAGGAAAAGAAGAATTGTCGAATTCAAACACCCCGTAGAGGGTTAAAACTGAATCAACAACAAAACCAAGAGCTGCTAACGAAAAGACAATACAGGTTTCTAAAGCAGGATCAGAATGAAAAATAAGGTGAAGGCATAATATAAAACTGACAACAATGACCGCATCATTTCCATACAAAATACTCAGCCACCAAACAAGTTGAAAGCCGATCGCATTAACCCAGAACCGTTCGCTCATCTCTATCACCTATAGCCTTTCTAGAGATACGAGCTACAACGTGCTATAGATCATAGATCTGGCAAAACACTCACTTGATTTGCGACTAAAGTCACTGCTATAAGGATGAAAAACATGGATATATTAAGATGCGACACTGGAAGCTATATCTCAGCTTAATTCTACCTACGCTCATAATTTCGGGATGTTCCGCACCGCCCCTGACTACCGAAGCACCGTCTAAAGAAGAATTAAAACAAGAACAATCTATCCAATTAGAGAAAGCGTTCCGCTATCAGCTTCAACAACAAACCCGACTCGCTGAAGTTTCTCGCCCTTTGTTGACCAAGAATATAGAAGCCTGCGGTAAAAGAACAAAACCGAGCTTAGGTATATTCATACATAACCTGGACGACTATAAAAAACCGAAGAAAGCCGTTGTTCAATCCATCTATTCACTTAATGAACAGCCCAGTGTTTTACAGGTATTAAATAACGGACCCGCATACCAAAAGCTGCAAATCGGCGATAAACTGGTCTCTATCAACCAACAACCTTTTCCGAAAGGTACAGCTAAATCGATTAAACATCTAAGCAGCAACCTAAAAGATCAGACCATTGTAGAACTGACCGTTGAACGCGATGAAGACCTGATTACTCTCTCTATAAAGCCGGAGTTACTTTGTAATTACCCAGTCATTTTAAGCCCTAGCGATGCCATTAATGGCTACGCTGATGGCAGCACTATTGTCATTACTCAGGGACTGATGCGCTTTGCACAACATGATAATGAGCTAGCCCTAATTATCGCTCATGAAATGGCACACAATACTCAGCACCATATCCCGCAACGGATCAAAAATAGCTCACTTGGCTTACTCCTAGATACAGCTTTACTCACGAGCGGTATACCCTCTCCCTTAATCGCAACGGGACTAGGCGCAAATTTGTATACACAACAGTATGAGATCGAAGCTGATCTCATTGGCTTAAAACTGATGCACAAAGCAGGATTTGAAATTGAAGGGTTGGATCTATTCTGGCAAAAAATGGCAGCGGTTCACCCTTCGACGATCACTAAAGGAAAAGAGATCTCTCACCCAACCACAGTCGAACGCTCTATTTTGATTCGTAAAGAGATTACGCGATTGAAAAATCACTTACCTAATTAACCAATCATCTCTATTAAAATACCTATCCCCCCTTAGCCTATTAGAGAACCCTTTATCAACCATGTATACTGTCTAGATAGCACTATATTTGTGCTCAAAGATAATTAAAAACAGAGTGAGATTCGGGGTTGTATGCATGTCTGACGAGCCATTTTTCCTAAAGGAAGAGAAAGAAAAACTAGGCCTACAACGGAGCAACGGTCAAACAGAAGCTACATTAGAACCTCTGCAATTAGGTAAACGTGTCAAAGAGATCCGTTTAAGCCAAAATCTGACTTTGGAGGAAGCGAGTAAACTCACAGGCCTTGCCCGTTCAACGCTTTCTAAAATAGAAAACGAGCAGATTTCTCCAACCTTTAGTGCCGTCAACAAATTAGTTAAAGGCTTAGGTATCGATATCCCCCAACTGTTTTCTCAACCCAAACGTGGTGCCGGAGCGGGTGGTCGTCGAGATATTACACGTGGCGGCGAAGGTGTACCCCACCCAACTCCTACCTATGAGCACGAATTACTAGCAACTCAGCTAAGTACCAAAAAGATGATCCCATATCGCACAACCGTAAGGGCTCGTGATTTTGATGAATACAATGATTGGGTTAGGCATGATGGCGAAGAATTCTTGTTTGTTTTGAGAGGTTCACTTCTACTCTATACAGAATTTTACGAACCGCTGGAGCTCTTCCCTGGAGATTCAGCTTATTACGACTGTGAGATGGGTCATGCATTAGTCTCCACTAGTGAAGAAGATGCAGAAGTCATCTGGGTAACAGCTTAAATAGATATCACCTGAAATCAGTTAACTCAGTAAAACTGCAAACTTCGTAAACTAAGTTATACTGAATTTAACCTTCCTGAACACCGTCACACCATGACGTTTGCTTGCAAACATTTAGATGTGGCGGTTTTTTTTGTCCGGTTTACCAACCAAATCCAGCTAAAGCAATTTGATTACCTTCTTGCCAGACTCCTTGGCGCTTTAACTCTTCAAAAGCATTTGACGCATTTTTACTACTCAGCCCATCGAATAAAGACAACTTGGCAAGAATATCGTCCGATAACTGCTCTTGCTCGCCTGAGTTACACCATAACTCATAAGTATCCATTGCAATGACAGGTGCCGACAGCTTTGAAATGAACTGCACCCAGCGATGTAGCAATTCCCCATCGCCATCAGAGATAAATGGTTTGATTAATGTGTAACGTTGCTCAAGACGATCTAATAGCTTTGCTCGATCAGCGACTAAAACTGGATATTTTGTTTTTACGCTATGACTGAGTATGTCATCGTTTTCTGCAGCTACTTCAAAATACTGCAGATCCTCACAAGTAAAAGACAACAGCCAAAAAAGAGGAATATCGTGGTTAGCAGCGCAAATCACCTCTGCTTCTGGAGTGTTACCCTCCTCTCCAGGGATACCACTCATTGAAAGAAGAATAATGCGTGTTCCAAGCATAATTTTATCCTTACATCTGTTCTATGGAATAACCTTGCTGTTTGAGCTCTTTTAAAATCCCATCTGGACCAATCAGGTGAGCAGCACCTACTAGTACAAATTCGACCTCCGGCGTTGTAAGCATCTTTTTAATCTGAGGCAACCAGCGTTCATTCCTATCAACCAATAAGGATTGATAAACCTTCGGATAATCATTTTTCATCTGCTCTACGACAATTTTTTCAAGGCCTGCCGCATCTCCTGTTTTCCAATAGAGAACCATCTCTCGCATCATATTCTCTGTCTCTTTCATATCCTCAAGCGTCTGTTTCAGATACCGCTCTTCATTACCCTCTCCCAACTCAGCAATGAATCCAATATGGTCTTCGATTGATTCAAGACCAAGCGTAGCTTTACCATCCTTAATAGCTTTCTGATAATAAACAGTATCAGCACCGTCTTCAGAGATGCCTAGTCTCTGAAACTCGATACCAAGCATCGTTAACATCACACCTGCTGGTTTCATACCGATAAAAATGTGGGGAATGAGGCCACGGTCACGCAGATATTGCTGGAGCTCCTGATAAAGCTCCGGAGAGATCATCTGAGTTAATAGCCGACCATCTCTATAAGAAAAGTGCGCCATCAGCCTCGCCTGAAAATTAGGATCCAGAATCTCTGACATTTCGGTCTCTAACACAACGATGTCTGATGCGTTATAAGCATCATCAAATGCTTGCGGAAACGGTAAATCTGAAGGTGCTAGGACATGAATAGTTCCGGCTAAAAAAACTTGCTCATCTGCTTTCGCTACCTTCCAAAGAGAAGTTTCCGCTGTGGCAGAGAAACTTATTAAAAAAGCCACGAACGAAATTAAAATTCTATCCATTTTAAGATCTCCATCTCCGACTAAGGCCTTAATTAAAGGGGAATTTCATACACTTTAGCCTCAAAAAGCGATTTAGTCAGACTAAACTGTTTTAGTACAAGACAAAAGCTTGCTACCTTAGAAGATTAATGACAAAAAAAATGGTAAGCACGCCCTATGAGTGACTTAACTTCATCTGATCTAACAATCTTATTGGTTGAACCTTCGGCTATGCAACGTAAGGTCATAAAAAAAGAATTGAATAAAGAGCTTGTCGAATCCATTGATGAAGCTGAAACAGTCACTGAAGCAATTACACGGATAAAAGCAGTAAGACCCGATCTCGTAATAAGTGCTCTCCACTTTCCTGATGGTTCCGCTATAGAATTACTTAAGCATATCCGCCAAGACCCTTCACTAGCAGATCTACCTTTCATGCTGATTTCCAGTGAAACAAGACATAGCGAATTAGATCAATTCAAACAATCAGGCATCATTGCAATTCTTCCAAAACCGTTTAGCCACGATCATTTGGCCACTGCAATTAACTCCACTCTAGATATCCTTTCGCATGATGAACTAGATCTAGAATACTATGATGCTGCGTCCTTGAGAGTACTTGTAGTTGATGATAGCCGCATGGCTCGTAAAGTCATCATAAACGTATTAGCTAACCTAGGGATCGAGAACATCACTCAAGCAGCAGATGGCTCTGAAGCAATCACTCTGCTTCCAAATGGATTCGACCTTATTGTTACCGACTACAATATGCCTGAAGTAAATGGTTTAGAACTTGCGGAACATGTGCGTGGCTCGGGTGAATATTCTCATATTCCTATACTGATGGTAACGAGTGAAGCAAGCCACGCTCATCTCAGCAATGTTGCAAAATCAGGCGTGAATGCAATGGCAGATAAACCTTTCGAGCCAGCCACTCTTAAAAAACTTCTTTCTCAAATCCTTGAAGGATAATGCCTTTTTAATTGCGCTCCGCCTTCTCCATAGCACTGATTAAAATCCGCACAAGTGCTATGGCTAAAATTTCACCAAAGATAACGGTATAAAATAGATATTAGAGGCCTGAGAACTTGTTATGGGCTGCCTTAGGTGTATAATGCCCGCTTTCCCACCAGAGCAGCCTATACTGTATCTTAAAATAGTATGCAGCCCTGCCCTAATTCCGAATAGGTAAGTCAAAGAATGAATTCAGAAGATCAGCTGTCCTTTGCTGAGCTTGGCCTTGCGGCTCCCGTATTGAAGGTCCTGGACGAGATCGGATACGAAACGCCATCTCCAATTCAGGCACAAAGTATTCCTCATCTACTAGAGGGTAAAGACCTTCTGGGTATTGCGCAAACGGGTACCGGTAAAACTGCCGCATTTTCCCTGCCATTGCTATCTAGGCTTGATCTAAAGAGCCGCCATACGCAATTACTGATTCTTGCCCCTACTCGTGAATTAGCAATTCAGGTAGCTGAAGCGTGTCAAACTTATGCGCGTAACCTACCTGATTTCCACGTTCTGCCAATTTACGGCGGCCAAGCTTACGACAGCCAACTACGTCAACTAAAACGTGGTGCGCAAGTTGTAGTGGGTACACCTGGGCGTGTAATGGATCACATGCGTCGTGGCTCGCTAAAACTAGATAATCTACAAGCACTAGTTTTGGATGAAGCCGATGAAATGCTTCGCATGGGTTTTATCGATGATGTTGAGTGGGTACTTGAACATACACCAGATAATCGTCAGATCGCGCTTTTCTCTGCGACTATGCCTTCACAGATCAAGAAAGTCGCTGAGAATCACCTGAACTCCCCTGCAGAAGTTCGCATTAAAGCGAAAACTGCTACGGCTACCACGATCACGCAAAAATACCTACGTGTATCAGGCAATCAAAAGTTAGATGCATTAACACGTATCCTAGAGATGCAAACTTTTGATGCCATGCTGATTTTCGTACGTACGAAATCTGCGACAGTAGAGTTGGCTGAAAAACTTTCTGCTCGCGGTTACGCATGTGAAGCACTGAATGGTGATATTTCACAAAACTTACGTGAACGCACAATTGATAAGCTTAAACGCGGCCAAATCGACATCCTAATCGCAACAGATGTTGTAGCTCGCGGTTTGGACGTTGAGCGTATCAGCCACGTACTTAACTACGATATCCCGTACGATACAGAATCTTACATTCACCGAATTGGTCGTACAGGCCGTGCAGGCCGTGAAGGTGAAGCGATTTTGTTTGTATCGCCTCGTGAACAGCGCATGCTTAAGTCTATTGAGCGCGCTACTCGTCAGAAGATCGAGACGATGCAATTGCCGTCTACTGATGACATCAATGAAAAACGTGTACAGCGCTTTGTTGATCGCATCACACAGACGATCGATAGCCAAGATTTAGATTTCTTCAAAAACCTACTGACTGAATATCAGCAGGAACACGATGCCGATCCGCTTATCATCGCATCCGCGCTGGCTCATCTTCTACAAGGTGAAACTCCGCTACTGATGAAAGAGCAAGAACGCCCACCTCGTCGTGAACGTGGCGATCGTGATAGAGATGACCGTGGTAAGCGTACACCACGTGGCATGTCGACTAAAGCAAAACAACTGAAAGATCACCCTGACGTTGAAATGCAGCGCTATTTAATCAGCGTGGGTCATGACCATGGTGTTGCACCAAAGAACATTGTGGGTGCAATTGCCAATGAAGCAGATCTAGATGCCAACTTTATTGGTGCTATCGAGATCTATGACGACTGCTCAACTGTTGATCTACCAACAGGTATGCCAAAATCAGTTGTACAACAGCTACGTAAAGCAGTTGTCTGTGGTCAGCGCCTGAACCTAAAAGAAGCTACCGGTGGCGGTGAACGTCGTGGCGGCGGTGGAAAAGGTCGCGGTTCTGATCGAGGTGGTAAAGGTAACAGCAATAGCCGTAACCGTCCGCCGCGTAGAAACAGAAAAGACAGCAAGAAAAAAGAGAGCTAATCTCTAGTTTTTACCACTAAACATTCTTCCCCCTTCATGAACTGTTTAGTGTTTTCTCAAGGATGGGATTAAAAAAGGCAAGCGTAAGCTTGCCTTTTTACCTTCTAGATCACTGCTAAATCAATTACTCTGCAGTCACCATAATTGCTTCTACTTCGATATCTGCATCTTTCGGTAATTGCTTCACCGCAAATGCTGCACGCGCTGGATATGGCTCAGAGAAATAACGCGCCATCACTTCATTAACCATCGCGAAGTGGCTCATATCAGATAACAAAATTGTTACCTTAACCACATCAGAAAGAGAACCACCTGCTGCTTCAGCAACAGCCTGCAAGTTTTGGAAAACCTGCTCAGCTTGCGCTTCAAACGACTCAGTAACCATCTCCATAGTAGCTGGAATCAGAGGAATCTGACCAGACATATAGACCGTGTTACCAACGCGAACCGCTTGAGAGTATGTACCAATGGCAGAAGGTGCATTTTCAGTACTGATGATACTTTTATTCATAGTTATCCCTGTATAAAAGATAAGGTTTGACAATAAATTATTAGATCGACTAAAGCATTGAGTAGAGGAACTTAATTCCTTAAGCGATCTTAAAAGAATAGTTATCTAGCTGGCGCAATGCTCACCCTTACACGAGAGGGCGCACTTGGGTAAAACCGGCACTGCAAAACAACACTGGACGATTTTTCAGAGTACATCATTGTACCTTTACCTTGATCAATCCAACGTACTTTATCGAAATTTTGACCACTCCAGTAACTGGCCCAATAAGAAGAATATTTCGCACGACGCGTAAAAGCATTGGAACAATGGCGCTCTGCCTGCTCCCGAAAACGTTTTTCCCAGCAAGATAGTGTTTTCTTGCATTTACTGGATCCGACTCTTAGCTTAGGTGACTTAAGCAATTGAACACATTGCGCTCTTTGATTAGGATCAGCGTAGCTTCGACACTTTAATAAGTCATCCTTATTTATCTCAGCCCAACTATTCACAGACAAAACTACTAAAGTCAGCGCTAGATACTTACGCATATTGAATTCCTTTAAAACTTACGCCTTATAAATATCATAAAACCTAAACGTTTCATGCAGTGTACACCGCAATTAAAAATCTAACCAGCTGGGGTTAGATTGCGTATAATCCTCTCTTTTTAGCGGATCCGATCAGAACCATGCAACGTGCCGACCTTCTACTTGTTGAATTAGGATTTGCCCGCTCGCGCACCCACGCGCAACAATTGATTAAGTCAGGCAGAGTGCAAGCCGAGATCAAAGGTAAGTGGCAACTTCTTAAAAAATCCGGGCTAAAGTTAGAAGCTGATACTCCATTTGAGGTTGAAGAAGATGAAGGGGACCGTTACGTCTCACGCGGTGCTTTAAAACTTTTAAAGGCACTAGATACTCTTCAGCTCGAACTAACCGGTAAAACAGCCATCGATGTAGGCCAATCTACAGGGGGCTTTACTGATTGTTTATTACAAGCTGGAATTGATGCAGTCGTTGGAATAGAAGTAGGCCACGATCAACTGGCTGATAAGCTACGCACAGATCCTAAAGTCACTTACTATGAAGGTATCAATGGCAGAAACCTACCGCATGAGATGCTTCTAGAGCATACAAACGGTCAAGGTTTTGATCTAGCAGTCATGGACGTTTCCTTTATCTCGCAACGTAAAATTCTGCCTTCGTTAATTCCGCTTATCGCTGAGAAAGGATATTTAATTAGCCTTGTAAAGCCTCAGTTTGAGGTAGGGAAAGAAGGTATAGGTCGAGGAGGTATTGTCCGAGATAGCTCACTCTACCCCCAAGTCAAAACTCAGGTAGCAGAGTGCTGTGAGGAATTAGGGATGAATATTGTCGATTACTTTGAAAGCCCTATAAAAGGTGGTGATGGAAATCGAGAATTCTTAATCATTGCCCAGAAAATCTAATCTTTTGTTGAGTAGCTGTAAACTACCTCAACAGCCGTACCACCATTTTCATAAGTGATGCTATCACAGAGGTCGGATACTAAGGCAATACCTCGACCACTAAACTGACCCACACTGGCAGTTTGCTCATTCTGCAACCAATGCTCATAATCAAAACCTTCACCACTATCTTCTACTCGAACTAAAAGCCGTCCTCCATGTGCAAAGCGCGTATGTTGAAGGTAAAGCGAAACAGCTCCTGTCGATAGTGCCTCCAACCTTCTTTCACGTTCGCTGAAGTACTCAGCAAATCCTTCAGGAGACGCCTTAAGGCTAGATTCTAATTTCAATACACCGTGATCAAGAGCATTCACATACAGTTCAGTTAAAATACTGAAAACGCTATGCCACTGATCACCACCGCCCTCAGACTCTTGCAGTCGACTTAAAGCCTGAGCAACAGGATTAATACGAGCTAAACTTCCACCTTGCAGCTCTAAATTCCAGTTCCAGATATCTAGAATAGAGGCTTCATTAACATCCAATTCGATGCCGCAGGGTGTGATAGGTTTCAGATCATTGGCGGTCACACTTCCCGGGATATCAATCAGCGATATATCATCCTTCTGAATATTACCATCAACAAAATCGCCGAGATCTGACAAAATGATATCAACCAATTGGGTATCTGCATCATTGTTCTGTGACGCAATCGATTGATATAACCTATCTTCGCCAAACTGCTCAGCTAAATGATTTTCTGCCTCAATTACACCATCACTGAGCAACAGAATATGATCATCAGGCTTAACTTTTGTATGTTCAAAATTAAGTTCTTTAACAGACGGGATAATACCTAAAGGCGGATGGCTCGAAACAATACGCTGTACCACTACCCCCTGCGAAATCACCAAAATATCGGGTAGGCCGCCATTCCATATTTTAGCGGTACCATCCTGGCTTAACGTGACAATAGCAGTCGCAAGAAACATCCCCGTTGGTAACAGTTTTTGTAACTTACGGTTTATTTGAGCAATGATCTCTTCAGCATCATAACCCTTAGCAGTCATTGCCCTAAAGGTTTCAGAAAGCGGCAAAGCACCAATTGTTGAGGTCAAACCGTGACCTGTAAAATCCCCCAACAGGACATTCAGCTCACCATTTGGGCGAAAGGCACTCAGCTGAACATCGCCACTGAACGTTTCTGCAGGCTGTTTATGAATACGTATCTGATCAAGAGCAACGTTAGCAGATTCAACAGCACCACTTAATAACTGCTCTGCGACCTCTTCTTCCCGAGCACGTAAATGGTTTAAGCGATTAACCTGCCGATATAGCTGCGCAATTCGTCTTAGTGCAACAATTTTCCCTTCTAGTAATTCAAAGGGGAAAGGGCGCTGAATATAATCATCACCACCGGCATCAATAGCCTGACGAATGACATCTTGACCTTCTGCACCCGTAACAAAAATAATAGGTATGAAGCTATCTTTTGCGGCTTGTTTGATTTGCAGGGTCGCTTGAATACCATCCATCCCAGGCATATTGATATCCATAAGGATTAGACTGGGGTTTAACAACTCATACTTTTCGACAGCCTCTTCACCTGTTTCCGCAAAAACGGCTTCCAAACCCATCTCTTGAATCATCTGGCCTAAAATTTGACGATTCAAACGCATGTCATCAACGATTAAAACTTGATTATCGCCACTACCGCCTTGCCTTAGTTCAGCTTCAACCATAAATCATTAGCTCTCGATAGTTACAAACTGATCGAAATTCGCGATTGTCAAAATCTTATGAACCGACTCATTAGGTTTAGATATTATTACTTTGCCACCTTTCTTCTCTGCATGCTCTTTCAACAAAAGAATCATACCCAACGCAGAACTATCCATATAAGTAGCATTTGAAAGGTCTACTTTAAAAATAGCACCTTCTGTATCGACATTACGGTAAGCATCACGAAAAGATTGATGTAAGGAGTAATCAAACTGCTGAGACACAACGATATTGATTGTTTTATTATCACCAGCATTTTGTACTGAAATAGCCATACTTTATCCCATCAACTATAGTCTTTTTTGGTTAGTAGAACGCTGCTAGAACAATTCCACTTCCCCTTCGTCCATATCATTCTGTGCGACAGTTCGTGTCTGATTACGCTGTACTGACTGCTCTCTGAGTTCCTTACAACGAGCAACACAATGTCCAGCAGCAGCACCATTCACCTGATGATCTGGTGTGATTACATTTGAAATCAATGTAGATACCTCATTCAAGGAATCTACATTGTGCTCAACTGAAGAAAGCGCTTGCGAGGAGATATCCTCGAATTGCAAAGATCGTACAGCCTGATCAACACTACTACTTAGTTGAGTACCAATATTTGAAATTTCAATAACTTTTTCATTTAAGAAATGATTCATATTAGCCATATGCTCAAGCATCTGGCCCATCTTATCTTTTGTACCGATCGTATCGCTCATATCTGTAGAGGCCATTCCCCCTACTGTGCTTCGCAAGATTTCGATAGTTTCTTTAGCCGAGCCAATCTCTTCGCGAATCTCATTATTCAAACTAGCTGAGTTAATTGATAATGTACGTACCTCATCGGCAACTACCGCGAAGCCTCGACCAGCTTCACCCGCTCGAGCAGCCTCAATACTTGCGTTGAGAGCCAGTAAATTTGTCTGACTTGCTAAACCTTCAACATTTTCAATTAAGCCAAAAATACCATCCAGTTTTTCAACCATATCATCTATATGGTGAACGGTTTCAAGACTGTTCTTACTTACATCAACCATCACATTTACAAACTGATCTAAGGTGCGACTAGTTTCAGAAATAAAGCTTTGGATACTAAAGGTTTCTGGGTTTAGATTCCCTTCAGCAATATCATCCCCTTCATGGGTTTGATCAATAATTTCAGCAGTCAACGAAGCCTGACGACTCGCCAAATCATGCATGGTATGAAAACTATCACTCATCAAATGAACTGACTCTTTAATCAACCCATCTACACGCGAGACTTCTTGATTAACGATCATCGCATCGTGTACAAGCGTCTGAGAAACCTCTTTAACTGCATCATGCAGAGCAGGATCAACAGCAATTGATGCTCCCATCATTTGGCTAGATTCTTGTTCACTGCGGGTATGTGAAACGGCTGATACTTCCTTTAATACAAACTGAGAGATCAAAGCCGGAATTAGCACGACAAGACAGATGAGGGTCACGGTACTTTCAAGCCCTAAAAACTCAGCAGCTGCTAACACTAAACTTGCTGCTAGAGCAGCAACCAACATTATTTTCTTTAACGTCATTTAGCTAACCTCAATCACTCAAAATTATGACAGGTGCTGCACCAACCGTTGTGCAATATCATTTAAAGGAACAACCTCTTTAGCTGCACCTAGCTTTACAGCAGTGCCCGGCATTCCCCATACGAGACTTGTAGCCTCATCTTGAACAATGGAATGAGCACCCTTATCCACAAGGCCTTTCATAGCAACAGCACCATCCTCACCCATACCCGTAAGCATAATCGTTGTTATATTCCTTTGATCTAAAGAAGCAATAGAATTAAACATTACTTCCACAGAAGGCTTATGGCGATTTACCGGAACACCATCATCTAACACACAAATATATTCATGCCCTTTCTGTTTAATGCATAAATGGGAATCTCCTGGTGCGATATATACATGACCAGGTTTGAGTACATCACCTTCTTTTGCTTCAGCAACGTTTAAATCACAATTTTTATTTAAACGATTTGCAAAACGATCACTAAAGCTAACTGGGATATGCTGGGTAATGATTATCGGTGGCATATTGGCAGGCAATGAAGCCAAAATATGATGTAGAGCCTCAGTACCACCAGTAGATGACCCTATAGCAACAAGTTGATTTCTTGCACGCACTAAAGGCGTTTTGGAAACCACTTTGGATATTTGTTCTCGATGATTTCGGTTAAATTTCAGCTTTGCAGAAGTAGAAGCCGCAGCTTTGACTTTCGCCACCAAATCAGACTGAAATAGCTCTAGATGATCATCTGACTGTGTATTTGAAGGCTTAGCAATATAATCTACAGCCCCTATTTCTAAGGATTGCAGAGTAGCATCAGCACCTTCATGTGTGAGCGTTGACAGCATAACCACCGGCATCGGATTTAGCTTCATTATATTCTTTAAAAACGTAATGCCATCCATCTTTGGCATCTCGATATCAAGCGTTAGAACATCTGGCTTTAATTGCTTAATTTTGTCTCTAGCATCATATGGGTCAACAGCGGTACCTACAACCTCAATACTAGAATCCATGGACAATAACTCACTGATCACACCACGGACCAAAGCAGAATCATCGACTATTAATACCCGAGTTTTTTCCATATCAGGGTAATTTCCTTTAAAACAGTTCAACATCTGAATCATCTAGATGCTGATCAACATCAATTTGGTAAGAGCGCTCTTCAGCAATTACACACTGGTCATCACGATGATCAAGCTTGTTGACTAACATACGACCAGTTGTTGGAAAAAATGCAACACGGCGAGCTTGATCTCCACCTAAATCTGAGGCTATCAGTTTTAAGCCTTCGTCATCTATATACTTAAGAATGAAATCTATGTTTTGTTGACCAATATTGGCGATACCAGACATCATATTCCCACCGCCGGTTAACTTTACCTGTAAATTTTCACGTAAACAGCCATGTTTCATTAGCTCATTAATTAGCTGTTCCATCGCAAATAAACCATATCGAGAGGACCTTTGTAGATCATCATTTGGTCCACCTGTAGGCAACATAAAATGATTTAACCCGCCGTAGCTGGTTACCGGATCAAAAATACAAGCCGAAATACAAGAGCCCAATAAAGTCGTAATAACTAATTCGTCATTAGCGATATAAAACTCACCAGGCTTTACCTTAACAGCATAAAGCTCCCAGCGCGGTTCCCAGAAAGAATTAAAATGCTCGAAACCGGAAACCCCCTTAGGGCGTTTTACATCCATCGTCATCCAGCTTACCCAACCTTCCTATAGATGGTTTTACCCACTAATTCAAAGTTACTTGCATGGCGAGCTAAAGCCTCTGAATGCCCGACAAACAGGTAGCCATTTGGTTTAAGTAAAGCATGCATACGATCCAATAATCTCGCCTGAGTACTTTGATCGAAATAGATCATTACATTCCGACAGAAAATAAAATCTAAAGGACCTTCTATTGGCCAATCTTGCATCAAATTCAGATAATTAAATTTAAGTAAATCTTGAAGTTCAGGTTTTACTCTCACAAAACCTTTATGCGAACCTTTTCCCTTTAAGAACCAGCGTTTAACTTGATTACTTGGTAGGTTTTTAATTCTATCGTCTGAATAAATACCCGATTTCGCACTACTTAAAACCTTTGAATCTATATCTGTCGCAAGTAAGCGGATGTCCCAGCAAGAAGGATCAAGACCTGATTCCAGCAGCGTCATGGCTAAGCTATAAGGCTCCTCTCCTAAAGAGCAACCTGCCGACCATGCTCTAACCCGATAACAGCCATTCTGTTCAATCTCAGGAATTATGGTATTCGCTATAAAATCAAAGTGATGCTTTTCACGAAAGAAAGCCGTTAGATTTGTTGTAAGCGCATTGATAAATTGGCTAAATTCAACCGGGTTGTTATCTAAAAAAGAAAAGTAATCATCAAAATTAGAAAGCTTTAATTCTCTTAAACGACGTACCAAACGGTTATAAGCCATATCCTGCTTATGATCCGCCAGTACAATGCCAGCATAATCGTACAATTCATCCCTTACCTTAACAAAATGATTCCTTGTAAAGGTAAACTCACGGGATCTAGTAGAATCTGATGCCATTAAGGTTCCCTGAAATTAAGAAGAGTAGTAAACAGCCTACCTTGCCCTAGTAGACTGTTTAGATATTACTTAGAACTCTTCCCACTCATCTCCACTAGCACCAGCACTCACAATTGGCTGTTTTGGTACTGTACGCTTAACTTCAGGTTTTCGTTCGGTTTGGATATTCTGGTTTGCTAGCTCCCTTAGGCGACTAACACCTTCAGATTTAGCAGTAGCTTGCACTATGCTGGATTGACCCTCAGCTTCAACAACTTCAAATTGGTTAACCAAAGTTTGAAGCTGGCCTGCTTGCTCCTCCATAGAAGCAGATGCAGCTGCAACTTCCTCTACCAAAGCCGCATTTTGCTGCGTACCTTCATCCATTTGTGTTACAGCAATATTAACTTGTTCGATACCAATAGCTTGTTCACGACTGGCAGCAGCAATTTCACTGATGATTGTAGAAACATTTTTAATCGCTTCCATAATTTCAGCTAAAGCCTTACCGGATTCGTCTACAAATAGACCACCCTCTTCCACTTTTTCTACGCTATCGCTAATAAGCTCTTTAATCTCTTTCGCTGCGCTTGCACTTCGTTGAGCTAAGCTACGCACTTCAGATGCAACTACTGCAAAACCTCGGCCCTGCTCACCCGCTCGGGCAGCCTCTACAGCAGCATTCAATGCAAGTAAGTTAGTTTGGAAAGCGATCTCATCAATCACGCCAATAATTTCTGCAATTTTGGTAGAGCTCGCTCGGATATCTCCCATTGAGGTCACAACCTTATTGGAGATTTCACCGCCTTTCTCTGCCAATTTCTGAGCATCTGTTGCTTGATTACGCGCCTCATCGGCATTATCCGCATTTTGCTTAACCGTACTGGTCATCTGCTCCATGCTCGCTGCAGTTTCTTGCAGACTAGCAGCTTGCGCTTCGGTACGAGAACTTAGAGTTGTGTTACCACTGGAGATTTCAGAAGCACCTGTTGTAATACTTGCACCAGCCGTTCGAATCTCACCAACCATAGTATTCAGGTTATGCAAGGAGCTATTTAGAGCCTCATTTAGTTCTGCGAATTCGCCTTGGAAATTACCTGACATTTGCTGGGTTAAATCACCATCAGACATCGCACTTAAGACACGTTTGACTTCACGGATAGGCTCAACAACCGCATCCAGCATTTGGTTAACACCCGATGCAATATTAGCCATAAAGCCACTGTAAAGCTCGACATCAAGACGCTCATTCAATTCGCCTTGTGAAGCTTTTTGGATCAAATTAGCAACTTGGTCTTCTGCAACAAGCTGATCAGTAATATCCATCCATTCAACGACTGTACCTAAACGTTGATTGCTTTCATCAATTACCGGGTTCGCAATCAAACTAAAGCTACGCTGACCAACTTTAATTTTCCCTTTGTAAGTAGTCTTAAGCCCTTCCAACATACGACGCTGATGTTCAGGATTCTTATGAAAGATATCAAAATTAGAACCAAGAATAGCGTCGGTATCAAAATCAGGTAACTGCTGACGAATATCCTCTTCTGCATTTCTCATCATGCTAAGAACAGCATCATTACAATAGATAATATTGCCATCATTATCGGCCAGCATAACATTAGAAGAAACGTTATCTAGCGCAACTTTGATACGAGAAGCGCGGTTCGCTGCCTCCTTGGCATCATTTACTTCATAACCAAGTTTCGTCGCGAGAATTTTTACATTTCGTTTCAGCTCACCCGTTTCACCAGGCTCATCCAGTGGTATTGGTGCTAAATATTCGCCTTCGCTGATATCCAGCATGTGACGTCTAGCTTGCTCTAAAGGCTTAATAACGCTGTTTTTCAAACAGTTATTGGCACCGAACAGAACAATCAGGAAGGCAACAACAGGACCAATCATCAATGCTTCCGCAGGTAGTCCCATGAAGTAAATGGCAGCATTAATCAACAGCGCTGCAACAACCGCCACCACCGCATGATGGTTGATCTGACCACCTAGATTCTGCTTAGGAACAGCATTTGGTGACGGAATGCTTGCTTCATTGCGCTTTAACTTCGCGTAAAGAGCAGTAGCCTGTTCGACCTCTTCCTGGCTTGGACGAGTACGTACAGACATGTACTCAACGATCTCACCATTACGGAAAATAGGGGTCACATTGGCTTTAACCCAATAGTAATCACCATTTTTACAACGGTTTTTTACTAATTTTGACCAAGGGCGGCCCAACTTAAGGGTCTCCCACAGATCTTTAAAAGCAGCTGGAGGCATATCGGGGTGACGGACCACATTGTGGTTTTTACCCACTAACTCATCCCGACTAAATCCACTGATCTCGATAAAGTCCGGATTGGTATAAGTAATAATCCCCTTCAGGTTTGTTTTTGTAACAAGTTCCTGACCATCTCTGAGCTTAACTTCGCGATCCGTAACCGGCTCATTGATTTTCATTTCTTATCCTCCGCCCCTATGCTTCCACTTCAGCTTTTGTTGGCGCATCGATCGCCAACTCATCGGAATTCATTAATTCATCTATGTCCATCAGGACAATCATTTTGTCATCCTGCGCCACTAGGCCTGTGATAAATTCAGCATTTATCACGCCACCTATCTGTGGTGCTGGTTGTATTTGATTCGTAGCAAGTGTGTATGTCTCAGCAACTGCATCAACAATAATTCCCATAACGCGTTGACAACTGCCACTATCGACATTGATCACAATCACTACCGTTGTAGGCCCATATTCCACAGGTTTTAGACCAAACCGCAAACGTAGATCAATTACAGGAATAATAGCCCCACGTAAATTTAAAACACCTTTAAGGTAATCAGGCATATCTGGGACATGCGTTACTGGTGTCCAGCCTCTAAGCTCTTGAACCCTTAAGATATCCACGCCGTACTCTTCATTATCGAGTAGAAAACTAAGATATTGGTGCCCATCTGCTGTTTGTTCTAAAAGCTCAGATTGTTCCTGCCATTCAGTATCTGTCATGCCACAGCTCCCTGATTAGCCTGCTCACTCCGAGATATTTCGTTTCTTTTCTGTGCCGCTTTAGCCGTTCCAAAATCCAAACCGCGCTTCATCAGACCTGCTATATCAAGAATAAGAGCGACACTGCCATCACCTAGGATAGTTGCGCCAGCAAACCCTTCAATGCGCTTAAAGTTAACCTCTAAGCTCTTAATAACTACTTGCTGCTGACCAAAAAGCTCATCCACGATTAGACCAACTTTCTGACCACCATTTTCAACAATGGCAATTAAATGAGTATCTTGATGATCTTCTTCAATTGGTAACTTGAATAGAGAACGAAGATTAATTAGCGGTATGTACTCTTCGCGGAAATGAAGCAATTTATTTTCACCCGCAATAGGGCTCATCGCGGATTTGTTAGCAAGGATTGTTTCCACAATAGAAATCAAAGGAACAATGTAAGTTTCGTTATGAACTCGAACAAGTTGACCATCTAGAATGGCTAAGGTCAGAGGCAGACTCACACTGAAGGTCGAACCATGGCCCGGTTCAGAAGTAACGCTAACATGTCCGCCTAACGACTCAATGTTACGTCGTACCACGTCCATGCCAACACCACGACCCGACAGATCGCTTACGGCATCCGCCGTAGAAAAGCCCGGTTTGAAGATAAGTTCATTAATTTCGCTGTCGCTAAGTTGCTGATCGGCTGTTATAAGACCGTTATCCAATGCTTTTTGATAAATCTTTTCGGTGTTTAATCCACGTCCATCGTCAGTGATATCGATAATGATAAAACCGCCCTGATGGTAAGCATTAAGCTCCACTCTTCCAACTTCGGATTTACCCGCGGCAACTCGCTCTTCTGGCGCTTCCAAACCGTGATCAAGGGAGTTTCTAATTAGGTGAACCATAGGGTCACCTATTTTCTCCATAACTGTCTTATCGATCTCAGTCTGCTCGCCGGTGATAACAAGTTCTACTTTTTTACCAAGCTTACCGCTTACATCGTGAACCAAACGCGGGAAACGGTTGAAAACAAAACTAATTGGCAGCATGCGCACACGCATCACATCTTCTTGCAGATCACGTGTGTTTCGCTCTAACTGTTCCAAACCCGATTGCAGACGCTCAACTTCCGAACCACCTGTAATTTCGGCTAGCTCATCACCTACCTGCCCAAGCATGGCTTGCGTAATTACCAATTCACCAACCCGGTTAATTAAGGCATCAATTTTATCTGTATCGACCCGAATTGAACTACTTTCAGCCGCTTTTGGTTTACGAGCGGTATTGGTTTGATTTTTAGCTAATGGGCTTGATTGTTGCTGCTCAGACTTAGGTTCTGCAATTGGCTCTATACCAGGGTTTGGCGTTTGAACTGGGGCGTTCTCTTCACTTTGTAGTGGTGCAATTTGCTCAGTTGGCTCTTCGCTATCCTCTGTAGAGAATAGTTTCTGTACTTTAGCTTCAATCCCTAAAGTACATTCATCCTCAACCCACTCAAAAACCTCTTCTATATCTGCTTTACTGCATTCAGATACAAGATCTAGATTCCACGAGAGTAGCAATTGCTCAGGGTTTAGCTTATCAAAATCAACTAACCGCTCTAGATTTACTTGAATCTTGAGGTCTCCCAACTCCTCTAAGGCTTCAAACATGAAACTTGGTTCATTGCCTGTTTCAAGAATTGTAGGGCTAGGAATAAATGAGATGGACCAGCCAGCATCGCTGCTTTCAGAATCTGTTGGCAGCTCCACACTAGAGGAGGCTTCACCTTGAGAAACTTCAAGTTCACACTCATCTTCTACCCATTCAAAAACTTCTCGAATGTCTTCTTCAGAACAATCTTCAGATACAAGCTGTAACTGCCAAGAAAGAAATAGCTCTTCAGAGGTTAGCGAATATAATTCAGGTAGATCCTTAAGATTTGGTGTTACAGTCAATTCGCCTAGATCAGCTAATGCTTCAAACATAAACGCAGGCTCGTGCCCTGCCTGAAGCAGATCACGATGAGGGATAAACGTTATATTCCAGCACGATTGTTTCACATCAGTTTCTACCGAGTTGCTTTCGGTTGTCTCTGAGGCTATCTGATCTTGAGAAGGTTCTTGACCTAAAGCTTGCTCTAAGCGCTGTTGTACCTGTTGGATCTGGGCTGCATCAACTTCAGGGCCATCTTGAGCTGCTTCAAGCAACATTTTGATACAGTCTACCGACTCTAATAAGAGGTTAACGAGTTCTGGCGTTATTGACTGTTTGCCACTGCGCAGTTCATCCAACAGTGTTTCCACTACATGGGTAAAATCTGCGACTTCATTAAAACCAAACGTGCCTGCACCACCTTTTATAGAGTGAGCTGCACGAAAAATGGTATTGATCGTTTCTTCATCGGCTGAATCAAGGTTTAGAAGGCTGGATTCCATCACCTCCAAACCTTCATAGCTCTCTTCAAGGAAAGTAGCTATAAACTGCGATAGATCAATACTCATAGTTCTATCTACCGTACTACGCGCTTAATAGTGCTAAGAAGCTTCTCAGGATTAAATGGTTTAACAAGCCAACCAGTTGCACCCGCACCTTTACCCCTCTGCTTCATTTCAGGGGAACTTTCAGTAGTTAAAACTAAAATTGGTGTAAATTTAAAAGCTGGTAACTTACGCAGTTCAGCGCATAAAGTAATACCATCCATAATCGGCATATTTACATCAGTCAAAACTAAATCAAAACGACCTGTCTGTGCCTTACCTAAAGCTTCCTGCCCATTAGCCGCCTCTACTACTTGGTAGCCTTCCTGTTTAAGGGTAAAGGTCACCATATTTCTTAGAGAAGCCGAATCATCAACAACTAAGATGCTAGCCATTTATAAAAATCTCCACTTAATTCCTGAGCAGGTTAATCATTTTTTAGCGATAGAGTTTTTTCTAGTCCTAACTGACATGCAGTTTTAACTAGAGAATCTGAAGGGTTAATCCACTTTACCGCTTTTTGCAAAGTTTGAGCTTTCAAACAAAAAGCCGCTAACAGCTGTAATGCTGCAGTATCTACTCGAGTGAGCTTTTCGCCATCTAAAACGATAGAATCAGCCGCGTTAATGTAAGTGCCTAACTTTTGCTGCCATTCAGTTACATTTGCAATAGATAGCTCTTCAGGCATTGCTAATACACTGTCAGCGCCCATTATAGATGTTCCTTATTTTCTGTATGACTTACGCCCTTATACTCCCCTAATACACTCTAATTTCTAAGGGGTATAAAAAAGTATCTATAAAATTCGCCTAACTAGCCTGATATGTCAAAGGAAATTTCCTATAAAACGCTTAAATTTCAGCATATTGCTAAAAATCATAACAAGTGTTTATATATCAGCCAGTGTTCATACAAAGATAGACTGATAGATATCAGCCATTCAACCTAATAGAAGACAACTGCGCTTTACGACGATCTGTATTCTTGAGAATCATAGAACGCTCTTCTTCTGAAACTTTACTCCAGCGAAGAATTTCGTCTAAAGATCGAAAACACCCGACACAAATATCCTGATCATTCAGACAACAATTTCTTACACAAGGTGATTCAATTTGAGTGGGATTGGATTTAGAAAGCATAACCTCATTCCTTTGGCCAAACCGGCAACAACCATAACGGCAAACCATTACAATTTGATGTACCGACACCTAGCTCCTTCCGCAATTAAGTGAGGAATACTCCTCATTAACAGCATAGCAAACTTTGATCATTCCGCTCTTCAGCATTCGCTAATACAGGCCTTTTAGTTTTTAGGGAACCATTTGTGTAGCCGGCTCTCTAAATGAGCATTACCAGTATTTACAGGTTCTGTAGAAATGAAAAAAATAATTGCCATCTCAGCCATTTCAATTCTTGGCGTCGGTATTGCCACCCTATCCACCGGAAATGAGCAAGCCACCCTATCAACTGCACCAGCAATAACACAATCAAATCAGCTTGCGATAGCTACTTTCGCTGGCGGGTGTTTCTGGTGCACGGAATCAGATTTTGAAAAGCTTGATGGGGTTGTTCAAGTCGTTTCGGGTTATAGCGGTGGAGAGAAAGCAAATCCAAATTACAAAGAAGTTTCTGCCGGTTTAACCAAACACACTGAAGCGATCCAGGTTTACTACAACCCTGAAATCATCTCTTACGCAGGCCTACTCGAACATCTGTGGCGCGTTATGAACCCAACCGATGGAAATGGTCAATTTGTTGATAGAGGGAAACAGTACCGTCCAGCTGTTTACTATCATAATGCAGCACAAAAACAGGCAATCGCCCAATCTGTTGATGCACTAGTAAAGTCTGGCGTTTACGGTAAACCTTTAGAGACTGAAATCGCACCTTTTAAGAACTTCTACCCTGCTGAGGATTACCACCAAGATTATTATGCGAAAAACCCACTTCGCTATAGTTACTACCGTAATGGTTCTGGTCGCGATCAATTTTTATCAAAGGTTTGGGGTGAAAATGCTAAACATGACCTATCCCAATACAAAGGCCAAAGTTCAGATGCTGACTACCGTATCAAGCAATTCGTAAAACCATCTGAGCACTATTTGAAATCTAATCTAAGTCCACTTCAGTACAAAGTAACTCAAGAAGATGGCACAGAAAGACCATTTGATAACGAGTATTGGGATGAAAAACGTGAAGGTATCTATGTAGATATTGTCAGTGGTGAACCGCTCTTCTCATCGACGGATAAATATAAGTCCGGTACCGGCTGGCCGAGCTTTACTCAACCGATCAAGGGGGTAGAAATTGTAGAGAAAGAGGACAACTCCTTCTTTATGAAACGAGTTGAAGTGAGAAGTTCACGAGCTGATTCTCATTTGGGCCATGTATTTAATGATGGACCAGCTCCTACAGGCTTACGTTATTGCATAAACTCAGCTTCTCTTCGCTTTGTACCCAAAGAGGAGCTAACAGCCCAAGGCTATGAGCAATTTGCACAGCTTTTTAAATAAAAGTGCCCATCTACACAAATAAAAAAAGGCAGCGAGATTCGCTGCCTTTTTCTTATCCTTGATTTACTTTATCGAGCATTCCACGCGATACACTCTTCTAAAGTGACACCCTTACCGCCAAAGATATCTAGGGCGCTACCGATTGTAAGATCGACATTGCCTTGAGAAAGCTGATCCACCAGCTTTAGATCTTCTAGAGAACGCGCCCCACCAGCATAAGTTACAGGGATAGAACACGCTTTTCCTAAGAGCTTAACTAGCTCTTGATCTATACCACCCTGCAAACCTTCAACGTCTGCAGCATGGATTAAGAATTCAGCGCAATGCTCACCTAATTCTGACAAAGTATTCTCATTAACCGCTAGACTCGTCACCGTTTGCCAACGATCGGTCGCTATATTCCAACCGGTTTCCGTACGACGGCAGCTAAGGTCCAAAATAAGCTTATCAGCACCAGTTTCAGCTTTAATTCTCTCTAAACGTTCCCAGCTAAATTGGCCTTGATCGAATAGATAAGAAGTAACAATAACGTGAGATGCACCTGCTTCTAAAAACTCAGCAGCATTTTCATTATTTACGCCACCACCAAACTGCAGGCCGCCCTTCCAGGTTGATAGCGCTAATAAAGCCTGCTCTTTGTTACCAGGCCCTAAGGCAATGACGTGACCGCCCGTCAGGTTATGCTGCTGATAAAGTTCCGCATAATAAGCCGCATCATAAGGGCTGACATAGTTGGTATCAGCACCACTATCTTGCAAGCTACCACCAACAATTTGCTTAACCTGCCCTTGGTGCAGATCGATACATGGACGAAACTGTGTCACGCTATCTCCTGATCATCGAAGCTGAAAGGCGCTATTTTATAGAGCGAATCGCTTTAGGTATATGCCAATTATTTGATTCTTATACATAACGGCGCTTAGCATCAGTCACTTTAACCAAATACCGCTGGGTTTCTAATGGCATACGGCTCTGCAATCTCTGCCAAACACTAGAAGTAGATGATCGATTAATCACACTAATTGCTTGTCGACGATCACTAGAGAAACTTCGAAGAACATTACCTACACCACCGTTATAAGCAGCAATTATGCAAAACTCTTTGCTCTGAGGATCCTTTACCTCAACTAAATAGCGTGTTTGCAGAATATGCAGATAAGCACATCCCATACGGATATTATTCTCGACATTGAATAGATAATTTCTGGAAGGAGTACCGGCGCGACCATAGATCTCTTGATGGGCATCTCGTCCAGCCGTTGTTGGCACAATCTGCATGAGTCCATAAGCTGGAGCATGGCTGACCGCAAAAGGATTAAAGTGACTTTCGGTCTCAATGATCGCATACACTAAGGAGGGATTGAGATTGTATTGTCGAGAATACTTATCCACCAAAGCTGCGTAACGGTAGCGTCTTTTCAAACGGTGCTTTTCTATAAGTGGTAACTTAACAAAATACTCTGTTTTACTTACCCCATCAGCCATCTTAACTTGGCGTTTCTGCAGCGAATTTGCGATAAGGTATTTAGCATATCGTTCAGCACGCCAACCCCATCTTACAGGTTGTCCCTCGTTGTCTAATATTTGCTGGTAGAGAAAAGGCTCTCCACCCAAGGTAACCGGCGCATCAGAGTATAGGTCCACTTGGGTAGGATCTTCTGGAGACAGCAGTAAGGTAACTATCGCGCTCTGTAGCTTGCCCTGATCTAAAGTTTCAACTCGAATAAGTCCCTTTTCAAAGTCGACCACTCCTCGACTCAAATATTGATCGGTATATTTAACATAGGTCGTTGGAGTTGGCTGTAACGCTTCTTCTTCCCCCCAAACACTGCTAATCAGTTGTGAGAATTTTTTAAAGTCATTTACCAATCCTTTAGGGTTGGTCACCCAACCTGTCGCTTTGCTTCTAGCATGCGAGGTAAGCGCACCTTCAACACTCTGACCTCTTGCAACACTGGTGGCTATTCGAAATGCATCATGGGTAGTACAGCCAGCCAAACCTAAAGGAAGTAAACCCAGTAAAAAGCGTCTACGTGTGAGCATAAAGCCTCTAATCAGGTGAAATAAGGACGAAGAACTTAAACAATCTTCAGCTCAACTTTGATCTAAAACACTAACCTAATCAGATTATCGGCCGCAACGATCAATTCTCAAAACACTTACTTAATTTGTGTATACCGCCTCTCCGGACGTCCCACACTGCCATAATTAACTTCGGCTGAGAGCTCATTAGTACTGACTAGAAATTCTAGGTACCGCCTTGCCGTAGTTCGACTAGCACCAATCTCTTCACCCACCTCTTCAGCATTCAGTGGAGTATTTACTGTACAAAATACATTTCGCACTTTATCCAAAGTAATACCATCAATCCCTTTAGGTAGGCGAACCTCCCCTGTAACAGTTGAAACGCTTGAATTTTGCCCACTCGATCTAGGCAAGAGTGTATCTACATCGCTTTGCGCCAATAATTCCATCGCTTGGAGCTTTTTCAGGTGGAGTTGATAGTTTTCGAGTGTTTCTTGTAGTCGGTCAAAAACCAGTGGTTTTAAAATATAATCGAAGACACCACCACGTAGAGCTTCCCGTAATGTTTCCACCTCTTTAGCAGCGGTAATTAAGATGACATCCGTTCCCTGATTACCTGAACGTAACTTCCTTAATAGATCCAAACCCGTACCTGTAGGAAACTGGATATCAAGTAATAAAAGATCTGGCTGTAGAACCTCAACTAGGTCCTCAGCTTCTTCCAGTCCGTGGGCAATCCCAACTAACTCAAATCCAGAGATACGCTCTAAAAACCGTTTTTGTATCTCAGCTATTTGCTGATCATCTTCTGCAATAACAACCCGAATATCACTCATCTTTTTATACTTGTTAATTGAGTTTTATTTCACTGAGTATCCATCTTTAGCAATACTCATTTCTTAGAACCTACTAATAAGTCTCACTCCTGAGCTTTAGGGATATAGACAATAAACCGACTCCCCCCTTTTTCTCCTAGTTCACAAGTCACTGTGCCATTTAAATTACCTAAAAGCTGTTTAACTAGGTGCAACCCTATTCCGTGCCCATCTTTAGCTTTGCTGGTATATCCTTTTTCAAAGATTTTCTCCTGATCGCCTTCGGTTATACCTGGGCCTTGATCTTCAATCTCAAAAATTAGATCTGTACCCAGATCCAACATACTAAGCGCAACCTCACCACCTAAACCGGTATGCTCCCATGTAGCTTCAAGCGCATTATCGATTAAGTTGCCAATAATACTGACTAAGTGCTCTCGAGGAAGCTTGTCCGGTAACGATAACATTCTGCTATCGGGATCGATAATGAGGTGAAGTCCCATCTCTTTAGCACGGTTATATTTACCTAACAAACACCCAGCCAATACAGGATCGGAGACCGCTTGACGTAATAACGTGATCAACTCTTGATGACTTTGTGCCTCTTGACCAATAAGCGCCTGAGCCTCGTCAGTTGCCCCTATCTGAATCAAACCAGCAATAGTATGCAGCTTATTAGAATATTCATGTGACTGGCTGCGTAAGCTGTCTGCATACTGCTGAATTCGCGTTAGTTTTTTACTCACCATCGCTAATTCGTCTTTGCGTCTAAAGCTCGAAACAACTCCAGTAATCTGATCACCTTGTTTTAAAGGCAGACGGTTCGCAATAAGGTTATGTCCATAGAGCCAGACCTCCTCGTCGAATTGCGGCTGCCCTGTTTTTAGCACCTCTAGCATTGTACTGTCAGGTAACACTTCTGATATGTGACGCCCAGTCAGCTCTGCATAATCGGCTAAGCCTAGTGTTTCCACAGCTGTTCGATTAAAGGTTGTGATCTGTCCATCATTATTGATAGCGATTATCCCTTCACGCACCGATTCTAACGTTGCTCTTTGCTCATCAAATAAACGAGCGATCTGCTCTGGTTCCAAGCCAAAAATGGCTCTTTTAAAGTGATTAGCGAACCAAACAGCAATCATTGCGCTTAATAAAAATGACGCCCCTATAACAGCGATCAGTGTAATCCGATACTCTTCAATAATGTTTTCGACCTGATCAAGATGATAGCCAACCGATACCAGACCTATAACCTCACCCTCATTTGAAAAGATCGGCGCTTTCCCTCGCATCGACCACCCCATGCTACCTAAAGCTTTAGAAAGGTATCCCTTACCTGCAACGAGCGCCGGTGCATTATCGTCACCTTCATCATCAGACATTGGCCGACCAATTTTTTCTGTTCGTGGATGTGCTAAACGGATCCCCTGCTTATCTCCAATCACAACAAAGCGAGCTTGAGTTTCTTCTGCCAAACGTAAACTTAAAGGCTGTAAATATTGGCTATCGCCCCTTTGTACTGCGTCGATGATCTGTGGAGCGACAGCAATTGTTTTCGCTACATCTAACGCTCTTTGACCAATCTGTTCATCTAGCGATTTATGCAGGTAATGGACCGCAAAAACACCGATAAAGCCTGTCTGCACAATCGCCATTAATCCCAAAATCAGAATCATACGGCTCTTAAGCTTTAATCGGCTTAACACTTTAATATCCAAACTCATTCAGTGAACTCGCTAAATACCCTAATCATTAGATACTTTAAAGCTTAGCTAACCTCGATTAAAAAGCCCCGTAAACATTATGAACAAAATGATTTTTAAGGATTAAAAAGCCTTTAATTTCATAAGCTTCATTTGTCGAATAAACCTCACTACTTTGTAGGCATCACAAAAATAAATACGAGGTGATCTCGATGTTCGGTAAAGTTAAAAGCAAAAAAACTCTGATGGCGGCCGTATTAACTACATGCATGACAGCAGGTGTTTCCTACCAAGCTCAAGCAATGGAAAGTATTCACTTTCTAATCCCTGGTGGTGCAGGCGGTGGCTGGGACTCAACGGCCCGCGGCACAGGTGAAGCACTATCTAAAGCAGGTATTGTTGATACTATTTCCTACGAAAACATGTCTGGCGGTGGCGGCGGTAAAGCTATTGCTCATTTAATCGAGACAGCTGAACAGAAGCAAGACACCTTGATGGTGAACTCGACACCTATCGTGATTCGTTCACTATCCAAAGTATTCCCACAATCATTCCGTGACCTAACACCAATCGCTGCAACTATTGGTGATTACGGCGCCTTTGTAGTTAAGAAAGATTCAAAATACACCGACTTCCAGCAAGTTGTAGCTGATTACAAAGCCAACCCACGTTCTATCAAGATCGCAGGCGGTTCGGCTCGCGGCAGCATGGATCATTTAGTTGCAGCAATGGCATTTAAAGCGACAGGCGGCGATGCACGTCAAGTTCGCTATGTTGCTTACGATGCAGGCGGTAAAGCAATGGCCGGCCTTTTATCTGGTGAAACACAACTGCTATCAACCGGTTTCAGTGAAGCGCTTGCCCTAGCTGAAGCAGGCGAAGTACGTATTCTAGTCATGACAGGTAGCGAACGAAATGAAGCTGCGCCAGACGTCCCAACCTTAAAAGAGCTTGGTTATGACACTACATTTGTTAACTGGCGTGGTTTCTTCGCGGCACCAGGTACAAGTGAAGCCCAACAAGCAGAATTTATCGAATCTCTAGAAAAAATGTACGACACGCCTGAGTGGGAAACGGTACGTTCACGTAATGGCTGGACAGAGATTTTCAAACCAGGCCCTGAATTTATCTCATTCCTAGAATCTCAGGAAAAAGAAGTTGGCGCCCTAATGCGCGAGCTTGGCTTTCTTAAGTAAACACACTCTCATTTCGCAGCAATATCCCTGACTTAGATTAAGTCAGGCCTTCTTTACCGAGGGCTTTGCCCTTTGGCCTCTGTCGACTGGCCCTCGGTTTTTTTTAAATAGACAGTTATGGCCTCTGCCATAGCAGGAGGATCCTCATGACCTTATGCAAAGATCATATTGGTGGTCTGGTATTTCTCAGTTTGTCTGTAGCTTACGGCTACTATGCAACTCAGATCCCTTTACTGCCTGGTGATGAATTCGAACCGTTCCACGCACAAACAATTCCTAATGCTTTGGCAATAGTAGGTGGCGTACTGTCCATCTTACTGCTGGCTACAACCAAATCTAGCGATGACCAAAAGTTAGTTCTTAAAGGGTATGACTTCCCATTAGTAATCAAATTATTACTGATCGTTGTACTTTTTGCGTTAGCACTTGAATGGCTAGGTTTCTTAATTTCTACCATTTTCTTTTTAGTCGGTGGTTACTGGCTATTAGGCGAAAGAAGACCCAAGACCCTATTTATTGCATCAGTGCCTTTTGCCATTTTCCTATGGTTCGCACTAACTCAACTACTCGATATTTATCTGGCTCCAGGTAAAGCGTTAACTGTAATTTTTGGAGGCTGATCCCATGTTAGACGGAATTATTACCGGGCTTACCACTGCGGTGATGCCTTTTAACCTATTGATGGTCGTTGTTGGCTGCTTTGCAGGCACGTTTATCGGGATGTTACCAGGCTTAGGCCCTATTTCAGCAGTAGCCCTGATGATCCCAATCACTTACGGACTAGACCCATCTTCTGGCATTATTTTGATGGCCGGAGTTTATTACGGTGCGGTCTTTGGTGGCTCAACTTCATCGATTTTGATCAACGCTCCTGGCTGTGCGAGCACAGTTGTAACCTCTTTTGACGGTTACCCGCTTGCTCAACAAAAGCAGGCAGGTAAAGCTTTAGCACTTGCAGCATATTCATCATTTACAGGCGGCACTATCGGTGCACTGGTACTGCTATTTGCAGCACCTGCATTAGCCTCTGTTTCGTTGAGTTTTCAATCGAGCGATTACTTTGCCCTGATGATTCTTGGTTTAACTGCTGTAGCTGCATTCTCTGGTAAAGGCCAAGTTATCAAAGCACTCATCATGACCGTATTAGGTTTGATGATCGCTACTGTAGGTACAGATGTTACATCTGGTACAACCCGATTTACGTTTGGCAGCGTCGATTTGATCGATGGTATCAGCTTCTTGCTTTTAGCTATGGCAACCTTTGCTTTAACCGAGGTAGTTATGACTGTCCTTAAGGGTCAGCATAACGAGAAAGAAGCACCTATGGATATGAGCCAACTAGGCAGCATGAAGCTAAGCAAAGAAGAAGTTAAGCACGTAGCCCCTACCGTTGGCCGCTCCTCCTTCTTTGGTTTCCTAATTGGGATCCTTCCAGGTGCAGGTGCAACCATCGCGTCTTTCCTTGCTTATGGCCTCGAACGTAACCTTGCATCAGCCAAAGAAAAACTCAAATTTGGTAAGGGCGCTTTACGTGGGTTGGCAGCACCTGAATCTGCAAATAATGCAGCATCTACAGGCTCATTCGTACCACTTCTGACGCTGGGCATTCCTGGTTCAGGCACAACAGCAATTATGCTAGGTGCATTAATTGCTTATGGTATTCAGCCGGGCCCTCGTTTATTTCTAGATAACCCGGATGTGTTCTGGTCTGTCATCATTTCGATGTACTTTGGTAACTTGGTACTACTGATTCTTAATCTGCCGTTGATACCTTATATCTCTCGACTACTGGTTATCCCAAGACCGATCTTAATCCCATTGATCCTTTTCTTCTCGATCACTGGTGTTTATCTCGTGAGCTTTAATAGCTTTGATATTCACATGATGGCGATCATTACGGTTATAGCCATATTCCTAAAACTACTTGAGTTCCCTATGGCCCCTATGCTGCTTGGTTTTATCTTAGGCGGTTTGATGGAAAACAACTTAAGCCGTGCTTTAACCATCTCTGATGGCAGCTTTGCCTTCCTTTGGGAGCGTCCTCTGACACTGAGTATCGTCATTACAGCAATCGTAATTTTAGTCCTTCCTCCAATCATCGAAGCTTGGAGAAAGAGAACTAATTCCAGCAAGGCCCCAGGTTGCGAAGCAGCTATCTCTGAGGGTGAAGGCTAGCCCGACCCTCAATTCGATATAAGCAGGAATTTACAAGTCAGGCTGTAAACTCCTGCTCTCCAATCTTACTCAATTTTAACTAATCCATAGGAGGAATAGCGGATAACTGTGTCTGCAGACCCCAAACTGAATGCCATTTTGCAGCACGGTTTTGACATTTTAAAACTCTAAGTCGGCTATTGAGCACTTAGGATTTCACAACTGATGTCCCAGTTGTCCCGAGTCAAAGAGTCACTTACTGAAATACAAAGCTTCCCTCTGTGCTCGACACAAATCTGAGCGAGAGGTACTAAAAAATACAAAAGAGGCAAACATGAAAAAACTAGCTTTATCTGTAGCTATTACCGCAACACTCGCTACCAGCACGTCCATGGCAGCAACAATTTACAGCGCTGACGGCTTAACTTATAAGCTTAAAGGCGATTGGCAGCTTCAATTACGTGACGACTACAAAAAAGCCAATGATTTTGACGTAGAGTTTGATGATTTAGAGCTGAAGAATACAATCATTTACGATCTAGGTAACGATCTTAAAGCCTTCGGCCAACTGGATTTCTCCTTCAACGGTTCGGCCGATGATTCCAGTGCAAGCGATAGCAAATTGGAAGAAGCTTACCTAGGCCTTCAATACAGCAATTTGAAGTTAAAAGTGGGTAAAACCAATACGGCCGGTGACGAATTTGGTGTGGAAGTGGCTTATGAAACGATCCTTGATGAAGATCAATTTGATGTAGTTAAAAGCTCAGGCGACGATCTTATCCGCCTAGAAGCAAGCTTTGATAATGCCACTGTAGTTGTATCACATGAAATAGCATCAGACGGCAACGCCAGCGAAGATGGTGAAGCAACAGATCTATTTGTTAGCACTAAACTTTCTCAACTATCTCTAGCAGCAGCCTACCAAACTCATCAGGCTAGCGGTTCGACCTATTCAGATGATACTTGGGGTATTAGTGCCAAATTCGATGCTGGTTTTGCAACTTTTGGAACGGATTTCAGTTCGACTGACTATGGCAACCCAGCGACAGCTGATGCTGACATCAGTAACTTAGTCGCTATTTTCCAGCCTCTAGAAACAACACGAGTAGCGCTAGGTTACGTAAATGTAGATTCTGATGCAGACAACCAAGATGCAAGCTCTTGGTACACCAACGTGACCTATAAATTCCCATCACAGAAGAACGTATCAGTCTTCGCCGAAGTAGCTAAAGCAAGTTTTGACGATGCTAGCGTTGATTCTGAAATCGACGTTCTTGCAGGCATGCAAATCAAGTTTTAATAGCTAAACGATGGCTCAATAGGTCCTCCCCTTCAAGCTTATTGAGCCATTCTTACTTTCTGGAGAACCTCATGAAAAAACTAGCTTTGTTGGTGACACTGATTTCAGCACCTCATGTAATGGCAGATAACCAGTTAATATTGGGTGAAGGCATTAAAGTTCACGCGATCAACGGCAGCGAAAATGTATCCTCTTTTTATTCCAACGATCGATCTTTAAACCTACCTGATGGGAATAACCAACTTCTTGTTTCCTACACGGCAGAGATAAAAAATGGCAGCGATTATGAGCTAGAGCAAAGCCATCCAAGTGTACTTTTATTTAGCTCAGAGAAACAAACCCTCACACTAAAAACACCTGAGATCAAAACCGCAAGACAGTTAGAGCTTTTCAACCGCGAGCTTAACTGGAAACTTAAAAACGACAAAAACCCAATTCAATTTAAAGCAGAACTACTCCCACTAAAGGGATTCCGTTTAGGGATAGATTTTGAGAGAGAGCTAGCTGATTTTAATAGATCAAACAGCAATGCTAGCCAGCAGGTTTCAGTCATTGAAACACCCTCTGTTGTAAAAGGAGATAAAGTGACTGATGAACAAATGAAGCTGATTTTGTTGAAAAGCTTATATCAACAAGCCTCTTCTGAAACTAAAGAGGCCTTTAAAAACTTTATCCAATAATTGCGGGAAGGTTTTTGTCTCTCTGCACGATTTATTTTGAAAAATAGCTTGACAAAAACCATCCAAAATAAATTTCAACCCACTGAAAAATAAAGACTTTTCAACCTGTATTATTTTCACGCAATTTGCTGAATAGCCAAGTTTTACGGGGCCTATAGCAACTTAACCATAAACAATTAACAAAGTTATCCACAAAAGCTGTTTATAACTTTACTGGTGAGAAATCTATTCTTTAACAGATTCGAGCGTATTAACGAGATCTTGGAAAGCCTCACGATTTGCCTCATTAAGATCCATAAGAATACGGTGCGCAGCAATAATTCTCTCCTGCATTTCAGCAACAGATTCCTGCACAAGCGGCAATTCTTTAAGATCTTCTACGCAAGGCGGGAGTTCTTCTAGCAGAACAAAAATATGATCAAACCCCATGGTATACAGGATTCGAGTTATATCTGAGTTTGTTGAGACAAGAGCAGGCTTATCCATTCCTGCATGATCAGCCTTAATCGCTAATTTCGCAATCAACCCTAGGGAAGTACTATCAATCCCTTCTGCTTGCGTCAGATCGATCAAAACCTCACTCACAGAAGGATCAGCTAAAGATTGTTCCAAATGGCAATCCAGAGTAGTACATAAGGTAAGACGAACATCTCCAACGAATTTGAGGACAAATCGCCCCTCAACCAAGGCTGAATATATTAACCCTTCTTGCATGATTACTGCCTGCAAATCGTCATAATTGCGATATCATCCGGAGCCGCATCAATAGTACTAGGAAGTAAAGCATCTCGAATGCTGTTCGGCCCCCCACCTTTAGTACCAGAAACCGCATCAATAAGGCGCTGTTCTTTAGCCTCCATATTCGACTCTTCCAATACTTCAAAGATACCGTCAGAGAACAATGTAATTTCAAACTCAGCATGCAGCTGCAATGTTCTCTCATCATATAGAGGCTCATGAAAGAGACCTACAGGCATCCCTCTCCCCTCAAGGAAGCGACAACCATCCCGATCATGCAATATTGGCATAGGATGATGCCCACCTACAGCGTAGCTTAAGCTAGCATCAGCTTCATTGTATAAACCGATAAACATGCTCAAATGCTTGCCTAACCCAGTATCAAGCAACTCTACGTTGATTCGATGGAGCACATCTTTTGGCGATAAAATGTCAAAACTCGATTGCCGTCTGTAGTTTCTCAAAAGCCGATTAGTCATATTCTTGAGCAAAACAGTTACAAGTGCAGAAGAAGCCCCATGACCTGAAACATCGGCTAAGTAAAATAGGGTCAATTTGTCATCGACCTTAACAGCATCAACGAAATCACCACTTAAATATAACGACGGAATTAATAGATACTGGGCTCGAACTGCTCCTAACTGAACATCAGTGGCAGGCAACATGTTTTTTTGTATTTGATGAGCCGCCTGCTGATCTGCTTTAAGCTCAGCCAAACTTTTCTCTAATTCTTCTCGATAATGAAGATTTTGCTCAATCAATTCCGCCTGATTGAGCAAGGATTTAATGGCTAGGGAGAACGCTGGACCTTGATCAAGGATTTCAGACTGTAAGAATACATTGCTAGCTCCCTTTCTCAGCGCTGCCATCACCTGATTCCCCTCACTATCAGGTAATAACGCAAGGATTGGCTTCGGGGCTTGTGACGTAGCTAAATGCTGAAGATCAACCAGCTTTAAACGCTCACTTACACCAACAATCACCAAAGAGAAACTGTGCTCTTCTAATAATTCTAATGCGTAATCACTACTAAAAGCTGTAGAAATTTTTACAGGCGGGAGGTCTAGCTGATTACAGGCGTCGACGATCGAATCAATTGCTTCTGCAACATGATCGACCAATAGAATGGTTTGGTATGCTTGCCTCATATATCAGGCCTTGAATTTAGGCTAGGATCCATGAGAAACCACGTTAAATCCAGATGAGTTAACTTGCAATAGATTTTTAGTCACAGATATCACGACTTACAAAAAAGCCCCAATTACATCTGAATAATTGAGGCTTTCATCTATACATTAAACTTCTATATTAGAAATTGTTATCGTCGTAGTTTTCAGTATCACCGTCAGCAATATCGAAAGCACGTTTTTGCAAGTAAGCATCACGGATAAAGATATATTTATCACCAGAGATCAACTTTTCACTTTCTAATAGCTGTGCACGCGTATCAATAACACGAGTTACGTAAAGAGCATTACGCGCACCGTTATCATCTAGGTGATAAACAGGATCCACTAGAGTATCTGGAAATTTGCCTACGCCATCACGAACTGTCATTGGGCCGAAGAAAGGAACTACAAGGTAAGGGCCACTATTTACACCCCAATAACCTAGTGTTTGACCGAAGTCTTCATCGTGCTTTTCTATACCCATCGGCGTAGCAACATCGATAAGACCAGCTAAACCAAAGGTAGAATTAAATGCTACTCGAGCAAAGTCTTGAGTCGCATTATCAAATTTACCTTGAAGTAGGTTATTAAAGAATGTACCTACATCTGCAAGGTTTTCAAAAAAGTTATTAACACCAGTTTCAGCTACGTCAGGCATTACCGCCTTATAACCTTTTGTTACTGGTTTTAGGGCATAAGTATCTAGACCATCATTGAAACTAAACATGGTTCGGTTAAAACCTTCCCAAGGGTCTACATTGACCTCTTCCGCCATAACAGGCTGCGTCAATGCCAACGAAACAGCACCTGCCGCTAACAAACTGCGAAATTTGGTTTTCATTCAGGATCCTTTCACTTTACCCAATAAATAGGAGGGTATTCTAGCCGAGAAATAAGCAGAAGAAAAATAGGAAAAAGGCTTAATTGTAAGATGCTTAGTAATATTTTGTTCATAAACGAAAAAAGGCTTCCCGAGGGAAGCCTTTTCTATATTTCCGTAAGGAAATGTCGACTTAGAAGTCTAGACGGTAACCTAGAACCGCACGATCTTCTCTCTGATCACCGTCAGAGTTGAAATCGTCAGAATCGTTGTCTACGTATTCAGCGAATACACGACCCTTACCTAGTTTCTGCTGAACACCAAGACCCCATTGTTGTAGGTCAAGGTCAGTAGTGTCATTGTTGTAGTCAGCGTAACGAGCGTATACAGAAGTAGCACCCATAGTGTAACGAGCAGCTAGTTCCCAAACGTCTTGGTCAGAAACTTCTGCAGAGCCAGTTTCTTCTTCTTTATCTTCGTACTTAGCCATCAACTCTAGGTTGTCTAGCTTGTACTGTGCAGCAAGACCCCAAACATCAGTTTGCATTTCTGCATTAGGAGTGTTTGCAGTTTCGATAGTACCGTAAGACGCAGAAACAGTTACGTTGTTAGCAGAGTAAGTACCTGCGATGTTAACCGCATCAGCAGTATCATCTACAACATCGTTGCTGTCATTGTTATCTGTAGCCAATACTACGCCACCGATGAACTGGAAACCGTTCATTTTAGGAGAGTAGTAAGCAATAGTGCTTTCAGTACGCTTCATAAAGTGACCATCTTTACCTAGTGCAGAGTTACCTAGGTTAAAACGCTCACCGTAGTCACCATCACCTGGGTTAAAGATGTTAGTTGGGCCAGAGATCAGTAGGTAGTGTGGGTGGTATTGCTTACCGATAAGTAGCTTACCCCAGTCACCTTGAGCACCGATGTACTGTAGACGAGTTTTAAGAGCTGTATCTTGGTCAACACCCTGAGCGTTGTTAGCTTGAGCTTCCCAGTGGAAGATACCTTTAGTGCCGTCAAGACCTAGGTCAACATCACCTTTGATACCAACACGAGAAGACTGATCATCAACACCAGTGTCGCCGTTGTCTACTTTTTGTAGACCAATACGGAAAGAACCGTATAGAGTAGCGTCAGCCTGTGCGATCATTGGTGCAGTCATAGCACCGGCAACAGCCAGAGCAATCAGTGACTTTTTCATCAACATTTCCCCTTCAATAATATTCAACATACTAGTAGTGAATTTTTTAATTTTTCTAGCATAACGCATTTAACACGCTATTACGCTAAGAAAATACTATAAAAAAAATATATTTCAAATAAATGAAACACATTTTTCTTCTAAAATCTGTCTCGGCAGAACTACAAAAAACTTTAACTTCTGCCCTATCTCTCTCCTGCTTTAGTACCTATAACGGGGAATTAACTCCATTTAACAAGGCCTTAGCAAGGTCTTTGAAATAAATTTCGGGCATTACAACACACCAAAAAGGCTTCTGCAACCTTTGTTTAGGCATTTATTTATCCGTTAACACCCAACAAAAGTATTACTCCCTAAATTTATTGATCTACATCAACTGACCACTTTAGCCCACTGCTGTTTAAGTCGTTTTTCAGAAACCGTACCGACGGTACCCAATTGCTGCGCAAAAAGAGAGACTCGAAACTCTTCTATCATCCAGCGATAGTTGGCTAACTCCTGATCATAGATTCCTTGAGAACAATGCTTTTCATATCGCTTTTGGTACTGAGAAAAACATTGTTGCAGCTGCTCGCTCTGTAGGCATTCTTGCCTTAGATTACGCCTAAATTTCTCAAGCCGAATTTCAATACCCTTCAAATACCTTGGATATTGTTTCAGCACATGAATCGATTCCCGCTTTATAAAACCCTTGTATATCAAATGTGATAACTGGTGTTTAATATCGTTTAAAACCGGCACCTCGTTTAACTGCACTTTACCTTTTAGCTGCTTTTGGATCCGATTATAGGTCTGACAAAGCTCGAGAATACTCCCTAACAGCTTTTCCCCTATTGGTATAATTTCGCTTTTGCACTTTACTACTGATTGTTCAAATTCCTTTTGATCTCTAATAACGCCACGTTCTGGTAATAGAATCGAAGTGCAAGCTTGCCAAATAATCTCTTGTTCTAACTGAGCAGGCGTATACAAGCCATCGCTTAATAACACACTTTGAGTTATTTGATCTTTTTTTAGCGTCTTCTTAAGATTACGAACCTGCTCTTTCATTGAAAGAAGGGCCAAACGCGTAATCCCTATCCTACTAATTTGAACAGACTCATCTTTATGAGATTTCAAGCATAAGGTTACTGATTCACCTTTATCTTCCAAAGCAGGATATGCTTCAACCTCAACTCCGGCATATTTACTGATCTTGCAACTTTCTTCTAATGGCCCAAAATCCCATTCGATTATACCTTCGCGTCCCCATTCACTGTCAGATTTCTCTGTTAGCCTTTCGTTTATTTGCGACGCGAATTGATCATTCAAAACTTCCCAACGTCTAGATTCACCAAGCAGCCTGCCTTTTTCATCTACTAACCGAATATTCATTGATAGATGATCAAGCAGTAAACTCTGCCTTAAATCTGACTCTTGAATTCTGATTCCAGTCATACGAAGTAGATGAAGAGCAAATACTTCGTATAAATTACCCACCCCAAATTCAACTGCGCTTATAAATGCTTCGACATAGTTAGGCACGGGTACAAAGTGCTTTCGCAGCTGTTTAGGCAAGCCCTTCAATATCGCAGCACACTTTTCTTCTAGCATTCCTGGTACCAACCACTCCATCTGTTCTAGGGGAATAGCATTTAGCAAAGGTAATGGGACCTGAAGTGTTACACCATCATCTTTTGCTCCAGGAGAAAAGTTATAAAACAATTTTAATTTGGCTGATTCCCATCTAAAAAAGTCAGGATATGCAACCACAGACACATGCTCAGCAGATCGCTGTAAGATGTCTTCTTCTTTCATCAGAAGCACATCAGGTGTCTCTTGCTCTACTTGCTTACGCCACTTTTCAAAAGCAGCACCATTAACGATACGCTCACCTTGGAGTGATTGAAGGCGTAGTCGGTAGAACTCATAAAGCTGCTCTTCATCAACAAGCAGATCCTTTCTTCGAGATTTCGCCTCTAATTTTTCAATACCACGCAATAAGGCCCTATTTTTTTTGATGAACGCAGCTTGAGAATTAAACTCCCCTTCCACCAGCGCCTGTCTGATAAAGATTTCATGAGCTATAGGCGGATCAATTTTCCCATAACTCACTTTGCGCTTAGGCACGATAATTAAGCCATATAATGTTACTTGTTCTGTCGCAACGACCTCTGCTCGTTTTTTCTCCCAATGGGGTTCACTATAATTACGCTTAATCAAATTTGGCGCTAACTTTTCTGCCCAAGCTGGATCAATGCGAGCGATACAGCGAGCATATAACTGACTGGTCTCAACAAGCTCTGCCGCAATAATCCATTTCGGTGCTTTTCTGTATACGACTGAGCCTGGGAATAAGATAAAACGTCGGTTACGTGCTCCTAGATATTCTTTATTCTCTTGCTTAAAGCCCATATGGCTCAACAACCCGGCTAAAAGAGAACGATGAATGGCTTCGTAAGAAGCCTCTTGCTCCCGTTCAACAAACTTATCATCTTGTTGTTTGAGCTCCTTACAAATCAAATGCAATTGACGATGAGTATCTCGCCATTCACGCATTCGCATATAGGAAAGGAATTGCTTAGCAGAATATTTACGTAACTGATTTTGACTTAACTCCTGTCTCTGCTCTTCGTAGTGATCCCATAGGTTCACAAACGATAAAAAGTCAGATTCTTCATGTGCATACAAGCGATGTTTTTCATCACTGGCTTGGCGTTTCTCTTGCGGCCTTTCTCGCGGATCTTGAATACACAATGCACTCACGATAATCAAAACTTCACGCAAGCATTTATTTCTTGCAGCCTCTATGACCATCCGCCCTAAACGTGGATCGATAGGTAGTTTTGATAACTGCCAACCTACGCGCGTGATATTACGTTTTGCATCAACAGCACCCAGCTCTTGCAGCAGTTTAAAACCATCGTTGATATAACGATTATCAGGCGCATCAACAAAAGGAAACTCTGAAATATCTCCGAGCTTAAGAGATAGCATCTGAAGGATAACTGCTGCGAGATTGGTTCTACGGATCTCTGCATCTGTAAACTCAGGCCTTGCGTCAAAGTCCTCTTCAGAATAAAGCCTGATACAAGTGCCTTCGGAAATACGTCCACAACGACCCGCTCGCTGGTTTGCACTTGCTTGAGAGATAGCTTCTATAGGAAGCCTTTGAACCTTAGAACGATAACTATATCGGCTAATTCTAGCTAAACCCGTATCCACTACATATTTAATACCAGGAACAGTCAAAGAAGTTTCAGCTACGTTAGTAGATAAAATCAATCGTGTAGCGGCAGCCTTACCCGAACGTTGGAATACCCTATTCTGTTCAGAAAGAGACAATCGCGCATAGAGAGGTAAGACTTCTGTATGCTTTAATTCTGCTCGTCTCAGAACTTCAGCTGTTTCACGTATTTCACGCTCACCAGGTAAAAAGATCAAAACATCACCCTGCGGCCCTTTACCCTGCTTACGCTCCATTTGCAGCAACTCTTCTACTGCAGCCAAAACCCCTTGCTGAAGATCTAAAGCTTTCTCATCTTCAGCTTCGAATTCATGCAGAGGGCGATAATGCACATCTACAGGGTAGGTACGCCCCGACACTTCGATAATAGGCGCATCACTAAAATGCTTGGAAAAACGCTCTAGATCGATTGTCGCAGAGGTAATAATTACTTTTAAATCTGGGCGTTTAGGTAGGATTCGTTTGATATAGCCAAGGAGGAAATCGATATTCAGACTCCGCTCATGAGCCTCGTCGATTATCAAAACCTCATATTGCTCAAGAAAGCGATCATGACGGGTTTCACCTAGCAAAATACCATCCGTCATCAATTTGACCTGGGTATTCTCACCTACTTGATCATGGAACCGTACCTGATAACCTACCCGCTCACCCAAGGGAGTGTTTAACTCTTCAGCTATTCGACTTGCCACTGTTCTTGCAGCTAACCGGCGAGGCTGCGTATGACCAATTAATCCTTTACAACCCAATCCAAGGTCTAAGCATATTTTAGGCAATTGCGTCGTTTTACCTGAACCAGTTTCACCAGCCAACACAACCACTTGATTTTCTTCGATCGTTTTACTGATCTCTTCACGACGACTACTAATAGGTAGATCAGGGTAAGAAATATCAAGACTTAATTCTTTACGGCTCTCAACCCATTCACATGAAGCCACAAGATCATCGACTAATTTTTTTGCCGATTTTAGGTCATCTTGTTTTAGTTTATCTAGACGGCGTTTTAAACGGAAACGATCTACAATCCTACAACCATCTAATAAAGCTCTAAGCTGATTTTTACTCTGATTCAAGTGCTACGCCTGCTTTATATTCTTTAAAGGCGCAATTCTATAACAGATAGTACCTTAGGACATCTTTCCCGCGGTATATTGCTCTGGCTCAGAAATCAGCTAACTTATTAAAAATACTACAACTAATTGAGCAGCATTTTCTAATAAACCCTTCTATAATGCCTGAAAGGCTTGGACTCTGTGTTGTGACAAGGTTATTCAATGATGAAACAAATCTATTATATTTTTGCTTCCTTACTTTTACTGTTTCAATCCGCATTACTGCACGCGGACAAAACAACTGTAAGGGGCTTTTCCACAATAGGCTTAGTCAAGAGTAATTCTGGAGATGAGCTTACCTTCAGAAGAAATCTTGCGCGCACAGCTGAAGATTCAAACGCTTGGTCATTTAAATCAGACACAACGTTAGGTGTCCAAGTCGATACCATTTTAAACGACCAGTGGAGCGCATCTGCTCAACTTGTCTATAAAAATAGAATTGATCAAAGCTTAGAAAATAGTATCGAATGGGCCTATCTAAGATACCACCCGAGCCCTGACAATCCATTTAGTTACCGTATCGGTCGACTTGGGGTTGATGTATTCATGCTGTCGGAATATCGAAATGTTGGCTATGCCTATCTATGGGCTAGGCCGCCTATTGAGTTCTACAGCCCTCTTGCTTTTGATTATATTGATGGTGCGGATATAACCTATTCTACTCTATTAGAAGAATCTTTCTTCCAAGCCCGATTAACTGTAGGCACCACACAAAACGATTTCGTCTATGATGACGTAACCCTTAAGGTTTCCCCTGCCATTGCCACTAGCCTGTTATGGGAAAGTGACTATTGGAAATTAAGACTGGGTTATGCCCATATAGAATTAAGTGATCGCGTAGATTTTTATGAGCCTCTCATTGATGCACTGAATAGCAGTGCTCCTTTATGGCCTGATGCAGCATCCGCTGCTAATGACCTAAATTTAGAAGGGAAAAAATTCGATTACTATACCCTTGGTCTAACTTACGACAATAACCAGTGGATTGTTCAAACTGAGATAAACCAAGTTAAAACAAAAGATAATATCTTCACCTCTTCTCACAGTGGCTACATTAGCTTAGGAAGAAGAGTTGGTGATTACACTTTGTATGGAATAGGCTCTATCATCGAAAATACCGATGATATAAATCAAGTAGCAGCTGTTCCTGACTTTTTACCTCCTTTAGCTCAAGCACAACTCGCGGGTTTAAGAACCATTGTTCAAGATCAGTACAACCAAACGGGTGTTGATCAAAAATCCCTCGGCTTAGGTGTTCGTTGGGATATTTATCACAACACCGCTATAAAATTTCAATGGGACAGAACATGGGTAAAACCGCATGGAGCGGGCTTATGGGCTAAGGATTCATCGCTGGTAACGGATGAAACCGTAGACACATTTTCAATCAACGTAAACTTTTTATTCTAAGGGGGGAAAATGATGAAGTATTTAATTATCCTCTTGTCCACGTTGATTGTTTCACTACAAGCTTCAGCAGATATGATCGTTATTTGTCACCCTGATAGTGAAGTTGAACAGCTCAGTCGAAAACAAGTAATTGATCTATATATGGGCCGCGTACAGCACTTTCCCAACGGAAACAAAGCCTCGACGCTAGATTTACCAAGCGACTCGGATCAAAGAGCGAAGTTTTACAAAGGTCTTACAGGGAAGTCACTGTCACAAATAAATGCATATTGGGCTAGACTCATCTTTGCAGGTAGAGCAACGCCTCCCCAAGCAGTACAGTCGTCTCAAGAAGTAATCGACACTATCATGAAAGACACTACAGCTATTGGTTATATTAGAAAATCAGAATTGGTGGATTCGGTTAGGGTCATAGCGCATGTTGAGTAAAGCACTCAATGCAAAACTCTCGATAAGAACAGGCATTTCGATAGCTCTATTTGCCTGTTTCTTTCTATTGATATCAGCCGTAGTACTGTTTCAACTCTCTTACAAAGAAGAACTCGACGAAATCCACAAAAATTTACAGCAGCTTGTCAAAACGGTAGAACAAAGCGCTAAAGTGGCTGTGTACCTCGAAAATGAAGAGCTTGGCACCGAAATAACCAATGGTCTAATCATCAATGACAACGTTTCTGGCGTTATCCTAAATAGCGATATTGGCATGCTGCTAACCGCTGGCGATATTTCGATAGGCTCGAAGGCTCGGTTAGTCGTTCTAAAACTAAACGATCCATTTACACCCGAGCTTCCAATCGGAAAATTAACCCTAATCCCTAATCAGGGTCTGATTGAAGCAACGGCCAAAAATCGCGCCCTGTCGCATATCATCATATTTGGCGTTAATTCAATTTTTGTTGTTTTTCTTGTAATTATTTTGGTGAATCGACTTTTGGCGGCCCCTCTCAAAAAGATCGCTCAACAATTACACGTTATAAAACCAGGTACAAGCCAACGAATTATTACACCTAAAGGTCATGAACAGGACGAAATTGGTTTACTCGTAAACGATAGTAACAACCTACTGCGTGCGATGCAGAAAACCATTCAACAAAAGAATCAACTCTTTGACGAGGTTCAAAAACTAGAGAAAAAATTCCGCCTTCTATTTGATAATGCCCGGGTAGGGATAGCACTAGTCAATATGGATGGCCAGCTACTTATGAACAACCCTGCTTTCGCTAATATCGTCGGCGAAAAGGCATGTAAGTATTTTTCTGAAAACCAAACTCAAAAATTAATTGAATTATTTGAAGAAAGGCAACAGTTAGCAAAAGCTATTCAGAAAGCCCTAACTTCTACAAACCCTGTTTCTCTGGACCTGAGTCTTAAACATGAGGATGAAGCAGATCGGCACTTACACTGCATACTTTCACAAGTCCTGGATGAACGTGGCGAAGTTCTTTTAGAACTTGTCATCTACGATATATCTGAGCGAGTACATCGAGAGCTTAAAGCAAGATACGAATCAGAGGTCGATACTTTAACAGGCCTGCTGAATCGCCGTGGCTGTAAACGCCTCATAAAAGAATCATTGATAGAAAAACCGAATAGCCACCACGCGATTATGCTGATCGACCTTGATCACTTTAAGCCTATCAACGATACCTACGGCCATGATGCAGGTGACCACGTTCTCAAAGAAGTCTCCAACAGATTTAATTCGGCTTTACGCAGATCCGACCTTCTTTCACGCTGGGGTGGTGATGAATTTTTGATTTTTCTAGCGGGAGACGCTGACAATTTAGAAGTGGAAGCATCAGCCGTAGCGAAAAAAATATTAGCATTATTAGAAAAAGAGATTGAAGTAGGTTTGAACAAGACAGCTCACGTAGGGGCAAGTATTGGTATTGCATTAGCGCCTCGCCACGGGAATGACCTGAACGCATTAATCAAAGCCGCTGACATCACCATGTATCAGATTAAAAAGCAGGGTAAAAACAACTATCTAATCTATGATGAAACCATGGTTATGGAAAATACGGGATAACCCACCTTTTACACCTTTCAACCAGCAAGCAGAGAAAATTAATACGTTAAATACCTTTAAAGTCTGAGCCACTTTAAATTCTCTGCCCCATTATGCAACACAGAAGCAAAAAACCTTATACATTAGGAGGATTTATACGGTTAAGCCTTGCACATTAGTTCCCGAATCCCGACAATGCGCACAATATTTTTGAAAGATCATTCACATGCGTACATTAGAAGATTCTCTACCCCTACAATTGCTGAAAGCTCGAGAAGCTACACTGTCTTTTGTAAGACCCTTATTACAAGAGAACTCTCTAACAGAGCAGCAATGGCGAGTACTACAAACCATCAAAGCTCACCAAGAGTTAGAATCAAAAGCACTTGCAGAACATTGTTGTATTCTAAGCCCGAGTTTAACTGGCATCCTTAAACGTCTAGAGCAACAGGGCTATATTCAACGCAGAAAATCGGAAGAAGACAAACGTCGGATTTTGATAAGCTTGACTGCGCAGTCTGTCGATTTAATTAAACACCTTACCCCAGCCATTGAAGAGCGCTATAAAGCTTTCTCGAATAGATACGATCAAGATAAGCTAAAACAGTTAATGACTCTTTTAGCAGAAATTGAAGCGATAGAGCCATAGCTATTCTGAGCTATCGCCTTTACAAGTTCCCTCCTAAGAACTTGTAAAGAGCGCTACCTCTTCCTCAACTAACTCCCTACTTTCTCCTGGCGATAGGGATACATCTAAATCCAGATCGCCAATAGAAAGCCTTTTTAAGCCCACAACCGGATTTCTAAACCGTCCGAACATTCTTTTTATTTGATGGTAACGACCTTCTTGCAGAGTAACTAGAGCACTATGAGTATCAATAATCTCTATATCGGCCGGCTTTGTAGTTATGTCTTCATAGGGAAAATACATCCCCGCTTTAAAGGCAGGAACATACTCTTCAGATAAAGGCTTAGCGAGATCGACTTTATAACGTTTCGGCACCTTTCTATCCGGAGAAGCTATTTTACTCGACCATTCACCATCATTGGTTATCAATAAAAGCCCTGTTGAATTGAGGTCTAATCGACCTGCAATATGCATATCACCATAAGGCTCTGTAAGTAGATCAATTACTGTAGGGTGGATCGAATCTTTGGTCGCGCTAACATAACCAACAGGCTTATTCATCATCAGATAAATTGGGCGATTATCTTGTAGCACTTCCCCATCACACTCAATTATAGAAAAACGGTCAATGACTTGATTCGCAGCCAAAGCAGGAAAGCCATCAACCATAATCTTTTGTTGAGCAATAAGTAATCTCACATCCCCACGTTTATATGATGTTCTGGAGGCAAGAAAACGATCTAAGCGGGATTTATTGACGGCCATAAAATTACTTAGCTATTTCATCCGTCGATAACGGATCTTCAGGTTCGCCATTCAGCCATGAATCAATATCGGTGTTTTCAGATTTCAACTCAGGAACCTCAGGTCGTCGAGGTTTATTATCACTAATCCAGTTATCTAATAGATCAGCATCCTCAATGTTTTTCTCTGGCTGTAGTGGTGGGATAGGGTCTCCTTCACAGCCAGACCAATCAATATCCCCCATCATAACGCCGTCTTCAAAGTCATCGGTGGGCACAGCAACGCATAAATCTTCAATCGTTGCTTCTTTTAAAGACTCTACATCCGCACAAAAATGGACATCTTTTTCGCACTGATCACAATGCCTTACAAATGGGTCCTCAGTTTTATCCAAATCATCCCAAGCTTTAGGGCACTTGTAATTAATCTTACAATCTCTTTTATCCACTGGGACCTCTACTAAGACGCCAATAATTCAAGCTTATTATCATGTAATTAGGACAAACAAAATCTAAGCGTTTAAACCGCCCATACAGATATATTTTGTTTCTAAATAATCATCCAACCCATATTTAGACCCCTCTCTACCATGACCTGATTCTTTCACTCCCCCAAAAGGAATTAATTCAGAACTAATAGCGGTCTCATTAACCCCAACCATTCCGTATTCTAGCGCTTCAGAAACCTGCCAAATGCGCGAGATATCTTGTGTATAGATATATGAAGCCAGACCAAACGAAGTGTCATTAGCCATGGCAATAGCATCTGCATCCGTTTTAAATTTAATTACGGGAGCTACTGGGCCAAAAATCTCTTTATTAAAGATATCCATATCAGGCTTTACATCAGCTAAGACTGTAGGTTCATAAAACCAACCATCAAGATCTGAAGATTTTCCACCTGTCACTAACCTAGCCCCCTGATCAAGGGCATCTTTCACCACAGTATCAATTCCCGCCAACGCTTTATCGGTGATCACTGGACCTAGCGTTGTATCTTTATCAAACCCATCCCCTAAACGAAACACTTTGATGGCATCAATAAATTTAGCTAAGAAGCGATCATATATCCCTTCTTGTACCAACAAACGATTTGCACAAATACAGGTCTGCCCCGAGTTTCTGAATTTTGATGCAATTGCTCCAGCAACCGCTAGGTCAATATCAGCATCATCAAAGACAACTACGGGCGCATTACCACCCAGCTCCATTGATGTACGTTTAACCGTATCTGCGCACTGTCGTAGTAAGAGCTTTCCTACGGGTGTGGATCCAGTAAAGGTAAGTTTTTTCACGATTGTACTATCTGTAAACACCTTACCAACTTCTTCTGCATTTAGGCATGGCAAGACATTAAATACTCCAGCAGGAACACCTGCTCGATCGGCCAGCTCAGCTAAGGCCAATGCGGATAAAGGAGTTTCTGGTGCTGGTTTGAGCACAATAGAGCAACCAGCGGCTAGCGCTGGTGCGACCTTACGCGTAATCATCGCATTAGGAAAATTCCATGGTGTTATTGCTGCAACCACACCTACTGGTTGCTTAATAACAAGACTACGTCGATCTTGAGCGGAAGGTAAAATATCACCGTAAATACGTTTAGCTTCTTCAGCAAACCATTTCAGATAAGAAGCGCCATAAAGTATCTCACCCTTAGCTTCGGCAAGTGGTTTACCTTGTTCAAGCGTTAATATTGAGGCGAGTTCATCTGCATTATCAATAATAAGATCATGCCAGCGTTGCAACACATTGGAACGTTCAGCAGGCGACTTTACTTTCCACTCTTGCATCGATGCTTGAGCAGCCTCGATTGCATCCTTCGCTTCCAGCTCTCCAACATTTGTAACTTGCGCAATGGTTTCGCCATTAGCAGGGTTAAAAATTGGGAATTCAGCTCCACTATTGCTTGCTACCCATTCACCGTTGATAAAAGCTTTGGTTTGTATCAAACCTGAATTGCTCAAACTAAGTCCCATACTTCACCTTCATTTGTGCCAACAAAAACGGGCATAGCCTACGAACTTGGCTAAATTCTTTTACGTATTTTTTGCAGGCGATTTATTTCTTCTTCTAATAACGAACGTCTTAACACCTTACCCACATTGGACTTTGGAAGATGCGTTCTGAATTCAACTAAACGAGGCACTTTATAAGAGGTTAAGCGTTCGCGGCAATATTCTCGCACTTGTTTAACAGACAAACGTCGATTGGATGTGACCACAAATAATTTAATGACTTCACCGCATATTTCATCGGGCAAACCAACAACAGCACATTCAACAACATCAGGATGGCTAGAAATAGTGTTTTCTAACTCATTAGGATAGACCGGAAAACCAGAGATATTAATAATGTCTTTCTTACGATCAACAATACGTAAGGTGCCATCATCCAGTACTCGAGCAATATCACCTGTCGCCAACCAACCTTCTGAATCCGGTATCAATGAGTTATCTCGCCAGTACCCAGACATCACTTGAGGGCCACGCACATAGAGCTCTCCCGTTTCGCCAGAGCAGAGATCTTCCCCTTGCTCCCCAACGATACGCACCTCAGTCAGCGGTAAAGGCCTACCTACAGATCCATATCGAGAGTTGTGCGGCTCTTCAATGGCTACAACAGGAGAAGCCTCCGTAAGACCATACCCCTGAATAATCTGGCAGCCTGTTACACTTTCCCACTCATCGCTTACAGAGCGCGTTAGCGCCATTCCTCCAGAAAGTGTCAACTTTAGCCGGGTCATATCCAGTTGGTTGAACAAGCTATTACGACAAAGTGAAACAAACAGAGTATTTATGCCTGAGAATACGGTGAAATCCCATCGACCTAGCTCATTAACTAACCCTTGAATATCACGAGGATTCGTAATTAACACCACTTGGGCACCCAAAACTGGCATTACCAAACAGTTAAGTAGAAAACCATAGATGTGGTACAGCGGCAAAGGTGCGATCGCAATCTCTTCACCCGCTCTCAATGTATCTGGTAAGCGATGTTTCAACTGCAACACATTTGCAATCAAATTCCTATGACTTAATACGGCACCTTTCGGCGTCCCAGTAGTGCCCACTGTGTATTGAATCAATACAGGCTGCTCTGAATCTCGCTGCACTGTTTCTAAAGTGTAATGTCCGCCTTTAGTTAGCGCTTCTCGAAAACCAACCGCATCTTTTAATCGATATCTAGGAACAATTTTACGCAAATATTTCGCCGAATAATTGATCATTAAACGACGTATCAAAGGATGGATATCACCAAGTTCTGTGACTATAACCGTATGAATATTTGATTGGGGTAAAACCTCTTCTAATAAGTGGGCACTATTAGCAAGAATAATGACACCTTTAACACCAGCATCATTGAATTGGTGTAACGTTTCAGCCGAGGTATAAAGGGGATTAGTGTTTACGATAACTAAGCCTGCTCTTAGAGCAGCCAACACTGCGATTGGGTACTGCAAGGTATTCGGTAGCTGAATCCCAATCCGATCACCAGGTTGAAGAGAGGTACAGTTTTGTAGGTAAGCTGCTAATTTATCAGCAAGATTATCTAGCTCAGCATAAGTCAAAGTTGCCCCCATATGGGTGAAAGCATCTTTATAGGCGAAATTATTGCAAGCTCGATCTAGAAGCTCCGTGACACTCCCGACGTTTCTGATATCCTGCTGCAATTGCTCGAGAGAATCTCTTTTCACACTCACCTGAAAAGCTCCTTATACTCAGGCCAAACTATCCGCTATTGAGGCAGCCCTTCAACAAAGGTCACCAACTCTCCAGGTTGTAGTGCAATCCAATCCTCATTATCCGTTAACGGTACTGTCGCAATTACCGTGACGATATCTTTAGGTGTCGTTTCTTTAACAAAGTCCACCTTCATTTCACAATCTGTAAGACTCGCTTCGCCAAAAGGTGCTTTACGAGTCAACCAGGACAATTTACTGCCACAGAACGCAAATAGATGGGTAGATTCTGTTAGGAGCATATTGAATACACCTAACTCTCTTAACTGGTCACAACGCTGCTTGATGAATTTAGAAAGTTCTTCAAAACACTCAGGGCGTTGAGGAAATGCTTTTCTGATTTCACCCAATAACCAACAGAATGCATATTCACTATCTGTCGTACCCACTGGGTGATAAAAAGAAAGAGGCTTATCAAACAGAGCTTTATCCAGCTGGCCATTGTGCGCAAATGTCCATGTAAAGCCCCAAAGTTCCCTTTGAAATGGATGAGTATTTTCAAGGCAAATATTGCCTACATTTGCTTGCCGAATGTGACTGATAACCACATGACTTTTAATCGGGTGTTCTTTGACTAGGCTAGCAATTTTAGAATCGACACTCGGGTTGGGATCATGGAAGCAACGCGCACCTTTACCCTCATAGAAAGCAATTCCCCAACCATCTTTGTGAGGCCCCGTCCCCCCACCACGCTGCATCAGCCCGGCAAAGGAAAAGCAGATATCAGTAGGTACATTGGCACTCATACCCAACAATTCACACATCGCTACAATCCTTAATCAACGACAACGAGGTCAGACCGACTTATTCAGATTTATCTTCCAGAACAATTTTATCTGGTAGGGAATCAATAGCATCAGAGCCCGATTCAATCTTACTGCTTTCATCCATCAGCGCAGAGGTTTCTTTCATTCGACGCTCGCCGACAAAACAACCATCTGGATGAATAGACATCTGTTTGCTTTCGACTGTAGCTCTAACTTGTCCACCTGAATCTATATGAAGCTCATCACAAATAACTTCACCTTCAAGTAGACCACACACGTCTACACCGCGCGCTTTGATTAGCCCACGAACATGACCAGATTTACCAATAGAGATGTTATCTAGAGAACTCACATTGCCTTCGAACATGCCATCGATGTGCATTTTCCCAACGATGCTCATATCTCCGCAGAACTTATTGCCTTCAGCAATTATTGTAATGGCTGACTGTGCTGGTTTAGCGGATACATTTCTTTTAAGGATGCCCATTTAACTCCCTTAACCTTTGTAAACAAAGAGTCAAAATTTGTTATGTCCCAGGAGAGGAAAGGTTCGGGGTCTATTGCTGTATACATGTGGCGAATCTCATAATGTAGATGTGGCCCAGTAGACATACCCGTATTACCACTTAATCCTATCAGCTGTCCCTTACTGACAAATTCTCCAGTTTTTACTTTTATTGCGTCCAGATGCGCAAAGTACGTTTTAAATCCAAAGTTATGTTGAACTTTAATCAACTTACCAAAAGATTTGTTATAAGCTGCAAATTCAACGATACCGTCTGCAGTTGCATATACTGGCGTGCCTTTGTTCGCTTTAAAATCTATGCCATTGTGCATCACCCGTCTTTTTCGTACCGGATGAAAGCGTGATCCGAATTTATCCGTGACTCGGATCGCCTGAATTGGCACACCATTTGGAATACTATGTAAAAAGAATAAACGTTTGTTAGCTTCGATAGTCAGCTGCTCAGCTCGAAAAGGGTCAATTTTTTCAGCTGTGTCCAAACCTAATAGGTTTTCCAGCCCATACAAAGAGTTATCCAACGAGGAGTTCAACTCTCCAATACGAATATTCTCCTCTTCTAACTTATCACGCTCATCTTTCAAAGAGCTTAGCGATAAACTGAGCTCTTTTAATTCTTCTATATAAAGTTGCTGCGACCCTACCATCAGTTCATAGTTTTCGCTAAGTTCCTGATGATCCTCTTCCAGATCAGACAGGTAATCAGTTTTAACCACCAGCAGAGCATTTGAAACAAAAAAGCTAATAGCTGACAAAATCAGAAATGCCAACAAAAGGTACTTTGCTACTTGGTTAAACGTATATTGGCGAGAACCATAGACAGTAGTCAGGGTTATAACCAGTTTATTTCTCAAGATAACACCTGTAACGACTTGAGATGGGTAAAATCAAGGCACTAAATATACCTATTTTTACATCCATTGTCATAGTCATTACAGGCGAAAGCCACAGATAATAAAGGGAATTATCCTATTGTGTAATACGATCTTAATCTCCATCCAACATTCGGCCAATACCACCTAAAACCGAACCTTCACCCTTATCACTACCACCAGATGATGGCGCTGATGCAATTAATCGATCAGCAAGGCGTGAGAACGGTAGGCTTTGAACCCAAACACTGCCTGTCCCTTTCAGCGTGGCAAGCCAAAGTCCCTCACCGCCAAAGATCATTGATTTCAACCCTTTGACCATTTCAATATCGTATTCAATTCCTTCAGTAAAACCGACTAGGCAACCCGTATCGACCCTTAGGGTTTCATCATTTAACTCTTTACGCACAACCGTGCCACCTGCCTGCACAAAAGCCATACCATCGCCTTCAAGTCTCTGCAGGATAAAACCTTCACCACCAAAGAAACCCGCGCCAATTTTCTTAGAAAACGCAATTTCCACTTTGGTGCCCAAGGCTGCGCACAAAAAAGCGTCTTTCTGACAGATAACTTTTTCACCATAATCCGCCAAATTTAAGGGCACAATGCTACCAGGATAAGGCGCAGCAAAAGCGACACGTCTCTTACCACTACCCTCGTTACCGAAATGAGTCATAAAAACGGATTCACCCATAACCATGCGCTTACCAGCAGAAAAGAGTTTACCCATTAAACCTTGATCAGGCTCTGATCCATCGCCCATTTTGGTTTCAAAATTGATCCCCTCTTCCATGTAATTCATCATGCCGGCTTCAGCAATCACCTTTTCACCAGGGTCTAACTCCACCTCAACAATTTGAAGAGATTCACCAATAATTTCGTAATCAACCTCATGACAACGCATTATTACATCCTTTTATCTAACTTATTTATAAGTAAGGGTGTCGTAGTTGCTTGTATACCTAACGAGAACAAAACAACACCGTATGCTATAGATTGAATAGTAAACCAAGCATCGATTTCAAGAGGTAACGATAAAGCCAATGCAATAGCAACAGCGCCTCGCATACTGCCCCAATACAAAATCAGCTGATCACGCCAATCTATTTCCATCTTAGGTAATAGATTTATGACTGGCGCTATAAACAATAACCCTAAGGCTCGTGCCAACAGCACCGCTCCAATACCGATCAACATAGCTAGCCATTGCTGCTCAAACATCCCCCAAGTAACCGTGACACCTAGAAGAACAAAAATTAGGGCACTAGCAAGATGGTTATTGAATTCCCAGAAAGCGAACAAAAACTGCGTTTCATATGCAGCTCCTTTTCTACGTATCAACTCACCAAAGCCAAGCCCTGTTACTAAAACACTCATTACGCCTGAAAGATGTAAAAAGTACTCAGCGATCAGGTAACCGCCATAAGCGGCACATATTGTTAATATTATTCGACTGAACTGATTGGAAATTATTAAAAACAGGCCTCCAAAGATCAGTAGTGTTCCTCCACCCACGGCAAGACCACCCAGAAAAATTTTCAAGAATTCACCAAGCGAATAAGCAAAGCTAATCTCATTACCCGGCATTAGGAGCAAACTGCTTAAAATGCCGAACAGCAAAATAGCTAAGGCATCGTTAAATAAACTCTCCCCTTCTAGAAGCGTCACCAGTCGATCAGAAGCACCGACCTGCTTTAACAAACTGATAACAGTTGCTGGATCAGTAGCTGACAATATCGCACCCGTCAGTAGCGCTGTGATAAGAGTAAAATAGGCAGGATAACCGATTCCCCAGTAGAGGAACCCGGCACTAATCGTTGTCGCAAAAAGCATTAAAGGGATTGATAACAGTAAAATAGCAGCAAGATTCTTTAGCAAATTTTTAATATCAATACGCAAAGTAGATTCGAAGAGCAAAGCAGGTAGCAGAAGATAAAAGACCAAATAGTGGAATTGCTCCCAACGTAGTCCAGTATCAATACCTAACGTTGTAATTAACTCAGACCCTATAAATCCAAATACAACCAACAACAAAGCAAAGGGCAACTTCATAAGGGAAGCAATGGGTTTGATAAGAGCGATAGCTAATAATGCAGAAAGTACCAACAGCAAGATATGAATTATTCCCATCCAATTATCTTCCTTAATCCTGTTTCACTAAGTATGCATGAGAATCAAAAAAACACCTCTTACTCAGTTAAAAGTAGCTGGCCCACAAGAAACAAGAGAACACTTTTTATACAAATAACAACCTATAACTCTTTAATTCCCAAGCAATTTAGGGATATTTGCCCGAAGACTAAGATCTTTCTTGATAATCCCGACACCTACACAGATGATCAACTAAACTGTCTTAAAAAATGGATTTGTTAGATGCTACCAGTAAGCCAGCTTTTATCTGCAGAGATCTCCCCCGCCGATCAAGATACATTATGGCGTACCATCACTGACTATTACTGTCATGATGAAACATCTCTATGCGATCAACTGCTGGAAGTCACACCAAACTCTTCTAAAGCAAAATCTAAGGCAACCGATTGGGTCAACACAATTCGTAATCTAGATAGTCCACTGTTTTCAGTGAACACGCTCATGTCAGAATTCGGATTAGAAAGTGATGAAGGCATTGCTTTACTTGCCCTAGCTGAAGCGCTGTTACGGATACCTGATACAGAGACTGCTCAAGCACTTATTTACGATAAACTGGATTCTCTTGCACTCGAGCCCGCAAAGTTCTTAAAAGCGCATTCCACTTTCCTTGAAAACGGCACCTTTTGGGGCATAGCCCTAAGTCAAAAGCTTATAAGCAAAGAACATTCTGCGGATAGTATTTTAAACAATGTTTGGCAACGCTTAGGTAACTCAGTCGTACACCAAGCCCTTGCAATTGCAGTATCCCAAATAGGTAAGCAATTTGTATTTGCTGAAGATATAAATACCGCCCTAGAACTCAGATGTGATTACAATCAAAAAACGTTCTTCTCATTTGACATGTTGGGTGAAGCCGCTGTTTGTGATCAAGATGCTCAAACCTATTTTGAAGCTTATCTAGAAGCCATTCAGACCGCTGGCCAAGAAAATCCAGAGGGCAATACCAGCATCTCAATCAAACTCTCTGCCTTACACCCTCGTCTTGAAAATAGCCATTTTGACCAATTACAAAAGCAGTTGATGCATAAGTTATTCCAGCTCCTTGTTACCGCACGCAACCTTGATGTTGCCATAACAATCGATGCTGAGGAGTCTGAACGCTTAGAAATTACTCTATTAATTTTCGAACAACTGCTACGAAGTGAACTGTGTCTTGGCTGGGGTAAGTTGGGATTAGCTGTTCAAGCCTATAGTAAACGCGCTTTACCGACACTTAGGTGGCTTTCGCTCATTGCTTCTGATTGTGAAACACCAATCCCCATCAGATTAGTTAAAGGTGCTTATTGGGACAGCGAAATAAAACACAGCCAACAAAATGGTCTCACGAGCTACCCGGTGTTCACCCACAAAGCCGCAACGGATCTCTCCTACCTGACCTGTGCTAAGTTTCTTTTATCCCATCAATCTGGATTATTAAGTCCGCAGTTTGCGACTCACAATGCACTTACTATTGCTCAGATAATAGAGATTCCTACAGAGAAAACATTCGAATTTCAGCGCTTACATGGCATGGCCGATCCTCTCTATCAACAAGTTCTATCAGAAACGGATCATAACTGTCGGATTTATGCCCCTGTTGGCAATCAGAACAACCTACTGCCCTACTTAGTTAGGCGTTTACTGGAAAATGGTGCTAATTCCTCATTTGTTTTCCAGTTACACGATCCTAATGTCAGTACTGAGGAAATAGTCGAATCACCGCTGAAAAGTATGCAGAGCACCTCTTACGAGCTACCTCTACCCAGCCAGGTTTTCGAAAAACAAAGAGAAAATTCGGCAGGTGAGCCCTTGGGGAGCTTAGATTGCTGGCAACAGTGGCGAAGCATTATTGAGTATTACGGACAAAAGAAATGGTACTGCCAACCAATCATCGCCGGTGAGGTTACGGATGGTCTTAATCTACAACCTGTCCATGCTAATTATCGTTTAGATAAAATTGTTGGCTATCAAAGTACCGTAGATAAAACCCAGATAAAACAAGCTATTAGCATCGCTGAACAGTTCTTTCCAGAATGGCGCGATCAGGATGTCTCCGTGCGATGCAAAATCTTAATGAATTACGCACGTTTACTTGAACAAAATAAAGCTGAGTTGGTTTCCCTCTGTATCCTAGAAACAGGTAAAACGCTACAAGACGCTTTAGCCGAAGTAAGGGAAGCTATCGACTTTTGTTTCTATTACGCTGCGCTTGCTGAAAAACAACTATTGCCTCAGCACCTTCCATCCGTAACAGGTGAAGAAAACACGCTGCACTACCAAGGGCATGGAGTGTTCCTTTGCATTAGCCCTTGGAATTTCCCATTGGCCATTTTTACCGGTCAGATCGCTGCAGCACTCGTTTGCGGGAATACAGTACTGGCCAAACCATCATCAAATAGTGGATTAACGGCATTTAAAGCCACCGAACTATGGTACGCAGCTGGCTTACCTGAATATTGTTTACAATTGATACCTTATGCTGGCGCTGAACATTCTGAAGCCTTGCTAACTGATTCACGCATTGCCGGTGTTACGTTTACAGGATCAACTCAAGCAGCCAGCACAATTAACAAACAATTAGCCAATCGCCATGATGGCTCTATTATTCCCTTTGTCGCAGAAACTGGCGGTTTAAATGCCATGATCGCTGATAGTAGCGCCCTGATTGAACAGGTAGTGCTAGATGCCATTCATTCTGCGTTTAACAGTGCGGGGCAAAGATGCTCTGCATTACGCGTTTTGTACGTACAGGAAGAGATCGCTGAGGTAATCGAGGAGAAACTCATCGGGGCCATGCAAACCCTAAAAATTGGTAGCCCCGAAGAGTTGGCAACTGACTTAGGTCCGGTCATTAATCAAAATTCCATGCAAAGGCTCTATGAACATATTGAACGGTGCCGTTTACAAGATAAATTGCTGTTTGAACTAGAACTTTCAGACCAACACAACCAAGGCTGTTTTGTACCGCCTACTCTAATCCGGCTAAACTCCATGGATGAACTAACGGGAGAAGTTTTCGGCCCAATTCTGCACATTATTCGCTACCAGAAACATAACTTGGAAAGGGTTATTTATGACATTAATCGTAGCGGATTTGGTCTGACGCTCGGTGTTCATTCCAGAAACGATCTCTTTATAGAGCAAATAACCACACAAGCCCTAGTAGGCAACATCTATATTAATCGTGATCAAATCGGGGCTATCGTTGGTAGCCAGCCCTTTGGCGGTATGGGATTATCAGGAACAGGCCCTAAAGCTGGGGGGCCAAACTACTTAAAACGTTTCGTATGTGAAAAAACCATTACACGGAACACAACCGCATCCGGGGGGAATAGAACACTTTTAAGTAAAAAGCTCTAAAAAAGCTACTTTAGATCAGTACTTAAGGAACCAAAAGGTTCCCCTACCCCCTTCTAAAGGAGTACACTGCATTCAACCTTCAGCTTAATTTCTTAATTAAGCAGATCATTATTTATATGCTGGATGCTATGGCTACTCAAACTAGCGAAGCTTCAATAGATATTCCTCTACTTGAAGTTATTCGTGAAAGCATGATGGATGCTGTTTATTTGATCGACCCCGAAAGCTCAAACATTATTTGGGTAAACAGGGCTGGTTATGAAGATCTACAAATGGAGCAAAAGGAAGTTTTGCACCATTCGGTCCTCTCGTTACAAAAAGATGTTCATTGCCATGAGCACTGGTTAAAAATAGCCGATGTTATCCGCCAAAATAAGAAATTCACTTTTATCGGTAGCCATATCCGAAAAGACGGTACCGAACTCCCTGTCGAAGTAAACACTTCCCTCATTGAACACCAAGGTAAAGAGTATTTTCTCTCCGTAGCACGAGATATCAGTGCACGACGTGCTATAGAAGCAGAAACTCAAGAGCGCTCAGAACAGATATGGTTTGCAGTAAATGCTTGCACAGATGGACTCTGGGACTGGGAGATCAGCAGTGATCACGTTTATTTTAGCCCTCAGCTAAAAAAGATGCTGGGCTATGGTCCAGAAGAGATGCAACCGGTTGTTGATACTTGGAAAAACAATGTTCACCCTGAAGACTTACCCATGGTCTTACAGTCGTTAGAAGAACATATCCAAGGTAAAAGGGAGCGTTATGAAGCGACTTATCGTATGAGCAACCGTAATGGCCACTATATTTGGGTCCATGATTTAGGCTGCATATCTTTACGCTCCTCCTGTGGGAAGCCCATTAGGGTTACAGGTATGGTTAAAGATGTAACCGATTATAAGCAGCAAGAATTTAAGCTTCTTGAACTAGCTGCCTACGATGAACTGACCAAACTCCGCAACCGCCGAGAGTTTAAACGTATCTTCGATATACAGTTAGACTTTGCCGAGCGCCACCAAAACTCGTTAAGCCTCTGCTTATTTGATTTTGATTATTTCAAAGCCGTTAATGATCAATATGGTCACTTAGCTGGAGACTTTGTTTTAAAAGAAACCTCTCGCACTATAGCCAACAATATACGAAGTACCGACTTCTTATTCCGATGGGGAGGTGAAGAATTTGCACTGATCTTTGCTAATACCAGTCTGAATGAAGCTGAATCTCTGGCAGAGAAACTAAGGCAACTCATGTCACAACAAGTCTTAAACTATGCAAAACATAAGATAACAATCACAGGTAGTTTTGGTATAGCGTCTTATCCAGAACATGGTCAGAATCAATCAGAGCTATTTTTGGCAGCAGATTCGGCCCTTTACCAAGCTAAATCTAGGGGTAGGAACCTCGTCTGCTCACCACAATCAACAATTCCCCTTAAAAAAACCTAAACCTCTTCTACTACCTCAGCATCATGCTTCAGGCGATAGCAAGGTTGGTATTCTTTATAGTTAATTTTCATTCGTCTCTGTTCTACAAAAGAACCTAATAACTTGTCCATAGATGCCATAATTGCTGGTTCACCGCAGATTTCGAATGCACCAAACTCTTCAATTGCTCTAATTCCTGGTTCTTTAACATTACCCGCAACAATACCCGATAAGGCACAACGCAGATTAGCCGCTAACTCAAAATCGGTCTGATCTTTTATTAGCTTTAAGCTCGCCATATTTTCATGGTTGGGCTCGAAAGGCTGTTGGAAAGATTCCGGAATATGCATCTGCCAGTTGTAATGGAAAGATTCACTGGTCGCCTTACGATAGCGGGTTACCTGTTCTAATCCTTCACGCATCACTTCGGCTACTTCATGGGGGTCATCAACAATGATCTGATATTTGCTAGCAGCATCATCACCCAATGTAGAGCGGATAAAATTATCTACAGTTTCAAAATACTCTTCACTGCCTGCAGGTCCTGTTAACACAAGAGGGAACGGTAAGCTGTGATTTTTCTCATGAAGCAAAATGCCCAGGATATATAGAATCTCCTCCGCGGTACCTGCGCCGCCTGGGAAGACAACAATACCATGACCTAAACGAACAAAAGCTTCTAAACGCTTTTCAATATCCGGCATGATAATGAGTTCATTTACGATCGGATTTGGGCTTTCAGCCGCAATAATACCGGGTTCTGAAATACCGACGTAACGCCCCTCTTTTTGACGTTGTTTGGCGTGGGAGATCGTCGCCCCTTTCATCGGACCTTTCATCGCTCCTGGGCCACAGCCAGTACAGATATTAAGTCCACGTAGGCCCATTTCATAGCCTACTTTTTTGGTGTAATCGTACTCAATACGATTAATGGAATGACCACCCCAGCAGACAACAAGATCTGGTTTTACATGTGGACGAATCGCACCAGCATGGCGCAGAATATGAAAGACCATATTCGTGGTCGCTTCCGATTCAGTAAGGCCGGAGCAACGATGATCTAACTCTGTACCGACATAAAGTAAGTCACGTAAAACAGAGAATAGGTGTTCACGAATACCCGTGATAATCTCACCATTCACGAAGGCCGTGGCGGGCGCATTCACCAATTCAAGCTGAACACTTCGATGCTTTTGACTGATTTTGATATCAAATTTTGCATACTTATCCAAAACCAGCTTAGTACTATCTAATTCACTACCACTATTCAAAACCGCCAAAGAGCATTGGCGAAATAAGCGAAACAAACCACCCTGACTGGCATCCTGCAACTGGTCCACTTCATAAGGAGAAAGAGAATTAAGGCTTTCTAAGGGGGTAATACTGGTCGTAACGTATTGCTCTGTCATCATAATGACCACCTCCATGGATCGAGCTAAATAAATCCTGTTTAGCCGATCCCAAAATAACTTTTCGGCTGAACATCACTTTCGTTCTTCTGATTAAACGACGGCGACAATGTTCCTAGTCTTAAACGTCTGCTGTTAAGATTTTGTGAATACACGAATTAAAAAAGAGACTTAAAGATTGAGGTAAGATTCACAAACAGCAAATTTTTAGACAGCCGACAACTCAGTGAAGTTCCTTAAGAAACTATAGACAGCATCTGGCAAAAATCAAAAAATCCACTTATAAATCAATCAAATATTTCAAAGCTGCTTGATAATATCCGCCACAAATTCAGGCACTACTTCACTCGCGGGACCATAAATCCGGTGATCGAAAGCTGACTCTACCCTTGATGGTTCCAGATTCAGCTCCACTGTCAGTGCCGAAGACCTTCCCGCCACTTCAACAAACCCCGCAGCGGGATAAACATGGCCTGAAGTACCAATCGATATAAAAAGATCACAGTCCTCTAGGGCAGAATAGATCTCATCCATATACATGGGCATTTCACCAAACCAGACAATATCCGGTCTCAATGTGCCCGATAGATCACAACAGTCACAACGATCACTTGGTTCAGTTTGCCCCGTTTCTTTATAAACCTGACCAGAATCACTGCAACGCATCTTTAACAACTCACCATGCATATGTAACAAGTTCTGACTCCCCGCCCTCTCATGCAGGTTATCGATATTCTGTGTCACTAACATAAACTGTCCAGGAAACGCCTTTTCTAACTCAGCTAAAGCGATATGAGCGGCATTAGGTTTCACTGGTTCCGAAAGCAATTGCTCTCTACGTTGGTTATAAAAACGATGAACAAGCTGCGGATCACGCACAAAAGCTTCTGGGGTAGCAACATCCTCTACTTTATGGTCTTCCCACAAACCATCTTCAGCACGAAATGTTCTAATGCCGGATTCAGCGGATATTCCTGCACCGGTTAATACCACAATAGAATTAATTGCCATCTTTAAAATCCTTCAAAGCAAATTTGTCACTTGTCATTCAACTGGAACCTATGTATTACTAAGCTATCTTACATAGTAATAGCTGTGCTAATTCAGATTCAAATTTGTCTTAGCTTAGTATTCAGCAATTATCTGAGACTTCGTGGTGGATCATATTTCACAGTACGTCAGTTACAGAATAATCATTACGACTCTGAAACCTACAGAGCCTATCTCTAAGTCAGCAGTGTACTCTGCTGTGCTTGAAGTAGCTAAGCGCCTTCAAAGCTCTGGACGCTATCGGCCTCTCCATAACGAATTTAAAAAGCCCCAAACACACTCAATCTTTGATCAGTTCGAACTTTCTAATTTTTATAATTTCATTAGCTCACATCTTCCCTTCGGCTATATAAGGAACCGGCTATGACTGCCTCTAAACTCTATATACTCGACACCAACGTACTTCTTCATGATCCTAAGTGTCTGTATGAATTTAAAGAACAGGACATCACTATTCCGATGACTGTTTTAGAAGAGTTAGATGACATTAAGGACCGAAAGAAAAATGTATCTCAAGAAGCTAGGGCCGCAATACGGGCCATAGACGACATTCTTAGTCATGCTGATGATGCAGCGGCAATCACCAAAGGGGTCGATATATTTATCCCGATAACCGCTGCAAACAGTGAAAAGAAATTAGGCCAACTCAGTATCTTTCCCGATCATGAGTTAACAGCTCGCCAAGGTTTTTTGCCACAGAATTCCAATAAAGATAATCAGATCATAAACTGCGCACTTCATCTCCAAGCGACCAACCCTCACCGCGATATTATCTTAGTCACCAAAGATATTAATATGCGCTTAAAAGCCTTAGGTGCGGGGCTAAAACGGGTTGAAGATTATCGTACCGATCAGCTGGTTTCCGACATTGAGCTTCTACCCGCCGGGCATAGCAATATGGAAGGCAACTTTTGGGAGCGCGTCGACGATATTAAAAGCTACCAAGAAGGCAGCCACACTTATCATCAGTTTGCCCAATCGGTGCTACCTGAAACTTACCCTTGCGAATATATCTACGATGATTCTGAGGAGTTTGCCGCACGTGTATCTTCAGTCCGCGATGGTCAAATTACCTTAAGGGACTTAGGTGTCGATCGTTTAATGCAACAGAACTGCTGGGGCATTGAACCGATTAACGTATTCCAAGCATTTGCTATGGATGCAGTCCTAGACCCTGATCTGGATCTTGTCATTCTCAATGGTGCAGCAGGTTCTGGTAAAACATTGATAGCTCTAGCCTGCGCTTTAGAGATGGTGATTGAACAGCAGCGCTACAACAAAATCATTGTGACTCGCTCCACCCCGCCTGTTGCCGAAGACATTGGCTTTTTACCGGGTACTGAAGAGGAGAAAATGACCCCTTGGCTAAGTGCGATTCAAGATAACTTGGAGGCGATGCACGAGCACGATGAACGCCCACAAAGCAGCGTGAAATACGCAATTGAGAAAGCGAATATTCAATTTAAATCGCTAAACTTTATCCGCGGCCGCAGCATTCAAGAAGCAATTGTACTTTTAGATGAAGCGCAAAATCTCACTCCATCGCAGCTAAAAACCATCGTAACCCGTTGCGGTAAGGGCTCGAAAATCATCTGTTTGGGTAACCTCGCGCAGATTGACTCAAATTATCTAACACCACTCACTTCCGGCTTAACCTATCTAGTCGAACGCTTTAAAGATTACGAAGGGGCTGCGAATGTCCATCTAGAAGGTATATTCCGCTCAAGACTGGCTGAATATGCTGAAGAACATCTCTAATTCCATCAACAAACTCGCTCTTTAGGCCTTCCTGCATACGCTGATTCATGTGGGAAGGCTTAAAAAGCAGATAAGAACTACTGTTTAACTTTTAATCTACATTAGAATCCTTATAATTAGCTGTCTGTGATTTTTAACCTCTTTTCATTTTTTAGTGGTGCTAAAGATCACATATTGTTTTAATCCTCCCCGGATATATAACCGGGTAAGCCATTTCTTACCCGGTATTTTTTTCAGAAAACGACTTCAAAATAACGTATCGCCTAATGCTTTCCTTCTTACAGCGCTGCCTTAGCTCACTACTAATTGGATTGGTAAATATCTACCGATACCTTATCAGCCCTGTTATAGGCCCTCGTTGTCGTTTTCATCCAACCTGCTCAAGCTACATGATTGAGGCGATTAAACTCCACGGGCCTTTTAAAGGCGTATGGCTAGGCTTAAAACGACTTAGCAAATGCCACCCGTACAACGACGGCGGTTATGACCCTGTACCCATGCCTAAAAACTGCTGTGACCATCACACCGAGCAAGATTCACCCTCCAGCAAATAACAGCTTTTTCTTATAAACCTACACAACAGCCCTATATTTTATTGTTGAATTTGAGCTTTTTGATTAGGTATCAGTAAGTTATTTCCTTTGACACCTTTCAGCGAAGCATCTATAGGGTTTAAGATAAGAATCTAACCCCTAGGAATAAGCTGGATATTATGTTCACACCGCTGTCAGTTATTCTGTACGTAACCGTTTACATGGGCATCCTATTTGCCATCGCTCAGCTGGTAGAAAAGAGGATTAAAAATAAGGGTGAGCAGAGTGCAGGAAATCCCTGGATTTATGCCCTCTCGCTAGCGGTTTACCATACCTCTTGGACCTTCTATGGCAGTGTTGGGTTTGCTTCAAATTCGGGGCTGCTCTTTTTCAGTATCTACGGAGGGGCATTAATTGGTATCTGTTTCTGGTGGTATTCGCTCAGACGGATGGTACAAGCCAAAGAAACCTTCCGCATTACCAGTATTGCCGACTTTATATCCACCCGTTATAACCGCTCTCAGAAAATCGCAGCCCTCGTTACTATCATCGCTTTAATCGGCATAGTGCCTTATATATCCCTCCAGCTAAAAGCGATTATCAGCTCTTTCTCAATCATTACCGATACCCCACAGACAGGCTCAGCATTTGATCTATCGGGATGGATGGTGACCATATTTATGATCTGTTTCACCATTATTTTTGGTGTCAGACGTTTAGATCCAACTGAACGCCATCAAGGTATGATCGCAGCGCTAGTCGCAGAATGTATCGTTAAGATTATTGCTTTTATTGCTGTTGGTTTCTTTGTAACGTACACGCTGTTTGATGGCTTTGGCGATATATATAGCCGCATACAAACCGCTGGTTTAGAGCACCTAGTAAGCCTGAACCATGGCGAAAATAGCGGTGTAATGTGGATCACTCTTCTGATCTTAAGCTTCGCAGCGATTCATACGCTTCCTCGCCAGTTCCACGTTTCAGTGGTTGAGAACTCTAATAAAAACCATATTAAAACCGCTATGTGGCTCTTCCCTGCTTATATGATAGGTATCAATATCTTTGTCGTACCTATCGCAGCAGCTGGATTATTAATGGGGATGCCCGCCGAAAACGCAGACTTCTTCGTACTTCTTTTGCCGCAACAAGCCGGCAGTGAAAGCCTGACAATCTTAGCCTTTATAGGTGGTTTTTCTGCAGCGACGGGCATGATCATCATCACAACGATGACGCTTTCAACCATGGCATCTAACCATCTTATTTTGCCGACCTTAGAAAGAATCCCAGCGCTACAACCGTTACGTAGCTACCTTCTTCAGCTTCGCTGGGTGATGGTGTCTTTGATTCTTCTGGGCAGCCTCTGGTTTGCCAAAGAGTTTGCAGATTCCTACATTCTTGCAGCTATCGGCCTTCTCTCTTTCGTGGCAGTTCTGCAGTTTGCGCCAGCTTTGTTTGGTGGCATGTTCTGGAAGAAAGGTAATAGCCTTGGCGCCTTCTTAGGGCTACTCACCGGTTTTATTATCTGGACCTACTGCCTACTTATTCCAACCTTCATCAAACATGGTTGGTTTACGGAGGCACTGTTAGTTCAAGGGCCATGGAATATTACTGCGCTGCGCCCAGAAGCTTTGTTTGGCTTAGACGGGCTACACCCTGTGAGCCATGCAGTGTTCTGGTCACTTATTTTTAATATTGGCAGCTACATTATTGGATCGATAATCTTCAGTCCAAATAAAAGCGAAAGGAATCTAACCACTGAATTTATCAGTGCGATGAACGCCTCCCATTCTCGTCGAGCAAGGCCAACGGGATTAGATGCTTATATCTCGCTTCAACCTAAACTTGAAGAGGCGCATAGTTTACTTTCAAACTATCTCCATGAAGATAAAGCCGAGAAAGAGGTCCGTACTATCGCTGAAGACCTTCAGGTTATTGATAAGCTGCAAATTACCATTATTGAGCTGGTAGAGTTCCATCGTATGGTAGAGCACGTCCTAGCCGGTTCTATAGGCGCTGCAAGTGCCCATAAAGCAATAGAGAATACAATCCGCTATAACAGTCGCGAAGAAGCAGACCTTAAAGCGCTCTATAGCCATATAGTTACAGAGCTACAGTCCACCGAGAAAGAAAACGCTTCAGGTAGCGATGACAGTCACTCCGGTTATGGCTTAATCGAGGACCTACAGACCCAGATTGATGACTTGGAAGATCAGCTCGCAACGCAGCAAAAAACAATCAGTAACATGGAAGTGAAACTAGAAGCACGCTATGAAGAGATCTTTAAATATCGACTCGAAGCTCAAAAGTCTAAACAGGATAATGCGCAATTAAGAAACGAGCTTAAGAAGATACAAAGAGATAGATCAGACGGTGGTTACTCTTCTGAAGCTGAGCAGTCCGAGTAAAGCTACAAACTAGAAAAGAAGATAGATAAAAAAGAGCCTGATAAATCAGGCTCTTTTTGTAGAAGGAGAAAAGAGAAGCTTACGCTTGCTCTTCTTTGTGAAGATGTACATCCATCTGAGGGAAAGGAATGCTAATACCTTCCTCGTCAAAACGTAGTTTCACAGTTTCTGTTGTATCCCATAGTACTGCCCAGTAATCAGAAGATTTAACCCAAGGGCGAACAACAAAGTTCACGCTGCTATCAGCTAGTTCAGATACAGCAACAACTGGTGCAGGATCTTTCAAAATACGCTCATCTGCAGCAATGATCTCGTTCAGGATCTCTTTTGCTTTACGCAGATCATCGTCGTAACCAATGCCAAATACCATGTCTACACGACGTGTATCGCGCGCTGAGAAGTTTGTGATTACACCGCTGTAAATTGCACCATTAGGAACGATTACTTCGCGGTTATCGCCAGTCCGCATGATTGTGTTGAAGATCTGAATATGTTCAACAACACCTGCAACACCCGCCGCTTCTACGAAGTCGCCTTCACGGAATGGTTTAAAGATGACAAGCATTACGCCTGCCGCAAAATTCTTCAGGGAATCCTGTAGAGATAGACCGATCGCTAGACCAGCAGCACCCAATAGTGCGATTAGCGATGTTGTGTCAACACCTAGCTGGTTTAGAGAGGCCACAATTACGAAGAGTAGTAACGCTACACTCGCAATTGAGGAGATAAAGTTGACCAACATATCTTCTACTTTGGCTTTGCGTAGCACACGCTCAAGCAGTTTGATTACCTGCTTAACGACCCAACGACCAATGAAGAAAATAGCCAGTGCAAGCGCAATATCCACAATCCATGGAAATACGTAAGCATCAAAGAAGTTATCCATTAAGGTTCCCCTGAGAAAGATCTTAAAAAAAGTGAACGAATTTAATCAAAACGAATCTGAACAACAGCCAAACAGGCTGCTGAGGCTGTCTCGCTTCTGGGTATTCTGCACCATTTATTCTAAATTAGAAAAATGAAATCAGAATAACCCCAAAAACAACCTGTTAAGCAACCAGTTTAATCCGTACAATATGCCAAATTCTAGCGTTCAAACAAATGTATCAATGAAAAAGTTATTACTGACTTCTCTCCTACTATTTTCGGTATCTGCACAAGCAGAAAAAGGTCATATTGCAGACGATGCAATGGTCTACGTACATAACGGCCCAAGTAATGAGTATCGAATCATTACTCGTATCAAAAGTGGCTCCCCTGTCACTATCTTAAAACGAGACCCTAAAACTAAATACGCTCAGATCCGTATGCCTCAAGGCCGTATCGGTTGGGTAGAACCTTCTGCGATTGATTCTGGCGATAGCATGTCAGTACGCTTGCCTAAGCTTCAAAGCAGCTTAGAGAAAAGCCAAACAACAGTGACAGAGCAAGCTCAACAGATCGAAATGCTTCAGCAAGAATCTGCTGCGCTCAAGAAAGACAATCAAACGCTGACTGCAGAAGTTGAACAGTTAAAAGCATCAATTAAAGATCTGAACTTTAAGATCGAATCAAGCGATGAGAGCAATCTGATGCGCTGGTTTACCCACGGCGGCCTAGTAGCGCTAGGTGGTGTATTCCTCGGCTTGATCCTTCCTTACTTCCCTAAACGTAAAAAGCGTAAGGATGAGTGGTTCTGATCACTTCAGCTCATACAAAAAAACCGGAGTTAGAACTCCGGTTTTTTTATATAAATTCAAAAGCTAGAAAAACAGCTAAAACCAGCCTCATTCAGGCATCTCATTCTGATCAGTTTCTGGGTTATAAAGGCCCATCGTTGGATGTGATGGTAACGGGCATTGCTTAGCCAGATCTGGGAATGCTAGAGATTCATCATTTTCCAACATAGTAAGAAAGTGATCATATTTACGTGCTAGCTTTTCATCCTTTATATAGCCATAATCCCCATCCCTAAACACCTGTAAAACTTTCAACATACTTCCTTCAATACCCATACTTGCTGCAACCTGCGTAAAGTAGAGCATTTTAGGGTAGTTTCTCTGGACATCTGCCAATATCCCTAGCGCGCGCAGACTCTGCATGTCCCTGCGAGAGGGCACAACGATGGTATAACTCCCCCATACGATCATCATTTCTAGGATAAAGGTAAATTTCACCTAAACGATGCTGTGCGTGAGGGCTTCCTGTTTGCGCTGCGCGATGCAAGTAGGCCCAGGCAGCTTCTTTATCTTGCTCAACGCCCAAGCCTTTCTCAGCCATAGCGGCGAGGTTGTAGTAGCCTTGGGGGATATTTTGATCCGCTAAATACTGATACCACTTAAATGCCTTAGAGTAACTTCGCGGACCACCCAAGCCTTTGATATGACGATAGGCTAAACGAGACGCAGCTTTCCAGTGCCCTTGTTCCGCCAGATATTGGTACTGATTATTCAGGTTTTCCCAATCGCCTGCTTTACCCTGTTTTTCTTGTGATCTAATTTCTTGATAGCGAGATTCAAGTTCTGGATCTAAGGGTGGAAGATTGTCTTGTTCTTTAACACAGGTAAATTCAGGTTGATTCTCTGGAGGGGGTAACTGGCTCATTTTTTTGGGCTTTCCTTGGCTAGGGTCAGAACAAGCAGCCAAAAAAAGACATAAACAAACCAGCGTTACTCCTTTTATAACCTCCATGTTTATCTATTCTTAACCTTCGGGCATCTCATTTTGATCCGTTTCCGGGTTATAAAGACCCATTGTAGGATGCGGAGGGAGCGGACAAAGTTTTGGTAGTTCAGGAAACGTAAGCGAGTCATCATATTCTAACTGATTGAGAAACCGCTCATAGGTAGCTGCATGTTCAAGATTTTTCTCATAACCGTAATCACCATCACGGAATACCCCATCTAATTTCACCATGCTAGTTGGCAATCCCATGCTAGCCGCAAGTTGAGTGTAATACATAGCTTTAGGGTAGTTTTCCATTACCAAGTGTATTCTCCCTAGCGCGCGCGCAGACTCTGCATGACCTTGGGAGAGTGCACAACGATGGTATAACTCCCCCATACGATCATCATTTCTAGGATAAAGGTAGATCTCGCCTAATCGATGCTGTGCGTGAGGACTACCCGTTTGTGCCGCACGGTGAAGGTAGGCCCAAGCTTTCTCTTTGTCTTGGTCAACACCTAAGCCTTTCTCGGCCATAGCGGCTAGGTTGTAGTAGCCTTGTGGGATATTTCGCTCCGCCAGATTCTGATACCAATTAAACGCTTTAGCGTAACTTCGCGGACCACCCAAGCCTTTGATATGACGATAGGCTAAACGAGACGCAGCTTTCCAGTGCCCTTGTTCCGCCAGATATTGGTACTGATTATTGAGATTTTCCCAATCACCTTCTTTGCCCTGTTTCTCTTGTGATCTAATTTCTTGATAGCGAGTTTCAAGCTCTGGGTCTAAGGGTGGTAAATTATCGGCCTCTTTAACACAGGTAAATTCAGGTTGATTCTCAGGAGGGGGTAACTGGCTCATTTTTTTTTGCTTTCCTTGGCTAGGGTCAGAACAAGCGCTGACTAAAATTAACACTAAAAAGTATTTAACTATCCGTGTACTAATCATTAGGTGCGGCAACCTCGCAATCAGGATCATAAAAATGTATTAAAAAACCCATTAAAGGCTCCCCTCTATATCTTCTTGCCCAGTTATCATCCATCAAGTCCTGCCAATACTGATAATTCAAGAATGAACTTCCCTTTACTTTATCAGCATGCTCCCCCCATAGGTGATTCCGAGCATGTTTTGCTAAAGCTGGCGTTGGCGTTGCGATTGCCAACTCAGTGTCTAGTTCCATACTGCGTTTATTTATATTACAGGACCCCAGAAGGAAATAGACATCATCTACCAATAAAAGCTTACTGTGAACATAGATTGGGGTATAGAGGGTTGGATAACCTTTCGGCTGATTTCTAGTACAGGATTCAAGCGTTGCGATATGGACATTTAGGCCATCGTTATTTTGAAGTTCAAATGCTTGCTGTGGATTATCAACATCTAGTTCGTCAACAACCTCCTTTTCTCTTTCTTTCTCACGAAGTTTAGCCGTTTCTGGATGCTTTTCTTTCAATTCTGTCAATGCAGATTCAGTTATTTTAATCGCTCTTTCATAATTCTCATATGACGGTGTGCCGGAAAAGAATGCATTCTGTTCTTGCTGAAACCATCGAATTTCATCTTCCATTTCTTTAATAGTTTTCAGCTCATTTAATTGCAGCCTGGGTAGACGTTCATGATGCCCCAGCGCCTTAAACATCTTGTAGGTGTTGACGCCCTCGCCGTCTGAGTTGGGTTTATTTGTCACCACAAACCAATAAAGGTCTTTTGCGCCTTTGGCTTTACGTTTAGCTGCCAACTCGATCAGCTGATCGGCAAAGGGTTTATAACGGAAATATTGATTTTCGGAATAGACATAATCCGTCACATTATTTAACGAGTTTTCATAGGAACGTAAAATAGATTTGTCTTGGTCGACATGTTCGGTACGAATAATTTGCGCCATGTTGCACTTAAATGTCGAGCGACTGTCTAACTGCTTCGGCTCCCAGTTATTTGAAATAAAAGCCTCTTTGGTTACGTTGTCTCGAGATGAACCAATATTGCTACCTTTGTTCGCCCATTTATCCCAAGGGATTTCTTTATCCCACGCTCTAGAGAAATTATGATTCAAATCAACTAACACGGGACCTCGAACACGTGTAGAAATATCCTGCCAAGGTCTAAAACCTTTATAACGATTCTTGGGCTCAAAATGATGTTTGTCATCATCAAAGTAATTCTTTTGCATGTTATGGCCCATCACAAAACCTAGCGCTACTTTAGGTTTTAAATAGTCAATCAAAACCATTTTTTGATGATGGGTGGCAAAATACTTTCCAAGTTGTTTTTGGAAAAAACCCTCGAACGAATCCTCCGACCCTTCCGTCATATCCATCACAGAAGAAAAGTTTTTTATAGCTCGTGTAGTAAACCAAAGCTTGCTGTTTCTCAACCAGCTATTAGCATACTTTCGATACCAAGCCTCGTTATATATTCGATCTTCCCATTGTAAATAAGGAGTACCGTCGTGTTCGGTGTAAGCTTGGTTGTACAAAGTTTCGAATGCTTGATGCTTATCCTCCATCAAGGCTCTTGTTTGATCATTTGGTGAATCTCGCCATTTTTTTGCAGCTTCTTGGTAACGCTTAAACGCATTTTCTAGTTTGGCTTCATGTTTAGAGACGACACTTTCCTCTCTAAAGTTATGGTCGATCTGACGAAAATACTTACCCACCCCATTATCGTAATTACCTGACAATCGATCATAATCAGGGAGACTTTCATCCTTAAAACCAAAAAACCAATCAGCTGTATGGGAATACCAAATTAGTACCCTTACCTCTACCCCCTCTTCCGCTTTCTTCTCCAGCAGCTCCCCGAAACGATATTTTCCATTAGGGCCAGAAAGCCTTAATGAAGGATCAAAGCCCCAGCAAATAATATCTACAGTGTTAGTAGCTTTTAAAATAGCTTGTTCTAATGCTGTGAAGGCTTCTTGGCCATTGATAAGCGGAGTAATTTCGACGCCGTAGCGTGCCTCATAAATTACATTTTCATCCTTCTCAGGTAGTAATTGCCACTTTGCTGTCGTTGTATTTATTGGAGCATCCAAACAAAGGGCTTGCTCTGTAAGATTATCGCAGTTACTAGACATCACTCTCCTCCTTGAGAACCCCTGTTACCTCTTTGCCCTGATGTGCTTGAGCCAGTGCAATTTGATGTTCTTCCGCAGAGCCTTGAGGACTCACGGGAGCATCACCTGGTTCTGCTTCTTTGCGATATCCTTGCCGTTGAATTTTCTCTAATTCACCTTGCAAGCCTTCACTGGTTTTTTCTTGTACGTTTAAAGCAAAACGATGGCCATTTACCCATTCAACTTCGTATTTACCTGTGCCAGGGATGTGTTCAACCGTAATAAACCCGCGTTTATCAGTAAGCCCCTCCTGAATTAAAGCCCCATCCCTATAAAGCTTATAGGGCTCTTCTGGATAACCTAGTCCACCTGGAACAGGAGAAAGGCGAATATGCACCTTAGATAGATCTTGTTCTGATTCCAAAAGCTCCGTAACACCCGGTTGATGCACAGGCGCGATCGTGGCTGTAAGCGTTGGTTTATTTAATGGTTGTGGTGGTTTTGGGGTGGAACGTTTACCACTACCCCCGCCCCCCATATTTAGGGTGACTTGTGGGCCTTTAAAAGTTACACCGCCGGGATTTATCGTAACTAAGCTGCCACCCGCTTTGAACGAGATCTCTACCCCCGCTTCTAGGGCGTGTTTTACGCCAGTAGTGAAATGCAGCTCTTCACCCGCATCGGTATATTGACTCTTGGCGACTTTAAGTTGGTGGTCCTGACCTATGATCAGGTGCATATCGCCATTTACGCGTCGGCTATACCGTTGTTGAGTTTTGACATGTTCATCACCTTTGATATGGCGATATTCGTTACTCTCAACGATTTTGTGGTGTTCGTTACCTACCCACTCTTTATGATCGTTTCGGGTTACTTGCTCCATATCTTTTTCTGCATGGGTAAAGATCTGCTCTTCACCCTTTTTGTCTTCGATACGGATCTCATTAAAACCATCTCCGCCCTTGGTGGAGTTGGTTTTAATCGTGCTCTTGGTTTTGTTATCGGGCAGCGGATAAGGTGAACGGTTTAAACCGTGATACAAACGGCCAGTCACTATAGGACGGTCGGGATTACCTTCTAGGAAATCGATCAGTACCTCTTCGCCAATACGGGGAATAAACATACTGCCACGTTGATTACCGGCAAATAGCTGGCTCACTCGCATCCAGCAGGAGCTGTGCTCGTCTCGTTGACCGATGCGATCCCAGTGAAACTGTACTTTGATCTGACCGTGCTGATCGGTATAGATCTCTTCACCTTCAGGGCCACACACAATCGCGGTTTGGCAGCCGTGAACAATGGGTACAGCCATGGTGATAGGTGCACGGTAAGGTACATCAAATGGAATCGCCTTAATTCTATTGCTGTAGGAAGAGCCTTCTGTCGTCGCACCTTGCTCTAACACTTGAGGTTGCGCGCATTTATGCTCTATCTGAGTAATATAATACTCAGCATTAAGCTCATCTCTTTCGTGCTCATCTAAGGTGAAACTGAAACCTGGAATTAGACGATTAACATCACTCTCAGCAACCGCTATCTTTCTTTCTGCATTAATGGATTGCAAAAGCACTTGGGCATACTGATCGCCAATATCAGTCGTTTGGAATCGTCCCGGATAGGTATAAACCTCCAACATCTCATCCAATTCTGCTTGCTTGTAGGATTCCAGCTTCAACTTTGGCCGTGTGAAATCGTAGTCTCTAATCTGGCTTCTGCCTGACACGACCTCCTCAGTGTAATCAAAGCGAAAGATATGCTGTTCCCGTAATGCACCTTGAGCATCATGGAAATAAGGGATTACCGCTTCATTTGGAATAGGTAGATGAGACGCCGAGCTATCGCTAAAGATAATGCGATGCAGAGATTCTTCATGCTCAAAGTGGTAGTGAATACCCTCTTCTTCCAATAGACGCTGGATAAAATGAAGTTCAGTTTCATTGTACTGAACACAGTATTCACGCGCCGAATGAGGCTCTTGCAGCTTAAATTCAAACTCATCGCTAGAGAAACCAGCCTCTTCGAGTAGCGTGGTTACAATCTCTTGGGTAGATTGTTGCTGAAAGATTCGACAGCCTGATCGGAGGTTAAGCAGTTCGGTTTTAGGCTCTACTACAAAATGATAGGTCGATTGGCGTAGGTTAGTTTCTTCTAGCTCTGCTTCGGTGACGATACCGTGAATGTAACGGGTATAAGGCTCTCCGGCATTAGTCTGATCATGCAGGGTAATTAAACCGGTTTGACCTAACGTCGGTGTTAGCTCGATGTCAGGGTATTTAGAAACCACTTCCACTTCAAAACGAAAGCTTTGAGATAAAGTTTCTTTTCCTGACATTCTGACGAGGTGAAATTCATCACCCGCGCCATGCGCTTCAAAGAAAAAACGTTCTTCGTTTGATTTTAAAAACACTAAGACCTTCCTTGTCTTTCTTGGATCCAACTAAAGTTTGAACCCTTACAATAACAAAGCTTCCCAACATCCTTTGAAAAGCATTTACATACCATAAGCGAAGATATCAAAAAATTAGCTATAAACCCAATATAAGCACAACAAAAATGAAGTTTTATCTTGACATTAATTACAGCCCTGTAACTTTAAACGCAATAGCTGATTGGCCACTCAAAAACAACTTTCCCCATAGAAAAACCCATAAAAACCCTTTTAAATCAAATACATAAACTACTGTATACTTTTTAATCAAACCGTTAATCGCAAGGTTTTATCGACCTTTAACGAAGTTCGATAGGAGTTGTTTACAAGGTTATCCACAAAGATTGGGGACAAACCTTCCATCCCCCGAAATCACGCCTTTTTCAGCCAAATTTGTGCGGCGCAAAATAGTATTCACAACACATATTAATGATCTTAATGTCCTACAAAAAACCATACCTTCGCTCGTATAGCTCGCTTTAAGATGTTCCATAAAAAGAACCAATCGATTAGATAAACATATCTAATTGGGATCAATCAGCTGCCTCTGTTTCAATTAACACATCACTTAAACGGAGGAAGACAGATGAAACGTATTACTATTTTTGGTCGTGAAGGTTGCGGTTTTTGTTCCCGTGCAAAACAGATTTGTGAAATCAAACAGCTTGATTACCGTTATATCGATATCCACCAGGAAGGCATAAGCAAAGCAGATCTTGAGCAAACAGTGGGCAAACCAGTGACTACAGTGCCTCAAGTATTCTGCGGCCAAGAACATATTGGTGGTTTCACTGAGCTGGAAGCTTATTTAAACGCACAGGGGGTTTAAATTACTCCCTGATGCCCATATAACTGTTTAGGTATTAGGACAACGGCTAAGATTTTTTGCATATTAGCCGCTAAATAATGATAAGCCTGTTTATTGAGTTATACTGCTAGACAGTTGTACTGGTCTTTCACCAGTTAGGAGTGAGTTATGATGACATTTGCTACATTGGTTGCCATCGCAGCAGGCGTAGTTTTCTTGTATTCCTTAGGAAACAGTACGCCACGTGTACAACCTATTCGTATTGAGAATGAGCAACACCCACAGCATCCAGCGCGTCGTCGCCGTTAATCCATTACCGCTGTGATATAGATAAGAGCCTGACTTGGGTACATAACCTGATCAGGCTTTATTTTTATCTACCGTCCCATAACCTCACAGCTAAACCACCCGATCTTTCCGTTTTCCGCTCTGTAGAAGCAAATAAGGCAGCCTTAGTCGCATATAAGTGCAAGGTTTTACGTGCTCGGGTAATCCCCGTATACAAAAGCTCTCGCGTCAGCAAAGGACTGTCGTCCGGCGGTAAAATAAACGCGACCGTATCAAACTCAGAGCCTTGGCTTTTATGTACAGTCATCGCAAACACAGTTTGATGCTCAGGCAAGCGACTTGGAAGCACACTACGTAGCTCGCCATCCAATTCAAACCACACTTTTAGCTTTCCGCTATCATCGGCAAGTACAATCCCGATATCACCATTAAACAATTTCAGTGCAGGATCGTTGCGGGTGATCATAATCGGTCGACCAGCAAACCAGGTATCAGAGCCTTTAATATAGCCCCTGCTGCGAAGCTCTTGCTGAATACGCTCATTCAGACCAGCTACCCCATAAACACCTTCACGCCGCGCGCACAGCAGCTGAAATTCACCTAAACGATCCAACAAGTGTTTGGGTGAAGCCTCTGGATTAACATGACTAAACAGTTCACTGTAAAAAGAAACAACCAGATTGATCATCTCTTCGTAACTGTCACGAGTCAGGTAATGATTATTGAGATCTTCAAAACCCTTAGCCATCACTCGCTTAACATGCTCAACAGTGCCCGAATTAACCGCTTTCGCCATATAGCCGATGCCACTTTTATCATCAAAGCGATAGCTTTTACGTAGAAGCGCCAAACAATCTGAAAAAGATTGAACTGAACCGGACGATTCGGCCTGCGGAAATGCACCTAACTGAGTTAATACCTGTTGTTGATTAGCACTGTAATCCAATTCTCCCGGCCAACTACAGATATCGCCTAAAACATTCCCCGCTTCTACCGACGCTAGCTGGTCTCTATCCCCAAGCAATATTAGTCGTGCGTGATCAGGCAGCGCATCCAATAGACGCGCCATCATAGGCAGATCAACCATCGATGCTTCATCCAACACCAACAGGTCTAAGTGCAACGGGTTATCCCCGTGGTAACGAAAACCTATCTGATTCGGAATAACACCCAATAAACGATGAAGTGTGCTGGCTTCCGAAGGCACCAGATCAGCAAGTTCGGCAGGTAATGCTAGTTTCTGTTTTGCTGAGTTAATCGATTCAGCTAGGCGCGCTGCGGCCTTACCCGTAGGGGCAGCCAAGCGGATATTGATATCTACGCCCCTAGCCTGCATTTGCTGAATATACAGAACCAACAGTTTAATAACCGTTGTGGTTTTACCTGTACCCGGACCACCGCTGATTACCGAGAAACGCTTCTGAATCGCGACCGCTGCCGCTACCTTCTGCCAGTCGATCTCTTCGTCTTGTTTTGGGAAAAGTTGTGCAAGATGATTGCCCAACAAAGGTAGATCCACATCAACAGGCACAGTACGTTTACTTAACTGTTGGGCGACTTGGATCTCATATTGCCAGTATCGATGAAGATAGAAACGCCCCTGATCTAAAACCAGTAGCGCACTTTCTAGCGATCCATTAGTCCCCACCATCAACAGACGAGCGTCAGGTTTTAGTGCCTTCCAATCGATAGACTCGACTAAAGCCACTATCTCTTCAGACCAATAGCCTTTTGGTGAGATCAACCTCTCTAAAGGCAGACACACGTTACCCGAGGCCAACTCAAAGCTAACCAAAGCGGCAAGTAGCGGTAATGCTGAATCATCAGGCTTTTGTTCAGCAACGAACGCTGCAAGTTGATAATCGACAGAACGAATGATCGCTTCTTGCGACCACTGTTTCAGCTGGGGTAGGTATGCATTAGACATCAACAACCTCCCCGGCAAACATTAGATCCAACTTCTCAATCAATTCGATATCCGGTTTATCATGGAACACCCCATTGGAGCTTTCACCGTCCATCCCACGGAGGAACAAGTAATAAACGCCGCCAAAATGCCGTTCATAATCGTAATCAGGTATACGTTGCTTCAGTAATCGATGCACCGCGAGGGTATAGAGCAGATATTGCAGATCGTAGCGATGATCAATCATCGATTCTTGTATCGCCTCTTGGGTGTAACAGGAAGCCTCATAACCTAGGTGGTTAGATTTGTAATCCAAGACATAGTACTTCTCGCCATCACGGAAGAGCAGATCAATAAAGCCTTTTAAAAGGCCTCTTAAAGGCTCAAAAGCGAGCGGTTTAGCCTTAGCCGCTAGAGGATCGTAGCGACGAATCAACGACTCTAATCGCCCTACCGTGATGTGTTCTGCACTGAGCATAAACTCCATCTCCACCAGCCGGTCTTCGTCGTTGATCTGGTTTAAGCGCAGCCCTTGCCCATTAAGATCCGTTGCGAGGACATCTACTATCAGCTTTTCGATCACAAGCTGCCAACGCTCTTCGTAGCCTGCTACCTGTAGCTGATCTTGAAGTTGATTGCGGTACTCATCCGATTCCTGCATGACCTGCTGATATCGCGCGAAGCTGATCTCTTCAAAGACGCTATGCAGGAAGGTGCCGGCATTGGCGCCTCTAGGAAAGGTAAAGATATTGTCTTCGTCAGGAATAACCTCTTCGACCTGTTCCTGCCCTTCTGCAGCCACTTCCAGATCCAACCCTGGAAGTTCAGGTATATGACTAGCCTGATGTTTACTCAGTGCGGAATAACTACTGACACGCCAATCGCGATCGATTTTACGCTCAAAATTACGTGCTTCTAGCTGCGCCGCTTTCTCTTCCTCAACCGCAAATAGATCTTTCTGAGAGCCATAATTTGGCGGCGCTAAGACTTGGATAGCAGCGTGCTGCTCGAGAGTTTGTAAGGCTTCATCCAACTCACCCCCCGATTGCAGGAGAAGATATCCCAAGGCGCTATCAATCAATCGGGACTTCTTACTATTACCGATCTTGATATGACTGATACCGATATAGCAGCTATAAACCGCTCGGGTTAGAGCCACATAGAGTAGTCGTAGCTCCTCAGCCAGACGTTCTTTATCCGCTTCTTCCAGCGCTTCCGGTTCAGCTTTAAGATCTAAAACGGCTTCGCCTGATTCATCATGATAAAAAGCACTTTTCTGCTCTTTAAAACGGCAAGCAAAAGGCAAGAATACCACTGGATATTCCAACCCCTTCGATTTATGCACGGTCACAATAGTGACCAGATTTCGCTCACTTTCTAAGCGTAAAATCTGCTCGTCACCACCACCAGAAGGCTGTGAAATCTGTTCGTTAAACCAACGAATCAATCCAGCTATGCCCTCTCTTTCAGCGCTCGCTTGTTGCAGTAGTTCTGCCAGGTGCAGCATGTTTGTTAAACGACGCTCACCGGATACCTGTTCAAGCGTCATTGCAGCTAGATTACGCTGATGAATCAGTCGACTTAACATAGGCAACACGCCTAAGCGCAGCCATATATCACGATAATCACTAAACTCAGTGATCACCTTCTCCCAACCTAATTCATCGTGATTCAGTCGATCGAGATCATGCATATCGAGCTGCATAAATTCTGTTGCCAATGCAGCTTTCAGCGCCCGATCATTTATCGGATTTTCAATTGCCGTTAACAGCAAAGAGAGTTCGATCGCTTCTTTAGATTTAAAAACGGAATCTTTGTTACTCAAGTAAACACAAGGGTGCTCATAGACAGCTAAAGCCCTGCGAATCTCTTCTGCTTCAAAACGATCTCGAACCAGCACAGCAATATCCGAGCCTTGTAATTTGCGATCTCCGATCAGCGTATCACCAGACAATAAGCGGTCTATTTCTGAAGCCGTAGCTTGAGCATAAGTCGCTAAGTATTGCGCATTATTTAGCGGCTCATCACTTTCTTGATGCCATAAGGTTAAAGCGGGAGGCTCGACGTTTTGAATTTTTAAGCGTTTAACACCTTTATCCGCTGCTTTAACAGGGATAAATGGAATATCTTCATCGTAGATAAAAGCAGAGTCCGCAGATTGGAAAAGATGATTTACCCCTTCAACCATCGGCGTGGTCGAACGCCAATTAGTCTCTAAGGTAAATGTCTGCGGTACTTGGCGACGAGCCTGAATATAAGTAAAGATGTCGGCACCACGAAAGGCATAGATCGCCTGTTTCGGGTCACCAATCATGATTAAAGCATGTCGATTTACATCTTTGTATAGCGTTGAAAAAATACCGTACTGCAGTGGGTCTGTATCTTGGAACTCATCAATCATTGCGACCGGAAACTGATCACAAATAGCACCGGCTAAGCTTTCACCACTATTGCTGTATAACGCTTGATGCAGGTCGATCAGCAAGTCATCAAAGGTTTGCACCTGATACTGCTTTTTAGCTCGGGCTAAACGGAGTCGAACCTCTTTCAATGCACGACTCAACAGTATCTCTTTAACCGGAACCGCTCCCTCTAACAGGGTTTCTAACTGCTCAAACAGATGATGCTGCGGATATTCAGCACCTTCTGGCGTTTTCTCTTGCAACACTGAAGAGGTGAATTTCTGCAGTGTTGTAACTAGCTTCTTATTCGGCTCCAGTTGTTCTGATGCCGCATAATCATCGATCTGGGCAATCCATTTAGGGAGATTTGCTTTGGTATAACTGCGCTTGTTTACCCCTGAGCTTTGAACCAGCGCAACCAGATCATCTTCATTCTGTAGCCATGCTTGCTTGAACTCATTCAGCGCGTCTAACCTTGCCTCATAAGCCTCGGCTAGATCTTGATCCGATAAATCCGGTGTTACCCGAACACTGCGGCTCAATAAACCACGTATTTCCATCATCAGTGATTCGGGGTTCGACCAATACTGCATCACCAAACTACTAAGCGGTCCTGATAATGGATAGATGGTATTGCGCCAGAAATCGATCGCAGCACTTCGAATCAGGCTCTGATCGTCTTGGGTCAGTTCACTCTCAAATAACGAACCGCTTTCAAACGCATGTTGTTTAAGCATCCGCTGACAGAAACCATGGATGGTAAAAATCGCCGCTTCATCCATCTGCCGAATCGCTTGTTCTAGCAGTTTGATCGCCTGTTCATGATCCGCTGTATCTTGCTTTAGCTGATCTAAAAACGGATCACTGACATATGGTAACAGAAAAGCATTTCGCGCATCGACTATTCGACTGCGGATACGGTCTCGAAGCTCCTCTGTCGCAGCCTCGGTAAAGGTCACAACTAAGATCTGATCAGGTCCTAACGGCTTATCACTGATATCCCCTTGGCCTAACAACAAACGCAGATACAAGGCTGTGATCGTGTAGGTCTTACCGGTACCAGCACTGGCTTCTATGAGCTGCTGTCCTTTCAGAGGAAAAGTAAACGGCTCTAGCGGAAGTACACTAGTCATCTTTGCCCTCCTCTACATAGGCTAGTAGCGGCTCGTACACGGCTTCCGCCAAAGGAACAAACTGTTCGGTGTATTGATTAAAATCGGGGAATGCCCGACGCGCATAAGGATCGTCTAAAACCCCGATGCTAAAACTGTCTCCGTAGAAACGTTTTTCTAAGCTTTGCAAAGCCTTATCGGGATCTTTAGCTCGTTGCACAAAATAATCATGGGCCAATGAAGCATCAAACGCTTGTGGCATCGTCATCCCCTGCTGATAAAACTCCACCAGCTCGGTTAACAAACGACGCGCTTCTGTAGATTCAACTTGGCGATAGAACGCCTTACCGGACAAACCGCGGTAGATCGTGTTTTTGCGCGCGCCCAGTACACACAGAACAAGATGCTCGACCCAGGTAGATAAGCGATCCCGCGCATTGACTTGCGCCGGTCTATAGCGCAACAAATGATCTGGATAGCAATGGTCAATCCAGCCTTGTAAACGTACACCATCCAGATCCAAATTTACTTCAACTCGCTCAGGGGTGCCTTCACATAGAGGTCGAATCTTCTCTGCAAGCTCTTCGCAGTCATGACGTATTTTTTGCAGTGTTAACTCACCCGCCTGAGCAACCGGAAGAATACCCTCAGCTAATACCGTTTGATCCAGTTGATCCAGCGACTGCTCTGCCAACGCCGTATCTAGATAACGCTGCTTAATGAGATAAGATTCCAGATTATCCAGCGCGAACGGCTCTTCGTCTTGTGCTTCGATCTCGCTCTGACTGAAATACACTTTCAACCGCTGATTGAAGAAACTGCGACACGGGCTCTTCAAAAAGCGAATCAGATCGGAGAGTTCTAATTCGGCTAGCGTTTCGTTTTCCAACGGCTGATTAATAAATTTCAGTAGAGGTTTAGTATCAGCCCCAGCAGCGGGTAACCATTGAGCGGCATAACTAAACAACTGCGAGTGCTCAGCAAAGTAGTGCGGGCTAAAAGCAACTAACGGGTGCTGCTGGATCAACGACTGCCTCAGTTTTTGACCACTATCGGTATATGGCAGGCTGGCATCAGCAGCATAGGTATAACCCTGTTCAATGTAATCGAGTAATTCACTGACCAAGACAGAAGGTATTATAGGATTATTATCGCGAATAGAACGCCCAACAAAACTGATATAGAGCTGCTCTTGGGCTGATAGCATCGCTTCCAAGAAGAGATAACGGTCATCGTCTCTACGGGAACGATCGCCTCTGCGCGGATAGTCGGTCATCAAATCAAAACCTACCGGAGGAATACTCCGCGGGTACGCGCCATCATTCATGCCAAGCAAGCAAACCACTTTAAAAGGGATCGAACGCATCGGCATCAAGGTACAGAAGTTAACCGCACCAATCATAAAGCGTTGGGATGAGCGCTGTTGGTTCATCCCGTTCAACAGATAATCGGTAATTACTAAAGAGGATAACGGCTGATTAAATTCAGCATCTGATAGCTGTTCTTGCAGATTTTGTAGCGTCTGACGAATTGAGTTCAAAGCGATCTCATCTTGCTCATCGGCAAGATAAAACGCTTCCAACAATTGGTTAATCACCGCAACCCATTCATCTAAACAGAGCGACTGGCTGAAGTAGGTTTTCGCCTCTTCCAACAGATCAATAAAATCAGCGAGCTTGCCGAGTAGCTCAGCTTCGAGCCCCTCCACTTCTGTGTATGGCGCTACCTCTTGCCAATAAGCCGTTTGTTCGCCTAATGCATAACCTGCGAGCATACGGCGCAAGCCAAAGCGCCAACTGTTTTGCTCAAACAGCGGCAGTTCCCAGACACTGCGTTGTTCAGCATCCAGTCCCCAACGAATATTTACTTGATCAACCCAATAACGAAGACGTAGGAAGCTATCATCATCCAAACCAAATCGACGCAAGATCGCAGGTACTTCCAGTAACTCTAAAACATCAGATACGGTAAAGCGGCTGCTATTTAACTTGAGCACTTTCTCAAAGCTAAGTAACAGAGGATTTTCCTGACGATTGCTGCGATCCGATATAGAAAATGGTATGTAGCGCTCAGAAGGTGCATTGGAGAAAACCGCCTCGATATAAGGTGCGTAAGCTGCCACATCCGGCATCATCACAATAATATCGCGGGGTTTTAGCTCGGGATCTTCCTCAAATTTGGCTAACAGCTGATCGTGTAAAACCTCAACTTCACGCAGCGGGCTATGGCAGCTATGCAGCACTATTGAGCGATCGCTCTCATCAACGCTATGTTTTGTTTCGCTATGACTTGGATCTTCAGGGAATGAGGTCGGATTATCTAAATCCAAAATGTCCTGCTGAATGCTGTTCAGCAAACAGTGCCTTTCCGGTTCAGCAAAAGCATCGATCTCTTCAACCGCGTTATCTTGCAGTTGGTAGATATAATCACGCCCCAACTTACCCATAGACGCCAAAAGCGGGTTTCCTTGTGCATACTCGCTCATCTCTAGCTCGGGTTTGCCAAACCAGCGACGGTTAACTCGCGCGATCTGAGCCGCATCTAGAATATCACCCCAATAGTAGCGACAAGGGTTCATAATCATAAGATGCACATCAACTTGCTCACCTAAGGCTTGTAGCGCTTGGATATAATTTTGCGGTAGCGCTGATATACCAAAGACAAACAGGCGTGGCGGTAACTGTTTCAGGTTAGAGCGTTGACGAAGCAGTTTTACAAAATCGCCAAACATATTGGCCCTATGCCAATGAGATTGCTCTAAGGACAGGGTGTAATCGGTCAATGCTCGCCATAGGACTGGCTGCCAGCTATGACGGGCAGCGGCTAGATTTCCGCCTTGTTCCCAATCAGCGATCCAATCGGGACGATACACCAAATATTGGTCGAAGATATCAGCAATTTTATTGCACAACTGATAGAGGCGATAATCCTCTTCATCATCAGCCAAATAGGTTTGTAACGGGTGGAATTCAGGTTGAGTCAGCAGATCGGGTAACACCAACATCAACTTCCAAGCCATGGCTTCCTTAGTAAAGGCAGAGCGCTCTGGCACATCATCTAAAACGTTGGAAAAGCTTTTCCACAAAAACGATGCCGGCAGAGGAAAATCGATGGATGCAGCGATCCCAGATGCCTGTGCTAACTCGAGCTTGAGCCACTGCGCCATACCTGGGCTTTGCACCAGAATTTGCTCAGAGATAAAGGGATCCGCGATCGGGTCGCGTCGAATTAATTCAACTAAGAGATCCTTAAGGACCAATATCGAGTTGGAGTGATAAACCTGAAACATCCGTGCCCTGATGCAGTAAAAATTGCTCACCAACGAGGGTTGGTAATTAGAGCTATCTACTTTACTGAACTGGACTTTTAATGTCAGTTACTAATTATTGTGGAACGCTAAGATTAACTCGAATAAACAAGGTAGTAGAACAGCCATCAGCCGCTGCTTTGAGGGTTATCTTCTTCAGCTGGTGCGGGCAAACTTGCAAAGCCTTCTTCCTCGGACCAATAGTCTCGGCCCTGCTCTACTCGAACAACCCCTTTAAAGCGTTGTTTCAAATAGTCGACCGCTTCTGGCAAGGTGTCCAAATCACACAAAATTACGCCACCACGATCATTATCTGTAGAAAAAAGAAAACTCTTCATACTGCCTCCAAGTTACGGAGGCAGATGATTACATAGAGAAGCGGTTGTGAAAAGCTAAACTGTGACAATACAGTTTTTACCCTGCTCTTTTGCTTTATAAAGCGCATTATCTGCACGCTGCATCAAGCTCTGTACACTATCACCCACGGTATAAGCGGTAACGCCCGTACTAACGCTACAACGAATGGTTTCACCATCCGGTAAGATAAACTGATAGTTCTGTAAACTTTCACGCACCCTTTCTGCCACCGTTTCGGCGCCATCGACATCGGTTGATGGCAACAAGATGGCAAATTCTTCTCCACCATAGCGATACCCGCTATCAAGCGTACGTAAGGAAGAACGCACCAAAGCGCCAAAGGTTTCGAGCACCTTATCACCCATCAAGTGACCATGGGAGTCATTGAGCTTTTTAAAATCATCCAGATCGAAAAAGCACAAGGTAAACCCGTGATGGTAACGGCGGGCAGTTTCTAACGCGTTTTCCATCTGATCATAAAAATGTCGTGAGTTATGAAGACCGGTCAAACTATCGGTAATACTCAACTCTTTGTATATACGCTCTCGTTCTAGCAACTCAAACTCAGCTTTCTTTCGTCCACTGATGTTTTGGAAAGTTTCAATAGCGCCGATGAGCTCGCCATCTGAATCGACAATACTGGAGGCGGTAAACTGCAACCACTCACCATCAGCACCGCAGTCTGGAAAAAAATCTTCAGCCTCAAACGCACCTTCGATCAATTCAGAACGCTGACACTTATTCATATAATAATGCTTAACATCCTCATCTCTGCCGCCTTCAAGGATCAAGTCAGCTAGACAAGGACGCGCTGAGGAATAAAACGGTCGCCACTGATCCTTGGTACCAATCATTTCCTCTCTACTAAGACCACTAATGGCTTCAAGAGCAGAGTTCCAATAAATAATCCTGTGGTCTTTATCAAGCACAAAGGTTGGCAGGACAATGCGATCAAACACTTGAATTAACATCGATTGATCTGTCATATCAACGATTGCCATGGGCGGGATACCTGCTTGCGGAACTACGTTTTCCTTCATAAATGTTACTGCGCCTAACCATCTCACTAAAACAAACAGTCAAAGGTATGACCAATATTTCAATTGGTAATACCACTACTCTATATCCTTAAGTAACTTAAATATAGTCAACTATTCGATTTTATGAAGGAATATTAAAAAACAAATTAAAACAAGAAGCTGGATCAACAATGGAAGCGGTTGTTGGAAAAAGTTTGCAATTTAGATTTGGGAATGAGTTACTCAATTCTTTCCCAAAAACTTACAGGTTCACACTGTTCAAATAGCTGCCCTTGCTTGAAACATAAGGTGTTCCCCGGATTTATAGGAATAGCTTCGTCGCCCAATAAAGACTGAGAAGCGACAATAACACCGGTCACAAGATCATCTGAAGAAAGCTCTAGATCTACCCTATAATTCAAACAAAGCTCTCTAAATGAAAAGCTCTGATAAGCCAAAGGTTCAAGATCAGTTTCGTTACCAGAATAGGCAAAAAGAAACTCGCCGTCCCAATGAATAAAGTGGTGACCGCTTAACCGGTTTAAGCGTCCGGCATAATCAGCCATTAAGGCTAATTTCATCTCAGCATCGGGTCGCCCCTCGCTCCAGAGCTTGCGCATCCGCTCCTGCAACAAGCTAAATGCTCGCTCTTGAGGACTACAACTCAGTGGCCACTGATCCCCCACAGGAAATCGATCACCATCTTCAATGCCGGGTAACTCCCCTACTTGGGAAAATAAACAGGGCAAACCACGCTGCGCTCGTGAATAAGGTTGTATCTCTACGGCCTCAAGGGGTAATTCAGGATAAAACGCTGCAGACCATACCTCAGTTTCTTCGGGGTTTTCTGCAAGATAATCTGCAAGCCCCAACGCCCTGTTATTATCCATAGCAGTAAATCGCTGTAAGTTAGATTCACATACAGTAGTGATGCCTAAAGCCTGTATTTCAGGGAGATTTGTCAATCTCACTTTAACTGGCGATGAGGTCACGATAGATAAAAATTGTGGCGACTTCATATTCCTTCCTTAGGTAGCAGCCACTGGTTCAGAATGAGAGCGGCCTATAAAGAAAATAACCGCTACTGCCCAAAGGATCAAAGGTAAAACAATCCAATTCATCGCCTGCCACCCTAATACGGCTTCCATCCAACCGGCAGACATTGCGGAAACTGTCACCATACTAAACACTAAAAACTCATTCGCTGCTTGAGATTTAGCTTTCTCGGCAGGTCTATAAGTTGTGGTAACCAGTTGAGTTGCGCCGATAAACATAAAGTTCCAGCCAATCCCTAAACACACCAATGCCGTCCAAAAATGCCATTCAGATACACCCATCAAGTTAATGCCAATGCAGGCCAACATAAATACAGCACCAGCATACATAACAGGATTAAGGCCGAATCGTGCGATCAAACTGCCGGTAAAGAACGACGGTACAAACATACCTAACACGTGCCACTCGATAACATGAGCGGCTTGAGCAAAGGTAAAGCCACAACGGGCCATTGCTAATGGCGTTGCTGTCATCAGCAGGTTCATCACCACATAACCCACCATCGCCACAACAACGGCAACGATAAAGGTGGGTTGCCTAACAATCGTCAACAACGGACGTGCCGTTGCAGTATCCTCAGTGGCAACCTCTTTTGGAATATGAGTAAAAAAAAGCAAACACAGTGCAATAACGTAAAGGCCTAATAATCCAACAAAAGCGCCAGCGAACTCAGCTTCCCCTAAGAGATCCTGACTGTAGATAGCCAACTGCGGCCCTATAACGGCAGCCACAACACCACCGGCCATGACTAAGGAGATAGCTTTACTTTTCGACTGACCATCGCACACCTCAACCGCCGCAAAACGGTACAAGGTACCAAAGCCAATGCCTATCCCCAAAAGGAATGTACCAAACGAGAAGAGATAAAACTGCTCCCCTTGCAGGGCAAGAATACACAATGCCGCACCCAAGATGCCGATCGAATTCCCTAAGTAGAATCCATTTTTTCGGCCTATACGGCGCATAATCAGAGAGGCAGGGATCGTCGCTAGCATCAAACCAATAAACTGGGTCGCCACCGGAAAGGTCGTCATTGAAGGACTTGCAGCTAGGTTCTGACCAATCAGAGCCACCACCGAGACTAAAAGTATATTTCCGGTGGTTAATAAGGCTTGGCAACCGGAGAGCAAGAAAACATTCAGATTCATGAATTAATATCCTTTGATGCTTGATCACAAGTCACAGAACCAAAACGATCCCGATACTCACTTGGGTTAATACCTAAACGACGAATAAACACTCTACGAAGATTGTCAGCGGATACTAGTCCACTCTGTTCCGCTACTCGTTGTAGATTCAATGCGCCGCTTTCTAATAACTGCCGAGCCAAACTTAAGCGGCTGTTTTCGATATAAGTGGCAGGCGATTGTGCAACCTCACTTTTAAACAGACGAAACAGATGCCGCTCACTGACCCAGCAATGCTCGGCCAATATGGCGAGATTAAGCTCTGCATTTAGATGCTGTTCGATATAAGCAACTGCCTTAGCAACAGGCCCTGTGGTTTTTAATTGAGCTTCTAGCTGAGTGCTAAATTGCGCCTGACCACCGGGGCGTTTCATAAACACCACCAGCTCTCGTGCAACCGCCATCGCAATCTCATGACCTAAGTCCTCCTCAACTAGGGCCAAAGCCAGATCAATGCCAGAAGTCACACCCGCCGAGGTATACAGATCGCCCTGTTTAATCCAGATCGCATCGGAGTTAACACGTGTATCAGGGAACTCTTCGGCTAACAAATCACAACACTGCCAGTGAGATACGGCTTCTTTATCCGCCAACAAACCGGCTTCTGCCAAGAGGAAAGCACCACTGCAGACCGAGCCAATTCGTCGAACAGTCTTAGCCTGCTCCTGTATCCAGTTAATCAGCTCCTGATTTTGCCGCTGTAGATCGACTCCACGTCCACCGGCAAACAGCAACGTATCTATATCCGTAGCATCGAAATAGCACTGATCAGGAACCAAGCGCATCCCCGAATTGGTCACTATAGGCTCTTGAGATAACCCAAGGATTTTAATCTGATAGAAATCTTGCCCTAATGCCCGATTAGCCGATGCAAATACCTGCAATGGCCCGGTGACATCGAGAATTTGGCAATCAGCATAGCCAAGAACGGCAATAGTTTTCACGTAATACTCCCACGGCTCTTAAACCTAAGTTTTTAACCTGTGATAGCAGTATTACGCGAAACCCAAATGTCATCAATGACACATATCCGACAATTTCGGACATGCATCATTAAGCAATGGAAAGATTAGAGAGATAGAACGTCGATCTTCTGAGGATTAAACGTCTGCACCGCTTCTTCTGTCGGCGCGTTATCCGGACGCATAGAAGTATCACTGTTTGGATCAATACCGTGAGGGAAACCGTGCTTTAAGCCTTTAAAGTCAAACAGTTCAGTATCAGCCAAGTGTGAAGGCACAACGTGCTGTAAAGATCGGAACATGGTTTCGATACGACCAGGGAAGTTTTTATCCCAAGTTTGCAGCATCTCTTTGATCACCTGACGTTGCAGGTTTTCCTGAGAACCACACAAGTTACAAGGGATGATTGGGAAACCACGTAGCTCAGCAAAGGCAGCGATATCTTTTTCGCGCGCATAAGCTAACGGACGGATAACCATGTTCTTACCATCATCCGAAACCAGTTTTGGTGGCATAGATTTAAGCTTGCCGCCGTAGAACATGTTTAGGAACAAGGTCTCAAGAATATCATCACGGTGATGGCCTAGTGCGATTTTGTTAGCGCCGATCTCTTCAGCGAAACCGTACAGAGAACCACGACGTAAACGCGAGCATAGTGCACAGGTCGTTTTACCTTCAGGCACCACCTCTTTAACAACGGAGTACGTGTCACGCTCTAAGATATGGAAAGGTACACCGATCGATTCCAAATAAGCAGGCAAAACATGCTCAGGGAAGCCCGGCTGTTTCTGGTCCAGATTCACCGCCACCAGCTCAAAATTGATTGGGGCACTGCGCTGCAGATTCATCAGGATATCCAGCATCGCGTAAGAATCTTTACCGCCAGACAGGCAGACCATAACCTTGTCGCCATCTTCGATCATATTGAAGTCTTCAATCGCGCGACCCATCTCACGGCGCAGACGCTTCTGCAGCTTGTTCATACGGGTTTTCTGCTTCTTCTGCTCTGCAGCAGCTTCGGCGTCAGTTAGTTGAGGATCTTCAATTGATGAGGTGTTGCTAGTAGTCATGGTCTTCAGCTCTATTTCGGAGCGCAGATTATACACTAGATGATCTTAAGAAGTCCTACACCTTCACGCTTGCTCGGCTAAGATGCGGTGATACACTAAACTGAACGTTCATCGGTAAATGGATTCTTTGGAGCAAGTAATGCTTAAGCTGATCAAAAGACTGGTTTTCTCGGCAACTCTGCTAGCAAGCAGCACTGTTTTTGCTAACCCGATTCTATCTTTTGAGATGGAGGGGGATTTTGATAATAACCACACAGAGATCAGCCAAGCTCTAGAAGAGAGCCGTTTTTATGTCATCTTCGAGCCCAATATCGGCCGCTCTTTGACTCACTATAAAGACCGCTGGGGTGCTGAGTACAACAAACACGGTTATGAAGAGATCCGCAGCTTAGTCTTCTGTAATCCTTGGTACGCTAACCATGTGATTAACAAAGATCCTGATATGGGCGCGCTCTGCCCTCTTTCTATCACTCTGCAACACAAAAACGATATCACCTATATCAAGTTCCTACGCCCAAGCCAGATCAATCCAGAAAGCCCAGCTCAGGACCTTCTGATTGAACTTGAAGAGGATATCGTTAAAGCATTGAAGTCGGTTATCGAGCAATAAACATTAATAACGATCAAGGCTGAACCCAGTTGATCTCTTGAGCAGTTTTTTCGCCAACTAAAACCTGCTCAAGATTCTCCGGCATCTCTGCTGTGGTTGATGTCCTTGGAATTCGGCCACCCATCACCTCCGCATAAGCTTGCGGCAATAACGGCTCTAATTCAGGATCTGCATAACCATCGGGCCAGATCGGCTGGTTATTGCTGAGATCGTATTTATCGGTCGCCCCTAAGGTGTGCAGTACCTCATGTATGGTCACAAAGTTATTCTGTGCTTGATAATCGACGCTGGCAAAACCATTCACCACACCGATCATCCCTTTCTGCAAACCTAAGGAATGTTCCAGTACTTGATGAGTCTTAGGCGAATGCAGCTTCAAATAGACTTTGATATCAGGCGTTGAGCCAGTCCAACTATCGTTTTGCCAAGCCCAATAACGCAGATTTAAACTCCATAAGACACTATCTAACATGCTCGGGTTGTGTGGCGGTTTTGGAGGGTGTTCGATCAAAGGAGGAGCAAGATAAACTTCGAGCGGTGTTTCTAGGGGGAGATCGTAATGACGCGCTTCTCGCGCCATAAAATGCTCGATATCGTCGAAATGGCCTTCTAATAAGGCATCAACATAGAGTTGAGTATCAGCGCCTTGATCGGCATTAATCGGATAGATCACCACCCAAAGTGGCCGATCCCAATCGGTAGAGCGTAGCTGTGATAGCCAAGCATTCATCGCCACCACGATCAACGCCAGGATCAGAATAATTAACCGTAGCCAACCCCATGTACTTCGTTGCGATTTAGCCACTAATCCCACGAACGGCCCCTCCCATTAATCCCTTAAATCAAGCCCACAATAATCAAATATCGGATCGCTTTTCCCAAAGTGATCATCAGTACACTAAGCCAAAAATTGGTTTTTAACCAGCCAGCAACCAAACAAAGCGGATCGCCGATTAGCGGAACCCAAGACATTAACAAAGCCACAGGGCCATATTGAGTGAGCCATCGTTGCGCTTGCTGTTGTCTAGGTGATGATAGTGCGCGTAAAGGATAGTAATGGGCAATTCCCCAGCCCATTAAGAAAGTCACAATACCGCCCAAGGCATTGCCCGATGTCACTGCAGCCCAAAGGCTCCACGGATTATGAACATCTTGGGATAACTGCCAAGCCAGAAGAACTTCGGAACCGCCGGGTAACAAGGTAGCCGATATAAAACCGCTGATGAATAAAGCTGAGAGACTCAGATCTTCGCTCACGCGGATTCCAGCCCAGCCTTAATACAACGAAGAATCCCAACTTCATAGACGCCAGCCAACGCTTCGCTCACAGGCTTTAACGCTTGGCCAAACTCCTGCTGACACTCCAGCATCACCTGCTCGATATGACTGAACTCTTTCTCAGGAAGATCGACCACATCCTTAACCGCCAACTCGCCTTTCTGGATCGCTTGGGCTAAGTGGCCATATATCGCATTAACCGATAGATGCTGTTGCCTAGAGACTTGATCAACCGTCATGCCACTGCGATACAGCACAACCGATTCCATCGCTTGAGTCGCGACATTATCGGCTTTGTGCTGATCCTCGAACTCTTCAATCGCCTGAATAAAGTCAGCACCGTAAAGGTCCAGTTTGCGTTCGCCCACACCGTTCAAGCGTTTGAACTGATCTGAGGTTTGCGGGCGATACATCACCATTTCCATCAGCGTTGCATCGTGGAAGATCACATAAGGCGGTACATCCTGCTCATCAGACAAGCGTTTACGCACCGCTTTAAGCTCATTCCATAGCGCATAATCTTCAGCTTCCAGCTGGCTCTGCGGTACTTGGTTTTTACGGTAAGGTGTATGCTGACGCTGGTCTTTACGCAGTTGGATTTTGGTTTCGCCGCGTAAAAGCGGACGGCACTTATCGGTTAGGTGCAAAACACCATGCTGATCGACATTCACACCCAACAATCCACGAGCCACCAGCTGACGGAAAACAGAGCGCCACTGGTTCTTATCCAGTTCTTTGCCTATGCCCCAAGTAGAAAGCTTTTCATGGGCGAAGTTTTTGGTTTTCTCATTCGATTTCCCCATCAGGATATCGACCACATGATTCACACCAAAACTCTGCCCAGAACGGTAAACCGCCGATAAGGCTTTACGTGCCGCTTCAGTGCCATCCCAAACAGGAACAGGCTCTAAACAGGTATCGCAATTGCCACAAGGCTGATGATCTTTCTCACCAAAGTAACTTAAAAGCACCTGACGACGGCAGCTCGTGATCTCACACAATCCAAGCATCGCTTCTAGCTTCTGGCGCTCAACTACCTTCTGCTCTGCTGGCGCTTGCGAGCCTTCCAACATCTGACGCAGGAACATCACATCCTGCAAGCCATAAACCATCCAAGCATCGGCAGGTAATCCATCACGGCCCGCACGACCAGTTTCCTGATAATACGCTTCAATGCTTTTTGGCAGATCCAAGTGAGCCACATAGCGCACGTTCGGCTTATCAATTCCCATACCAAAGGCAACGGTCGCCACCATGATGATATTTTCTTCAGTCAAAAAGCGATGCTGATTATGACTTCGAAGGTCTGCCGCGAGTCCCGCATGATAAGGCAGCGCATTAAAGCCCTGTTCGCATAACCAAGCGGCAGTATCTTCTACCCGCTTGCGAGAAAGGCAGTAAACAATACCGGAGTCTTTTGGGTGTTCATCTTTGAGGAACTTTAACAGCTGCTTTTTAGCGCTGTCTTTCTGCCCGATGCGATAACGAATATTTGGGCGGTCAAAACCTTGGATAAACTCTGCAGGATTGGTCAGCGCTAATCGTTCAACAATCTCTTGCTGAGTGCGCTCATCCGCAGTTGCCGTTAACGCAATACGCGGCACACCAACGAATAACTGAGCCAACTGACTTAGCTGCAAATATTCTGGTCTAAAATCATGCCCCCACTGTGATACACAGTGCGCTTCATCGATAGCAAAGAGTGCAATTGGGCAGGACTGAAGCAGAGAGAGCGTGCGCGGCTGAAGTAGTCGTTCCGGCGCAATATAGAGTAGATCAAAGCCACCGGATCTTAACTGATGCTCGGTTTCATTGATCAAAGAGAAATCCATGCTCGAATTCAAGCACCCTGCACGAATACCCCATTGCGACAGCGCAGTGACCTGATCTTGCATCAACGCGATCAGCGGCGAGATAACAATAGCCGTGCCCTGCCTCATCAACGCAGGTAGCTGATAACAGAGTGATTTACCACCACCTGTAGGCACAACCACCAAGGCATCTTGGCCATTTACCAGGGTATCTATAACTTCGGCTTGGGGCTCTCGGAACTGATCGTAACCGAAAACCTCTTTGAGGATCTGTAACGCGCTTGAATTCATGGCTGGATTATCCAGAAAGCGCGTGCCTTTGTCACTGACAACCGTATTGAATTGAGCAGTTAAAAAATACTGCTAAATCTGACCAAGCAAGTTAAAATCAGCGGCATAACCTTTTAGGAATATATTCATGACTCTCACTTCAGCGAATGCACTTACCGATTCAGAACTGGATCTACTGGACGACTTCCTTTATTCCGATGCTGTTTCAGAAGATTGCCTTGATCTTATCGGCGTTCACGGCTTGTTTAGCGCGCTAAATATCAGCCCTACTCCTCTTGATGAATCCACGTGGATGGAACTGGTTTTTGATCAGACGCCAAACTGGGAATCAGAAGCGCAAGAAGCTGAGATCATGGGCCTACTAAAACGCCTATACAGCACGATTGGCGGTCAGCTATACAGCGACGGTGAAATCGAACTACCGTGCGAACTGTCTCTAGACGCTGAAGAAGATGAAGATATCTCACCTCTAGCGTGGTGGTCACAAGCCTTTATGGAAGGTGTGTTCACTCAGGAAGAGGAATGGTTCGGTAGCAAGAAGCAGGAAGAAGTAGCTGAGATGCTACTACCAGTAATGGTTGCATCTGAACTGTTTGAAGAAGATGACATCAACAAGATTCGTGAAGATGAGAAACTATGTGCAGAGATGTGCGCGCAGATTCCGGAACTTCTGATCGATCTGTACCTATACTTCCACGCACCAGATAAGTAAGTTCGCTTTCTATACGCTTACTTAAGCTAGCCTAGTTCACGAACTAGGCTAGTTATCTCGCCTTTCAATACAGCCTGTCGTTAAACCTTAAGCTGATTATTGCGATCACGCGATCTGCGGATCAACTCATCTCCAGACGCTTTCGGGCCTAACTTAGCAATACGATCATAAAGCACAACATTCACCGTTGCGGCTAAGTTCATGCAACCAACAGTCGGAATGTAGATCACATCTTCACACCAAGCCACGACCTCTTTATCGATCGAGCGATCTTCAGGGCCAAAGATATAATAAGCATTTTCTGGGTGCTCGTAGTCGATCAAGGAAGTCGCACCTTCCACCAGCTCAATCGCAACCGGTCTAGCACCTTTTGGAATCGACGCTTTAAAGCATTCAATATGATCTAGCGGGATACGCTCCAGCATATTGCGGGTATCTGTCTGCAGTCGCTTATTTTGTTCCTGCGCTTTGTTAAAACGATTACCCGTGTAGGTAACAGATTGCACGTTGTAGCAACCCGCGGCACGCATGATCGCCCCAACATTCTCAGGGCTTTTGGGATCAGTTAAACCTATATGGGCTTGATGACTATCAGACATATTTATACTGCTTTCTTAATAGTGCGCTAAAAAGCAGGGATTCTATAGTATTTCGGCCAGTGAGAACACGTAAAACAAGGCTCGGAAGCACAACCGAGCACCTGTTTTTCTACTACTTTTCAGGTTAACCAAAGTGCGCAAGCCAACGCTCAGCCAGATCTCGCCTTTCCGGCGTAGGTAACTGATCCAATCCGGCTGGCAAAGATTGGCTACGAATATAGTTAATCGCCTTAATCACCTCTCCTTGTACAAGGTAGATATAAGGGCCAACCTCAGCGTTATGGATAAAGTTAATCGCATTACCCCGATTGCCCAAGTAAAAGTACTGGCCCAAACGCTCGTACCGCGCAATATGCTGGGTTTCCTGACTCACCGAGAAATTGGTATCAGCACGGCTGAGCTCCAACTCATCATCAGAGGAAGTTACCGAAAAGATAAATGCGCCGTTTTTGATGCGGTTAAAATCATGATTATTCAGCGATTGATTGCCCGTCGCGCAAAAGATCACATCACTACTCTGCAAGGCATCCTCTTTATTGATCAGATCAAAACCACGCGATCTCGCCTCGATCGCACGAATCGGATCGATCTCAACCACCTTGGTATTAATATTCTTTTCATGCAGCGCCTTAGCAATGGAGCGGCCGATCTTGCCATAACCAAACACCACCGCATTACCACCATTCATAATTTGGTGGCATTCACGCATCAAAGCCTCAGCGGAATACACAATCGATTGGCCGGTCAGATAATCTTCGGGACTTTTTAGTGGGCTACGGGCAACCGATAATACCGGTACCGGCAGTTGCTCATGCTCAAGATAACGTTGTAAGCCATTTTCAGTGACCTCTACCACGCCCAGCAGATTGGCTTTTAATCGATCAGGCAATTGCGACAACGCCGAGGCAAAATAGCCACCAATATCGACTAAGATCATATCCCCTTCTGGGATATATTCATTCAAAATTGCTGATATGACCTCGACGGAACTGATCTGAGAGCGCTTTTTAATCACCACCTGAAACCGTTGTTCTACCTGTTCTAGTGTTGAGCGGCTTATACTTTTTGGCTTTGGTAACACCATTTTTACACAGCAAAATTGCTCCAACGCATCCAAAAAAACTGGTGGAGTATCAAGTAGATGGGTGACAACAACCAGTTTTAGTGTGTCATCTTGGGCTGGACAGATATCCTCAAAAAAATGCCGAGCTTTCATAAATAAAGGGGTCATCATTCTCTCCTAAGTATGTTGATCCCTCTGTGTAAATTATCGGAGCGCCAATCTCAAACAATTGTTTAATTTAAACGTATGTTTTATTCTTTTATCCTTACTTAAGACATTACGAATATTTTATTCGTAGCCGCCCCTAAAAAGGCTTTTGAACGATATTGCTCACTCAATAGAAGTTTGATCAAAATGCCAAGGTCAGTATGAACGCACAACAGAACGATCCTTCTAAGCTACATCCACAAACAGAGCTATCTCTGCTTGACCAACTCGGTGACATGATTGCCATCGTTGATCAAAACAATAGGTTTGTGGCGGTAAACAAAGGCTACGAAAACTTTTTTGGTATTCATAAAGATGCATTTATCGGCAGAACCGTTGCCGAAGTTCATGGCACAGAAGCCTATGAACAACAGATCAAAAGCGCGCTCGAACAAGCCTTTATGGGCAAAAAACATAAAGTTCGCATCAGCCAGACCTCTATCTGCCAACAGCAGCATACCTTTGAAGGCAAGCTCACCTCCTACTCCGGTTCACTGATCACTGACCTAGGCGCGATGGTGGTGTTGCACGACATCACCGACCTTATCGAAGCCCAGCAAGAACTGGAGCGCGAGCAAGAACTGCTACACACCATTATCAACGCCGTACCGGACTTTATCTTTGCCAAAAGCCCTGAAGGGGTTTATCAGCTGTGCAACAAAAGCTTTGAAGAGTTTCTAGATACGCCCTCCGAAGATATCTTAGGCCGCACCGATTACGAGCTAATGTCGAGAACCTCAGCCGAATACATTGCCAATAAAGATAAAGAAGTACGAGAAACCCTAGAAGCACAGCGTTGCGACGAATGGGTTTCCTACAAAGATGGCCGCCGCCGCTTATTAGATATGTACAAACTGCCCCTAAAAGAGAGCAATTCAAGAGAGACGGGGGTCCTAGGCATAGGCCGTAATGTTACCTTTGAGCGTGAAGCCGAGCAGAACCTACTCCTCGCCTCCTTAGTGTTTGATGCCACCCCAGATCCCTGCATCATTCTATCCGACGAAGGCGAGATCATATCCAGTAACGAAGCGGCGCAAAACCAGTTCCCTCAGCTCAAAGATAAAACGCAAAGCCTTCAACTAAATGAATTGCTATACAGCCCAGAACGTGACGCTATCGATCTGGACAGACTGACCGAATCCAATGGTAGCTGGTGCGGTGAGATCTGCAGTCACGACCACAGAACCTATTTCGCCACCCTGAACGCGGTTCAAGGCCAATCGGTACAATCCAATAAATTTGTACTGATCGTACGTGACGAAAAGACCCATAGTGCAATGGCAGACAACCTACTGACCAAAGCCTATCAAGATCCACTCACCGATTTGCCAAACCGCCGCCTCTTTTACTCCCGTCTTGAAAGTGCTATCTCCCGTGCAGAAAGACAACTAAGCCAACTGGCAGTTATCTATATCGACCTGGATAAGTTCAAACCGGTAAACGACCAATACGGCCACGCCACCGGTGATAAAGTCCTACGCGAAGTCGCTAAACGCTTAAAACACTGCTTCCGGTCCACCGATACCATTGCCCGCATCGGCGGCGATGAGTTTGTGGCCCTGATTGATATCGAAAAGCGCGAACAAGCGATCTTAGTCGCAGAGAAATGCCTAAACAGCCTAGTCGCCCCGTTTGACCTAAAACCGGCACAACATATTATTTCAGCAAGTATTGGGATTAGTATCTTCCCGGAGGATGCAGGCAGCGCAGAGATATTGATACAACGCGCAGATAAGGCGATGTATCAGGCTAAGCATTCGGCTGATACATCGGTTTGTTATTTTTCTGAGTGAGGTGGATTAGGGGCTTTCGCCGCTAAATACAGGAAGAATACTGCAAAGATCGGCTGTGGCTATGATTTCAGCCATCATTCTAAACAATGCCTATTAACACTTAAGTGCATATAGCTTAGACTCCGCATACCTAAGGCAGTGAAGCCAATAGCGTTATACACCGCGTCTGTCACCTGGCGGTTTGAGAATTAAAGGAATAATTCAGATGTCACGTCCCAAAAGCTCCTGTTTAGACTGCGATTTTTTCATCAGCGTCAATGGCGTCAGCCACGATACCACGCAGTCATTTCAATTCTACGATCACACCGATCAAGCACAACAGGAACAGATCGAAGCTAGACAGAAGTTAGTTGAAGTCGCTGGCTATAGTATTTTTAGCTGGAACTGGACACCTGAAACCGAAAAACGCAACGTGTGGCTCAGCATTGAATGTGACGAAGGCGGCCCTATCAAACTGCCCCTGTTTACCAAAGTCGATGAGCAGAAATACCAGCAGAAAGAGCATAATCACGAACAGAATTATCATCTTCAGGCGGTCGTTCCTCTAACCGTTCTTCCTAGCGTTCAACCAGCGCAATACCCAGAGCAACATATGGCTCCCATCCGCAATGGTTACCTTTATATTTTTAAAGACAACCAGTTATGGCGCGAGATTGAGGTAATAAACAAGGAAAATATAGGTCCAGAGTTTCGTGACACTCACCTTTCCCACCACCGAGAGGGCTTTGATAAACCATTTAAGAAAGAGCCGCGCAAAGCTGTTGGCAAGCCACTAAAAGATATTTGGCTGCCAACTAAAGCAAACGGTAGTTCTCAGCGTTTATATGTTGCCTATTCAGAGGTCCAGTGGAGTGCTGCGTACCTGAACTTTCTCGAAAAGCCTGAAAACAGGACCACCCTCAAACTACGTACTAGCGTTATTACTCACCAAAGCATTAATACGCTGGGTGACAAGCTGAACACCACCTTGAAGACGATGCGTCTACGTGAACCAGAGATCGAAGAACAACTTGCCGATCCCAGCCTCTATAATCGCGACCTCAGTGGCAACCACCTATACAATCTATACGACAGTGTAAGTTACGAGGTCAATGCTCTCAGGAAAGACAGCAGCGATCTCCTATCGACACTGGAGAATGTGTACTCAGCAGCGATACGAATACGGCGCCCGTGCAGCCCAATACAACAAACAATTAAATGCTGATAGTCAGGAAGACAGTCTCTGGCAAGCCCGCAGTTCAATCGACTACTTAGCAGATGCTAGAACCCGCCAGCTGAAACTTATCGTGTTAACTGATCCAATATTTGAACTCCGTCATCACACCACTATGGCCATGCAGGTTAGCTCCTGTCTGTTCCATATAATGGACGACGCTGGTCAGCAGAAATACTTTAAGAGCGCCGAACTGGTGCAACGTTTTGTCGTACCAGATAAACTGCCAAACGGTGAGGAAAACCCTAACCACAAGCACTTAGATAGTTTTAACTTCAGCCCGATTGGGGTATTTCAGCGCACACTACGCACAATAGAGCGTCAACGCTGTCATAAGGATATGGCGCAATTCCAAAATAACCTTGGCAAAACGATTAATAATCCTGCCACCGCTGCGGCAATGCGGGATTTCACCAATCTGGACCGCGGAGCGCCTGGTGCCTATCGTCTCGTCGGTAATGCTTTCCAAGCCTTGAGCCTTAACCTCGCCGCTATCGATCCGCTGCAAGACAACCAGCAACCGCAAGATTGGCCTGGCCATGGCATTATCGCCAATTTCTACAACCAAGGTATCTTCCACCCACTGCATGCTTTGCTCTACCCACCTAAGGATCAGGTTCCACTGGAAATAGCCTACACCCCACCAGCACCAATAAATGACGGCAGCGGCCTAGCAACCGCGAACAATGTGGCACGCTGGGCCGGTGACACCCTACTGCTAGATGATCAGATAGAAAACCGTGATCAGGCACTCTTACTGGGCGATAACATTAAAAGCAGCGAAAACAGTGAAGACAGCTTTGGCATCAGCCGCCGTATCCTCAATACCGCTGATGGTGTCCTCAGTGGTTTTTACACGGCTATGCTAGCGCTGCAAAACAAAGCTGCTGCCCGCGCCAGCCTTAGCCAAATGATCGAAACTGTCGAATTCAGAGCCGCCTACCTCGACAATCTCCGCCTGAGTAAGCTAATAGCACCAGACAGTATAGGAAAGGCTACCTATATTCCCACCTCCGGTGAATCAATTGCGGGTGCCTATGTAGTCGGAGTTCACAGTAAAAAGGCGGGGTTAAGTTTTGGCCTAACCGAATCACAGCGTAAGAAAACAGCCGGTAAACGTTATGGCGTACTCAGGGATAGCAACGATAAACTGCTCGCCTCAACCAATCAACGTAGCCTCAAAGGCACCAAGCTACATGGCTCTGCCGTAAGCAGCAAAGCTGATCTGCGGGCGCTAGTTGTACCGGATGATAACCCCATCACCCAAATGAAAGTTGAACAATTAGCCAAAGAGGTTGATCTGGCGGACAAACTCACTCCGCAAAGCAAAGCAGGCACTGCTGCCGGGGAATTCTACGCACAGAAAGGGGTTCCCTTCATTATTGTGGCGCTGGAGATTGTTAATTTGCAGAGGACTATGACGGGGTTTAATGAAAGGCATAGTAGCTACTATAAAACCACTGCACGAGTTAGTGCGGTGGTCGACTTAGGGGTTGCTATTGTAAATGCTTCAAACTTTTTAACCAAAGAGACCGGACTGCTGGCGAAAACAAGTACCGCCACCTTCCGAAAACTATCCCCTGCAACAGCAAGATTTCTCTCTTTCCCATCATTAAACCTTCAATTGGAACGTACGATAAGCCGACTCAAGTTTGCAGGTTTAGTCGGTGGTGCTTTAACCACAGCGGTGGCCGTATGGGATACCTGTCTGTTAATTTCCGCTCAAGATAAAGATGCCGCAGCGGCTATGGCGATGGTTGCAGTTGGTACTGGCCTATCCACCTTCGGCAGCCTCTATACTGCCACCTTCCTAATGAGCCCTCTGGGTTGGATCGGACTAACCATTGCCCTAGTAGGCTTTGGCCTCTATATGTTGTTTAAGGACAGCCCCATGGAAACCTGGCTTAAAAACGGCCCCTTTGGAGCACGTCCCGATCACACTGGTGACTATAAATATCTGCAACAACCGGACAAGGCCTGGCAGCATTTTATCAACCTTATTATGAACCTACGGATTAAAACCTATCCGATTGAGCAGATCGAGCTATCCGACGAGCTACGCAGGAAATTAACAGGCAAAGGCATTACCCACGGTGTCTGGCTCACCAGTAACCTGTTCGGTTTGAGTAAACCAGAGCACCAAACCCTGCGCTTCCATGCACGGCAGGCAATCTTAACTAGCACTACCAAAAAAACCCGAACAACCCGTGGACCGGTTAAACCAACGCTGAGCGTCGATCAAGTGGCCCCTGCGGACGCGCCTTTACTCGATCAGCAGGAGCTAGATAACGGCCAAATTTTTTTCTATCGATTTGACAATATCGTGCCTAAAAACGACGGTAAATTTTGGCCCGGAACAAGCTATACCTACGAATATCAAGCCCATTTCCATACAAGGGCCCAGCTACAGATTGGTGAACATACCTTCCCCACCCCTCCGTTAAGCAAAGAGAAAGAAGCCGGCAGCCCAAGTACCACCCCAAGCTTTACCAAAGGGGAATACTGGTGGGCCGATGAATTTGGCTGGGAACAGTAACAGGACTAATGATGAACAAAATTGAAACACCGCAAGGCCAGTATCAGAATAGCGTCTGGAACAGTCAGCACTACAGCAACCAGAAACCCCGTCCCGAACAGGGTGTCCTAACAAAGCTTCTACAAGGAGGCGATCCACTACCCTGGTGTCGAGCTAATGAAACCGTTCCTGTCAGTATGATTGAGGAACCCACACCAGCTGAGATCAAGCAACGTTTACAAGAGAATAAAGGCGAAACTCACTGGGACGAAAACCAATACAGTGCGGGCTCATTAAATAAATGGGGATTAATTTACTTTTATCTGACTGTCTTCGGTAAAGGCAACTGTACCATGTTACTGCCTGTCTTTATTATTGTATTGTTTTCATTTGTTTTTTATGACGGATGGGGCTTGTCTGAAATAGCTGATGTCTCATATGTCTATGGCATTTACGTGTTCCTCCCCTCAGGCCTAATCTGGGGCTATGCTGAAGCCTCTGAGCGTGGGTATTTACCCATGCCTTGGTTTATGAAAGCGGTCAAACATTTTACCTTCAGCCGTAGCACTGGCAGGGTGACCCGCTATAAAAACAATAAAGAGCTATACAGCCACCCTTTCTCGGAATTTGACTGCTATCTGGTCAGTAGCCCTAGTCATCAGGGAATACTCAGCTATCAACTCCACTTGGTACACCGGTATCATCGTTACTCCGACAGCATCCCTCTGCATACCTTCACCACCAGCGAACAACCGGATGAGTTCAAGCGCATCTGGAACCTGATTCAGCGCTATATGGACACCAGTCAGCCAATGCCTGATGTCCCAGAACTAGAACCAGCCAGAGCAAAAGACCCTACAACAGCTGCTTGGGATGCAAAAAACAACCGTAAGCCTGATTACTGGTTCTCCATGGATGATGTCAAGTTTGAAGAGGCACTACTTGAACTCCAAGCTGAACAACGCTTTAAGCCGACCCAAGGGCCAGAGATCGACTTATTTAATGGCGGCACTCAAGCTTGAAAACACGAAGGGATGAACGGACAGAAATGGACTTCCAACAGATAAAGCCCTATCCAGAAACAGCCTGGAACAGTGAAAATTTTGCCTGTCAGAAACCCCGCCCAGAACAGGGCATCCTGACAAAGCTTCTACAGGGCGGTGATCCGCTACCGTGGAGCCAGGCCAACGAAACCGTTCCCGTCAGTATGATTGAGGAACCCACACCAGCTGAAATCAAGCAACGTTTACAAGAGAATAATGGCGAAACCCATTGGGATGAGAACCAGTACAGTGCAGGCTCACTAAATAAATGGGGGCTAATTTACTTTTACCTTACCGCTATTTCCAAAGGGTTTTGTATTTTTATAGCTCCAATTTTCTTTGTCGTGAGTATAGGATTATTTGTTTCTGATGACTCAGTTTCAACAAATGATTTATTTCATGCAATCACTACAATGTCTCTTTTAGTTTTCCTCCCATGCGCTCTAATCTGGGGCTACTTTGAAGCCTCGGGCCGAGGATACTTGCCCATGCCTTGGTTTATGAAAGCGGTCAAACATTTTACCTTCAGCCGAAGCACTGGCAGGGTGACACGTTATAAAAACAATAAAGAACTCTACAGCCACCCTTTCTGTGAGTTTGACTGTTATCTGGTCAGCAGCCCTAGTCATCAGGGCATACTCAGCTATCAACTCCACCTGGTACACCGATATCATCGCTACTCCGACAGTATTCCCCTGCATACCTTCACCAGCAGCCAACAACCGGATGAATTAAAACGGATCTGGAACCTGATACAACGCTATATGGATACCAGCCAGCCGATGCCTGATGTCCCAGAGCTGGAACCCGGCAGAGCAAAAGACCCTACAACCGCGGCTTGGGATGCTAAAAACAACCGCAAACCAGATTACTGGTTCTCCATGGATGATGTCGAGTTTGAAGAGGCACTACTTGAACTCCAAGCCGAGCAACGCTTTATGCCTACCCAAGGCCCAGAGATCGACTTATTTAATGGCGGCACACAAGCTTGAAAACACGAACGCATGAACGGACAGAAATGGACTTCCAACAAATAAAGCCCTATCCAGAAACAGCCTGGAACAGTGAAAGTTTTGCCTGTCAAAAACCCCGCCCCGAACAGGGCGTCCTAACAAAACTTCTTCAGGGCGGCGATCCACTGCCCTGGTGTCGAACCCAAGGGTCAGGTCTTGCATTGTGCATACAACAGCAGAAAGCGCATCCAGAATACAACATGCAACAGCTGAAAGCCCATTAGTAGCGCAACATGCAAAGCCTGATCCTACTTATTGTCAACGCCTTGTTACCTACCATCATTAACTCGCTTCAGAGTTGCTCTTCTTAGAAACTCCTCAACAGTTATATTTTCACTTTGTGCTGAATTCTTGATAGCTGTATATAGCCCATACTCAAATTTAACTTCTATTTTTTTTGGTCTAAGGTCTGAAATTGCATTCCAAATAATACCTACTCCAACAGCTAATAGAATACCAACAGCGATAACCCTGGGGAGTTTTGTGTGCATAGCTCTTGACGACAATACTAGCTGTCTCGCTAAGAACGACATACCCCAAAGCAACAAGGAGAATATTGCAAATACAGAACAATAGCTTCCATATGCTCTCTCACCCGTACAAAGATATATAATAAAAATTGGAAGGGTAAACCCAAAAGTTATAAAGAATGCTGGAGAAGCAAGCTGTGATAGCCTTCTGGAAAGGTGTCTATTTTGTTTTGATAGAAAGCCAACTTCTTTAGACACAGAGACTGATAACAACTCTAGCATCGCTATTGCTAGAAACAGCGCCCCAATCGTTCCGAATGGAATGTGATCCGAAAATAAACTGGTAAGAAAGCCCCGATTCATTTGATCAGGTAAATCGACTTTGTCTAATAACCACATTGCCGTTGAGATTGCCGCACCCAGCGGGAGAAAGAATGGAATATCTTTAGAGTCCAAAGTTGTAGGGTTACTCAAAATCTGTCCTTAGAATGTAACATTTTTATAAAAGCCTAAGAGTTAGGTCTTGCATCGCGCATATAACCAAAAATATGCAACTAGCTTAAACCTACATATATCCCTGACCTAGATTCAAAGCTTAAGGTTAAGCTTAACTTACAAAAAAGCGGCTCATATAGAGCCGCTTTTTTAGAACCTAATTACTTGATCAAGCACTTAGCTCAAGTAGTAATTTGTTCAAACGCGCAACGTAGCTTGCTGGGTCGTCGAGTTGTGCACCAGCGGCTAGGCCTGCTTGATCGAATAGAACAGAAGCTAGATCACCAAAGCGGTCTTCGTCTGCTTCTTGATCTAGTTTTTCGATCAGTGGGTGCTCAGGGTTTACCTCAAATGTAGGCTTAGTGTCTGGCACTGCCTGACCTGCTGCTTCCATAATCTGGCGCATCTGAAGACCCATATCCTGCTCACCCAACACAAGACATGCTGGAGAATCAGTTAGACGGTTAGTGATGCGAACATCAGCAACTTTTTCACCTAGGCTGGTTTTCAGGCGATCAACTAGACCTTCTAGCTCTTTCGCTGCTTCTTCCTGCTCTTTCTTTTCTTCTTCAGTCGTTGTCTCTTCTAGGTCTAGCTGACCTTTAGTGACATCTTGGAAGGCTTTCTCATCGTAGTTTTGAAGCTGGCTCATCATCCAGTCATCGATACGATCAGTCATCAGCAGTACTTCGATACCTTTCTTACGGAAGATCTCCAAGTGCGGGCTGTTTTTCGCAGTATTGTAGTTATCCGCAACAACGTAATAGATCTTGTCCTGACCTTCCTGCATACGCTCAATGTATTGATCCAGAGATACATTCTGCTCTTCGCTGTCAGCATGAGTAGAAGAGAAACGCATCAACTTAAGGATCTTCTCACGGTTACCGTAGTCTTCCGCAGGACCTTCTTTTAGAACCTGACCAAACTCTTTCCAGAACGCTGCGTATTTTTCTTCATCGTTCTTACCCAGTTTGATTAGCATATCCAGTACACGTTTAGTTAGTGCGCTGCGCAGCTTATCAACGTTGGCATCTTTCTGAAGAATTTCACGAGATACGTTTAGGGATAGATCTTTAGTGTCGATAACACCTTTCATGAATCGTAGGTATAGAGGCAAGAACTCATCTGCCTGATCCATGATAAATACACGTTGCACGTATAGCTTAAGGCCTTTTGGCGCTTCACGGTTCCACAGATCGTATGGTGCACGCTCTGGCACGAACAACAGACTGGTGTATTCCATGTTACCTTCAACGCGGTTGTGCGCCCAAGTTAATGGATTACCAAAGTCGTGAGAGATGTGCTTGTAGAACTCTTGATATTCTTCTTCAGAGATCTCTGATTTGTTACGTGTCCACAGCGCTGTTGCACTGTTTACTGTTTCATCTTCTGGCTCTTCAGCAGCGGCGTCTTTCTCTTCACCCTCTTCACCGAAGCTAGGCATCGCCTCTTTCTGCATGATTACAGGGATAGAGATATGGTCAGAGTACTTACGTACCAAACCACGAAGTGCGAAACCATCTGCAAAGCTTTCTTCACCCTCTTTTAGGTGAAGTACGATGCTGGTACCGCGACCGGCTTTTTCAACTTCACCAATAGTGAATTCGCCTTCACCTTCAGATACCCAGTGAACGCCCTGCTCGGCTGGTAAACCTGCTTTACGCGTGAAAACTTCTACTTTGTCTGCAACGATGAAAGAGGAGTAGAAACCAACACCGAACTGACCAATCAACTGGCTGTCTTTGTTCTGATCGCCGGTTAACTGAGATAGGAATTGTGCTGTACCCGATTTAGCGATCGTACCTAGGTGTTCGATCACATCATCGCGGCTCATACCAATACCATTGTCCGCGATAGTTAGGGTCTTAGCTTCTTTATCAAAGCTGATGTTGATCTTTAGATCGCCATCGTTTTCATAAAGCGCGCCATTTGAAAGCGCTTCGAAACGCAATTTTTCTGCAGCGTCAGATGCGTTAGAAATTAGCTCACGCAGAAAAATATCTTTATTTGAATACAAGGAGTGAATCATCAAATGAAGCAGTTGCTTCACTTCAGTCTGGAAACCGTGAGTTTCTGTACGCGTTTCAGTAGTCATCAACACTTATCCAATATGTCTGTTATTTCTAAAACTACAGCGTCGCCCTAAAGCAACAAAACTGTAGTGGAGAACTTGCTGAACCTTAGCAAGCTCTCCGCCAATAACAGGAATATTGGGACGTGCTAAACCTTTTCAAGCGTAAAAGGAGAGGTTTTTAACTTTTATTCTCCTGCACTCATCATCAATGTTTTGAGGGTAGAAGATTTGAATTCACGACGATACAGAACGAACACAACGCCGGCTGTCAGTCCCATGAAGATCCATGGGTTGATAAACCAGCCTAAGATCGCCAAACAGAAATAGTAGGTACGCAGACCCAGGTTAAAGCTATTTGCCGCCATTGAGGTCATTTTGGCGATACGATTAGAGTGTGCATCCGCCTGCTGCTGGGAGATATGTTCTTCAGGCCCCGGGGCACCGCCAATCATGATTGAAACAAATCCATACTGCCGCAGACTCCAGGTAAATTTGAAGAAGGCGTAAACAAATAACGTAATCAGAAGAAGGATCTTCAATTCCCACTCCGCACGCGTCGCGTGGAAGGTAAACGGGATATCCGCCACAACATCAATCGCTTGTTGAGTAGAACCTAGTATGGTCATCAAGCCCGCAAGGATTAGCATGGTGGTGGATGCAAAGAAGGATACACTACGTTCTAGATTGGCAATCGCCGTTGTATCGGCAATTCGCACATCTCGGGTAAGCATCCGTGTCATCCACTCTTTTCGATACATATGTAAAACACTGGCAAGGCAAGGCGTTTCATAACTGCGTTTACGCGCGTAATACATATAGCCTTTGAAACAGATCAAAAACCATATAAGTGCTAGAAGATTAAGCCAGTTATCCATTACAAACTGGGAGATAGATGACATCTATTCGATCCTGAGTAGAAAATTAATCGTGCAATCTGAAACAACTCATTGTAAAACAAGTCACAATCAAAGGAACCCATAAATCCTTGGAAACAAGAAATCGATGTATATAGATATTGAAGCCCTCTTCTGGATCACCTTAATCATCTTTGCGATGTATCACTGGTGGCAATCGCAAAAGATTAAAGAGGTCGCACTTAGATATACCCGCAGGCAGTGTAAGGAACTTGAGCTACAGCTTCTTGATGACAATATTAACTTGAGAGGTTTTTGGCTTAAACGCGATGCTAAGGGGCAGATCCGCATCTGGCGCTCGTATAATTTCGAGTTTTCCTCAACAGGCGAAGAACGTTATAGCGGAAGGGTCGTAATTTTAGGCAAGGCAATCACCGACTTTCAGCTTGATCCCCATCGTATGCAGTAACCCCGATCAGCTCCAAAGCCCTAGTATTAACATCCATATTACTAGGGCTTTTGAATACATACCTTTATAAACTAGGGTTGTATAAAGCTTCTATCATATAGGTTGATTCAGCCTCGTCTGACATCATTTCTCCCGCCGCAGTTGGATTCATTTCAAACTGCCTATTGATAGAATCCATATCAGTCATCATTCCAGGAGTATAGCTTCTGGAATGGTTAAGCAAATCACTAATAAAGACTTCACTTACAGCAACGTCATTCGCTTCTCTCTCAGGTAGAGCATAGGCCCATAAAAGTGTTCTAGCTTGTGGGTTAAGCAAATTATGAATCATTGCATCGTGCTGAGTATGTGCTGAAGCGACACTAGGGATTAACAAAGAGAGTGCTAGAGTGGTTCCGAGTAAAAGTTTCATAATCAATACTCCGACGCAAATTACGCGCGCTTTATATCGACTTCGTTCCTTCTCCTATTCCATTACATCCAAGGGCATTAGCTGCACTTATATGGCAAGCTCAAGGAAGATTGCAGGAAGACCTACCAACTTCTTTTCCTGAGCGCTTTTATAAATATACGATTTACCGCTTAAATTGGACCATAAAGAGCGGAAATAATTCACACTGAGTAAATTTCAGGCATAAAAAAAGCAAGGCCTTAGCCTTGCTTCTTTTCAAACTGAATATCAGCTAAGGATTAAACCTTAACGATGTTCTCAGCTTGTGGACCTTTCTGGCCTTGAGTTACAGTGAACTCAACTTTCTGACCTTCAGTCAAAGTTTTGAAGCCGTCGCCTTGGATCGCAGAGAAGTGAGCGAAAACGTCTGGGCCGTTTTCCTGCTCGATGAAACCAAAACCTTTTTCTTCGTTAAACCATTTAACTGTACCAGTAGTAGACATATCTATAGTCCTATATCTTTCAGAGTAATTTTTGCCTTTTTACAGGCGGATTGTGCTGGAAGTGCTGTGATTACTTATGAAAAACAGGACGAGGTACTCATAGAACTTCGAAATGGTGTACATAAATATACGGCTTACTTTCAAGCGATCTTCATTCTATAGAGCTTTCTATGCAAAGGTCAACGAATTTTTTCCCTTAAATTCAATCATTTCAATCTTATTATACTGAGATGAATGAATCGTAATATTTGCCTAACATTTTCCCGTTTTACAGGCTTAAAACAGCAAATATTCAGAAGCGTATTTCACTCTTTTAATCTACTTATCTGAAACAGACATTCTCCTATCACAGTTAAGTCCTTAAGATGAACAAGTCAGGCAAATACCACCAGCCCATTCTGGAGTTGCTTCAGCATAGTGTTCAAAAACTGAATTATCCTGCATCGGATTTTTCAGTAAGGCCATCAGATCATTAACTAAAGTAAAATCACCATCCGTCGCAGATCGAATCGCTTCTTCGGCCATATAATTACGTAGAATGAATTGAGGATTAACCGAGCGCATTTGAGCTTTTCGAATTGGTTGACTTGCGGGCTCAATTTCCAAACGCTGTTCGTACTTCAATAGCCAAGGTGTTAAAGCTAATGGATAGCTGATCAGGTTCATCAAAGCAGCAATCGATTCATCACTACCGTCAAAATTAGAGAGAGTTCGGAAGAATCGATTCATATCGACATTTTGTTGAGCAAATAGCTGTAACAACTCTCGCACAAGATCACTATCACTCTGCTCTTCTGTCTGTAAACCTAAACGACGTCTAAACTCAGCAAGCTCAGCTTTTTTATATCGCTCGGGATAGCTATCTAATAGTGCGATTACTTCATCCTTATCAATCAATGTTAATAAGGCCTGACCTAGACAAGACAAGTTCCACTGCACTATTTCTGGCTGACGCTCAAAGGCGTAGCGGCCTTTATGATCATTATGATTACTCACGAGTTTCGGCTTATAAGTATCCAAGAAGCTGAACGGGCCATAATCAAATGTTTCACCCAGCAGCGACATATTGTCAGTATTTAGTACAGCATGAACAAAACCATAAGCTTGCCATTTAGCGACCAATTCAGCGCTGCGCTGAATCACCTCTTCATACATCGCCT